>NZ_BAAAUX010000025.1:0-11822 GCF_039534165.1 Saccharopolyspora taberi | reverse complement strand
CGTCGTGCGGGTCGCGGCGGCTCCGCGCGGTCGCCGTGGGCGCCGGGCGGACCGCCGAGGAGCTGGGACGGGCGTTCAGCGGCGTGGCCGTGCGGACCTCGGGCGGGGGAGAGGTGCTGGAGTCCGTGCCCGCCAAGCCCGCGCTGATCGTGTGCACGCCGGGAGCCGAACCGGTCGCCGAAGGCGGCTACGGCGCGGCGCTGCTGCTGGACGGGCGGACCCTGCTGTCCCGGCCGGAGCTGCGGGCGTCGGAGGCGGCGCTGCGGCTGTGGTTCGCGGCGGCGGGCATGGTCCGCCCGGCCCAGGACGGCGGCCGGGTGGTGGTCATGGCGGACTCGTCGTTGCAGCAGGTCCAGGCGCTGGTCCGGTGGGACCCGGCGTGGTTCGCCGCCCTGGAACTGGCGGGCCGGGAGGAGCTGGGCTTCCCGCCTGCGCGGCGGGTCGCGGCCGTCGACGGCACGCCGGAGGCGATCGAGTCGCTGCTGGACCTGGTGGAGATGCCCGCCACCGGCGAGGTGCTGGGGCCGGTCCCGATCGGCGAGGTCGACGAGGAGGGCAACTCCGAGCGGGAGCGGGTCCTGGTCCGCGTGTCGCGCTCCGAAGGCCGCGCGCTCGCGGCGGCGCTGCACGAGGCGCAGGCCGTGCGGGCGGCGAGGAAGGCGACGGAGCTGCAAGTCCGCATGGACCCGCTGGAGTTGCTGTAGGGCTCGTCTTGCTTGGCGGTGCGGGTTTCGTGGGCTGAGCGGCTTCGCCGCTTGAAGATGGAGACCACGCGACGTCGCCGCCTCCAAGAACCGGGCCGGGATCGGTTGTTTTTCCTTGGGGGCTGGGCAAGTATCGGGCGTTGTCGTTGTTGGAGGGGTGACGATGGTGCTTGGGAGACAGGCGCGGGCCGCGGTCGGGGTGCTCACCTCGTGCGTGCTGGTCGCACCGGTGGCGCAGGCCGTTCCGGCGGGACCGCCGGTGCCGCCGAAGCAGGCCGAGGCGGTCGGCTACGGCGGAGCGGTGTCCAGTGTGGACCCGGACGCCACGGCGGCCGGGATCGAGGTGCTGCGCCGTGGCGGGACCGCGGCGGACGCGGCGGTGGCGGTGGCTGCGGCGCTCGGGGTGACCGAGCCCTACTCCGCGGGCATCGGCGGTGGCGGCTACTTCGTGCACTACGACGCCGAAACCGGTGAGGTGTCGACCATCGACGGCCGGGAGACCGCTCCTGCGTCGGCGCGCGAGGACATGTTCCTGGAGAACGGCAAGCCGATCCCGTTCGCCGAGGCGGTCACCAGCGGGCTCGGCGTCGGGGTGCCCGGCACCCCGCAGACCTGGCAGGAGGCGCTGGACCGCTGGGGCGGCAAGGACCTCGCCGAGGTGCTGCGCCCGGCCGAGCGGCTGGCCGACCGCGGCTTCACCGTCGACGAGACCTTCCGGGCGCAGACCGCGAGCAACCAGGAGCGCTTCAGCGTCTTCCCGGCCACCCGCGACCTGTTCCTGCCCGGCGGCAAGCCCCCTGAGGTCGGCAGCGTCCTGCGCAACCCGGACCTCGCCGAGACCTACCGCACCCTGGGCGAGGAGGGCGTCGAAGCGCTCTACGACGGGGAGGTCGGCGCCGACGTCGTCGACACCGTCCGCACCCCGCCGGTCGACCCGGCCTCCGGCCGCAACGTCCGCGCGGGCGGCATGACCGCCGACGACCTCCGCGGCTACCGCGCGGTCGAGCAGGAACCGAGCCGCACCGAGTACCGGGGCCTGGACGTCTACGGCATGGCGCCGTCGAGCTCAGGCGGAACGACCGTGGGCGAAGCGCTCAACATCCTGGAGCGCACCGACCTCGGCGCGGCGGACAAGACCGCGTACCTGCACCGGTTCCTGGAGGCCAGCAAGATCGGCTTCGCCGACCGCAACCGCTGGGTCGGCGACCCGGCGTTCAGCGACGTGCCCACCGAGGAACTGCTCAGCCAGGAGTTCGCCGACTCCCGCGAGTGCCTGATCGCCCCGGACGCGGTGCTGCCCACCCCGGTCGCCGCAGGCGATCCGCGCGACCCGAAGGGCTGCGCGGCGGGAACCGCCGAGGGCACCGAGCCCTACGAAGGCCCCAACACCACGCACCTCACCGTCGCCGACGCCAGCGGTGACGTGGTGTCCTACACGCTGACCATCGAGCAGACCGGTGGCAGCGGGATCGTGGTGCCCGGTCGCGGTTTCCTGCTCAACAACGAGCTGACCGACTTCAACTTCACCCCGGTCACCCCGGGCGAGCCGGACCCGAACCTGCCCGCCCCGGGCAAGCGCCCGCGCAGCTCGATGAGCCCGACCATCCTGCTCCAGGACGGCAAGCCGGTGCTCGCCGTCGGCAGCCCCGGCGGGGCGACCATCATCACCACCGTGCTCCAGGTGCTGACCGGCCGCCTGGACCGCGATCTGTCCCTTGTGGACGCCATCGCCGAACCCCGCGCCTCGCAGCGCAACTCCGCGCAGACCGAGGCCGAGGCGGGCTTCCTGTCCCAGCCAGAGGCCGAGAAGCTGCGCGCGATCGGGCACCAGTTCAAGGACGGCGGTGAACGCGGCGAGATCGGTGCCGCGACCGGGGTCGAGCTGCTGCCGGACGGCCGCTGGGTCGCGGCGGCCGAGCCCGAGCGCCGCGGTGGCGGATCCGCCGCCGTGGTCGTTCCGGCGCGGTGACCCGCGGGTGGTGCCGCCGGCCGTGACCGGCGGCACCGCCCGCCAGCGGTGGGGAGGAGCCCGGCGGGTGCGGGCACTAGACTCCTGGGGTCCTGTTCCCGCCCGTCCAGGGAGACCTGCGTGACCGTCCAGCCGATCAGGCTCTTCGGCGACCCCGTGCTGCGGACCCGAGCCGACGAGGTCGTCGACTTCGACAAGGAGCTGCGCAACCTCGTCCGCGACCTCTGGGACACCATGGAGGACCAGGGCGGCGCCGGACTGGCCGCGCCGCAGCTCGGGGTGGGCCTGCGGGTGTTCACCTACCACTGCGACGGCTTCGCCGGGCACCTGGTGAACCCGAGCTTCGACGCCGTCGGCGACGAGATCCAGGACGGCCTGGAGGGCTGCCTGTCGATCCCAGACCTGACCTGGGAGTGCCGCCGGTACCTCAACGTGGTCGCGCGCGGCTGGAACATGCACGGCGAGCCGGTGGAGATCGAGGGCTCGCACCTGCTGGCGCGCTGCATCCAGCACGAGACCGACCACCTCGACGGCGTGCTGTTCGTCGACCGGCTCGACGAGCAGACCCGCAAGGCCGCGATGCAGGAGATCCGCCGCGCCTCCTGGTTCGACGGCGGGAACGCGCCGGTGCTCAAGGAGAGCCCGCACCCGCTGTTCGGAAAGGTCCGTGACTGAGATGCGGCTGGTCTTCGCCGGTACGCCCGAACCCGCGGTGCCCGCCCTGCGCGGGCTGATCGAGTCCGGTCGCCACGAGGTCGCCGCCGTGGTCACCCGCCCCGACGCCCCCGCGGGACGCGGGCGCCGGCTGGTCCGGTCGCCCGTCGGCGCCCTGGCCGACGAGCACGGCATCGAGGTCCTGACCCCGGCCAAGGCGTCCGATCCGGACTTCCTGGCGCGGCTGCGCGAGCTGGAGCCGGACTGCTGCCCGGTCGTCGCCTACGGCGCGCTGCTGCGGCGGAAGGCGCTGGAGATCCCCCGGCACGGCTGGGTCAACCTGCACTTCTCGCTGCTGCCGGCCTGGCGCGGCGCGGCGCCGGTGCAGGCCGCGATCCGGCACGGCGACGAGATCACCGGGGCGAGCACGTTCCGGCTGGTTCCCGAGCTCGACGCGGGTCCGGTGTTCGGCGTGGTCACCGAGGAGATCCGCGGTACCGACACCTCCGGTGACCTGCTCGGCAGGCTGGCGGTCTCCGGCGGGCAGCTGCTGCTGGCCACCCTCGACGGGATCGAGGACGGGACCCTGCGCGCCGAGGAGCAGCCGTCCGACGGGGTCAGCTACGCGCCGAAGGTGGAGGTCGACGACGCCAAGGTCGACTTCGCCGCCCCGGCGCTCGCGGTCGACCGGCTGGTCCGGTCGGTGACGCCGGACCCCGGTGCGTGGGCGCTTTTCCGGGACGAGCGGTTCAAGCTCGGACCGGTCTCCCCCGTGGACGAGGAAGGGCTCGCGCCGGGCGAGATCGCGGTCGAGCGCAAGCGGGTGCTCGTCGGCACCGGCACCACCGCGGTGGCGCTGGGCGAGGTGCAGGCGCAGGGCAAGAAGCGGATGGCCGCCACGGACTGGGCGCGTGGGAGCCGGATCGAACGAGGAGAACGGCTGAAGTGACCGACCATCGTCCCCGCAAGCCCTCCCGGCCGGGCGGATCCCGTCCGCCGCGGCCCCGCCGCGGGCCCGCCCGGCCGCCCGCGGAGGACCCGGCCCGGCTGGCGGCGCTGGAGACCCTGCGCGCGGTGCGGGACCGGGACGCCTACGCCAACCTCGCGCTGCCCGCGCTGCTCAAGCAGCGCCGGATCACCGGCCGCGACGCCGCGCTGGCCACCGAGCTGACCTACGGCGCGTGCCGGGCGCAGGGCATGCTCGACGAGATCATCGCCGACTGCAGCGCCCGCCCGCTGACCGAGGTCGACCCGAAGCTGCTGGACGCGCTGCGGCTGGGCGCCTACCAGCTGCTGCGCACCCGGATCCCGTCGCACGCCGCGGTCGCGTCCACCGTGGACATGGTTCGGTCCGAGTCCGGTTCCAAGCTGGCCGGTTTCGCCAACGCCGTGCTGCGGCGGATCAGCGAGCGGGACGAGCAGCAGTGGGTGGACCGGCTCGCGCCCGACCGGGCCCAGGACCCGGTCGGCCACCTCGCGTTCCGCTACGCGCACCCGCGCTGGATCGCCCAGGCGTTCGCCGACGCGCTCGGCACCACCGGCGCCGAGCTGGAGTCGGCGCTGGCCGCCGACGACGCCCGGCCCGCCGTGCACCTGACCGCCCGGCCGGGCGAGATCAGCGCCGAGGAGCTCGCCGCGATCACCGGCGGCGAGGAGGCGCCGTACTCGCCCTACGGCGTGCACCTCGAAGCGGGCGCCGGTGACCCCGGCGAGCTGGAGCCGGTCCGCGAGGGCTTCGCGGCCGTGCAGGACGAGGGCAGCCAGCTCGTCTCGCTCGCGCTGACCCGAGCCGGGCTGGAGGGCCCGGACCGGCGGTGGCTGGACCTGTGCGCAGGCCCCGGCGGCAAGGCCGCTCTGCTGGGTGCGCTGGTCACCCTCGACGGCGGAACGCTCGATGCGGTCGAGCAGGCCCCGCACCGGGCGGAACTGGTCCGCCGCAGCACTGATGGACTCGCGGTCGACGTGCACGTCGGCGACGGGCGCGATCCCGGTCTGGAACCGGGCTACGACCGGGTGCTCGTCGACGCGCCGTGCACCGGGCTCGGCGCGCTGCGCAGGCGGCCGGAGGCGCGCTGGCGCCGCAGGCCCGCCGACGTGCCGGAGCTGGCGAAGCTCCAGCGCGAGCTGCTGATGTCGGCGGTGCGGCTGACCCGGCCGGGCGGCGTGGTGGCGTACGTGGTCTGCTCCCCGCACCTGTCGGAGACCGACGGGGTCGTCTCGGACGTGGTGCGCCGCGCCGGGGTCGAGCAGATCGACGCGCGCCCGCATTTCCCGGACGTGCCCGACCTCGGCGACGGACCGTCGGTGCAGCTCTGGCCGCACAAGCACGGCACGGACGCCATGTTCTGCGCGTTGCTTCGGGTGTGAGTGGCTGGAGGAGGAGCCGGTGTCGGAAGAGGAGTTCCGGCGGTGGCTGGACGTCGCCGTGGCGGAGGCGCGGGCCGGGGCCGCCGAGGGCGGGATCCCGATCGGCGCGGCGCTGATCGGTCGCGACGGGCAGGTGCTGGGCCGGGGGCACAACCGGCGGGTGCAGGACGGTGACCCGTCCGTGCACGGCGAGACCTCGGCCTTCCGCAACGCGGGCAGGCAGCGCTCTTATGCGGGCACGACCATGGTCACCACGCTGTCGCCGTGCTGGTACTGCAGCGGGTTGGTGCGGCAGTTCGGCATCGGCCGGGTCGTCATCGGCGAGGCGCGCAACTTCCACGGCGGGCACGACTGGCTGGCCGAGCACGGCGTGGAGGTCGTGGTGCTCGACGACCCCGGGTGCGCGCGGATGATGGCCGAGTTCATCGAGGCGCACCCCGCGCTGTGGAACGAGGACATCGGCGAGGACTGACTCCGGCTGCCCGGGTTCTCGGGCTGCCTGGCGTTCTCGGGCTGCCTGGCGTTCTCGGTCCGCCCGGCGCTCTGGCTGCCCGGCGCTCTGGTTGCCCGGGGTTGTCGGTCAGCCCGGCGTTCTCCGCTGCCCGGCGCTCTCCGGCTGCCCGGGGTTCTCAAGCTGCCGGGGGTTCTCGGCTGCCCGGCGCTCTGGTTGCCCAGGATTCTCGGTCAGCCCGGGTTCTCAGGCCGCCCGGCGCTCCTGGGCGGTCGGGCGCAGCGTCGGCGGAGCCTCGCCGGGCACCAGGTCGTCGTACGGCGGCAGGTCGACGTGGTCGTGACCGGTGCTGCCCGCCGATCCACCGGGGTGGTGGCCCCGGCCGGTCCAGTGCACGGCGCAGAGCAGGCCGAGGCCGATGAGCATCAGGCCGTGCGAGGCGACGCGGTCGAGCGTGACCACCCCGGTGATCAGGTCGTAGAGCGAGAAGCCGGTCAGCACCAGCAGGAACACGCCGAGCACCGGCAGCATCCCCGCGACCGCCCTGGTGCGGATGGCCGCCCACAGCAGTCCGGCGCCGACCGCGACGTTCCACGCGGTGCTCTCGTTGAACAGGTGCGCGCTCATCTCGTGGTGCCCGTGCGTTCCGAAGCCCAGCATCTGCGCCAGGCCGAGCAGCAGCTGGGCCACCGCGACCGCGCCGAGCGAGCGGCGCAGCACCGGCAGCCTGCGCGGGAACCGGTCGAGCACCACGTCGACGAGGTCGGGCGTGGCGACGGCGGGCCGCACCCGCAGGCTCCGGGTGAGCGCGGTCGCCTCGGCCTGCCACGCCCGGCAGGCGGCGCACCGGCTCAGATGGGCTTCGACCTGTTCGGCGGGCGCGGCACCGGGCTCCGAGTCCAGCCGCGCCGACACCGAGATCCGGCAGCTCTCACAGTCCACGGTCAGATTGTCGGTCCCGGCCGCCGGAGAGTTCCGCCGGGCCCCCGCGGGTGACGAGGTGGGCGGCGACCCCGATCACCAGCCACACCCCGCCGGCGGCGAGCGCGAGCGGGCTCGCCGTGACCAGCACCGCCAGCGCGATCAGCGCGCCCACGACGGGCGCCACCACGACCGCCCAGCCGCGTTCGCGCCCGGCGACTGCGAAGTAACCGACGACCGCGGCGTGCAGCAGCACGAACGACGCCAGGGCGCCGACGGTGACCAGCGATGACAGCACCTCCAGCCCGTCGGTCGCCGATGCCGCCCACACCGAGACCAGCAGCGTGACCGCGGCGGCGAGCAGAGTCGCGTTGCGCGGCACGTGCGCGCGCCGGTCGACCCGGCCCAGCAGCGCCGGCATCTGCCCGTCCCGGGCCATCCCGTAGAGCAGCCTGCTCACCGCGGCCTGCGCGACCATCGCGGAGAACGCCGGGGCCACCGCCTTCACCGCGGTCACCGCGACCGCGAGCCAGCCGCCGATCGCGGCGCGCAGCATGTCGTAGAACGCGGAGTCCTGCGCGTCCGGGGCTGCGGCCAGCTGCTCCGGGGTCAGCGGTTCGAGCAGCCCGGCCAGGTAGGTCTGGACGATGAACAGCACGCCGGTCAGGGCCAGGCAGAACAGCAGCGCGCGGCCGACCTGGCGGGACGACCCGGTGTTCTCCTCGGCGAAGGAGGCGATGGCGTCGAACCCGAGGAACGACAGCACCGCCACCGACACCGCGCCGAGCACCGCCTGCGGCGAGCCGGTGAACGGCGCGAGCAGCGACCGGTCGGTGCCCTCGGTGGCCAGCACCACGACCGCGGCGACCACGAACACCGCGAGCAGCACGATCTCGATCGCCAGCACCGCGGTCCCGACCACCGCGGCGACCTTGACCCCGGACAGGTTCAGCGCGGTCACCACCGCGATCGCCGCGCCGGTCGCCGCCCACACCGGTACGGCGGGCAGCAGCGAGTTCGCGGCGATGCCGACGAACAGCGAGGCGACGCTGGGGATCAGCAGGTAGTCGAGCAGGATCATCCAGCCCGCGACGAAACCGGCCGGACGCCCGAGCCCGGCCTTGGCGTAGGCGAACACCGAGCCCGCCTTCGGCACCGCGGTCGACATCCGCGCGTAGGACCACGCCGTGAACCCCATCGCCGCGGTCGCGATCACGTACACCAGCGCGACCGCGCCGCCGCTGCGCGCGTGCAGCACGCCGAAGACCCCGACCGGGGCCAGCGGCCCGATGAACAGCAGCCCGGAGACGATCAGGTCCCGCAGCGAGAGCCGCCGCAGCAGCCCGTCGGAGGTCGTGGTGGTCATGGCTCTCCCGGGTGGAACATCGGCGGGCCGGCACGTGTTCGAATTGGACGGTTCCGATCACGGTGCTGCACCGCGGCGGAACACCACAACCACACCCAACATCCGAGATCAGGTGGTCTGCGATGTCCTCAACGCCCGTCGAGATCGACCGCACCGGCAAGCACACCTTCACCGCGACCAACGGCCGCGGCGGCGAGGTGACCATCGGGCGCGACGGCGCGCCGGACGCGTTCACCCCCGGTGAGCTGCTGCTCGCGGCCATCGCGGGCTGCTCGGCGGTGACCAGCGAGAACCTGCTCGTCCGCCGGCTCGGGGAGGAGGCGAAGCTGCGCGTGCACGCCGACCGCAGCAAGGCGCCCGAGGACCCGAACAAGTTCTCGGAGGTGCAGGTGACCTTCGACGTCGACCTCGGCGGGATCGAGGACGCCGACGAGCGCGCCAGGCTCGTCGACGCGGTGGAGCGCGCGATCGAGCGCCTGTGCACCGTGAGCCGTTCCGTCGAGGAGGGCACCCCGATCACCCTGACCCTGCCGCGGGACTGACTGGGCGACCGGGACTGACTCGCGCCGACCGGGACTGACTCGCGCCGACCGGGACTGGCTCGCGCCGACCGGGGCTGAGCCGCGGCCGAATCGAGAAAAGATCGTCATCAGCCGTGGGTACAGTGCTCGGGCACGTGACGAGCGCCCCGGGAGGCACGAGTGAGCCAGGTGGAGACCAGCAGGACCGAGGAGCCCGGGCTGCGCCGGGACCTCAGCGGCCGGCAGGTCGGGATGATCGCCGTGGGCGGCGCGATCGGTACCGGCCTGTTCCTGGGCTCCGGCCTGGCCATCTCGATCGCGGGCCCGGCGGTGATCATCGCCTACGCGGTCGGCGCGTTCGCCGCGCTGGCGGTGGCCTACGCGATCGCCGAGATGGTCGTGGTGCACCCCGAACCCGGTGGGTTCGGCGCGATCGCCCAGCGCTACCTCGGCGGAGCCTTCGGGTTCGTGCAGCGGTGGATCTACTTCGCCGCGCAGGTGGTCAACATCGGCAGCGAGGTCGTCGCGGCCGGGCTCTACCTGCAGTTCTGGTACCCGCAGTTACCGCTGTGGGTGCCGGTCGTGACGTTCTCGGTGGTGATGCTGGCGGTCAACGCCGCCGCCGTGCGCTACTTCGGCGAGTTCGAGTACTGGTTCGCCATGATCAAGGTCGTCACGATCGTGGTGTTCATCCTGCTCGGCATCACCTACATCGTCCTCGGCCTGCCCGGCAGGCCCGCGACCGGTGTCGGTGCGCTCACCGAGCACCAGGGGTTCCTGCCCAACGGCATCGGCGCGGTGTGGCTGGCGCTGACCGTGGTCACCTTCTCCTACCTGGGCACCGAGGCGATGGCGCTGACCGCGTCGGAGTCGCGCAACCCGGCCCGCGACGTGCCGCGCGCGGCGCGCGGCACGGTCCTGCGGCTGGCGCTGTTCTACATCGTCGGCATGCTCGTGGTGGTCTCGATCCTGCCCTGGAACCAGGTGTCCACCGAGGACGACGTCACCCAGAGCCCGTTCGTCCGGCTGTTCGCGATGGCGGGCATCCCGGCGGCGGCCGGGATCATGAACTTCGTGGTGCTCACCGCGGCGCTGTCGGCGATGAACACCAACCTCTACGTCGCCTCCCGGATGACCTACTCGCTGGCCCGCGACGGCTTCGCGCCGAGGTGGTTCACCGGGCTCAGCCGCAGCGGCGCACCGGTCCGGGCGCTGCTGCTGTCGGCGGCCGGGCTCGCACTGGCCGCGGCGATCTCGGCGTTGTCGCCGGACACCGCGTTCCCGCTGCTGCTCGGGCTGGCGCTGTTCGGCGCACTGGTGACCTGGCTGATCATCTTCGCCAGCCACCTGGCGTTCCGCCGCAGCCGCGCGGCCGAGGGCCTGCCGCCGTCGCCGGTGCGGCTGCCCGGGGCGCCGGTGACCACGGTGCTGGCGATGCTGTTCATCATCGCGGTCCTGGTGACCACGGCGTTCACCGAGCAGTTCGGCACCGCGTGGAAGGCGGGAGTGCCGTTCCTGGTCCTGCTGGTCGTGGCCTACCTGCTGGTGCGCGGGCGCCAGGGCGTACGCGGGGACGCCGACTAGGGCGTCTTGGAACTAGGGACGTCTTGGAAGCGGCGCGAGTCGCTGGCCGCCCGGCCCCGGACACCCCAACGCGCCCAGCCAGAAAGAAGCCTCCACCTACAAGGGCGGGGTTTGGTTCTCATCCCGTCGACCTGGCAAAGCCCGATCAGGCCGTGTCAAGGGGGCACATTCCCGAAAACCGCAGCGCAACAACGAAATCGCCCCCTTGACGCGGTCTGATAGCCCTCCGTGGAGGTCGACGGGATGAGAACCACCCCAACCGAACCGCAGCGAACAGCCCCATCTCATCCCGGAGACCTGCCGGGGGTCCGGGGTCGGCGAGAGCCCCGGAAACCACCCACGAAACCGCAGCCGAACCGGCAGAGCCGATTCGGTCCCGGAGACGTCCCGGCGCCCGGAACCCGCCCCCCACCACCAGCCCAGCAGGGCCGACCGAACGGGTGCATTTACACTCCCGCATGTGTCGAACCAGCCGATGATCGCGCCTTCCATCCTCTCCGCCGACTTCGCCCGTCTCGCCGACGAAGTGGCCGCCGTCAACGGCGAGCCCGGCCACCGCGCCGACTGGCTGCACGTGGACGTGATGGACGCGCACTTCGTGCCCAACCTGACCCTGGGCCTGCCGGTGGTGGAGTCGCTGCTGAAGGTCACCGACATCCCGATCGACTGCCACCTGATGATCGAGGACCCGGACCGCTGGGCCCCCGGTTACGCCGAGGCGGGCGCCTACAACGTGACGGTGCACGTCGAAGCCGCCAAGGACCCGGTCATGCTGGCCAAGGACCTGCGCGCGGCCGGGGCCAAGGCGGGCCTGTCGATCAAGCCGAACACCCCGCTGGAGCCCTACGTCGAGGTGCTCAAGCACTACGACACGCTGCTGGTGATGTCGGTCGAGCCCGGCTTCGGCGGCCAGAAGTTCATCGCCGAGGTGCTGGACAAGGCCCGCAAGGCGCGCGAGATGGTCGACACCGGCCACCTCAACCTGGTCGTGGAGATCGACGGCGGCATCAACGCCGACACCATCGAGCAGGCCGCCGAGGCGGGCGTGGACTGCTTCGTCGCGGGCTCGGCGGTCTACGGCGCCGAGGACCCGTCGCGCGCCATCGAGGCGCTGCGGGCCAAGGCCGCCCCGGCCTTCGCGCACGCCAGGCAGTGACCGCGGTGGGCTCGATGGACGCGCTGTCGGCCGCGATGCGCACCGCGATCGAGGCCAGCGAGGACGTGCGCGGAACGACGAGCCCGAACCCGCCGGTGGGCTGCGTGGTGCTCGACGCCGCGGGCGAGC
>NZ_BAAAUX010000024.1:91790-122719 GCF_039534165.1 Saccharopolyspora taberi | reverse complement strand
CGCCGCGCTGCGCGACGCGGGCGCACGGCTGGTCGGCATGCCCAAGCCGGACGGGGTGGAGCTGCTGGACGCGGTGACCGTGATGGACCGGCTGCGTTCGCCCGGCGGCTGCCCGTGGGACGCCGAGCAGGACCACGACACCCTGCGCAAGTACCTCGTCGAGGAGACCTACGAACTGCTCGACGCCATCGAGCAGCGGGACCGGCCCGCGCTGCGCGAGGAACTCGGCGACGTGCTGCTGCAGGTCCTGTTCCACGCCCGGATCGCGGCCGAGCACGGCGAGGAGCCCTTCGGCATCGACGACGTCGCGGCGGAGCTGGTGAGCAAGCTCGTGTCGCGGCATCCGCACGTGTTCTCCGACGCCGAGCACGTCCCCGACTCCGATTCCCAGCAGCTGCGCTGGGAGGAGCTCAAGCAGCGGGAGAAGCAACGCGAGTCCATTGTGGATGGTGTGGCGCTGGGGCAGCCCGCGGTGGCGCTGGCGGCCAAGCTCGTGCAGCGGGCCGACCGCGCGGGCGTGCCCGCCGACGTGCTGCCCGCGGGCGACTCGGTGGGCGAGGTGCTGTTCGCCGCGGCGGCCAGGGCCCGGCTCGCCGGGGCCGACCCGGAGGACGAGCTGCGCGCGGTCGCGCTGGCCTTCGCCGGGCAGGTGCGGGCGGCCGAGGCCAAGGCCCGCGAGGCCGGGCTGGAACCCGCCGAGCTCTCGGCCGAGCAGTGGCGCGGCTGCTGGACCTCGGGCGGCTGAACCGGACTGTGTGAAAAGTCGCCCCCGGTCACGAAATCGCCGGCCGCGACGATGTTGTTCAACGCGCACCGGCGAGCGCCGGCCGCGGCACTTCGGAGAGGACGGTTCGTGCGGCAGCGACCACGCAGCCCCTGGCTGGCACTGGGGCTCACGCCGATGATGACGCTGCTCGTGTCCTGCGCGCCGCCCCCGACCTCGCGGGAGTCGCCGGTCACGACCACCGAGTTACCCTCCGCCACCGCCCCGCCCGACCCCGGCGTGCCGCCGCCGGACGTCCGGCTGCTGCCCGCGGACGCGCCCCGGCTCACGCCGGAGGCCCGGCCGCAGAACCAGCTCACCACCTGGTCGGAGTCGCTGGCCGACCCGCTCAACATCCCCCGCGCCGCGCTCCAGGCGTACGGCTACGCGAGCCGGTCGCTCGAACGGACCGCACCCGACTGCCGGATCAGCTGGACCGTGCTGGCCGGGATCGGCGCGGTGGAGTCCAGCCACGGCAGGCACGGCGGCGCGAAGCTGGACCTGACCGGCAGGCCGAGCTCGGCGATCATCGGCCTGCCGCTGGACGGCAGTCCCGGGGTCAAGCGGATCGACGACACCGACGGCGGGCGGCTCGACGGCGACACCCGCTGGGACCGCGCGGTCGGCCCGTTGCAGTTCATCCCCGCCACCTGGCAGAAGTGGGCGGCCGACGCGGACGGCGACGGCGTCGCCGACCCGCACGACATCGACGACGCGGCGCTGGCCGCCGGGACCTACCTGTGCGACTCCGCGGGCGGCGACCTGCGCGACCCGGACCGGTTCTGGAAAGCGCTGATGACCTACAACGAGAGCCGCGCGTACGGCCAGGAAGTGCTCGACTACGCCGACCACTACGGCCGCAGGAGCCGGGAGCTGCCCGTCGCGCAGTAGCCGGGAGGGCCCGCCCAAGAGGTCCCACCCAGAGGTCCCCACCTCAGAGCCCACCCCAGAGGTCCCACACCGTGGGCCGCCGGGCCGGACCTGGCCCGATCGGGCTACCGGCAAGTAGCCTGGGCCGGGTGATCGAGACCACTGGTGTGCTGACCGCCCTGGGCCGGTTGGCGGTCGCGGTCGCGCTGCTCGCCGCGCTGGTCGGCGGCATCGGACTGCTCGGCGCGTTCGGCACCCCGTCGGCGGCCCCGGTCGCCGGACCGCAGCCGGTGCAGGAACTGCGGCCCGCTCCGGTCGAACCGGGCTCGGCCGCGCCGCCGGTGGAGGAGCCGATCCCGCAGGCCGGTCCCGGGGTGGACCCGGTCCGGCACTGGGCCGACCAGGTCTCGGCCGACATCGACGTCCCGGCCCGCGCGCTGGTGTCCTACGTCAACGCCGACCTGGCGATGCGCCGCCACCAGCCGGGATGCCGGATCTCGTGGACGACGCTCGCGGGCATCGGGCGCATCGAGTCCGACCACGGCCGCTACGGCGGCGCCCTGCTGCGCGAGGACGCGCGGCCGTCCCGGCCGATCATCGGCGTCCCGCTCGACGGAACGCCGGGCGTCCGGGTCATCGGCGACACCGACGGCGGCGCCCTCGACGGCGACCGGCTCTACGACCGCGCGGTCGGACCGATGCAGTTCATCCCGTCCACTTGGCGGAAGTGGGCCACCGACGGCAACGGCGACGGCCTCGGCGACCCGCAGAACCTCGACGACGCCGCGACCGCCGCCGCCCGCTACCTGTGCAACGGCGGCCGGAACATGTCCACCGGCCCCGGGTGGTGGTCGGGTCTGCTGTCCTACAACAACTCGGAGGAGTACGGGCAGAAGGTCTTCGGGCTGGCGGAGAAGTACGCCGCGGCGGGCAACCGCAGGCGCTGACGGCTACTCGAAGCGGGGGTCGGTGGCGATCCGGGCGTTGATCTCGCCCAGGGCTTCCTGGTAGGCGGGGTCGGGGTTCATGGTCGCGGCGAGCCGCAGCTGGGTCCGGGCTTCGATCAGCCTGCCCTGCCGTTGCAGCGTGCGGCCGAGGATCAGCCGCGCGTAGTGGTCGGACGGGTCCAGCTCCAGGACCCGCAGGAACGCCAGCTCGGCCCGCCTGAACTGCGCGGAGAACAGGTACGCGCGGCCGAGGAGCAGTTGCACGCTTTTCTTGTCCGAGGCGATGTCGAGCACCGGTTCGAGCACCCGGATCGCCTCCAGCGGACGCCGCTGGGCGACCAGGCTCTCGGCCCGGCGGAACGCCTCCACTGTGCCTTCGACGCTAGTAGGGCCTTCGCTGCTCATAGGTGGACCAGATTACGTTCCGGCGGGCCGATCCTCGACGTCCGACCGGATGGTGGTACATCCCGCCGGCGGGAGCACGTCGGCGGCGAAACCGCAGACCACACCGCCGACCGGCGGGATTCCGGCCATGACCACGGCCACGTGCCGGATCCGAGCGAGTCTGCGGCGGCGCCCACAACGCCCCCGTTAGGCTCGTACCCGGTCGTCGGGCGTTTCGGCCCGCCGTGTGCAACGCCGGGGCGGCTCGACACGTCCGTAGTTCAAACGCTGAATGAGGAGCACACGTGGCGATCATCGAGCAGGTCGGCGCCCGCGAGATCCTGGACTCCCGCGGGAACCCCACCGTCGAGGTCGAAGTCGCACTGGAGGACGGCACGCTCACCCGGGCCGCGGTTCCCTCCGGCGCCTCGACCGGCGAGCACGAGGCAGTCGAGCTGCGCGACGGTGACGCCGACCGCTACGGCGGCAAGGGCGTCGAGAAGGCCGTCGAGGCGGTTCTGGACGAGATCGGTCCGGAGCTGACCGGCGTCGACGCGATCGAGCAGCGGGTGGTCGACCAGAAGCTCGTCGACCTCGACGGCACCCCGGACAAGTCCCGGCTGGGCGCCAACGCGATCCTGGGCGTCTCGCTGGCGGTGGCCAAGGCCGCGGCCGAGTCGGTCGGCCTGGAGCTGTTCCGCTACGTCGGCGGCCCGAACGCGCACGTGCTGCCGGTGCCGATGATGAACATCCTCAACGGCGGCGCGCACGCCGACACCGGTGTCGACGTCCAGGAGTTCATGATCGCGCCGGTCGGCGCGGACTCCTTCTCCGAGGCCCTGCGCTGGGGCGCGGAGACCTACCACAGCCTGAAGTCGGTGCTCAAGGCCCAGGGCCTGGCCACCGGCCTCGGTGACGAGGGCGGCTTCGCCCCCGACCTGGCCAACAACCGCGCCGCGCTGGACCTGATCGCCACCGCGATCGAGAAGGCCGGTTACAAGCTGGGCCGCGACATCGTGCTCGCGCTCGACGTCGCCGCCACCGAGTTCTACAAGGACGGCGCCTACCACTTCGAGGGCTCCAAGCGCAGCGCCGAGCAGATGGCCGCGTACTACACCGAGCTGCTCGACGCCTACCCGCTGGTGTCCATCGAGGACCCGCTGTCCGAGGACGACTGGGACGGCTGGGTGCGGCTGACCAGCGAGGTCGGCGAGCGCGTGCAGCTGGTCGGCGACGACCTGTTCGTCACCAACCCGGAGCGGCTGGAGGAGGGCATCAGCCGCCGGGCGGGCAACGCGCTGCTGGTCAAGGTCAACCAGATCGGCACCCTGTCGGAGACGCTGGACGCGGTCCACCTGGCCACCTCCTGCGGCTACAAGAGCATGATGAGCCACCGCTCCGGCGAGACCGAGGACACCACGATCGCCGACCTGGCGGTGGCCACCGGCTGCGGCCAGATCAAGACCGGTGCCCCGGCCCGCAGCGAGCGGGTGGCCAAGTACAACCAGCTGCTGCGCATCGAGGAGACCCTCGGTGACGCGGCCCGCTACGCGGGCGAGCTCGCCTTCCCGCGGTTCACCCCGGAGGCATGACCATGAGCGGACGCGAGCGCGACCCACGTCGCCGCCGGGGCGAGGCCCCCGCGGCGCGGCGATCCGAGCGCGTCCGCCGGTCCGCCCCGAAGACCTCGGGCAAGAAGCGGCCGGGCGGGCAGCCGTCCGCCCGGCCGCGCCCGAAGTCCGGGAGCGCGGGCGCCTTCGGGCTCTCGTCGACGCGGCGGGCCGCGGTCCTGGCGACCGTGGTCTGCGCGATGGCGCTGAGCGTGTCGGTGCCGCTGCGCACCTACCTCAGCCAGCGCGACGAGCTGGCGACCCAGGAACAGCGGCAGGTGGAGCTGGCCAGGGAGGTCCAGGACCTGCGCCAGCGCAAGGCGGAGCTGTCCGACCCGGCGCACGTCGAGGCGGAGGCGCGGGCCCGGCTCGGTTACGTCCGGCCGGGGGAGACGCCCTACATCGTCGAGGTCCCGGCGCAGCCGGAGGCGGCCCCGCAGCCGCAGGAACCGCCGGACGACGGGCGCGCCTGGTACGAACAGCTCTGGGATTCGGTGACGGGGAAGTGACAGTGACGATCAACAGGCCGGAGCCGATCAGCGACGCCGACCGCGAGATCATCGCGCGGCAGCTGGGCCGGGCCCCGCGCGGCCTGCGCGCGGTGGCGGCGCGGGACTCGGCGGGCGAACCGACCGTGGTGCAGACGGACCCGCGGCTGGAGGACGGGACGCCGTTCCCGACCCTGTACTACCTGACCTCGCCCCGGCTGGTGTCGATCGTGTCGACGCTGGAGGCCGAGGGGCTGATGAAGGAGATGACCGAGCGGCTGGCGGCGGACGAGGAGCTGGCCGACCGGTACCGGCGGGCGCACGAGTCGTACCTCGCCGAGCGCGACGCGATCGAGTCGCTGGGCACCGACGTGAGCGCGGGCGGCATGCCCGACCGGGTCAAATGCCTGCACGTCCACGTCGCGCACGCGCTCGCGAAGGGCCCGGGCGTCAACCCGTTCGGCGACGAGGCGCTGGAGCTGATCGCGCAGCGCTGGCCGGAGTAGGTGGTGGCCGCTCCCGGCAGCTGAACCGCCGGACGCGGCGGCCGGACGGCCGATAGACTTCGCACCCTCGCGGCAGCATCGCATGAAGTCATCTTGTGGTCACTGACAGTTAAGAGGCGAAGCGCACGATGGGCTACGTCCGCGGTTTTCCTCCCGGCAGGTCGTTGACGCGGGCAGACCTGGAGTCGATGCCTCATGACGGGCACCGATACGAGCTGCTGGACGGGATCCTGATCGTGAGCCCGTCGCCGCGGCCACTGCACCAGCGCGCGATCCTCCGCTTGATCGTCGCGCTGGAACCGGCGTGCCCGGTGACCCACGAAGTGCTCCCGGCCCCGGTCGACGTGGTCCTGGCCGAAGACACGGTGCTGATCCCGGACATCGTCGTCGGCAGGCGCGACGCCTTCACCGAACAAGCGCTGGTAGGACCGCCGCTACTGGCGGTCGAGGTCCTGTCACCCCGCACCCGCCACTTCGACCTGCACCTCAAGCGCGCCAAGTTCGCCGAAGCGGGCTGCCCGCACTACTGGGTCGTCGACCCCGACGAACCGCGCATGCGCTGCTGGACCCTCGCCCCGCCCGGCGCCATCGACCTGGACCCCGGTTCCACGGCAAGAGAAACCGACGGCTACATCGAGGTCGCCTCGGTCGCGGGAGACCAGTGGCTGGAGGCCGACGCACCCTTCCCGGTCAGGGTGAGGCCGTCCGACCTGGTCTCCCGCTACCGCTAGACACCCAACACGCCAGCCAAAGAAGCCCCCACCCACAAGGGGAGGGGTAGAAGTCCCCACCTACGAGGGAGGGGTTTGGTTCTCATCCCGTCGACCTGGCGCAGCCCGATCAGGCCGTGTCAAGGGGGCACAGACAAGAAAACCGCAGCGCCCAAGCAAAACGGCCCCCTTGACGCGGTCTGATAGCCCTCCGTGGAGGTCGACGGGATGAGAACCACCCCAACCGAACCGCAGCGGATAGCCCCATCTCATCCCGGAGACCTGCCGGGGGTCCGGGGTCGGCGAGAGCCCCGGAACCACCCCCAAAACCGCAGCCGAACCAGCAAAGCCGCCCTGTCCCCGGAAACCTGCCAGGCCCCCAATCCCCCAAACCCTCAAGGCGTAACCCGCTCCAAGATCCCCCGCCCCTCGACGCCGGAAGTAGTCGAACCGAAGGTGTGCCCGGAAGGCCCGAGCCGAGTAGCGGTGAAAGCCTCGGCGACGGAGGACGGAGCGTGCCGGATCAGCAGCGAAGCCTGGAGCGTCAGCGCCAGCAGCTCGGCGAGCAGCCGCGCCCGCGCGGGCGCGGGGGAGCGCAGCTCCTCCCGGAGGCGCCGCAGCGCCCCGTCGTAGCGGGCGTCCGAGCCCTGCGCGGACGCGAGCTCCGCGAGCAGCGCGTCGGCGCTGGCGGGCTGCTTGTCCAGCGCCCGCAGGACGTCCAGCGAGGTCACGTTGCCCGAGCCCTCCCAGATCGACATCAGCGGTGCCTCCCGGTAGAGGCGGGGCAGCCCGGACTCCTCGACGTAACCGTTGCCGCCCAGGCATTCCAGCGCCTCGGCGACCGCGGCGGTCGCCCGCTTGCAGACGAAGAACTTCGCCGCGGGCAGCGCCAGCCGCAGCAGGTCGCGCTCGCCGTTGTCGACCGCCGCCGCCAGCCGCATGCCGATCGAGGTCGCCGCCTCGGACTCCAGCGCGAGATCGGCCAGCACCGCCTGCATCAGCGGCTGGTCCCGCAGCGTCTGCCCGAAGACGCTGCGGTGCCCGACGTGGTGTGCGGCCTCCGACAGCGCCGCGCGGATGTTGGCCGCCGAACCCACGACGCAGTCGAGCCTGGTCATCGACACCATCTCGATGATGCAGCGGACCCCGCGGCCCTCCTCGCCGATGAGGTGGCCGAGCGCCCCGGTGTACTCGATCTCGGCGGACGCGTTGGACTTGTTGCCGAGCTTGTCCTTCAGCCGCTGGATCCGGATCTCGTTGCGGCGGCCGTCGGGCAGCACCCGCGGCACCAGGAAGCAGCTGAGCCCGCCGGGCGCCTGCGCGAGGGTGAGGAACACGTCGTTCATCGGCGCCGAGGTGAACCACTTGTGCCCGGTGAGCCGGTAGGTGCCGTCGGCGAGCGGTTCGGCGGTGGTCGTGTTGGCCCGGACGTCGGTGCCGCCCTGCTTCTCGGTCATCGACATCCCGGCCAGCAGGCCGGACTTCTCGCCGGACGGCCGCAGCCCGAAGTCGTAGTGGCCCGCCCGCAGCTTCGGTTCGTACTGCTTGGCCAGCAGCGGCGAGTGCCGCAGCGCGGGCACCGCGGCGTAGGTCATCGAGATCGGGCAGCCGTGCCCGGCCTCCACCTGCGACCAGAGGTAGAAGCCCGCCGCGCGGCGGGCGTGCGCGCCCGGTCCGGCGTCCGGGGCCCACGGTGCGGCGTGCAGCCCGTGCCGCACCGCGCGGTCCATCAGCCAGTGCCACGACGGGTGGAAGTCGACCTCGTCGATCCGGTGGCCGTACCGGTCGTGGGTGCGCAGCACCGGCGGGTTCTCGTTGGCCAGGCGGCCGTGCTCGCGGGCTTCGGCCGAGCCCGCCTCCTGCGCCAGCGCGGCCAGTCCGGCGGCGTGCTCCGGGGCGTGCGCGCTGATCGCGGTGCGCAGCGCCGGGTCGCAGGCCAGCGGGTCGAATCCGTCCAGGGGCGGGGGCTGGTTGGCGACGCGGTGGGTGCTGAACCCGTCCGTCGACGGCTCGTTGATCAGCGTCATTACCCGAGAGTAGGTCACGGCGCGGCAACGCGGGACACCTCGCGGCAACTGATTTTTCCCACCCGGGCAACGCGGCGGGCGTCTCCTTTCGTCTGGCCTACAGACGGGTGACAGGGGATCCGCCACCGGGCGTTCCGTGACACGGTGGGGTATCCAGAAGGCCGCGTTCCCGGTCGGCACCACCGGTTCCGGGGGTCGGAACCGTCGCTCGACCAGCGACTGGAGGGGCAGTGACAGCTCGGCGAAGGCGTTCTCGCGCACGCAGGAATCCACCGGAAGGCCGCAGGTCCAGGTGGGTCGCGATCACCGCGTTGGCCCCTTCCCTCCTGCTTCCCGCGTCCCTCCTGGGAGCGTCCAGCACCTTCCTCGCGGCCCCGCAGGTCCCGGGCTCCGCGCTGCGCCAGGACGCCGACCCGCGCGATTTCGGCGCGGGCGGCCGGATCCCGCAGGCTGACCACATCGCCCCCGAGCTGCTCGCGCACGCGGGCCGACCGGAGGAGCTCACCACCGGTGCCGGCCCGGCCGTCGAAGTGCCGAGCGGACCGCTGGGCATCCCGGAACCGATGCTCGCCGCCTACGTCGGTGCGGCGGACAAGGCGAGCCCGTCGTGCGGGGTGCACTGGTCGGTGCTGGCCTCGATCGGCCGGATCGAGTCCGGCCACGCCCGCGGCGGGAAGATCGACGTGATGGGCACGACCGTGAACGCGATCCTCGGCCCGAGGCTGTCCGGCGGCCCGGAGATCGCCGCGATCCCGGACTCCGACGACGGGAAGTTCGACGGCGACCCGGTGTGGGACCGAGCGGTCGGGTCGATGCAGTTCATCCCGTCCACCTGGAAGCGCTTCGCGGCCGACGGCAACGACGACGGGATCTCCAGCCCGCACAACGTGCACGACGCGACCCTGGCCGCCGCCGACTACCTCTGCGCGGGAGGCAACGACCTGCGCGATCCGCGGAACCTCGCCGCGGCGGTGTTCCGCTACAACCACTCCGACAGCTACGTGCGGACCGTCCTGATCTGGGCCGCCGCGTACGCCAAGGGCGTCACGCCGACACCGTCGGACCTGGTGCCGGAGGTGGACGAGGACGAGGTGCTCGACGGCAGCAGGCTTCCGGAAGAGGGGCCCGCCGTCGCGGCGATGCCGCTGCCGCCCGGGGCCGCGCCCGCGCCGGGACCGGCTCCGGCGCCCGGTCAGCCGGCGCCCGGTCCGGGGACGCCCGCCCCGCCGCCGGGAAGCACGCCTCCCCCCGGGAGTACGCCGCCTCCCCCCGGGAGTACGCCGCCTCCCCCCGGGAGTACGCCGCCTCCCCCCGGGAGTACGCCGCCTCCGCCCGGAAGCACCCCGCCTCCCCCGGGAAGCACGCCGCCCCCGGACAGCTCAACGCCACCGCCGGAGAGCACCCCGCCTCCGCCGAGCACGACCCCGCCGCCCGACGGCAGCACCCCACCGCCGGACGGTTCGACGCCACCACCGGAAGGCAGCACACCCCCGCCTGACGGCAGCGCCCCGCCTCCGGAGAGCACGACTCCGCCGCCGGAAAGCACCACGCCGCCACCGGAAAGCACGCCCCCGCCGCCCGGGAGCACCCCGCCTCCGGAAAGCTCGACCCCGCCGGCCCCGCAGTCCTGCGAGGTCCCGGTGCTCGACACCGGCGAGTTCGTCACCGAAGAGGACCGGCCCAATGCGGGCACGGACATCCAGCCCGGCACGACCAGCCCGAAGGAAGCGGTCCCCGGCGGAACCGTCTACGTCGAACCGGGCGACGGCGGCCCGCTGACCCCGTGCTCGGTTCCGCAGGACTACGTCGCCCCGCAGCAGTGACACCACCGCCGCCCGGCGCGGGGTGAAGAGCTCACTGCCCCGCGCCGGAGTGAAGCTCCCACCGCCCCGCGCCGGGTGAACGGAGCCGCCGTCGAAGCGGGACCAGTCGCGCCCGGCCACGAACGGGCGACAAGTCCCTGATCTCCTTCGAGTGGTTTCGCCGCGACGACGACCGCGACGACGACCGCCAAGACGATCGCCGACGACCCCGCGGACCGCCGCGCCCCCGCCGGTCTAGCGTGGACACCGTCGTAGGCGCACCGAGCGAGGAGGACACCCAATGGGACGGGTCGCGGCGATCGACTGCGGGACGAACTCGATCCGACTACTCGTGGCCGACGTGACGGTCAAGGACGACGGCACCCGCGACCTGCGGGACGTGCACCGCGAGATGCGGATCGTGCGGCTCGGCCAGGGCGTGGACGCCACCGGAAGGCTCGCCGAGGAGGCGCTGGAGCGGACCCGTGCCGCGCTGGCCGACTACGCGGCCATCTGCCGCCGCAAGGGCGTCGAGCGGGTCCGGATGGTCGCCACGTCGGCGACCCGGGACGCGAGCAACCGCGAGGACTTCTTCGCCATGGTGCGGGAAATCCTGGGCATCGACGCCGAGGTGATCACCGGTGACGAGGAGGCGCGGCTGTCGTTCACCGGTGCCGTCGGCGACCTCGACCCGGACGACGGCCCGTTCGTGGTGACCGATGTGGGCGGTGGCTCCACCGAACTCGTCGTCGGCACCTGGGACGGCGCCCGCGCCGACATCCAGGCCGCCTACTCCGCCGACATCGGCTGCGTGCGGCTGACCGAGCGGTGCCTGCACAGCGATCCGCCCACCGAGGACGAGGTGCGGGACGCGATCGCGGTGGCCCGAGGGATCCTCGACGACGCCTTCGCCGCCGTGGACTCGTCCGGCGCCCGCACCTGGGTGGGGGTCGCCGGAACGGTCACCACGCTTTCGGGCATCGCGCAGAACCTCCCGGAATATGACTCCCGAGCTATTCACCTTTCCCAGATATCCCAGAAAAAATTCGAACAAACAGCCGACGAGCTGTTGTCGATGACCCATGACGAGAGGGCCGCTATCGGTTCGCTGCACCCGGGCCGGGTCGACGTGATTTCCGGTGGTGCGCTCGTGGTGAAGGTGCTGGCAGACGAACTGTCGGAGCGCGCGGGAATCGATTGCATCACCGTCAGCGAGCACGACATCCTGGACGGCATAGCCCTGTCTATCAGCTAGTTCCCGGAGTGTGGACACCTTTGCCCGTATTCTGGATCAACAGGTTTCTGAATCGAGACAGAAGGTGACGGCTTTGTGACAGTGGATTGCTGTGAGCCCGTTCTCACTTATGTTTACGCTCGTCTGACGCGGCGGTGAACTGCCGCCGTGCGTGGTGACCCCTGAAAACACGGATGGGGCACACGTGGAAGCGGGAGGACGTACATGCGAAAGGGACGCTTGGCCGCTCTGGTCGCGGCCCCGATGGCGGTGGCGGTGTTCGCCAGCGCCTGCGGCGGAGGCGGCAGCGCCTCGGGCGAGGACGGGATCGTCACGCTCGACTGGAACGAGCCGGAAAACCCGCTGGTTCCGGGCAACACGACCGAGGAGAACGGCTCGTTCATCATCGACGCCATGTTCACCGGTCTGGTGAAGTACTCCGCGAAGGACTTCAAGCCCGAGAACGCGATGGCGGAGTCGATCGAGACGACCGACAACACCAACTTCACCATCAAGATCAAGCCGGACTGGACGTTCCACGACGGAACCCCGGTCAAGGCCAAGAACTTCGTCGACGCCTGGAACTACACGGCGTACGGCCCCAACGGCTTCCAGGGCGCGAGCTTCTTCGAGCAGATCGAGGGCTACGAGGTCGTCCACCCGGAGGACCCGGACGGAGAGGCCGGGCCGCAGGACCCGCCGACTCCGCCGACCAAGGAGATGTCGGGCCTGAAGGTCGTCGACGACCACACCTTCACGGTGAAGCTGAAGAACGCCTTCACGATCTTCCCGGTCGTCCTGGGCTACTCCGCCTACAAACCGCTTCCCGACGTCTTCTTCGCCGACCCCAAGGGCTTCGAGCAGAAGCCGGTCGGCAACGGTCCGTTCATGTTCCAGGACCGCGTCCCGAACCAGGAGCTCAACCTGGTCACCTACGACCAGTACAAGGGCACCGACAAGCCGGAGATCAAGGGCGCGAAGTTCAAGGTCTACGACCAGCTCGACGCCGCCTACCAGGACCTGGTCTCGGGCCACCTCGACTTCCTGCGCACCATCCCGGTCTCGGCGCTGGTGGGTGACAAGTGGAAGCAGGACCTCGGCGAGCGCGGCAAGGAGAAGCCGGGCCTGCTGACCCAGAACATGGGCTTCCCGATCTACGACGAGAAGTTCAAGAACCCGTTGCTGCGCAAGGCGATCTCGATGTCGATCGACCGCAAGACGATCACCGAGCAGGTCTTCGCGGGCGGGCGCGACCCGGCCGACGGCTTCGCCACCCCGGCCGTCGAGGGCTACACGCCCGCGCAGTGCGGTGAGGCGTGCGAGTTCAACCCGGTCAAGGCCAAGGAGTACCTGGCCCAGGCCGGCGGCTTCCAGGGCCAGCTGACCGTCGAGACCAACGGCGACGGCGGCCACAACGAGTGGAGCGAGGCCGTCGCGGCCAACATCCGCCAGAACCTGGGCATCGACGTGGTGTTCACCCCGGTCCCGTCCTTCGGCGAGTTCCGGCAGAAGGCCAACTCGTTCCAGTTCAAGGGCATGTTCCGCACCGGCTGGAAGGCGGACTACCCGAACCTGGAGACCTTCCTGACCCAGCTGTACCGCACGGGTGCCTCGTCGAACGACTACGGCTACTCCAACCCCGCGTTCGACGCCGCGCTGGACAAGGCCAACGTCGCTCCTACCATCGAGGAAGCGACGAAGAGCTACGTCGAGGCGGAGAAGCTGCTCGCCGACGATCTGCCGGTCGTCCCGCTGTGGACGCAGCCGATCCAGTACGGATTCTCGGAGCGGATCCGCGAAGGTGAGGTCGTGCCCAACCGCGAGCTCGACCTGACCACCGTTCGCCTGAACCCGTAACGATCCGACCGCTGCCCGGCCCATCGCGATCCGGTGGGCCGGGCGGCGGGCTGGCTGTACAGAGGAGGCCCAGATGGGTCGTTACCTGCTGCGACGCCTGTTGCAGCTCATCCCGGTGTTCATCGGCACCACGCTGATCATCTACCTGCTCGTGTGGGCGCTGCCGGGGGACCCGTTCGCCGGCAAGTGCGGTGACCGCGGGTGCCCGCCCACCTACATCGCCGAGATGCGCGAGAAGTACAACCTCGACGATCCGCTGATCGTGCAGTACTTCAAGTACCTGGGAAAGCTGCTAACGGGTGATTTCGGCGAGACCTACGCCGGCATCAAGGTCGGCGAGCTGATCCAGAACGCCTACCCGACCACCATCAAGCTCGCGGTGGTCGCCCTGATCATCGAGGCCCTCATCGGTCTGGCCGCGGGCATCCTGACGGGTCTGCGGGGCCGCGGGTTCCTGGACAACCTGGTGCTGGTCTCGACGCTGTTCCTGATCTCGCTGCCGGTGTTCGTGACCGGTTTCCTGCTGCAGATCGTGCTGGGCGTCCAGCTCGACATCATCAAGCCGACGGTGAGTTCGGAGCCCTCGATAGGCGAGCTGATCGTCCCCGGTTTCGTGCTCGGCTCGCTGTCGATGGCCTACGTGGCGCGGCTGACCCGGACCAGCCTGATGGAGAACCGGCGCGCGGACTACGTGCGCACCGCCACCGCCAAGGGTCTGGAACCCAGGCGGGTCATCGGCGTCCACCTCCTTCGCAACTCGATGATCCCCGTGATCACCTTCCTGGGCACCGACCTCGGTGCGCTGATGGGCGGCGCGATCGTCACCGAGGGCGTGTTCAACATCCGCGGCATCGGTGGGCTGATCTACAAGTCGATCCTGACCAAGGAAGGCACCACCGTGACCGGGATCGTCACGTTGCTGGTGCTCGTCTACCTGCTGATGAACCTGCTCGTGGACCTTCTCTACGCGGTTCTCGACCCGAGGATCCGATATGACTGAACCAGCTGACTCGCCGCACCGCGTGGCCGTGGCTTCCGCCGCAGGCGAAGCGACCGCCGAGGTGGTGCAGAGCGCTCCCACCAAGAAGAACGAGAAGCCCCGCGGACTGTGGGGTGACGCCTGGCTCGATCTGCGCAGGCGGCCGCTGTTCATCATCGCCTCGGCGATCATCCTCGTGGTGCTGTTCGTCGCGGCGTTCCCCGGGCTGTTCACGTCGGTCGACCCGAACGTCCAGGACCTGTACAAGGCCCGCGACCTGCCGTCGGCCGACGCGTGGTTCGGCTACGACAACCTGGGCCGCGACCTCTGGTCCCGCGCCATCTACGGCACGAGGGCCTCGATCGTGGTCGGCTTGCTGGCCACGCTGCTGACGGTGCTGCTGGGTTCGGTCGTCGGCCTGCTGGCCGGTTACTACGGCGGCTGGGTCGACAACGTGCTGTCCCGGTTCTCCGAGATCTTCCTCGGCCTGCCGTTCGTGCTCGGCGCGATCGTCATCCTGACGACGTTCAACGCCGGCGTCGCCGTGCCCAGCGGGGCTCGGGTGATCACGCAGGTGGTGCTCTCGATCGCGGTCCTGTCCTGGCCGATGGCCATGCGGATCATGCGTTCGGCGGCGATCTCGGCGAAGCAGCAGGACTACGTCAAGGCAGCCAGGGCGCTGGGCGCGAGCGCGCCGCGGATCATCCTGCGGCACATGCTGCCGAACTGCCTGGCGCCGGTGATGGTCTACTCGACGATCGCGCTCGGCGCGTTCATCGGCGCGGAGGCCACGCTGTCGTTCCTCGGCATCGGCCTGCGCTTCCCGGTGGTCTCGTGGGGCCTGATGATCGCCGACTCGCGCAACTACATCCAGGGCGCACCGCACCTGCTGCTGTTCCCGGCCGGGTTCCTGGTGATCACGGTGCTGGCGTTCGTGATGCTGGGTGACGCCGTCCGCGACGCGCTCGACCCGAAGCAGAAGTAGGAGGACCACGAGTGTCTGCTGTGGAAGAGAAGACCTCCGGTCCGCTGCTGGAGGTCGAGGACCTGCACGTGGAGTTCCGCACCAGGGACGGCGTGGCAAAGGTCCTCAACGGCGTGAGCTACCACGTCGACAAGGGTGAAACGCTTGCGGTGCTGGGCGAATCCGGTTCCGGCAAGAGCGTCACCGCCCAGACCATCATGGGCATCCTGGACATCCCGCCGGGGGTGATCACCGGGGGTGCCATCCGGTTCAAGGGCGAGGAACTGCTCACGGCCACCGACGCGCGGCGCCGGGAACTGCGCGGCGAGTCGACCGCGATGATCTTCCAGGACGCGCTGTCGGCGCTGAACCCGGTCTACACGGTTGGTTTCCAGATCGCCGAGCAGCTGCGGATGCGGCGCGGCATGTCGCGCAAGGACGCGATGAACCGGGCCGTGGAGCTGCTGGACCTGGTGAAGATCCCGAACGCCAAGCAGCGCGTGAAGGAGTTCCCGCACCAGTTCTCCGGCGGCATGCGGCAGCGCGCGATGATCGCGATGTCGCTGGCGCTCGACCCGGAGCTGCTCATCGCCGACGAGCCCACCACGGCGCTGGACGTCACGGTGCAGGCCCAGATCATGGACCTGCTCGACGAGCTTCGCCGCGAGCGCGGCATGGGGCTGATCCTGATCACCCACGACCTGGGCGTGGTCGCCGAGGTCGCGGACCGGATCGTGGTGATGTACGCGGGGCGGATCGTCGAGTCCGCGGACGCGTACTCGCTGTACCGCAGGCCCGGCCACCCCTACACCGAGGGGCTGATGCGGTCGATCCCGCGGCTGGACCTCAAGGGCCACGAGCTGGAGACGATCAAGGGCCTGCCGCCGAACCTGCTGAACGTGCCGAGCGGCTGCCCGTTCCACCCGCGTTGCCCGCGGGCGGTCGCCAAGTGCAGCGAGCAGGTGCCGGCCTACCACCAGCTCGGGCTCGGCCGGACCAGCGCGTGCCACTTCGCGGAGGAGCTGATGAGCAATGACTGAGCCGATCCTCCAGGTCCGCGATCTGGTGAAGCACTTCCCGGTCACCCAGGGCGTGCTGTTCCGGCGCACGGTCGGGCACGTCCGGGCGGTCGACGGCGTGTCGTTCGACCTGCGCAGGGGCGAGACGCTGGGCGTGGTGGGCGAGTCGGGCTGCGGCAAGTCCACCCTCGCGCAGGTGCTGATGCGGCTGGAGAAGCCGACCAGCGGCAGCGCGACCTTCGAGGGCCAGGACATGTTCAAGCTGAGCGGCGCGGCACTGCGCAAGTGGCGCCGCGACATGCAGATCGTGCTCCAGGACCCGTACACCTCGCTGAACCCGCGGCGCACCGTCGGCGACATCGTCGGCGAGCCGTTCGAGATCCACCCGGAGGTGGCGCCGAAGGGGCAGCGCAGGCAGAAGGTGCAGGAGCTGCTGGAGGTCGTCGGGCTCAACCCGGAGCACATCCAGCGCTACCCGCACCAGTTCTCCGGCGGTCAGCGCCAGCGCATCGGCATCGCCCGCGCGCTCGCGCTCAGGCCGAAGGTGATCGTCTGCGACGAGCCGGTGTCGGCCCTGGACGTGTCGATCCAGGCGCAGGTGATGAACCTGCTGGCCGAACTGCAGCAGGAGTTCGGCCTGTCGTACATCTTCATCGCCCACGACCTGGGCGTGGTCCGCCACCTGTCGGACCGGGTCGCGGTGATGTACCTCGGCAAGATGGTCGAGGTCGGCACGGACGAGCAGATCTACGAGCACCCGCAGCACCCGTACACCCAGGCGCTGCTGTCGTCGGTTCCGGTACCGGACCCGACGCTGCGCGGGAAGCGGGAGGTCATCCGGCTCACCGGCGACGTCCCGAGCCCCGCGAACCCGCCGTCGGGCTGCCGGTTCCGCACCCGCTGCTGGAAGGCGCAGGACATCTGCGCCGAGAAGGTGCCGGAGCTGGTAGTCCGGCTCGGCGAACACCCCTCGGCATGCCACTTCGCCGAGGAACGCCCGCACGTCGTGCACTGACGCCCGCGTGCGCCCGAACGCCCGTCCTCCTCCGGGAGGGCGGGCGTTCGGGGTTGGGGGAGGGGTGGTTCATGGTTCGGTCTTGAGGATCTCGTTGCAGTCGCGGCATGTCGGGAACGTGCACCAGTCCAGTTCGGACGGTTGTGCGAGCGCGGTGTCCTCGCCGTTGTGTCCGTGGTGTGCTGTTCACCGGTCCTCTCCAGTGTCGATCGCCGTGTGTAGTTGAATCGACACTAGGAGTCGTGTACCTGCTGGAGGGACACGTCGTGCGCGAAAGCGCTGGGACTGGAGGTCCGCGAGCTGTACGGAGTTCGGTCCGCCGATGCCTTCGCCGAACTTCACAGCGAAGCGGCCGGCATCGCCGAGCTTCGCGTCGCTCTCCATTCGTTCGACGACCCCCAGCCGAGTGGACCGGCTCCGAGTGCGCTCGCACTGCGGAAGCGGCTTGACCACGCCGAAATCCTGAGGCAACGCCAGCAGTACGCCGACCTCGCCCTACTGCTCCCGGAAACCCTCCACCACCTCTTCGCCCTGGTCGCGGACACGACAGCCGTATCGGCGGCCGGCGAGCAGGCGCGCGGAATGCTGCATGACGCGTACCGCTTGGCCGCGACCGTGGGCGGCAGGTTCGGGCATCCCGACCTGGCGGCCACCGCGTCCGAACGTCACGTCATGTTGGCGCCCGCAACCGGAGATCCGTTGCGCGTGGCGGTTTCCGATTGGCACCGGTCCACGCATTTCCTCCAGAACGGCCACTTCGCGGCTGGCTTGCGACTGCTGGATCGGGCGTTGGTCCGGATCGAGGCGCGCGATCCCCGCGCCCTCGGTGTCCGAGCGCAGCTGCATCTGCGCGCCGCCGTGATGTCGGCGCGCAACGGCGACGGCGTCCGGGCTGATGATCACGTGCGGGAGGCGCGGACGCTGGTCGGCTGGGGAGCGGCTGCCACGCCGTACTACAACACCGATGCCAGCGAGGTGAACGTGAACATCCACTGGTGCGCAGTTCCGGTCGAGAGCTACGACGGAACCGAAGCGGTGACGCGCGCCAGTCAGGTGACGGTCGTCGATCCGTCCCGGCCGGAGCGGGTCGGTCACCACCACATCGACCAGGCACGGGCCTGGATGCTCCACGGCAACCGGGACCGCGCGCTCGCCGAGCTCAACGAAGCCCGCAGGATTTCCCCGCACCACACCAGAATTCATCCGTCAGTGCGGGAGACAGTGCGAGCGCTCGCCGCAGCTCGGCGGTCGACGGGGTCCTTGGCCCGGTTCGCGCGCTGGGCCGGGATCCGGACCTGACCGGTCAGCTGCCGATGCGCGGGAACGGGGAGGTCGAGAACACGACCTCCACCGGGACCTCGAAGTACTGCGCTATCCGCAACGCCAGGTGCAGGCTCGGGCTGTACTCGCCGCGCTCCAGGTAGCCCACCGTCTGGTAGTGCACCCCCAGCGCCTCGGCGAGCTGCCTGCGGGAGATCCCCCGCTCCGCGCGCAGCATCGCGATGCGGTTGTAGATCGTCTCGCTCAAGGAGTTGCTCCTCCGGTCGTTCACACGGCCCGCTGCATGGCCTTCTCCCGTCGCGCGGCCACGGCGGAACCGGACTCGCGCCGCGCCATCCGGCGCAGCACGACCGGTGCGACGAGGAGCCCGACGACCGCCCACAGGCCGAGCACCCCGACAGTCTCCAGGTGCCGCCAGGAGTGGCCGATCTCGACCGCCGACATCCCGTCCGGCAGCAGCGCGGACCGCATCCCCAGACCCGTCCAGTACAGCGGGAAGACCTGCGCGATCCACTGGAGCCACGACGGGAATCCGGTGATCGGGTAGAAGATCCCGGAGATCGCGACCAGACCCATCATCGGCAGCATGATCAACCCCATGCTGCGCGGGCTGGAGAACAGCGACCCGATGACGGCGCCGAGCGGCATCGTCGCGACCAGGCCCAGCAGCAGCACCCAGACCAGGGTCACCCACGACAGGAGCCCGCCGGTGGCCAGCCCGTCGAACAGCAGCAGGCCCGGGACCAGCACCACGGCCATGCTGACCAGCGTCATCCCGCCGACCAGGACGATCTTGCCGACCAGGTACCCGGACATCCCGCCCGGCACGGCCTTGGCCCGCAGCAGCGTTCCGTCCTCGCGCTCGACGGTCAGCTGCTGGGCGAGCGTCATCAGCCCGCCGAAGACCACGTTCATGCCGAGCACGCTGGGCAGCGTCACCGCGCCCAGCGAGAAGCCGGTGCCTTCGACGGTGGCGCCGCGCTGGAAGAACATCACCACGCCGAAGATCACCGCGGGGAACAGGTACGCCCACAGGTCCTGGCCGTTGGTGAAGGTGTGCCGGAGCTCGATCAGGCCGCGCCGGGCCCCGGTGCGCAGGGTGGAGAGGTTCATCGCAGGGCCTCCTGGAAGGGCAGCTCGGTGATCTCGTCCTGGCCGGACTCGAACCGGCGCACCATCTCCATGTAGGTGTCCTCCAGCGTTGCGCGGCGCACCTCCAGGTCGGCGATCTCGTCGCCGTACTGGGCGAACAGCCCGCGCACGAACGCGGTCGCGTCCGCCGCCGCGTGCACGAACCGCTGGCCGTCGCGGGTCCACTTGATCTCGGACTCGGAGGCGACCTGGCGGGACAGCTCGTCGGCCGAGCCGTCGGCGACCACCCGGCCACCGGCCAGGATCAGGATCCGGTCGGCCAGCTTCTCGGCCTCGTCCAGGTCGTGGGTGGTCAGCAGGACGCCGGTGTTCTCGTCGTCGGCGAGCCGGTGCACCAGGTCGTGGAAGTCGCGCCGGGCCTGCGGGTCGAACCCCACGGTCGGCTCGTCCAGGAACAGCAGTTCCGGCCGTCCGACGATGCCGATCGCGACGTCGAGCCTGCGCCGTTGGCCGCCGGAGAGCTGCCCGGCGCGCTTGTGGCCGTGCTCGGTCAGGCCGACCGCCGCGATGAGCTCGTCCACGTCCCGCGGCTCGCGGTACGGCGCGTAGTACTCGCCGAGGTGCGCCAGCAGCTCCCGCACTCGCCACTTGCCGTGGTCCCGCCAGGACTGGAGCACCACGCCCAGCCGCGACCGCCACGTCTCGTCGCCGCGCGCCGGGTCGGTGCCCAGGACCTCGACCTCGCCTCCGGAGCGCATCCGGAAGCCCTCCAGGATCTCGATCGTGGTGCTCTTGCCCGCCCCGTTCGGGCCGAGCAGCGCGATCACCTCGCCCTTCCGGGCCGAGAACGTGGCCCCTTTGAGGACCTCGGTCGTGCCGTAGCTCATCCGTAAGTCGCGCACGTCGAGCGTGGTGTCGGTGGTAGTTATCTGCCTGCTCATAGCATCACCCCCATGCGATGTAGCAGAGATACTACATCACGTCCGAAGGCTGCTTCCGCAGGCCGTCCCGGACGACGGCGACCTCGTGCGGCTCCCGGTTCTGCTCGACCGCCCTGCGGTGCATCGCGACGCAGCTGACCAGCAGTGACTGGACCTCGTTGAAGCGGATGTCGGCCCGCACCGCGCCGCGTTCCTGGGCGCTGGCGAGGACTTCGGCGAAGGCGCTGGTGAAGTCGCAGTGCGCCGCTTCCCGATCAAGTGCTGCGCCGGAACCCTCCAGGGCGTCGCAGATTCCCTTGTTCACCGACGCCGCCTCCACGACGTGGTCGAAGAGGTCGAAGAAAGCGGCCCCGGGATCATCGGTGCTCGCGCGGCTGCGGACCTCGTCGTTGAGCTGGGCGATCCGCTCGCTGAGGACCGCCTGGAACAGCGCCTCCTTCGTGGGGAAGTGCCGGTAGACCGTGCCGGGGCCGACGCCGGCCCGGCGGGCGATGTCGTCCAGCGGCACGGCGATGCCGTCCGAAGCGAACAGCTCTTCCGCGGCTTCCAGCACGCGGGCCCGGTTGCGCCTCGCGTCCGCCCTCAGTGGTTTCTCAGGTTGTTTGCTCATGGCGAACAGCTCGCTTTCTTCGTGGACAACCGGGGCGGGCGTTCCGTATCGTTCAAAACCGGGGCGACCGTTCCGATTCTACCTCTGGTCGCCTGCGATCCGACGATTCCTTTGGAGCAGACCATGTCCCGTCACGTGCAAGACCAGATCATCGCCGTCACCGGTGCGACCGGACAGCAGGGCGGCGCGACCGCCGCCGCACTGCTGGCGCGCGGGCACCCGGTTCGCGCGGTGGTGCGCGACCCATCCGGAGCAGCCGCCCGGGAGCTGGAGAAATCCGGGGCCGAGCTGGTGGCCGGCGACATGGGTGACCGAAGTTCGCTCGAAGCCGCTTTCCTTGGAGTGCACGGGGTTTTCAGCGTTCAGCCCACGTTCGTGACGCCGGAGCTGACACCGGGCATCGGGCCGGGCGACGAGGTCCGCTTCGGCCGGAACGTCGCCGACGCCGCGATGGCGGCCGGCGTGCGGCACTTCGTGTACGCCTCGTCGGTCAACGCCGATGCGGACTCGGGGATCGAAACCCTGGAAAACAAGGGGCGGATCGAGGAGCACATCCGCGTGCTGGGGCTTCCCGCGACCATGCTCCGGCCGGTGTCGTTCATGGAGAACTACCTGGCGCAGGTGGCGGGCCAGGCGCTCGCCGACGGAGAACTGTCGAGCGCGCTCCGGTCCGACACCGTGCAGCAGCTGATCGCTTTACGCGACATCGGTGAGATGGCCGCGCTCGCCTTCGAGCGACCGGAGGAGTACGTCGGGGAGGTCGTCGACCTCGCCGGTGACGAACTCACCCCGCCGCAGATCGCGGACGCCCTCTCCCGGGCGACCGGCAGACCGGTTCGCCACGTCGAGATTCCGATCGAGGTGATCAGGCAGCAGAGCGAGAACCTGGCGAACGCGTACGCCTGGATGAACGACAACGGGCCCACTGTGGACATCTCCGCCCTGCGGGCCCGGAAGCCGGATCTGCGGACCTTCGAGGAGTGGTTGGCAGAGCAGACGTTGGACCGAACCGGACTTCGTGAGCAGAAGGGATCCACCATGGGCTGAAGATGAGCCCGGTCAGAACTGACCCGTGAAGTACACGGTCTCAGCGGCGAAGAGGTTGGGCTGCACCGAAACCTGCACCTCGCCCGGCTCAGCGCCGATCTCGTAGACCGCGGTGTAGGTGGTCGATCCGCCCGGCGGAACCTCGACGTTCGGCAGCGGGTCCCCGGCCAGGTAGTTCTCCTTGGCCACGCGCCCGTTGTGCTGGACCGTCAGCACCGCGCTGATCACGTTGTACTCGGCGCTGCCGTTGTTGGTGATCGTGACGTCGAAGGCGACGTGGCGCTTGCCGTCCGGCGCGGCGAGGAACGGGTTCGGATCCGTGTACTCGGACGGGGGCGAAACCGCGATGGTCTCGCCGCCGCGCCAGGTGTGCGTTTCACCGAAGGCGAGCCGAACGGTCTCCGCGTCCGCGTCGGTGTCGGCGGGTGAGACGGGGTCGGCGGTCTGGCCGAGGGGTGAGTTGGGTTGCGCGAGTTCCCGGTCGAGCTGGCTGACCGCGGAACCGAACACGACCGTCCACACGATGCAGATCACCAGTCCGAGGCCCGAGGTCGCGATCCCGGCGATGGCCGCGCCCTTGTTCGTCGCCTCACCTCGGCCCGCCCGGTTGGTCCCGAGGATTCCGAAGATCAACCCGAGGACGACCAGCGGCCACGCGACGACCCCGACGACCGGGACGAAGGAGAACACGAGACCGATGATTCCGAGAACCAGTGCGGTGGTGCCGAACCCGTTCCGGGGGCCCGCGGCCGGCGGTGGTGGGTAGGCGAACTGGGTCATGGTGTCCTTGCTTTCCGCCCCTGGCGGGCGTTTGAGGTGTCCGGCCCATCGCCGGACTCATAACCCATTTCGGCAAACCCGGGCAGGCGTTACCGCCTCGGTGCCCCAGGAACGCGACGCGGCCCCCAGCGGGCACCGGGGGCCGCGAGCCGACGGTCCGCTACGAACGCCGGACGAACTCGGCGAGGTCGGCGGACTGCTGGATCCGCGAGGGCTCGTGCACGTACATCATGTGCCCGGCCTCGTAGTAGCGGACCTCGATGTTCTCCCGCAGCTGCGGGGGAATCGTCAGCCGCGCCAGCACGTGCTCGGCCGCGTAGTGCGGGGTCGCGCCGTCGGTGTAGCCGCAGGCGACGTGGACGCGGAGGTGCGGGTTCGACCGCATCGCCGCGCTCAGCTTGTCGACCACCGACACCGACGCGCCCTCGAACTCCTTGTACGACCAGGGCTGCACGCGGCTGCTCAGCGTTTCGTACGGGAGGTCGTTGACGTAGTCGAGTTCGGCGCGCAGGTAGTGGTTGATCGCCGCCGCGTACGCGCCGCGGATGCCGGAGATGCTCGGGTCGTCGGTGAAGTGCTCACCGGCCGCGTCCGGTTCCCATCCGGTGAAGCGGCCGTCCATCCGGCCGACGGTGCGGCGCTCGTCGCGCAGCAGCTCGGTGAAGAACCGGATGTGCTCGATGCGCAGGTTGGCCCGGTCGACGTAGTCCTCGGTAAGCCCGGTCAGCCGTGCCGTGCGGCGGACGATGTCCGCGCGCTCGTCCGCGGGCAGGCGCGCGCCGCGTGCGAGCGCCAGCGGGTAGTCGCCGGAGGCGAACTCCTCGGCCTCGGCGACGACCTCGCGCAGCGGCCGGTCGCCGTGCTTGCCGTGGTAGTGCGCGATCGCGGCGTAGGTCGGCAGGTAGAGCGCGTAGGGCTGGTCGTTGCCGTCGGTGAACCGGATCGTGCCCATGTCGAGCACCGACGAGATCAGCAGCAGGCCGTTCGGGTAGAGGCCGTGGCGGTTCTGCAGGTGCTCTGCCAGCGCCGCCGCGCGCAGCGTTCCGTACGACTCGCCCGCCAGGTACTTCGGCGACATCCAGCGGTTGTTGCGCGAGGTCCACAGCCGGATCACCTCGGCGATCGACTCGATGTCCCTGGCGTAGCCGTGGAAGTCGGCGGGCTCTCCCTCCTCGACGGCCCGCGAGTACCCGGTCGACACCGGGTCGATGAACACCAGATCGCTGTGCGCCAGCAGGGTTTCCGGGTTGTCCGCCAGCCCGTACGGCGGGGGAGCGAGGTCGCCCGCGTCACCGGAGAGCACCCGGCGCGGGCCCAGCAGCCCGAGGTGCAGCCACACGCTCGACGAACCCGGGCCGCCGTTGAACGCGAAGGTCACCGGGCGGTCGCCGGGCTCGGCGTCGGCGACGTAGGAGGTCAGGAACACCTCGGCCTTGGGCTTGAAGCCCTTGAACTTGCCGTCGGCGAGCACCTCCTCCCGCAGCACGATCCGGCCGGTGGTGGCGGTGTAGGCCAGTTCGGTCCCGTCCACGGTGATCGAGTGGTGGGTGCTGACCAGATCGTCGACAGGTTCGGCGGGGGTGGTCGCTTCCCTGGCGGTGTCGTCGGAGTTCGCTTCGCTGGCTGCCATGCTTCGCACTTTACGTGCCTCCGGGCGGGTGCAGGTCCGGCTTGTCCGGTACCGGACCGAATGGATCGGGGGTGCGATTTCCCGGTCGTAAAAACATTTGTCCAGCGCGGGATGCTGATTTGTTGGAGTTTTTTGGACCGGCCGGTCGCGGTGCGGTCTTCCGGCGGGTTCTGGGAGGCTGGCGGTCATGCGCTCGCGCCTGATCAGCGATCCGCTGACCGACCCCGCTGCCGCGGCCGGTGGTGCCCGGACCGTGCCGGAACTCGACGCCCTGCTCGTCCGCTGCACCGCGTGTCCCCGGTTGGTGGAGTGGCGCGAGGAGGTCGCGCGGGTCAAGCGCGCCGCGTTCCGCGACCAGCAGTACTGGGGCAGGCCGGTGCCGGGATTCGGCCCGGTCGACGCCCGGATCGCGATCATCGGCCTCGCCCCGGCGGCGCACGGCGCCAACCGCACCGGCCGGATGTTCACCGGCGACCGCTCCGGCGACGTGCTCTACCGCGCCCTGTACGACGTCGGCCTGGCCTCGCAGCCCGAGGCGCACTCCATCGAGGACGGTCTGGAACTGCTCGGCACCCGGATCACGGCCCCGGTGCACTGCGCACCACCGGCGAACAAACCCACCCCCGCCGAGCGGGACACCTGCGGATCATGGCTCGCGCGGGAACTGGAACTGATGCGCCCGACGCTGCGCGTGGTCGTCGTCCTCGGCGCCTTCGGCTGGCAGGCCGCGCTGCCGGTGCTGGGCCGCGCGGCCTGGCAGGTCCCCGCGCCCCGCCCGAAGTTCGGCCACAACGCCCACGCCGTCCTCGAAGCGGCCGACGGTGGCACCGAGCTGCACGTCCTCGGCTGCTACCACGTCAGCCACTAGAAGTGAACGGATTTACGGACTACGATCAAGGGTGTGACCAGCACGAAAGTTGAACAGCGCGCTCTCATCGCAGGTCGGATCTCCGTACTCACCGAGGTGACGACGAGCCCCGACAGTCAGCGAACGCGGGGCGAAGCTGAGGCAGCGCGGCAGGGGATGACGGTCGTTGGGTATGCAGAAGACCCGGACGTATCGGCGTCGAAGAATGGCCCGTGGGATCGCCCCGAGCTGGGGGCGTGGTTGCGCGAACCGGAATCCTTCGATGCATTGATCTTCCGGTCCGTCGACCGTGTCGCTCGTGACATCCACGACTTCGTAGCGCTGCTGAAGTGGGCCGAGGACCACGGTAAGAAGCTCGTCTGCCTGGACCCGAATATTGACTTCTCTACTCCGCTCGGCAGGGCCTTCGGCGTTCTACTTGCCGTGTTCGCAGAGATGGAAGCGCAGGCCATCAGCAGCCGCGTGTCAGGTGCACGGGAGTACATGCGGCGAATCGCGCGGTGGGGCGCTGGTCGACTTCCATACGGATACCGGAAGTGCAAGCACCCTTCAGGACAGGGCTATGCACTGGAGCCAGACCCGGAGACTGCGCCCATCGTTCGGGAGGCGGTAGAACGTGCGACAGATGGACAGTCGATCCTGTCCATCTGTCGCGACTTCAACAAGCGCAACATTCCTGGACCACAAGCGACGATCCGACAGCGCAGGGCCGCAGAGACAGGAACGGAGCAACAGAGGCGAGCGCCCAAACGCCAAGAGTCCGGGAAGTGGCATCCGCGCACTCTCACGATAATCCTTCGGTCTGACTCGTTACGGTCCTACGTCTTGCACGAGGGGCAACCCGTACGCGGAGATGATGGCTTGCCGCTGCGGTATGGGGAACCGCTGGTCTCGGACCAAGAATTCCGTGCTCTTCAGGCAGCGCTCGATAAGAATCAGCTTCCCGAGCGGAAGAGACGGAGCGGCACCGCGCCGCTGCTTGGTGTGATGTTTTGTGGGCTCTGTGACGGTCGCCTTTACCGGAACACGTCGGACGGAGCGAGATCGAGAGGAAGACACGTTTCGTATCGCTGCACGTCGAGGTACCGCGGACTCGCGGACTGCGAAGGTTGCTCGGTTACTGAGGTTGATGCAGAGGAATACGTCTCCAGGAAGTTCCTCGAACTGGTCGGAGATCGCAAGATGACGATCGCGATCGAAGACCCCGGCGAAGATCACCAGGGAGAGATCAAGGAGCTTGAAGAGACTCTGAGCGAGCTGGAGCGTGACAGGTATGAGGGCGGTCTCTTCCGAGGGGAGCAGGGGCGGGCTCGATACCGTGAGCAGTACGCAAAGATTGAGAAGCGGCTCGAAGCTCTTCGGGCCTTGCCGTCGAGGTCGCCAGGCGTGCGCTATGAGGAAACGGACATCACGTATGCCGAGGAGTGGAACTCTAGCGACTGGCCCGCGCGCCGGAAGATCCTTATGGAGCGCGGAGTGAAGGTCTCCGTCCTCGGAAGGCCCGGTGACGGGCTACTGCTGGACGATCGTCTGTCGTTCGATGCGCCAGGCTTCACCGACGACGTGCTCGCTGCGCAAGGTCATGATGAAACCAACCCGGCCGCCTATTGGTGACTCTTAGTGATGGAATGGTCCTATTCCGGGAGGTATAGGAGCGCTGTTACAGCTACGGGCGTAACAGCAGCCTTTGCGTGTTACGCCCAAACTCTCCTGTGCGCTGCACGGTTACATCAGTTACGGCTGTTACGGCCATTCGGGGCGCGCCCGCCTCGAAGCCGTTTCCGGTCACAGTCCGTGATCGCGGCGCGGGCTCGTGCTCTTATCTACTCTCTTCTATTAATTAAATAGAAGAGAGATGCCCCCCTCTGCCAAGGGGCCTCACCGGAGAGCGTAACTATCGTAACTGGCGTAACTGTACTGGTCACAGCTTCGGCAAACCGTAACTCTCTTCGTTGCTCGTTACGGTGCAAGCACCCCTACCGGTTCGGCTTGGGGGCCAACTTCCCGAATGTGTCGCAGGTCACAGATGCAGGTGTGCCCAATTCCCGGCTACAGCACCCATTACTAGGGCGAGGGCGTGCACTCCGCCCGCCTGCCGGGGTCGAACCTCGCCCGTGCCCCGCGTGCGTCCCCCGGCCCGTTCGCCGCGCCGTCCCGTAAAGGGCTCCACGCCGCCGTCTATGCCGCGTGGTCGGTTGATGGCGCGGCGTCTCACTTGCCGGATGAAGCTCCGACGACCTCCGAAGGGAGGGATATGCAAGACAACGGTGGTTGCTACGCGACTGGAGCCTGCGTCGTCGCAAGCATCAACGCGAACCCTGCATGCCGGACTCGATGCGTGCTCGGCGACACCGGGATGGTCCCGGTGCCTTATCTCTATCGCGCGTCCGCCGCCGAACTGCGGCGGCAGGCCACGCGGATGTGGCGCAGGATCGAGATCGAGCGCGGGTTCGTTGAGCCCACGCAGGCCGACATGTCCGCCGACGAACTGTGCGGCTTCGCGCCTCGGAACATGAGTCACGATGAGTACTACGCGAGGATGGACGACGTCCACCGACTGTCCAGCCGCGCAGACGAACTCTGCGGAATCGCAGAGCAGACCGAGATGTGGGAGACGGGACATGCTCCGCGGACGGTCTGAACGCCAACGGCCCTGTTCCCGCTTCCGCACCAGTAACAGGGCATCGCGGGCCGCAGGCCCGCACCGCCACCAGCGCCAGCGGTCATAGCGGCGAGTTCTGGCCACAACGGACAGAGCAAGGGAAGGCCCAGGCTGACCCGTTACGTCGCCACGGACCCTTCGGGCGGTTCTATAGCTGCTGGGCTGGTGTGCCGCTGCGTACCTGATAAGGCAGGTAAGTCCCTGCGGGGGCTTGGGGTTCGATCCCCCGCGTGTGCGCTCGGGCTCCCCGCCACACCCAACGCACTAACAGAGTGCGGCAACGTCCCTGGCGGGTCGCCCAGCCTGGTTGACGGGGCGTTCTCTCGGCTGATCACCGCGAGTCCCCGGCCCAGGCCCTTTCTTACCGCACGCCGGCCTCTCCAGGGAGGAACCCACCGGGGGCGTCGTAGCGCTGCTGTAGTTCGTCGGCGATCTCGGGGAAAACGCGCCACAGGATCTCCGCGTTGGTGCTGTCGGCACGGCGTATCGCCGCCATCACCAGCGTGTCGAAGTCGTAGTCGCGTGCGGCTTGCTGGCTCTGCTCGTAGGCGAAGTGGCTCACGAGCCCGATGCTCCCTGGCCGCGCCCGCGCTTGTCCGCCGAATACAGAGCCCCGGCATGTGGGCGGGGCAACACGAACTGAGAACTGAATACGGCATGACACCAACGTCACGGGAGGCATGACACATGACCGCCGACGAAAGCGACAGCAAGGACCGCAAGACCTCGGGCAGCAGCTCCGACAGCGACTCGGGCTCGTCCCGGTCGAGCGGTGGTCGCTCCGACTCCGGATCGTCCAGCAAGCGAAGCGGCGACAGCGACTCGGGTTCCGGCTCGCGGAAGCGCGACAGCGACTCGGGCTCCAAGGACCGCGACAGCGACTCGAAGGACAGCGACTCCGGCTCGGGCTCGCGGAAGAAGCGTGACAGCGACAGCGGCTCGGACTCTGGCTCGTCTCGGAAGCGCGACAGCGACTCGGATTCCGGCTCGTCGCGGAAGCGCAGCGGCTCGGACTCGAAGAAGGGCGACAGCGACTCCGACCCTGGCCGCAGGAACACCAGCGACCGAAGCTCGGGTTCGTCGAAGCGGAGCGGTTCCAGCTCCGACGACTGACCGGGGGCCGGACAAAGAAAAACGGCCCGGCAACAACCGTCGTGGATGCTGCCGGGCCGTTCATCCGGACTCGAAGTCGTCTACCGCCGCGATGTCTTGGACTCAGAGCCGGGACCGCACAATCTGTTGCCCATCGTGCGGCAGTCCCAGCCAGGTTCGTCCTCTTCCGTCCGGTCGGGCTCGGTCAGGGTGGGCACGATCGTGGTCTGGCTTCCGATCGGTCCTTCAGCGAGCGCGGCGGCGATGAGCAGGCCAATAAGGAGGGTTGCGAAGAACGCCCTAGCGATCACAGCTCAGTTGCCCCCGTCATTGCCTCGGTAGTGACGGTCTTCCGGGCTGGTGTCGCCGTCGGCGTGGTCCTCGCGCCACTTCTCGGCGAGGTCGGGCCGGTCGAAGTGCTCGAACAGTCCGCATAGCGCCTCGACTTCACCGCAGGTGAGCCTGCTGGCGACATCGCTCGATACCTCGGAGACCGCCCACGCGGTCAGAAACCGGTCGACCGGTTCCGGCAGCTCGGCGTCCTCGCTGATCTCCCAGTCGTACATGCCGGGTCCGGTCCATGTGGTCGGTCGGCCGCAGTACTTGCAACGGTTGCCCCCGTCCGGCGAGTCGTCCGGGCGGTGGGTCTCGCCTTCCCGCTGGCAGCGGGGAGTTTCGTCCGTCGCGTCGGGAGCGCTTGTCTTGCTCTCGGTCATTGTCGTTCCCCTTCCAGTCCGTTGGGACACCGCACGTCTCGGGACGGATGCCCGAGACGCACGGCGTGTCTCAACGGCGCTACCGGGCGCGCTCCTTGAGCCGCACTTCGTCGCGGCGATACGGAACGATCGGCCCGTCGTCGAACTTCAGGTGGAACATGACGTGGTGGAAGTTCTTGTAGATCTCTTTGACGACTGCGAGCTTTCCGGTCGCCACCACTTCCACGACGTCGTCGATGTTGGGCCGGTCGTCGATCAGGGCGAGAATGAAAGGGATCACTTCGGGCTCCAGGCCCTCGCTCGCGGGGATCTCCGCGCACTGCGGTTTGTCGGTCATTTCCTTCGTCCTTTCCGTTGGGACACCGCAACGCTCAGACGGGAAAGCCTGAGCGCCACGGCGTGTCTCAACGGACGTCAGAGAAAGGCCGCCGTGCGGGTGTCCGCCTCTGAGACCTCGAACCGGATACGCGACATTGAGAAGGAAAAGAAGTGCCGGTGCCCCGTGTGCGCCGCGTGGCGCAAGTCCCAAGCGTTCCCGTCCTCCGCCGCGTAGACCCATTCCGAGTACTGTCCGCATTCGAGGCAGTCGATCCGAAGCCACGTGGCGTGCGGACTGTCCGCCGGAGCCTGGGACAAGTCCGGCAGGGTGAGGATGTGCCCTACGAGCGAAACGCGCCCGTGCCGCGCCCAAGGAGGCAGCTCAGGCTGCTCCGGCTGAAGGTGCGGGAAGAGGTCGGTCTGCTCTGGTGGGTCGGTAAGCTGCGTGTCAGCCATTGGAACCTATCTCCGATGGTCAGCGGGCCGTCCTGGTCTTTGGCGAGGCAGGGCGGCCCGCGCGTACAAGTCCGTTGCGCCGCACAAGATTGCGGCGCGGTCCCTCCGGTGTCCGTTGGGACACCACAACGCTCAGACCGGAGGGCCTGAGCGCCACGGCGTGTCTCAAGGGACGAGGTCAGTTCTCACGAGTTCCAGACGAGATCTCCGTTCTCGATACGGAGATCGTCATAGTTCTTTTCCGCGACCTCGTGCAGGTTC
>NZ_BAAAUX010000024.1:68425-91741 GCF_039534165.1 Saccharopolyspora taberi | reverse complement strand
ACGTCGACTTCGTCTTCAGAAACCGAGATCGTTTCGATCACGTCGTCGCACGCTGCGTTGGCGGCTTTGCTGACGTCCTCAAGGCTGTACCGTTCGTCGGCCATTGCTGCTTCCTTTCTTCGTCCCCCGTTGGGACACCGCAACGCTCAGGCCGGAACCTGAGCGCCACGGCGTGTCTCAACGACTAGTCAGTACGTGAGTTGTCGGCATTGCTCGGGAGTGGCCGCTAAGAGCCGATCAAGCAGCAGGTAGAACTTACCGCGTTCGATGCACCATCCCCACGTGATGCTTTCGAACGGGATTCCATAACGAATCGTGAGCCATTCGTCGCCCCCGTCGTCTTGGTTGATAAAGCATAGATCCTTGTAATAGAAGGCTGCCCCGAGACACCAATTGCCATGGGCTAGCTTTTCCTTCAGTTCCCGTTTGGTTTCGCAGCGGTGGAAACTCTCAGCCGTGAATGGCGGGTCATCGGCGTATTTGATCCACTGGTTGTCCCTGCCGATTCGTAACCACAGTTCGATCTGTTCCTCGCTCACCGTGTCCTCCTGTTCCATTGGGACACCGCAACGCTCAGGCCGAGACCTGAGCATCACGGCGTGTCTCAACGGCTCAGGAGTCAATTCGGTACACGAACACCCGCGCGCCGATGTGCATTGCGTCGAACCACTGCAAGGCGACCCATACGTGCGCCCAGTTGAACGACAGCCGGAGGTAGTCAGGTAGTGCCTTGACCGTCTCCCCGTCGACCTCCAGGCAGTATTGCGCCGCGAAGTTCTCTTCGGACTCGTAAATGCCCTGCCCGTTCTCCTTGATCCACTGCGCGACTTCCCACCCGTCCATGGAGCGGTTCAGGTGTCCGTCGCTGTCCAATTCCTGGACCACGGAGCGGATCGCGTCACGGTCGAGGTCCGATAGCGGACCCGGCGTGTCCGTTTCCAGGTAGTCAACCACCGAACGAAGCCACCCCATTTTTTGATCACCTTTCCAATCGAGTCCGTTGGGATACCGCACGACACGGGCCACGGCCCGTGTCGCACGGCGTATCTCAACGGTTCAGATCAGCCGTAGACGACGTCGCCTAGGACGGCGACTTGCACAATGCAGTCGAACGAGTCGGCATCGAGCTGGCATAGCTCGTCTTCAGCGTCCGCGTGACTTTCGGCGGTCAGAACGTCGCGAGCCTGGCGCACGTATCGATCAGCGAGCGATGTGCCGCCGCGCTCGATCTTCTCCATTGCCGCAAGGATTTCGTTGTGGCCAACGGTGGCCGAACGATCGAGGTTGTCGGATTCGGTGATCTTCACCGACCACTCGCCGGTGACGTCGCCTTTCTCGGTGACGTTTCGCCATTCGCTGTAGTCGAACCACGATGAGCCGTGGTGCAAGGAGTCAAGCAGGATGTAATAGGTGTCTTGCTGGCTCAGGTGTGCCATTTCTCCTCCGTATCCGTTGGGATACCGCACGACACGGGCCAGTGCCCGTGTCGCACGGCGTATCTCAACGGCGGACCGGAATAAGCGCGTGAGCGCGGAAGCGATCACCGTGCATCTCGGTTCCGCACCCGTCGCAATCGCTGGTGCTGTAACCGAGTTCCATGCTTTCGCAGTCGTCCGGGTCTTCGTGGCGGCTGCACTGCTCGTCGCAGTCGCTACCCGCCACCAAGTGGCGGACGTCGTCCCCCCAGATTTCGCGCTGTCCGATCTCGCAGGTAAGCGCAGAGCCGTACGGACGAACTTCTAGCGTGTCGTCCGGCCGCGCTCCCGCGCGTTCCTGCATTACGGCTTCGGCGTCTTCTTTGGACCAGTCACCGTTGGTGGGCCAGGTTTCCCACATGCGGTAGCGCTTGTTCCAAACGCCGTAGCCGTCCGTTCCATCGTTGAACTCGCCGTTTGCAATCAGGTGAAGGCAAACAACACAGACGTCTAAATCGTGGATGTCGAACTCGCTCATATGCTCCTCTTCCTTCGGGTCTGAACCCTTTAGGCGTGAGCGCATATCGCTATGCGCTCCACCTGAAACGTTCAGTCGACGGAGTAGATGAAGCCGTCTTCGGCTTCGATGTTGTGTTCGCCGTAGACCTTTGCGGATTTGGTCAGTCGGTCGCCCTTGTCGCCGAGTCCGCGATCCCAGAATCCGGTTCCGTGTCCCTGGCGGGTGAGCATGAAGTCATGGCCTGCCTGCTGTGGGTCAATGCCTCCGAGGTCTGGCCAGTTGGAGTCAAAGAAGTCTTTGCAGTCCTCTTTGATCTTGTCCCACAGGTCCTCGTGGAAGTCTTCGGTAGTGAAGTCTTCGTCCATCGGAGTGGTCCCGCACTCGCACTCTGTGCGGTTGCAGTCCACATCGTGGTAGTCGACGTAGTACGCCTGCCACAGCAGGCATTCGGCGTAGCCGTTCGCCATTTCTTCGATGTACTCTTCGACGCTCATTTCATCCCCTTAGATTGATGCGTCCGGAAAGCGCCTTGCCGAATCACTGCCACTCGGTGACCGCTTTTACGGGTCAAGGCTTTTGCGGCGGAGATGAGCGAATATGGAGTTGTCAAAGAACGCATGCAGATCCCGGAGGATCTTGGGAATTCCGATTCGGTGCCTTGCGGTGTGGCGTTAAGCCTACGGATAAGGCTATGTTGGTCAAGCTAATGTGGCGGCAGTCACATACTGAAGAAGCAAAAAGTCTCTGACCAGGGGAAATGTCCACATGCACGCATGGGGTGGGAGCACCCGTAAGCAGCGGCTACCGCGTACCTGGTCGCACCTGCGGTCACAGGTGATGCGTAGGGACGCCTACACCTGCCAGATCAACGGACCGGATTGTGTGCGTGTAGCGACTGATGTTGATCACATACAACGTGGTGACCTGCACGAACTAGACAACCTGCAAGCCGCATGCAAGCCATGCCATGCACGCAAGTCCGCTCGTGAGGGTGTGCAGGGGCGCGCACGTCGTGCCGCGCTGCGGCTACGTCCGGCCGAGAGGCACCCAGGGTTGACCGGCGAGCACTGACCCAGGGGGGAGGCCCCTTCCCCCGGTCATTCGGGCTCGGTGGGCATAGCGCTCCAGCCGTTGTACGGGTTTTCAGGTCGCGAAACGGCCATTCCTTTTCGATTCGATTGGACTTTCATGCACACGGGATATGTCTGGAACCCGTTGATGGCCTGGCACGACACGGGCACGTCGGCGGGCCTGTTCAAGCCCTCCCCGCTGGCTGGGATTCAGCCCGGCGAGCACTTCGAGCACCCCGACACGAAGCGTCGGCTCGCTGAGCTGATCGAGACGTCCGGGCTGCTCTGGCACCTGGACCGCATGGACCCGCTGCCCATCGAGCGCGAGGACTTGGAGCGCGTCCACGACGCGACCTATCTCGACTGGTTGGAGCGGACGAGCGCGGACGGCGGTGGCCGGGTCGACGGTTCCAGCCCGTTCGGTCAGGGGAGCTACCAGATCGCGTGCCTGGCTGCCGGGAGCACGGCGTCGGCGATGGATGCGGTCTTGGAAGGCTGGGTCGACAACGCCTACGCCTTGACCCGGCCGCCCGGCCACCATGCGCGCCGCAAGGGCGGCCTCGGCTTCTGCCTGATCAACAATGTCGCGGTCGCGATCGCCCGCTCCATCGCCCGCGGCGACGCCGAGCGGGTCGCCGTCGTGGACTTCGATGTCCATCACGGCAACGGCACGCAGGACATCTTCTACGCCGACCCGAATGTGCTGACGATCAGCTTGCACCAGGACCAGTTGTTCCCGGCGAACTCCGGTCACCTGCACGAAACCGGTGTGGGGCCGGGCGTTGGTGCCAACCTGAACGTCCCGTTGCCTCCGGGCTCGGGCCGCGGCGCCTACCTGACCGCCTTCGATGACGTCGTGCTGCCCGCGCTGCACCGGTTTGCTCCGGACGTGATCGTGGTCGCCGCCGGGTACGACGCTGGGGCCTACGACCCGCTGGGGCGGCAGATGCTCACCAGCGCGACCTACCGGGAGATGACCCGCAAGCTCCTGGCCGCGGCCGACGAGCTGTGCGACGGGCACCTGGTCGCCAGCCACGAAGGCGGCTACAGCCCGTGGGCCGTCCCGTTCCACGGCTTGGCCGTCGTCGAGGAGCTGGCCGGCACCCGAACCGGCGTCGCTGATCCCTTCGCCCGCAGCTTCGCCACCGCAGGCCAGCAGGACCTACAGCCGCACCAGCGGACGGCGATCGACAAGGCCGCCAACCTCGTGGCCAACATCCCGTCGCCGCACGCCGGGCACCAGCCGCGGTAAGCGACAGCCGCAGCGCCACAGCACCGATCAGAGAAAGGAGGGTCACGACATGGGCACTCGTGGCCCTGTTCCCAAGCGATCCGAACAGCGGATTCGCCGCAACCGCACGGACCTGCCCACCGAGTCGGTGACCGAACTCGGCGCCGTCAGTGCACCGGACCTCGGACTCGACGACCCGCACCCACTCGTCGCGGACTGGTACCGAGCGCTGACCGAATCCGCCCAGGCGCGCTACTTCGAACCTTCGGACTGGCAGACCGCGCGATTCGTCGCGCACACGATGGACCGCTATGTCCGGTCGTCGAAGCCCTCGTCTCAGATGTTCGCCGCGCTGATGAGCGCGATGTCGGACCTGCTGGTCACCGAGGGCGCTCGGCGCCGCGTGCGGATCGAGATCGAGCGCGGACAAGCCCAGGAGAAGGCCAGCGTGTCGGCGATCGAGGACTACAAGAAGCTGCTCAGCGGGTGAGACCCACCTCCCCGCGAGACCAGCGAGGGGAGGTGATGCCCATGACAGCTCTTAAGGAATCGACACCGCTGGACGCGGTCGTGATCGGGCCGACCGGCCTACCTGAGAAGACCCTTGGCTGGAGTTTGCTCGCCTGGACCGCCGACTACCTGAAGCAGCCGGACGGGGACAACGCCGGATCACCCTGGAAGTTCACCCGAGAACAAGCCCGCTTTCTCTTGTGGTGGTACGCCGTGAACGAGCACGGCCGCTTCGTCTACCGCAACGGCGTGCTCCGCCGCCTTAAGGGCTGGGGTAGAGCAAGGACCCGTTCGGCGCGGTGTTGTGTGCGCTCGAACTGTGCGCCCCGGTCCGCTTCGACGGCTGGAACGCTGAGGGCGATCCGGTCGGGCGGCCGGTTGCGGCGCCGTGGGTGATCACCGCCGCGGTGTCGAAAGACCAGACGAGGAACACCATGAGGCTGTTCCCGTCATTGCTGTCGGATGCGTGCGTGGATGAGTACGGCCTCGACATCCACCACGAGATCATCCATAAGGCCGGTGGCGGGCAGATCGAGTCGGTGACCAGTTCGCCGCGGGCACTCGAAGGCGCCCGCGCGTCGTTTTCCCTGCTCAACGAGTCGCATCACTGGTTGTCCAACAACGACGGCCACGAGATGTACAAGGTCATCGTTCGCAACGCGGTGAAGACCCGGTCCCGGCACCTCCAGATCACTAACGGGCACGTCCCGGGGGAAGAAAGCGTCGCTGAACTGGCGTGGGAGGCGTACCAGAAGATCCAGGCGGGCCAGGCCCGCGACACCGGGATGCTGTACGACTCCCGCGAAGCCCCGCCAGAGACCGACATCCACGACGAGGAGTCGCTGCGGCAGGGAATTCTCGCCGCCCGCGGCGACGCCATATGGCTCGATGTCGACAGCCTCATCGCCGAGATCCATGACATCCGCAATCCGTTGTCGGTCTCGCGCAGGTTCTATCTGAACCAGATCGTGGCGGCCGAGGACTCCTGGATGGCCCCGCACGAGTGGGATCGCTGCCGGGTCGACGCCGAGCTGAAGCCGGGCGACCGCGTAACCCTCGGCTTCGACGGCTCCCGCTCGGATGACTCCACCGTGCTGATGGCCTGTCGCGTCGACGACGGCGTTCTGTTCCGGCTGGCCGCCTGGGAACACCCGGCCCACCAGTCCGACTGGGAGGTCCCGCGCGAGGACGTCGATAACCACGTCCGCGCCGCCTTCGAGCGCTACCGCGTGATGGCGATGTATGCCGACATCGCCTACTGGGAGTCCTATGTGGATTCCTGGGTCGCTGACTTCGGCCGCCGCGCCAAGCTCAAGGCCAGTCCGCGCAGTGCGTTCGCCTTCGACATGCGCGCTCGCATCCGTGACTTCGGCCTGGGCTGCGAGAACTTCCTTGAGGCGGTGCTGAACCAGCACGTCAGCCATGACGGCGATCCGCTGCTGCGCCAACACGTGCTCAACGCCAAGCGGCGGGTCACGAAGTACGACCACATCGGCATCGGCAAGGAAACCCGCGACAGCAAGCGGAAAGTCGACGCCGCGGTGACGGCGGTCCTGGCATGGATGGCGCGCCAGGAAATCGTCAAGGGCCGCGGCCTGGGAGCGAGAAAGGTGGTGTTCCACCGCTGATGAATCAAGCCGAGCTGGACACCATCGATCGGCTCCAGATCGAACTGACCGGCCGTGAGCCGTTCACGCAGGTGGAGACGGCCTACTACGAGGGCGAGCAGCGGCTTGCCGCGATGGGTCTGGCGATCCCGCCCGAGATGCGCAACCTCTCGGTGATCGTGAACTGGCCCGCGATGTTCGTCGACTCGATCGAGCACCGCCAGGACGTCGAGGGCTTCCGGCTGGCCGGCCAATGGCGCGGCGATGAGCAGCTTTGGGAGTGGTGGCAGTACAACGACCTCGATGAGGAGAGCAGCCTCGCGCACCTGGAGGCGCTGATCCACGGACGGGCGTACCTGTGCGTCGGCTACAACGAGGAGGACCCCGAGGTTCCGCTGATCACGGTGGAATCCCCGCAGAGCATGATCGCGGTCAGCGACCCGCGTACCCGCCGGGTGACCGCGGCGTTGCGGCTCTACGAGCCCGAGCACGCACAGGGCGTGCAGGGCTGTGTGCTCTACCTGCCGGAGGTGACGATCTATGCCGAGCAGGTCGATGGCCGGTGGGTGGAGACCGACCGGCACGAACACGGGCTCGGCGTCGTGCCCGTGGTCGCGTTGATCAACCGTGCTCGGGTTTCCGACCGGCAGGGCCGCACCGAGATGAAGCGCATCATGGGCCTGACCGACGCCGCCTGCCGCTCCCTGATGAATCTCCAGGGTGCGCAAGAGCTGATGGCCACGCCGCAGCGCTACATCCTCGGCGCGGACGAGAAGCTATTCGTCGACGAGCACGGCAACCCGGTGCCCACGTGGCAGGCATACCTTGCGCACATCCTCGCGATCCCGGAGGGCGGCACGGAGGTCAAGGTCGGCCAATTCTCCGCGGCGGACCTGCGCAACTTCACCGAAGTGCTCAACGCCTACGCCCACCACGTCTCCGCGCTGACCGGGCTGCCGTCCCACTACCTCGGGCTGTCCACCGACAACCCCGCTTCGGCGGATGCGATCCGCTCCAGCGAAGCCCGGCTGGTGAAGTCCGTGGAGCGCAAGAACAGGGCGGCCGGGGGTGCGTGGGAACAGGCCATGCGGATCGGGCTGCGAATCACCGGAGGCGACCCCGATGCCTACCGGCGCTTGGAAACGATCTGGCGAGACCCGGCCACGCCCACGGTCGCGGAGAAGGCCGATGCGGTGCAGAAGCTCTCGGGCGGCCAGCCGCTCTACGACCGCGAGACCGCGTTGGAAGAACTCGGCATGAGCCCCGAACGGATTCGCGTGGTCATGCAACGGGTCGCCGACGATCCGATGCTCAAGCTCATGGCGATGGAAGGAGGCGAGGACGGTAGCGCTGACGATGAACCAGTACAGCAGCAGACAGGCGGGGATCGTACGCCGTCTGGCGCGAGCGATCCTGCGGCTGCTTAGCCCCTTCCGCGCCCAGGCGCTCACCGAGCAGCAGTACAACGTCCTGCTCGGACAGATGTATGACCTGGTCGACGATGCGCGGCGGGAGTCCGCGAAGGCGGCTCGGGAGTTCTTCGACACGCAGTGGAACGCGGAGCTTCCCGACGCTGACACGCCGGACGTGGATCTGGCGGCCTACCGCCCGGAGTGGTTCGAGGCCGCCATGCGTCCACTGAAACCGCAGTTGACCAGCCGCAACACCCCACGCGAGACCATCGCCCGCGCCTCCCAGGTCGCGACCAAGGAGGCCGAGAACGGCGGTCGTCGCACGATCATCCGCGCCGTTGAGACCAATAAGCGCCTCGTCGGGTGGGCACGTTATGACCCGGAGCCGCCGACGTGCGCGTTCTGCTTGATGTTGATCAGCCGCGGACCCGTCTACACCTCGGAGAGCGCCGCGAACTACAAGACACGGAAAGCCAAGACCTACCGGGGAAACGACCGCGAGACCTTCCATCCCGGCTGCACCTGCAAGGTCGTGCCGGTCTTCTCTCGCGACCGGTGGGAAGGCCGCGACCAGTACCGCGACGCGGAGAAGCTGTGGCAGGACGCCACTCGCGGTTGGTCCGGCAAGAACGCCTTGAACGCCTTTCGGCGTGCTGTTGAAACCCAGCGTCGCCACGACATTCCCGACGCTGCCTGATATCGCCGCCCCTGGCGGGCGGGCACCTCATTGACCTGGTCCTGGAGGCCATCCATGTCTGAGCAGTCGCCCCTGCCCGAATCCGCTGACAACGACCTGGCCCTGGAGGCTGAGTCGACAGAGCCGGATCGGGAAACGGTCGAGCATCTGCCGGAATTCGCCCAGAAAATCATCAAGGCGTTGCGTAGTGAAGCCGCGACTCACCGGCACAAGGCCCGGCTCGCGAACGAGAAAACCGCCACGCTCGAACAGGAAACCGCCGCGCTGCATGCGGCGAAGATGAACACCGAAGCGGACCTGGCGTCTGCCCGGCTGGATCTGACTCGTCTTCGCGCCGCGTTGGCTGCTGGTGTCCGTGCGGACTTGGCCGAGGACTTCGCTGCCCGCCTGCACGGCTCGACCGAAGAAGAGATCGCCGCTGACGCCGAGCGTTTGAAGAACACCTTCGGTGTGTCCGCGCGGCGCGGTGATCCCTCGCAGGGCGCTTCGGGTGGAACGGCGCTGACCGACCACCCCCTGACCAATTTCTTCCTCTCGCGCAAAACGTAAGGAGGGGCTGTGGCGTTCGAAAACGAAATCGCGCCGAATGAGCCCACGACCAACCATGCCCTCGCTGACGGGCGTCACCAGCTCCGGATGGCGCACCTGCAAGAACACGATGTGCCACGGGCCATCGTCGATGACATCTTCCGCGAGGCCCAGGAATCCTCGCTGGTGCTCCGCGTGGGCCGCCGGGTTCCGGTGGGCTACGGCGAGACGATCATCCGTGTCGATGGCGTGGAGCCCGAGGTCGGCCAGGTCGGTGTGGGAACCCGGCCGCAGGACCGCGAGGGCTATGCCAAGCCCGTGTCCGGTGTGAGCTGGGGGCACAAGTCGTTCGGGCCGATCAAGCTGGCCACGATCGTGACCGCGTCCTCGGAGTGGGAGCGTGCCAGTCCGCTGCCGTTCTACCGCGACCTGCAAAGCAAGATGTCGCGGGCCATCGGCCGCGGTGTGGACCTCGCGGTGTTCCACAACCGGCGCCCGGACACCGGAATGCCGCTGTTGGGTACGGAGCTGAACAGCTCCGTCAACGCGACGCCGAACCGGATTTGGCTCTCCGGCGACATCTATACCGACATCATGACCGGCTACACGATGCTGGCCGAGTCGGACAAGGATCTCAGCCAGTTCGCCGCGGACGAGCGCATCCGCCCGCAGTTCATCTCGGCCCGCGATCACAACGGCAACCAGGTGTTCCAGTCCCGGTTGAACCTGGCCGACCCGTTCGACACGATCGCCGGCCTGCGCGTGGAGTACGGCAAGGCCGTTCCCGCTCGGCTCGGTGCGTCGCGCGATACCGGCGTGCGGATGTTCGCGGGCGACTTCAGCCAGATCGTCTACGGCTACGCCGATGCGATCACGCTCAAGCGCACTGACGTCGGAACGATCGAGGTCGACGGCGAGCAGATCAATCTCTGGCAGACCAACCAGGTCGCCTACCTCGTCGAGGTGACGTTCGGGTGGCTCGTCAACGACCCGAACGCCTTCGTCGCCTACGAAATGGCGCCACCTGCCCACGTGGCCGCCGCTGCCTGAAAGGAGACGAGAATTGACTGACATCAACACGCTGCCCGAGCTGCACGAGGGCGACCAGGGCCACATCGAGGCCCACAACACCATCCGCGCGATCCTGCGCGACCACGAGGCCCGGCTGCGCGACCTGGGAGTCCGGATCTCCCGCGTGGAGTCCAAGCCGTGGATTCCCGAGGACCCCGACAACCACGAAGGCCGCCAGCCGTGGATTCCCGAGGACCCGCGCCAGAATCCCGAACTGCCCGAGCAGCCGCCGCAGCGGCAGAACCCGGAGCTGGCCGAGCAGACCCCGACTGCGCAGCGTCAGCCGCGTCAGGGCAGGTGAGGCCCGATGGCTCGTTTGATCGCTCCGACCGGCCGCGAGATCCACGTGTTCGGGCCGATGGTCCCGGCGCTGCTGGCGGTCGGCTACAAGGATGCTGACGCCGAGCCGTGCCCGGACAACGACGAGGGGGACGGCGATGGCGGTAGCGACAGCACAGGACGTGGCTCTGCGGCTCGGCAGGGATCTGGGCGAAACCGAGGTCCCGCAGGTGGAAGCCCTGCTAAGCGACGCGGAAACGCTGATTCTGACGAGGCTGCCTGACCTCTACGCCCGCATCGAGCACGGCCGCCTCGCGGCCGAGGTGGTCGTGCTCGTCGAGGCCACCGCGGTCATGCGGGTCCTGCGCAACCCGGCGGGCATCCGCTCGCAGAGCGCGGACGCCTACAGCGTGAGCTACGACGAGCGTGCCGCGTCCGGAAACCTGGACCTCAAGCCCGAGGAATGGCGACTGCTGGGGGTCCGCAGCGGACTGTTCGTGATCCGGCCCGTGCTTCCGCCCGCGGCGTGGTGGTGATCCCGAGTGCGCTTCGCAAACCCGATCACTGTCACTGTGCGCCGCCTCGCGGTGGATGCCTTCGGCGACGAGGCGGTCGCCGCGACCTTCGCGGTGCCCGGCTGCGGCCTGGCGCAGCAGTCGGCCGACGAGACCCCCGGCGACTTCCGCCAGGAGGCCACAACCCGGCTGCGGCTGCTGGCCCCGGCGGAAGCCGATGTGCGGGCAGGCGACGAAATCGTGCTGCCCACCGGAGAGCGCTACCGGATCAAGGGCGCCCCCTCGGCGCCTCTGTCCCCGTTTACCGGGTGGCGGCCGGGTGTGGTCGCCGACATGGAAGAGGTGAAGGGATAGTGCGGTACCGCCGCAACAGCCGCAGTACCGCCCGGTTCCTGCGGTCTGCGCAGCTCTACCCCGTGGTGCGGGACATGACACGGGAGATTGCCCGCCGAGCACGACGTCTCGCGCCCATCGGTGACACAGGCGAGTACGTGGACGGCATCACCACGCACTACCACGGCGGATGGACGGACGGGCGTCTCGTGGGCGAGGTCGAAGCGACCGCCCCGCATTCAGCAGCGGTCGAGTTCGGCAACGCGGGAAACAAGCACTCCGCACAGCACGTGTTGCGCCGTGCCGCCTCCGGCGAGGGGTAGCCCATGTACTCGGACAAACGCCCGTTCCCTGATGCCGAACGAGTGGTCATGGCGCTGCTGGGGGACCTGGCGACTGTTGTGGTGGTGACACCACGCGAGATCATCGAGCCGCTGATCCAGGTGCACCGGGCGGGCGGCTCTGACAACGGCGTGACGGATGTCGCCCGGCTGGAAACCGAGTGCATCGCCTTATCCCGCCATGACGCGTGGCGTCTGGCTGAAGCGGTGCGGCAACGCATTCTTAACTCCGGGGCGACTGTCCACGGTGGAGCGCTGATCGACCGCACCGCAGTCGAGATCGCTCCGCAGCAGATACCCGATGAAAACCCCGACATCCGGCGCGTAGTGGCTACCTACCGGCTGTCCATGCGCCGCCCGTTGTCTGTGGGAAAGGAATGAAGACTTGCCTGCGTATGAAGAAATCGCCAATCGGCAAGCGGAGCTGATTCGTAAGGCGCTCGCTGGCTCCGTGTTTGTCGCCCCGTACGGGGCACCGCTTCCGGAGCGGTTAACCAGTGGCCGCGACGCGGCACTTGTTCCCCTGCCGCAGGGGTATGGCGACCTGGGATGGATCAACAAGGACGACGGTGTGAACTGGGCGCGTGAAACCGAGGTCTCCGAGGTGACCTCGTGGGGAGCGTGGGAACCCACCCGTCGTGACATCCAAAGCGATGTCACGGAAATGACGGTGGTCGCCCAGGAGACCAACATCAAGACTCTCGGGATGTACAACAACACCGACCTGTCCAGGGTGCGCGCTCACCCCGAGACCGGGGAAGTTTCGTTCGCCACCGCCGTGCGCCCGGCCACCCAGTACTGGCGGGTCTTCGCGGTCTTCGCCGATGGCGCCGGAGACGACACGATCTATGTCGGCCGCCTGCTGCCGCGCGCGATGGTCTCCGAGGTCGGCGAACAGGTGTGGACCGATGGCGAAGACGACGCGGTCTCCTACGAGATGACGCTCACGGCCACTCGTGATTCCGAGGCCGGCTTCAGCATCCGGCACTTCTTCGGCGGACCGGGATGGCGAAAGCTGCTGTCGAAGATGGGATTTGAGGCCGACCAGGACGCGCCTGCAACGCCGCATCGGCCACGCCGGAGCGTCAGCGTCGTGTCCGCGACCGTGACGAGGGCTGCATGAGTACCAACAGCAGAAGGGGAAAACCCGTGGAGCAGCGCAACGTTCGCACCTTCGACCAGTTCCGGGACGAGGCTGGTCGCGCCGAGCCCTATCCGCTGGATCTGGGCGGCGGCAACATTATCGAGATCCCGGCCCCGGACACCACCGAGCAGGTGTTCACGCTCAGCGAGAACGGCCACAAACCGCGCGAGGCGCTGAAGGCGTTGTGCGGCGAGTACTTCCCCCAGGTCTACGCCAAGATCAAGAACGAGCACATTTCCGTCTTCAACAACCTGGTCGCCGACATGACCGAGCACTTCGGCATGGGCAGTGCCCCTTCTGGGCATGGCGGGAACTGATTGAGCTGATCAACCGCTACGGCGAGGAGATCGAGTACGACCTTCTCGGCCTGGGGATCGACATCCTCGACTTCTACCGCGGGAAACACCCGTGGATGCGGTTGTTCCGGATCTTGAATCAGCTCCCGCGCACCTCGCATTTCCACGCCGCGGTGCACAACGATGACGAGCGGGTCAGCACACTGATCGGTCGCGACGGAGACGAAAAGGAAGGCGCTCGCCCGCCCCGCCCGCCGTTGGAAACCTGGACGCAAGAAGCCGAACTCCTGGCGCTGATCGCGGATCTACTTGCCCACCAACGCGCGGACTTCGCCCAAGTGCACAGCAAACACCACCGATGGCGTGCGCCGAAGCCAACGCCACGACCTGAAACCGCATGCGAACGCGCCCAGCGGCGCAGTGAACACCAACGCCACCGCGACATCGTCGCGTCGATGCTCAGCACGTAATACGAAAGGAGGCGGTGCGGCCGATGGCGAAATTCGAAGCGGGCACCGCCTTTGTCCAAATCGTCCCGAGCATGCGGGACTTCCACAAGGCCATCCGGCGCGCGTTGAAGGGCATCGCTGATGAGGTCACCATGCCGGTCTCGGCGGACGCCGCCGGAGCCGAAGCGGTCCTGAAACGGATCAACAACGACCTCGAAGCACAGGCGAAGGTTGACGTGTCCGCCGACACCGCACCCGCGCGGGAGAACGTGGAGCAGTTCCAGCGCGACGTCGAACGCAAGTCGGCGACGATCCGCGTGCACGCCGAGACCTCGAACATCCTGGCAGACACGCAAACGATGCTGGCCAAGCAGAACACCACCAGCGTCACCGCAGAGGCCGACGTCAAGCGCGCCCAGGCCCAGATCGACGCCCTGGCCGCCACCGCCCCACCGGTCGAAGTGCCGGTCGACGCCGATATCGCCAAGGCCGAGGCCAAGATCGCCGCACTCGCGGCGAAGAAGGCCACGGCCGAGGTCGAGGTCACCGCGACTATCGACCAGGCCCGAGCCCGCATCGAGGAGCTGACGACCCAGCGCCGTGCGCGGGTGATGGCCATCGAGGCGGACATGGCGCCGATCCGCCAGCAGATCGCCGCACTGGTCAAGCAGCGCGACGAGAAGAAGATCGACGTGACCGCCGAGATCACCAAGGCTGAAGCCCAGTTGGCCAAGCTCGATGCCCAAAAGCGCGGCATCCAGGTCCAGGTCGACGCCGACATTTCCCGCGCTGAGATGCAGATCGCCAAGGCCCAGGCGCAGTGGGAGCACACAGCGCTGACCGTCGACGCCGACACCGCCATTGCTGAGGCTAAGCTCGCCGAGCTGCGCGAAAGCGCCGACGAGCTGGACGGCAAGAAAATCGCCATGCGCGCCGACGTCGAGGGCGCCGAGCGCGCGATCAACGTGGTCGGCCTGCTCGCCGCCGGGCTGTCGACGCTCGGAGCTGCGGCACCAGCCGCCGCCGCAGGACTGGCGGCAGTACCGGCGTCCTTGGTGGGGATCGGGCAGGTCGCCGGAGCGGCCATCGCCGGATTCAACGGCATCGCCGACGCCGTCAAGGCGATGGAAACCGTGCGGATGGACAACCTCGTTGCTCCGGGCGCCACCAAGGAACAGCTCGACAAGATGCACGACGCCCTGGCGGCGCTGACTCCAGCCGGTCGTGAGTTCGCGCTGTTCCTGCACGGCCAACTGTTGCCCGCGATGCGCGGCATCGGCGACAGCGTGCAATCCGAAATGCTGCCACCCATCCAGGAGGCGCTGGGCCAGATGATGGCCCTTGGACCGCAGGTCAACCACGCCCTGACCTCCACCGGGCAGGTGCTCGGGGACGTGGCCAAGCGGTCGGCGCAGATGATGACCTCGCCGCTGTGGAGCAACGACTTCACGCTCGTGGCCGAAGCCAATAACCGCATCATGGCCTCGCTCGGCGGTGCCGGGCTCGCCTTAGCCGATGCGCTGCGCTCGGTCACCGCAGCGGCCATGCCGATGCTCGACACGTTCGCGCAATGGGTCGAATCGCAGGCGATCCTGGTCAACCAGTTCATCCAGACCAAGCGCGCCAGCGGAGAGCTGGGCGTGTGGTTCTCCCAGATGGGCGATCGGCTCGCCGAGTTCGGGGCCATCGCCGTGCAAGCCGGAACCGGGATCGCCCAGCTCCTCAATACGCTTGCTCCGTTGGGCATGGCTGTGGCCAGGATGGTCGGCAGCATCGCCGAGTTCGTCGGCAACTTCGCCACGACGATGCCGGTGCTGACCCAGGTTGGCGGCGCCGCCCTCATCGCCCTGGCGGGCTTCGTCGCCCTCGGCCGCGGAATCGGCGGCGTCGCGGCGGCCATCACCTCGGCTCGCGCCGGATGGCAGGCGCTTGCCGGGCTCATGACCACCTGGCAGGCACGCGCCACCGCCGCAGGTGCGGCGATGGGTGCCGTCGCCACGTCGATGACCGGCAGCGTGACCGCAGGCCAGCGAGTCAGCACCGCAGTCGGGGGCGTGGCGGCCGGGTTCGCTCGACTGGTCAGCGTGGTACCCATCGCAGGCGTCGTCCTCGGCGGTGCCGCACTGGCACTTGATTCCGTAGCCACCAACGCCGACGAGGCAGCGAACTCCCTACTCAAGGGCGGAAGCGCCGCCCAGCAAGCGGTCGCCTCCATCAAGGAAGACAACTCGCTTGGTGGTCTGGGATGGCTGGACGCCTTCGGCGGGCCGGGTCAGTGGATCAAGGGCCAGTTCACGACCACACTGGAGGAAGCACAGGCCAAGGCGCGCGAACTGTACGCGGCGATGACCCCGCTGCAACAAGCACAAACCGACCTGACCAAGGCCCAAAACGACTACGCCTTGGCGGTGCAGCAGCAAGGCCCAGCCTCGGACGCCGCGGCGCAAGCCCAACAGGCTGTGGCTTCGGCGACGGATCGGGTGGAGCAGGAACAGGCCGCCGCAGCCGCCGCGACCAAGTCCCACACCGATCGCATGGTCGAGCAGCAGTTGCAGGCGATCTCGGCGCTGGACAAGGACCTCGCGCTGCGCCAAGCCCTTACCGGGGTCACGCAGGCCCAGCAGCAGGCGGCAGCGGCCGTCGCGCAATACGGAGCGGGCAGTACCCAGGCCACCGTCGCCGATCAGCAGTTGGAGCAGTCGATGTTGCGTGCGGCCCAGGCCGCACGGGACAAGGCGATGGCCCAGCACGAGGGCGCAGCCGCCAGCGACCGCGACCGCATGGCCGCCGCCGCGTTCAACCAGACCCTTGCCGGTCTGGTGGTGCAGGCTGGCACCGCTGCCCCGATCGCGCTGCGGCAATACCTGGCCAACCTCGATGCCTCCGCGCTCGGTGCGATGGGCGCGCGGATGGAGACCGACCGGTTCGGCCACGCCGTGCTGGTGCTGCCCGGCGAGAAGCGGGTGGCCCTGGGCGTCAACGGCGCTGACGAGGCCACCGCTCGGATCAATGCGTTGCGGGCGTCGATCCAGGGACTTCCTGAGTCCCACTGGTTCACCATCTACACCCGCCAGATCGTCGACGCCGTCCAGCCCCCGCCGAAGGACCCGAACGCGCCACCGCTGCCCCTGGGCAACGCCGCTGGCCGGCTCGTGCAGCCCTTCGCCACGGGCGGTATCGCAGGGCTTAAGCCGATGCGCCCGGTTGCCCAGGTGGTGCCGCCGCAGACCTGGCGTGTGGTGGGCGACCGGATGCGTGGTGACGAGGCGTTCATTCCCGTCAATGATTCCGCGCGCTCCCAAGCGATTCTGGCCGAAACCGCCCGCCGTATGGGGTTTGCCCTGCTGCCACAGCAGCAACGACCGGTGGGCATGGCCTCCGGCGGGCTTGTCGGCCCCGCTGCGCCCTACACCAACACCGCGCCACCGCGACGGGTTCTGCCGCGAGACGGAGCCCAGATGGCGGCACCCGGACAGCAGGTGTGGTCGCCACAGATCACCGTCAACGCCCGCACCGATGCCTCGCCGGACCACATCGCCGCCGTGATCAACCGGCAGTTGCGGATTCGCTCTCGCCTGTAAGGAAGGACAACCGTGGAAGGCTCCCCGATCTGGAGCCTCGGCCCTTTGACGTTCGACCCGGAACAACCGGATCGCCACGGCGTGCACTGGATTCTGACTACCGAAGAAGGGTTCTGGGCCTCGCCTGCGACCAACGCGGAACTCAACCCCCAGTTGGCCACGCACGGCGCGTTCCGCACTCCCGGCTGGAAGACCGAACGCACGATCACCTTGGAGGGCCAGGCATTCGCGCCTGATTTCGCAACACTGCGCCGTGCCTCGGCAGCGCTGACCGGCCTGCTCAGCGACCCGTCGACCCCGATGGCACTGACCTGCCATTCAGAGATCGGCGCGCTGACCAGCGAGGTCTACCTTGACGACCAGATCTTGACCAAACCGACCGAAACCGCGGCGCCCGGTTTCGAATGGTCCCTGCAACTGGTCGCGCCCGACCCACGCAAATACTCACTGGCCTGGTACCGCGCCGAGACCAGGCTGCCGTCTCAAGGCACCGGAGGACTGCGGTTCGGAAGCGGACTGCACTTCGGGCGAGCCCGTGGGCTGTCGTTCGGTGAAGACCACAGCTCCGGCGCGATGGTGCTCACCAACGACGGCACCGCCCCCACCGCGCCGCTCTACACCCTGCACGGGCCACTGCACCGCCCCTGGCTGACCGTCACCACCGGCAACCGCACCGCGGCGCTGGCCTACGATGCCACGCTGCACGAGGGCCAGGCCCTCGTGATTGACCCCTCGGTGCCTACGGCGTTGCTCGATGGCGAGATCCCGGCGCGGCAGCGGCTCTTTCCCGCGCAGTTCGCCGACTTCGTTATCCCTGCCGCCTCCTTCGACGGCGAGCCCGGACAGCGCTGTGTGCGGCTGTCCCACGACGGCCCGGCCCGCGCCGAAGGCCGCGTCGAAGCGACCTGGCGCCACGCCTGGTTCTGATCCCGCTTCTGCTAACTGCTCAAGGAGTTCCATGTCCACCATCGGCATGTACGTGACCTCGGACATCGATCCGTGGGCCGTCGAAGGCCAAATCGGTCTTCGCGACGCGCGCATGGCCTTCTCGGCGCTACTGGCCCCGGCACCGCACGAGCCCATCGAGGTCCGAGCCGGAGTGCTGCTCTCGGGAGATTCCGAGGGCTTCGACGGCACCTGCCACACCGCTCTGCGGGTCCAAGCCGCCCAGTCGATGAGCCTCACCGTCGAGCGCGGGAGCTGCGTCATCGCCACCGAGGACGGGCCATATGTCTGCACGCTCGACACCACCACGCGCCTACGCCTGGAGCCGGCCAGCCGGTACATGTCGCGCGTGGACCTCGTCGTCGCGCGGGTCTACGACGACCTCAGCGAGACGCTGTGCCCGTCGAAGCAGCGACGTCACTTCTGCATCGAGGTGTGGACCGGGGACCCGTCGCCGACGACCCCGGCCGTGCCGGAGCCGGACGGCATCGGCTGGATTCCCCTGGCCAAGATCCGCGTCCCGGCCGACACGACCCAGCTCACCCAGGAACACATCACCGACCTACGAGGCCCTGGCCTGGCTACCCGAGGCGGTGTCCGAGTGCTTTACGGCGACGACGCGCGCCCCGGCTCGACCGCGTTCCGCCAGCCCGGCGCCTACCCCGGTGAACAGCGCTGGGTCGCCGAATCCGGCTTCGCCGCGCAGGTCTGGCACGGCGGAGGCGAGGACCGCATGACCCACGGCTGGCACGGCACCCACAACGCCATGACCTACACCGCCACCCCCGGTTCCGGCGACTGGCTGTGGCTGCGCGGAGGGGGAGCGCTGCGCGAGGTGTGCAGCGTGACCATCCCCGACCCCGGCGTGCCCTACACCATCTACCCGACCGGCCGTGTCGTCACCCGGCAGAGCCCGAACACCGCCGTGGACGTCCACATCAAGGTCGGCGACCCCAACACCGGACCAGCGGTGAACTGGGTGGGCAGCGAGACCGGCGCCGCGGAATCCGACACCCACCAGGTCTACAGCGTTCCACCGCTGCGCTACGGACCATTCGTCGGCGACATCCAGGTCTTCCTCACCGCCCAGGTCATCCGCACCAACAACCCCGAGTTCGGCGTGGCCTACCGAGGCGACGACGTCGGCGACAACACCCTGGCGGTCGAGGTCTGGCCGCTGCCCCGCCGCGTGTAGGAGGCAGCCGTGGCCGACGAATGGCGCGTGCTCGTCGCCCAGACCACGACCGGGGAGATCGTCGGCGACATCCGCGCATCCGACGTACCGAAGTTCGAGCGCCGCATCTCAGACCCCGGCAGCTACACCGTCGATGTCTACCTCGGCAACGGCGCCAACACAGCTGCCGACCTGCACGAATTCACCGAAACCGGCCGCTACTCGTGGATCGTCGCCTACGGCGACTACATCTGCCAAGCCGGTCCAGTGTGGACATGGCAGTTTTCCGACCAGGAACGCAAACTCAGCGTGTCCGGCTCGAACGTGTCGAGCCTGTTCGACAAACGCATCTTGCGGAACCCGCACGGGCACACCGCGATCACCGACCCCAGCGAGGATCTGATCCTGCGTGATCTGTCGGTGCGCGGGCTGCTGGCCGAGCTGGTGCGCGCCAACCTCGCCCAGCGCGGCTACCAGCTCCCCATCACCATCCCCGAGGCCGAGCCCGGACCGGAGAGCATCACCTACTACGGATACGACCTGGCCACGGTGTGGGACCGCATGACCGACCTCGCCGAGCGCGACAACGGCTCGGAAGTCGACTTTGCGCCAGAGTTCGTCGACGGGGGACGTCAGATTCGATGGCGCCTGGACATCGGGGACCCGCTGCTCGGTGATCAGAACACGGGCGCGGTGTGGGACTACGGATCGGTGATCGGACCGATCGATACCGACGTCGACGGCGCCACTACACCGGCCAGCCGTGTATGGGTCAAAGGGGCAGGCGAGGGCCGCAATCTGCTGACTGGGGTGGCCGAAGATCCCGCTTTGCCTGCGGCCGGGGTGCCTGGCATCGATCTGGTCGACACCAGCCACGCCGCCGAGCAACGCCAAGACCTGTTGGACTCCTACGCCCGCGCCGCTCTGCAAGGCCAGCGGCAGCCGAACAGCAGGTGGGAGACCACCCTGCGCATCGCTACCGGCGCAACGAGCACCGAGGCGTCGGCGGCGTTAGGGACCTGGGCGCTGGGCGACGCCCCGTTGATCGCGGTGGCCGGGCATCCGTGGATGCCCTCGGCGCATTACCGGCGCCGTGTCGTGTCGTTCGCCGACAGCTCGCCGAACGAGATCCGGATTGACCTCCAACCCGCTCCGTGATGACCAGGAGAACACCTCATGCCGCCACCCGATGACCTCGTACGCCGCATCCGGCGCCTGGAACGCCAGATCGCCGAGCTGACCCGCCGCACCGGCTCCTCCAGCGTCGGAGACTCCGAACCGATCACGGACGTCGTCGGGGACATCGTCGCCAGCGAAGGCGGTGATCTGTCGTGACACTCGATCTCGCCGGAATCCTCCGCGCCGCCGGGCTGGGTGTGGTGGCCACACCGGGTTGGGCTCAGCGCGGCGTCCGCGGAACACCACCGGCTCCGGTCGGCGTGCTCAACCACCACACCGCCACTCCCTCCAGCGACCGCAACCCCGCGCCCAGCGTGCAGCTCACCATCGGCGGACGTTCCGATCTACTCGGGCCGCTGTGCCACATCGTGATCGGAGCCGACGGCACCAGCCACATCATCGCCGCAGGCCGAGCAAACCACGCAGGAAAGGCCAAAGCCTCCGGGCCGAACCCGGCAGGCGACGGCAACACGCTCTATCTCGGCGTGGAGTGGGACTACGACGGCACCCACCCGCCTAGCCCAGCCCAGTACAACGCCGCAGTGCAGGTCAACGCGGCGCTACTGCGTCACCTCGGCCGACCGGCCGAGGCCGCACGGGGCCACAAGGAAACCAGCGTGACCGGAAAGATCGATCCGGCTCACGTCGACATGGACCGCTTCCGCGCCGACGTTGCCCGCGCGATGGCCGGCGGTCCCGCTGATGACGGAGGACTCGAAAGCATGGCACTCGATACCCGATATCGGGATTGGGCGGGCAACGAACAGACCGTCCAGTCCTTCATGGACAACGTCGACCGACGTCTGGCCGCCCTGGAACACATCTTCCTCAAACCCGGTTCCGAACCCAGCCGCATTCCCGGCGACAAGAACCGCACCAACTTGCGTGACGCGATCATGGATACCACGGCCAAGGTAGTGGAGATCCAGCGCGAGATCGGCCGACCAGCACCGTGGCCGGAGCCGCTGCCTTCCGACAACCTCACGCCACCGGCCGAACCTGTTGCGTCGCAGCCGGAATCGCCGCAGCCGCAGCCCGAGGGTGCCCGGCCCGAGCAGTCCACGGACAAGCCCAAATCCCCGGCGCCGAAGCCCTCGCGCAAACCGGGCCGGACCGTGGCCGCGGGAGGCGCGGCCGGTGCGGCGGGCACCGTCGCGGTCTGGATCGCCAGCCTCTACGGCGTCCAGATGCCCGAGCCCGTCGCCGCTGCCATCGCGCTCGTGCTCACTGCGGGCATGTCCTACCTCGTCCCCAGCCCCGCACCACAGCACCGGGAGGCACCCCGCCGATGACCACAGCAACCACGACCCCGGCCGCCGAGTTCTACGCCGCGCAATCCGCCCTGCCCGCCTCGGCCTTCGCGTTCGTCTCCGGCGGAGCGGGCACCGAAAGCACTGTGCGCGCCAACTTCGCGAACTGGGACGCAATACGTCTCGGTCACCGGCTGCCCGCCGATGTCGGCCAGCGGAGCATGTTCACCACCGTGCTGAGCACTCAATCGGCTGCGCCGTTGGCCGTAGCGCCGATGGGCGGGGCCGGCGCGGTCGCGCCGGAGGCTGACCTCGCTATCGCCCGCGCCTGCAAGAAGGCCGGAGTCCCGATGGTGGTGTCCACGATGGCCTCCAGCTCGATCGAGGACATCGCCGCAACCGGCGCCGAGCTGGCGTTCCAGCTCTACCCGCTGCGCAACAAGGACGTTCAGGCCGATCTCGTCCGCCGTGCCGAAGAGTCCGGCTGCCACGCCCTGGTGGTCACCATCGACACCCCACTGCGCCACGGCTCGCAGCGCGAGCAGGCGACAGGCTTCACGCTTCCCGACCCCGCGCACTTCCATGACGTGGCCGACGCCGAGATCGACCCGACCACGACATGGGGAGACATCGAGGTCCTGGCGGGCACGACACGTCTGCCCGTGTGGATCAAGGGCGTGCTCTCGCCGACGCAGGCACAACGCGCAGTGCGGGCCGGTGCTGCCGGGGTGATCGTCAGTAACCACGGCGGCAGGCAGTCCGACGCCGCCCCGGCCACGGCATCGGTGCTCCCGACGATCGCCGGAACCATGAACGACTCCGGCGTACTCGTCGACTCCGGCATCACTACCGGAACCGATGTCCTGCGCGCACTTGCCCTCGGCGCCGACGGAGTCCTGATCGGCCGCCAGATCCTCTACGGGCTCGCCGCCGATGGCGAACAGGGCGTGCAGGCCGTACTCACGCGCATCATCAGCGAGCTGGACAGAGCGCTGGCCTGCGCTGGCTGCGCCACGCTCGCCGAGGCTAAAACGCTGCGTGCGTGACCATTACGCCAGGTCATCAGGGGGACTGGCGTGGCCTCGTCAGTTATCGCTAGGCTTATCACCAGCTCTGACCGAGTGATGCCGCAGGCGAGGGAGTACGGACCGTGGGTATGTCCAGTTCCGCTGAGCAGATCAGCGACGAGTTCCGCGGTCGTGTTGAAGCAGGGGCGCGACACCTCCGCAATATCCACAACGCGCCACATGCAGAGCAAAAACAAATAGCGATCACTCGTCTTGCCGAGGTCATGCTCTGGCTCCGGAAAAACTGTTCTCGCCGTGATGGGGGGATGGATCTTCACGGTCAATCTGGGCTGTACAAGCAATTTGTCGGGCGAATTCGTGCGGAAGCCAGCGCCAGTGATTCTCCGCTGAATATTCCAGCGCAGGTAAATCACAAAATCAGTGAATTGCTTTATGAAGATCCCGATATTAGTGATGAAGTCCGTGCTGCATATGGATTCGGTCCGGCGCCCTCGCATATCGTCGCGCGGCAGAAATACTCCGAACAACGTTCGCGCGAGCGTGCCCTCCGTCGTTCATCTCTGACCGAGGACATTGGTCAGCTCATCCGTGATGTTGAGCAGCTTTCACTGTCCAAACTGGATGATTCTGACAACGACGAGCGCGAGAAGGTCGTCGAGCAGTTGAGCCGCCTGGAGACGTTGGTGCGTGAGCGGCGGGACGAGATCGGCGAGATTTTCTAGCGCTGACCTGCGATAACGG
>NZ_BAAAUX010000024.1:38232-68377 GCF_039534165.1 Saccharopolyspora taberi | reverse complement strand
CATTTGAGTGAATGCGTGATGCGGCGTGCCCACCTGGTGCTGTGCAGCACCCCCTATCTCGGTGCAACCACAGCCCGACACAAGGACCGCACATGGCAGGCATCCAAACACTCAACCGCTCCGGCGGTCGCTTCTACGTCGACCCGGTGAGCAACCGGAAAGCACCCTCGGTGACCAGCATCGTCGCGATGCTGCCCAAGCCCTTCTTGACCGCGTGGGCCGCGAAGCTGACGGCCGAAAACGCCGTCGACCACCTCGGTTCCATCGTGGACCTCGCGCTGACGGACCGAAGCGGCGCCGTGGACTACATGAAGCGAGCCCCGCACCGCTCGACGAAGGACGCCGCGGATGTGGGTACCCAGGTCCACGACTTGTTCGAGCAGGTGGCGCGGGGCCAAGACCTCGGCCGGGTCCACCCGGACATGCTGCGCTACGTCGAGCACATCGAGGACTTCCACGAGCGCTACGAGCCGGACTACCTGCACATCGAAGACGCCGTGTGGTCCGACAAGCACGACTATGCGGGTTCGTTCGACGCGGTCTGCCGCATCGACGGCGAGCTGGTGATCGTCGACGTGAAGACGACGAGATCCGGTGTGCATGAGGACGCGGCTTTGCAGCTCGCCGCCTACACCTTCGCGGACCGCGTGATCGACCAGGTCGGCGAATCGAAGCCGATGCCCGCGATCGAGGCCGCGGCGGTGCTGCACCTGCGCCCCGAAGGATGGCAGCTCGTTCCTGTTCGCGTGGACGAAGAGGTGCTGAGTTTCTTCCTCCACCTACGTCACATTTTCGACTGGAACACCGAGGTCGCCAAGACCGTCATCGGACCGCCCGTGTACGAGTCGACGCCCTCGACCGGCTCACAGCGGCGGAAAGCGAAGCACTAGCCCGTGGTCGCCCCGAAGAAGCCACCCAATCCCTTCGATCTCACGCTCGAAGACTTGGTGGTCCTCTTTCTGATTCTGATCGTCATCTCGATTCTCTTTTCTTGACAGGAGCATCATGAGCCTGCGCATTTGGGAAACCGACCCCGAAGCAAAGCCGCGTCCTCGCAACCGCTACGTCGAAGACGTCGTCGGCTACATCCACGGCGGCCTGATGACCAAGACCAAGCCGCTGTCGTTGTCGGAATGGCGCTTCACCTCCGATGACCCCGAGGTCGCCGACCGCGTCGCCGAGCTGTTCGGCGGTGAGGTGGAGGAGTGGGACACCGAGAAGGCCAACAACCTGCAAGTGCTCTCCGAGTCCTCCCGCGTTGACCTGATCCTGGACGACCCGGACGCCCTGCGCTCGCGCATGGTGCTGTGGGGGCGCAAGGGGATCATCCACGCCTGCGACGGCGTGTACTTCGTCGACGGCGAGGATCGTGGCCAGCCCTGCGGGTGCCCGCCGGAGTTCACCGTCCGCAAGGCCAACGCGGAAAAGGGCACCGGGCCGCAGCCGGAGATCACCCTCAAAGCGCGGCTGGCCGCCGACGAGGAGCTGGGCTTCTTCCTGTACAGGACGAGCAGTTGGACGCTCACCAAGGAGCTTCACGAGATCGAAAACGCGATTGCCGAAGCCGCCGAGGGCGGTGCCCGGATTCGCCTGACGCTGAGCCTGGAGCACGTGGAGTTCACCACGAAGAAGGGCCAGCACGTCGACTACCACCGCCCCGCGCTGACCGACATCACCGCGGACACGACCCCGCTGGAAGCCGCAGCGTAGCTACTCGCTCTCTGCGCCCCGGCAGTTCCCACCAGGGAAGCCGGGGCGTTTTCGCGTCCCAGGAGTCTTCATGCCTGCTGAGCCCGAGTCTGCCGACACCGAGATCCCTGCCACGCCCTACACCGCGCGTCCACGGCGACGGCGCCACTTTCCCCCGTCCCCGAACCGCAATCACGCCTGAGATCGGAGGTAGTCATGCCCGTCTACGTGCAGCTCGCCACCTGCTTGCCTCGGCCGCTGGTGGGAACCTCGCCGTCGCTCCCCGCACAGATCGCGTTGGACCGCGCCTACGAATCGATCGCCGTCCTCTGCGAGGAACTGGAGCAAGCCCAGCGCGAGATCGCAGCGAAGAACGCCCAACTCGGCGAGGCCACCACTGGTGTTCGCGCGGAGCGGTACGAGGCGATGCGTGCTGACCGTGATTACTGGCGCGAGAGCGCCGAGACCATCCACCGCAAGCTGGCCCGTACCACCGCGGAGCGCGACGACGCGGTGTGGGAGCTGGCCGTGCTCAAGCGCAGTCTCGCCGAGCTGGCAGGTGAGAGCGCGTGAGCCGAGCCCGAACGACTGGCACGAACTGGGAAAGCCGGTGTGCGGCCTACTACTCGCAAGTGCTCGGCACACCGGTTCGCCGCTTGGCCCAGCACGGCGTACTCGACATCGGCGACCTGGAGGGGATCTACCTGCACGCCGCCGAGTCGAAGGCCCACAGGCGTTGGGATGTCTTGGAGTGGGTGCGCCAAGCACGGCGGGAGGCGGACAACAAGGACGTGCCCTTTCACGTCGTGCTGGCCAAGCGTCCGCACATCAAAACGCCGGAGTGCCTTGCGATTTCGACCATCGAGAACCACGCCCGCCTGGTCGCGCGGCTGCGGGACGCCGAGGACGCACTACGGCGAGCCGACCCGGCGACCTACCGCCTGCATGTCGAGGAGCACGGGACAACATCACGGAGGTAGCGGTGCACATCGACACGCTGGTGCAGCGGCTCGCGGCAGGGGGACCGGCCGAGCAGCGCAGCGATGGGTGGTTGGTGCGGTGCCCCGTGCATGGCGACCGGAAACCGTCGCTGCTGATCAGCGTGAGCCCCGAGCACAAAGCAGTTCTGCATTGCCGGTCGCAGGGCTGTGACGTCGCCGCCATGCTCAAGCAGGTCGGCCTGTCCTGGTCAGATTTGTTCGACGTCGATGGGGAGATCACCGCGGGCACCGTGCCGGCGGAAGATCTCAGCACCGCCGACATCGCTGCGCTCGCGTCCTATCTGGACCGCGCACAGGCGGCATTCGCCGGCTCACCGGCCGCCACCTACGCACAGGACCGGTTCGGCATCACCGAGGACACCGCTCGGGTACTTGGGCTCGGGTTCGACGACGGTTCTGCACCGTTCGCGCATGCCTCGGAGTCCTTCACCGAGTACCCCAGGTTGGTGGTGCCGTTCTACACACCCGAGGGCATCGCCCACGGCGCCCAGGGCCGCGACCTCTCCGGTACGGATGCGAACCGGTGGGCCGGGCTGACCAACCCCGAGGGAAAGCGCTGGGCACACCTGGCCTGGTTCCGTGCCAGCGCCGCCGGGCCGGTCGTGGTCACCGAGGGACCCAGCGATGGGCTCGTGGTGGCTGCGGCTGGTTTCACAGTGGTGGCGGTGGCCGGGGCATCGCATGCGCGCCGACGCGCGACCGCTGAGGCGATCGTGACCGGGGCCGCAGGACGGGAGATCGTGCTTGCTGGGGATGCCGACGAGAGCGGGCAGCAGTTCAACCGCCACCTCGCCGAGCACCTGGCCGACCTCGGAGTCACGGCCAAAGGGCTATTCCTTCCGACAGGGCGCGGGGATCTCGCCGACTGGTACCGCCAGAGCGAGAGCTTCGGCGACGAGTTCGCCGAAGCGATCCGACGTGCCCTGCCAGTGCGGCTCGACGGGACCTTCGACGGCGATCCCGTAGAGCTGCTGGATGCGGTACACGCGTTCCTGCAACGGTTCCTGCTCATCGAGCCGCCGACGTGGTTCGATGTGATCACGCTGTGGGTGGCGACGTGCTACTTCGTTCGCCGTTCGGATGCCGCCGACGTCGCGCCGCGACTGGGGTTCCTGTCCACGGTTCCCGGCAGCGGCAAGACCTTGGCGCTGGACTTGGTGTGCAGGCTGGCGCAAGGAAGGTTGGCCGTGGACCCCACGGCCGCGTCCGTTCTGCGCACGATCAACGCGATGACGTATGAGGACTCCGACCCGGACAAGCCGGATATCCCGGTGCCGCTCGGGTTGGACGAGGTCGACAACCTCTACGCGGCCCGCGGCCAGGACACCAGCAGCATCACCGCGGTCTTGAACAGCGGGTACAAGCGGGGTCAGGACACCATCCGGGCCGACACCAACGACCAGCGCAAGGCCATCAGCTACACCACTTTCGCGCCGATCGTCTGGGCTGGCTTGGCCCGTGCTGCGCTGCCGGATGCGTTGCTGTCACGGACTTTCGTGGTGTCGATGCAGCAGGCGATGCCGCACGAACGCCCGGCCTCGTTTCGTCCCCGTCGCGACGGTCCGGTTGCCGATGACCTTGCCGAGAAGCTAGCGGCCTGGACGGCGTCGGTTGCCAGCGATGACGTTGTCAGCGACGTCCTGGACCAGGTCGAAGACGAGCTGGCTCCGATGGTGTCCAACCGCGATCTGGAGCTGTGGTCGGTGCTGTCCTTGCCCGCGGTGATGGCCGGTGGGCACTGGCCGGCTCGCGCGGTCGCCGCGTGCGAGGCATTGCGGGATGCGGGCAAGGAGCAGGCCGAGAACATCAGCGTCCGGTTCCTGCGCGCGACGCGCGATGTCTACCGCGCCGGTAACTGGGGACGCGGCATCAACGACCGCGTCGTGTTCCGCTCGGCGCTGGCCGAGCGCGTCATCGACGCCGACCAGATCTTCGGCCGTTGGAGCAGAGGCCAGGGCATTGATGATGAGCACGTGCGGCGGTTCCTGGCCGAGTTCGGTGTGCGGCCGGTGGTCGTCCGCGTCGGCAAGGAGACAGGACGCGGCTTTCGTTGGAGCGACCTCGCTCCTGAGTGGGAGCGCTACCTCGGAGAAGACGACGAAGAACCCATCACGGAATGAGGGAGGTGACCATGCGCAGCTATTCCTACCGGGTCGTTGGCGAGGAGACGGTCACCTACCTGCCGGAGACCGCCGAGGACCTGGAGGCGTTCACCACATGGGCACGGCGAGAAAGCGGCCGGGTGATCGGGGTCGACACCGAAGGAACCGGGCTTGACACCTACGCCAGGGGTAACCGGTTGCGGACCGTGCAGTTCGGCACCGCACGGGAAGCGTGGGTCCTCCGGGTTGAAGGCCGACCGGGTACATGGGCCACGGCCCGTGACGTCCTGTTGCGGCTGCCCCGGATTGCGCTGCACAACGCGCCGCACGACTGGCTCGTGCTCGATCGGCACCTGGATCTGCCGATGGAGGTGCTGGCGAGCAAGACCACCGATACGCGGATTCTGGCGCACCTGCTCGACTCGCGGGGCCGGGAGGATGGCGGCATTGGGCACGGTCTCAAACCGTTGTCGCAGTACTACATTGACCCGGACGCGCCCGATACCCAAGACGGCCTGATCAGCGTGTTCCGGGAACTCGGGCACACCAAGTCCACTGGGTGGGCGGCCATCCCGTCCGACCACCCGGTCTACGTGCGCTATGCAGGACTGGACACCATCTTCGCGTCCCGGTTGCTCGATGTGCTCGGGCCGCAGGTGCACGAGCGCGGCCTTATGCGTCTGGCCGACTTCGAGCACCAGGTCGCTCGGGTCTGCGCGGCGATGGAACGGCGCGGAGTCCGCGTCAACAGCGAGTACGTCTCCGGGATGTCCTCGCGGCTGGCCACCGAGGCAGAACATCACCGCAGGCGGGCCAGCCGGTACGGGGTGTCGACAATCGGGTCGACCAAGCAGGTCGCCGAAGCGCTCGTGGCGATGGGCGAAAACCTGACGGCTACCACCAGCGGCGGGGCATTGCAGGTCGACAAGGACGTCCTGCTGCCGTTGGCCGACCTCGATCCTCGGTGGGAACGCCTCGGTGTCCGAGAGCCGAACCCGCTAGCTGACGCCGTCGTGCGGGCCAAGCGCGCCGCGCGCTGGAAGACAACGTATGCCGACGCGATGGCCTCCGGGCTCGACGAACGCTCCCGGCTGCACCCCAAGATCAATTCGCTTCAGGCGCGCACCGCGCGCATGTCCATCAGCAAGCCGCCGTTGCAGCAGCTCCCCGCAGGCGACGGCACGATCCGCAAGGCGATGGTGGCCGAACCCGGCAGCGTCATCGGCAGTGTCGACTACTCCGCCATCGAGATGCGTGTCCTGGCCGCGCTGTCCGCCGACCGCGCGATGGTGCAAGCCATCCGGGACGGTGCCGATCTGCACGACTTCACCGCTGAGCAGATCTACGGACCGGACTTCACCAAGCGCCACCGCAAGGTGGCCAAGACGGTGGGCTTCGGGAAGGTCTACGGCGGTGGTGCCGAGTCGATCGCGCTCCAGACCGGGGCGCCGCTGGCCGATGTCCGACGCGCCATCGCCGCCTACGACCGGACCTTCCCCGGCATCAAGCGCTATTCAGCTCGCCTGACCGCACGGGGCCGGTACGGGGCAAAAGAGCTGATCTCGCCCACTGGCCGCATCCTGCCGCTGGACCGCACCAGGTTGTACGCCGCGACCAACTACATGATCCAGAGCGTCGCCCGCGACGTCTTCGCCCAAGGGCTCCTGGACCTGGACGCAGCAGGACTGACCGAGCATCTGCGCTTGCCCGTCCACGACGAAGTGATCTTCGAAGCCTCCGAGACCGACGTCTTCGAACTCGCCGAGGAGATTCAACGGACCTTGACCGTTCCGGAGTTCTACGGTGTCCCGCTGGACACCGAAGCTGAGATCTTCGGAGCCGCCTGGGAGCCCGATACCACCCGCTACATCCGGACAGGAGACCAACCGTGGACCACACCGCAGGAGACAGCCCCAGGGCTCCCCCTCGCTTCCTAAGCTCCGGATGATCAACATGGTCAGACCAATTGTGGTTGAGTACCGCCAAATGCGTATCGCGTAGTTTCCTGCGCGACTGGGCTACGTAGTAGTACGCAGTCGGAGTAGGGCAATACTGTGCGATTACTCCATTAGCGTGTGACGCGCCAGACTTGCGGAACAGCGCGAGACGGGATCGTTATTTTTCGCCCTTCAAAGATCAAGGGCAACCACGTACGTTCCCTACGGTACGTGTTCAGGAGCGCGGGCTTGTCACTCAGGGGGAGTGACTGGGGGGAGGTATCAGCGACCCAGGGCAGTTGCGCTTGGCAACGAAAGTAGGGGCTTCGTTTAGCGAGCGCAAAGAAATACGGAACGTGTTTAGGGGGAGTTCTGTGGACGGGCGCACCTATGACGAACGAATAACAGCCGCCCGAGAAGCTGTATTCGGAAACAACCAGCTCTCCACCATCGGAAGCGCGCTCATACGGAACGCCGAGTTCCAAGACGTCGTCGACAACGACGACGACCCGGATGATCTGGTTCTCTCAATCAGCCAGCGTGGCCGCGACAACGTGGCGGAACTGGCGCTCTACCGGCACTACGGCGTCATGATCGAAGCCATCGGCGCCCGCTTTGGCCGGCATCCGGCTTTCGGCCCGGACGATGGCCACCAGGAAGGCGTCTTGGCTCTGCTGGAGATGGCCCGCAACGGAGCGGCCGACTTCACCCGCCGCGCCAAGCGCGCGATCACCAACCGTGTCGCGACCGAGGCATCACGGCTTTCCCGTGCTGTGACGGGCTTTTCCCCCGATCAGGTCCGCACTGTGAAGAGCGCGTTGGAGCAGGTCAACCACGATCGCGACGCCGCGCGTGTGATCGTGACCAGCCACCCCGACGTGAACCGGCGCATGAAGGCCGACACCTTCGATGCCATCGCCGCGCTCCTGCTCCCAACGCCGCAGCCTGCGGGAGACACCGCAGAGGAGCCAGCCGACCCGGCTGCATGGCCCGAGGACGCGACGGCTGCCTACGTCGACGAGCTGTTGCACCACAAGATGGTCAGCGCCGCCGATCATGAGCTGCTGTGTCGCGCCTACGGCCTCTACGGGTTCGAACCTCACACCGACGACGCTCTCGGTCTGCACTACGGGGTGGATCGAAGCGTTGCCGGGAAGCACCGCCGCAGGGCGCTGGCCACGCTGCGCACCGCCGCGAAGGCGGTGGCAGCAGCGTGACCAGCCTGTGCCTCGCAGCACAACTCGGCGATCCCACCGCTGCCACGGTGAATCGCCATGCCGAAACCCACGCCATTACTAGTGGATTCGACCAGGCGACCGTACTACAGCTAAGGAAAGCCTTCCCATCCTCGCCTTGGCTGGAGCCTCAGACCTTCGCCGCGTCGTTCTGAACAAGGAGGGAAGTCGTGCCTCAGTCCAACAGCAGCGGTCGCCTGCCCGGAGCCCGATTCAGCCTGACAGCGGTGTGGGAGGTCTACAGCAAGCACAAGGAATACCTCGGCACTGTCCGCCGCGTCGAAAGATCAGGCGCAACGGTCTACGAGCCCGAACGCAAAGACGGCAAGCCAGTGCGGCCACCCGAAGGATCACCGCGCTCCCTCGGCTGGCCCACCAAAGACAGCGCCGCCGCAGCGCTCGTGCTGTCCTACCGCTGACACAAGTACGATCACCCGCACCGGCATGGACGAGCCCCACCCAAGACGCGCCTCGGGTGGGGCTCGTTTCCGTTTGGGGCCTTGATGTATCGCTGTCGCGGTTGCGCTACATCGCGGTGCTCAACTTGTCGTCAAAGGTGAGCACGAGCCTGCTGTGGGCCTTTTCGATAGGCGTCGCCGCAAGTTCGTTATCCGGCGTGTCGGCTGGATAGGCGATCACCGTTGGTCGTTTGTCCCGTGCTGAAGACCAGGCTCGGATTTCGTCGCACAGTCGTTCGGTCAGTTCCTCGGCGGCGGGTCCGTTTCCTATTGCTCCCAGTTCCCAGCGCGCCCCGTTCTCGGTTTCCTGTCGTCGGGATGTGAGGTAGGCCAGAGACCCACCCTCGACCAGGGCGGGGGAACGCAGCGGCGCGATCGGATCGCACACGTCGGCGGAAACGTCGGACTGTGCGTTGACTCGGCATGTGCGCGAGTCGGTCACTGTCATGTGCAGCCACAGTCCGTCGTGGGACTCATCCCCGGCGATGGTGACCCCGGACCAGGCGGTGATGCGAGGCTGGTCAAACACACCTTTCAGGACGCTCGGGTCCACTGCTTGATCACGGTCCCAGTGCAGGCCGACCGTGCCGTCCTCGGTGATCGGCGCACTTCGTTCGCCTTCGTCGTCACCGACCAGGTAGACGAATCCGCACAGTTCGACAGAGTCGGAGATCAGGCGACCCTCCTGCTCGCTGAAGGCGACACTGCGGGCTTGCCCGCGCCACCGCAAGGGCAGGACGATTCGGCCACCAGGGGCCAGTTGGTTCCACCAGGCTTCGGGGATATCCCAGGGGCTGACCGTGGCGATGATGCGGTCGTAGGGTGCGTGCTCGGGAACACCGGCGGCCCCGTCCCCGGTGACAACGCGGACGCCTCCGTAGCCGGTGGTCTGCAATGCGCGGGATGCCTGCGTGGTCACGTCCGCGTCGATGTCGATCGTGGTCACGTTTTCGGCGTCGCCGGTCAACTCGGACAGCAGGGCCGCGTTGTAGCCGGTCCCTGCGCCGATCTCCAATACACGGTTGCCCGGTTGGACATCGAGCTGGTCCAGCATCATCGCGACGACGTAGGGAGCTGAAGCGCAGGATAGCGATGCGCCGTCCTCGAACCGGTGTGTGATCACCGCCTTCCAGGAGTGGTAGGCGGTCTCAAGGTCGGCCTCGGGAACGAACTCGTGGCGTGGTACTTGCCGGAGGACACGCTCGACCTCGCTGCGCCATGCGTGCCCCATAGTGCGGACTTTGTCGACCATGCTCGCGCGCAGTGCGTCGGGCGAGGTGGTGTCGGTTTCCATCAAGTCGTTGGCTTCCTTCCTGTTCAACTATCGAGGAGTAGGCATGCATCCCAGCCCGTGGCGGGCGGGGTGTTCGTGGTCGCGGCGTGTTGCGCTAGGCGTACCCCAGGTTCGCCTTCCAAGAGTCCGTGGCTGGACGGTGGTTGGTGGCGCAGGCTTTCGGCGAGACGATCAAGGAGCCGTGGAATGTGGGCGCGCACCTGTTCATCGTCCTGGCCGACACGCCAGGCAGTGTGGACCAGTCCTGCCCAACCGTGGCAGAGCGACACATCCCTGAGCTGGGCGAGTTGCGACTCGTCCGCAACGCACCAGGCCAGGACCTGTTGGGCGAAGTGCTGTCGTGACGCGTCGTTGAGCGCTATTCCGGCGATGTGCTGGGCGCGGGCCAGTCCGGGAGTGCCGTAGCACCAGGACGGGCGTTGCGGACCGTGCTGGCGGACAACGCCCGCCTCGTGTTCGGATCGGCTGATCACACCAGGCCACCAGGCGCGGTGCGCTGTGCCGCAGCGCCAGCGGTCAAGCCACTGGCAGATCCGGTTCATCGCTTCGGCCTGACCGTCCACAGTGATGCCGCGACGCATCGCGATCGACAACAGCGCGAGCGGTCCGGCGATGCCGTGCGCGATGCCGAGATTGCCGTGCCCGCCTTGCCAGTCCGGGGATTGTCGGCCGGGTGCGTCTGCTGCCCACCACCCAGGTAGACCGTCGGGCTGTGGTTCGGTGAGGCGAACGAGGTATGCGAGCACGTCCCGCAACAGGTCGCCGCCGCGGTGCCGGTGGAGCAGATAAGCGCCGAGTCCAGTCAGCCCGGCGATCAGGTCGAACTCGCGCTTGGCGGGTGGTACGCCGCGGTCAATGCGTCGGTGTGCTGCCGCGAGTCGTGTTCGCGTGACCGTGTCGACATGCTCGTCGAGCGTCGTCAGGGCACGCCAATGGCTCGTCGCGCTCAGGGTGAAGGCAACCGCTGGAGCCCCCTCGAAGAGGGTGGCCTCGTCCGGATGGGCCTCCACCGGCTCCGCGACCATCGCCTTCAGCAAGTCCCGGCAGTCGTTGCCGAACTCAAGGTGCAGCAAGGTCGTCCCCGCCGCTCCATCGGCCAAGGACTGCCCCCGGACGGGTTCGCGGGTTTCTTGTGCGCTCATGCGCGATTCCTCCTGTACGCGCGCCATGTCGCGGCTGCTTGTCGGGCCAGCCGAAGACATACCGCTTCCCGCGTCCGGTCCACGCCGAGTGCGCGGTTGTGGTGCATGTGCAGCAAGGAGTGGAGGATCTTGTCGGTGTCCACGCCTGTGGGCAACGCCCTGCGGTACCAGTGCACGGCATCGGCCCGTGCGCGGTGTTTGTCGGCAACGGCAGCCCACCCTGGAAGCTCTGCTTGCATCTCGCCGCCTGCCAATCGCTTCACCTGGTCGACCGCAGTTCGGTCTGGAATCGCGTGGGGCACCTGGGTGTTGAGCCAGTCATCGGCGGCGTCGCGGCTACCAAGAAACGCGGTGGCCACGTCGAACAGGGACAACGCGGTGACGACCGTTCCAAGCGCAGCGTCGAGGCGTAGGTGGGTGAGCTGCGCGAGGACCAGTCGCGAGTCGGCAGCGAAGACTTGTTCGGCTTCCTCGATCGCGGTGTAGCGCCCGGTCTCCGGGAAATAGGTGTCGAACGCCCAGCGACCGATCAGCCTCGAAGCTCGGAGCTTGTCAGCCCACGCGCTGACGGTGGAGATCACCTGCGTGGTGTCGTTGCCCAGGCGGATGCGCAGCCGGAGGTGGTCTGCTTCCTCGCCTTCGCGTGCTTGGGGGTAGCGGACGAACCAGTAGTCGCGGTCGCCGAGGCTGGACAGCAGTGCAGGAAGCTGGTTGACGATCAGTTCGTCGATACGCCCCGCGGAGAGGAAGAGCTTCGCGTACAGCCACGTCGCTCGGGCCGAGGCTGGGGGATGTCCGTGCTCATCGTCCACGATGGGTAGCACGGCGATCTTCGGCGCCGGTACTGGTGCCCGTGTGGAGGTCATCGGCAGAACGACGGTGTGCGCTTGGCCGTCGAGCCACCCGCCAGCGTCGCGTTCAACGGCTTCCAGCAGTACGGCATCGCCGTGCTGACGAAGATGCCGGTACAGGACCTCCCGGTGGGAGGGTTCGTCGAGGTCGAGCGGAAGCAGTTGGTCGAAGTCCCGCAGCTCGACCCGCCGTGGGCATCGCCACGCCGCGCGCCAGTGATCGAGTGCCTGGCCCCACTCGGCCTCGTTGGCTGGTAGATCATCGAGGACGAGTCGCCATTTCGCTGATGACAGGACCGCTTTCCGGTACCGCAGTCGCGGCCGGAACGGCAGCTTCTCGGCCGCGCCCCAGTCGAAGCCGATCCAGTCGACGCCGAGGGCTCGGGACAATTCGCCGACCATCCGCGCCATTGGCGGCATTTGCTTCGGGGCTAGGGCGTGCAAGACCAGCGGCTCAACAACGCATTGCCGGGACAGACTGACGAGGTGCAGGTGATGGTCCGTCGCGGTGACGGCGAGGTCGTCCACCCGGATCGCCGCGCCAGTGGGCGCATGCTCGCCGACCGAGACGGCATTCGGCAAATACTGGGGTACGCGGCACACATTCTCGGCGCTGGGGTAGATCGGGGGAAACGACAGTTGGACCGGCAGCGCGCCCTCAGCCGTGGTGGGCAGGCTCGCGAAAATCGCGTCGAGCCCGGCTTCGGGTACGAGCGTGGTGAATCGGGAGGTCAGTGTCCCGGCAACGCGGCCGGGCGTCACGGTGAAGGTGAACTCGCCCCGGTCGAGGGCCTCCTTACTGGAGGCGTGGATACGCGCCCCGACGTCGACATGCGGCGGGATCGACCCGCCGCCACCAGCCGTAACCAGCTTCTCAACCGTGTCCTCATCCAACTCGATCTCCCGCTCACCGCGTGCGGCTGCCCCCGAAGCGAAAGCAAAAAGCAGCTCGTCCCGCTCCGAGAACACGCGGCGCCCGCTCGCCTGGCCACTGCCGGGATAGCCACGCGGCACCCCAATCCCGGCATCGGGATCGAGAACGACCCGAAGAGGAACGAGCGTGCCCTGTCCGTAGCGCTCACAAAACGCGGTGAAGTACTCACGCCACTCGCGGGCACCAGTTGTCTGCCGGGCGAGCTTGGCGAGCACGCTCGCCGCCCGCTCCATCTCGCGCGCCACATGCCGAGGAACCTGGACATCGGCGTCCAGCCGAAGATCGACCGCGATCGGGTCACGCACCGCGTCCACAACGGTCCGCATCCGAACTGCGATCTCGGTGCGTGCATCCTCGTGAGGTGCATGGTTGTGCGCGCGGATCGCCTCGTGGATCTGGTCAAGCTCGTGTATCAGCGGTGCGACAGGCAGATTGTCGGCACCTACTTCCCGCAGCCGGTCCAGGACGAAGCCCAGAGGATCGGTGATTGTGGACGGAGCACGCAGTGAGGTCAGCAGGAATCCGTTCTGCACCAACGACGTGAGCATCCGCAGCGGATCTCCGGCGGCCGGAAATGCCTGAGCGAGTTTGTCGGCCAAGGCCCCAACCTGGACGGGAGAGGTGGCCTCATCCCGCAGCAGCATGACCGCACTGGTTCGACGGATACTGATCTTGTCGGGGCCGGGCAGCTCCACGCGCTCGCCGCGGAACTCGGCCGCGTCGTTGAACGTGACATCGAGTCGTGCCAACAGGTCCGGAGATTGCTCGCAGAGTTCGACGACCTGATGAATCCAGCGGGTGTCCGCATGTGCGACCGGCTGGTGAAGCTGGCCGAGCCGTGTCTTCGTCGTCTCACCTACCGATACGGCACTCACCCCGGCGAACATCCCGAACGGCGTAGCCCTGCCGCTGGCCCGGAGCGCGTAGCGCACCACCGCGAGCGTCGCGCGCTGAACATCATTTGCTGGGACGCGATCACCGGAGAGGATCGTCTCGACGCGAGCTGCCAGCACAGGGCTCGCGTGTCGGATGGCTGGCGCCAATCCGCGCAAGGACCAAGCCTGTCTCAGCCACGTGCGGCATTCGTGCCCATCGGCGGGATTTGGCCACCAATGAGGTTCTGCGATTCCCGCTGTCGCCCGCAGCAGGCCGGTCCCGTGATGTTGGTAGTCCTCTGGGGCAGGCATCCCCGCACCTCCGACATGTAGAGCCTGGGGCCGGGCATTGAGCCCGGCCCCAGCTTGATCAACTCGCTGAGACGCAGGCCGACGGGCAGGTGGACCCGCAACCATCATCGGTTTGACAGGCCGTTTCCTGCGGTCGCGCCTTCTCCGTCAAGACCTGAACATCAAGATCGAAGACGTCCGAGTCGGTGTCCACACTGGACTCGGGGGCGTTGAGAATAGCAGTCATCGTTCACCTCCTTCTTGTGTCGCGCCAGCACAAGGCTGGCCGTTTCCTCACTGGGTCGGCGGATCTTCTGTCGCATGAGAGTCCGCCGACTCACCGGACCGATTTGGCCCGGAGCTGGGCTTTGCGTCGATACGCCGGTTCGGTGATCTTGAGGGTCTGCGCGGCAGCCGCGCGGGTCCAACGCCGACGCTCAACGAGAACATCGAGAAGGGTTTGCTTGAGTTCGTCGTCGGTGCGGCGTTCGCGCAGCATGTCCCAATGCGTGCGCGGCGGCTTCGCCCTTACCTGCTTCTGTTCAGACCCGTCGACGATCTCCGACTCCGTGCCATGCAGGCGGCACTCCCACGTCGGCGGGCACTCGGCGTCCGCCGCGAACGGGACCTCGAACCTGTGTCCCTTCGGGCAGGTGTAGAACACCTCCTGGCGCGGTGCTTGCTCGTAGTCGCCGAATGTTTCAAGGCTGATTCCGTAACCACGCGAGCCGACCAACTTGCTCATGCGGCCTCCGCCAGAGCACTTGGCGGATCGGGTTGGGAGTCCGGGTCGGTTGTCGGCCACGGGATCAGGGGTGAGGTCGGAGCGTCAGCGGGGGCCGAGTCAGGGCCGTGGACCTTCGGCAACACCTGCGTGTCCCGGTCTGCCGACTGCCGTCCGGCCGCTTCGGCGGTCTTCATTGTTACCAACCCACGGTTGCGGTCACGCGCGATGAGGCAGTTCTCGCACACTCGGTAGCCAAGAAGGTCCGGTGCCTTCTTGCCCAGCCACTCGCCGCGAATCTGGCGGACGGTGTGGCCGCACATCGCGTGCCGAGCGTTCGTTCCCGCCCCGTAACGGTCTTGTTCCGCGAGGTGGATGTTGCTTTCCTTGTTGCTGGCCACCCAGACCAGCTTGACCAGTGTTCGTACCTGGTGGTGTGGGTGGTAACTCACGATTTTCCCCTCATCAACTCCCGTCCAGGCTTTCCGTACGCGGACAGGAATCCCCAAGCGACCGGCAGGAACATAAGAGCCACAGCGATGACGAGGATCGAAGTCAGTAATGTGCCCTCAGTCATTCCTTTCCTTCCCCAGTTCGTAAGTGACCGGCTGTTGCTTCGGAGACATCGGCCGCCTCGCCGCCCAGGCGGTTCACCAGTTCCACGAGCGCTTTGACGTGCACGCCGACGACGTGGGTTACGTCTGCGGCAGGTGCGAGGACCTTGATCCCTCGCTCGGTGGTGGCAAACCGCAGTGCTTTCCGGTTGCCGCGCCCGTCCTCGGCCGGGACCTCAATCCAGTGCATGACTAGCTCCTTTGGAGACAGGGGCCTGGTCGGTGCGTCGGGGGACACCGCACCGACCAAGCCGGTGTGGAACCCAGTCCGGCGTCGAGGTCGGGGGTCTCCACGCCGGACCGGGGGTCAGTAATAGAAGTGGTCCTGGCGGTTGTGGCCGTAGCAATGGCCAGTGGACTGTGCGACGCAACTGCCGCAGAAGGTTTCGATGCCCAATGCGCCAGGGTGCGTGCGGGAGCCGGGCTTGGCGTGAGCGATCTGGCCGCCACATAGCCGCGGGACCTTCGCGCCATCCGGTAATGCCCTCGGGTCCGTGAGAGTCGCGTGCCTCTGGTCGGACTCCTGATCGACGACCCACCAGACGACCTTGGGACCGAGCCGGGAGGTCACGGGACCACCCGCACCCTCGGCTTCGGTGGTCCGGAGGGGCGACCGGTGAGCACTCCCTGTGCTCCGCCGTCAACCGGTCGCCCCGCACCGCCGCGCGCCAGGAGGCCGGAATCCCGTCGCGGCATGGCGGCGTCGACGTGGCCCTGCGGCCGGCTGCGCAGGCACCACAGCAGGAACATCGGCCCAAAGATCAGCGCCCAGGCCACGAAGGCCAGAACGAGATGCAATGCCATAGCTTTCACCGCCGTCGCTCTTGTCCAACCCGTCGCTGGCGGCGATGTCGCCAGCAGCCGAGCCAGCGATGGAGCGGTGACTTCTTCGGCTGCTGCCTGAGACTCTGGACTGCGTTGACGCAGAAGCGAATTGCTCGAACGCATAGCCGTATACAGGCAATATGCATCGCATCCATAAACGCAGCTTGTTCGTGATATTGGTCGGATACACTGCGAGCGATCGCAACGCTACGGAGTGAAGCGCATATGGGGATAAAGAAGTGCGCTGACTGCGGCTGCCGCCTCGCTCGCGACCACCGCGGAACCCGGTGCAGCCCTTGCATCCGCCGTGCCCAAACCAGGGAAGGCGAGCAACCGCCCCCACCACCGGACGGCTTCTGGGAACGCGAGGACGTCCGGGCAGCTATCGCCGAACAGCACTTTGGTCGTATCGTCCGTTTGTACCGCTTCGCGTTCGCTCCACCGATCAACCAAGCTGCGATGTCCGAGTGGCTGGGTATCGGGCAAAGCCAGGTAAGCCGCATCGAACGGGACCGGCCGCCCACCGACCTCGCCAAGCTCAGGCAATGGGCACGGTTGCTCAACGTGCCTCAGTCGGTTCTGTGGTTCCAGGCCGCCGACGATGCATCAGATGCATCGCCAACAAGCGGCCCGCCACCTAACCTCGCGCCGTATAAGCACGACGACCGAGGAGATGACGACGTGTACCGCCGGGACGTCCTCAAGCTGGCAAGCGCCGCCATCATGAGCGCCGCACCGTGGCAGCGGCTGGCCGACACGATCGAGCACGGCCTTGCCCCGGACGCGCGAACTATCGACCTCATGCAGGACCGCACTACCGAGTTCTTCCACCTGGAGGAGACCACTCCGTCCCGGACCATCCTGGCGTCACTCATCGAGCACGGGGTAACCCTGCGGGACTTGCTGGCCGTCACCTCGAACGAACAGGACCGGCGACGGCTGCTGTCAGCGGTTGGCGAGACCGAAGCACTCGCCGGGTGGCTGGAGTTCGACCTTTCCAAGCCTCGCGAAGCCCTAAAGCGGTACAAAGAGGCCCTGAAGATGGCCGAGGAAGCCGGGGATGGGCCGCTGATCGCTTGCACTCTCAACTACTGGTCATACCTGCTCGCCTCGCAAGACAAGTCGGACGAGGCAGTGGAAGTCCTGGCTAGAGCTGGCGAACATGTCCGCGGGTCCGCACCTACAACACAGGCGTGGGTCGCCGCCCGGCAAGCGGAGGAAGCCGCCCGCATCGGGGAACTCGCGACCGTCGAACGCGCGCTTGAGCGGGCGTTCACCGCCTACGACTACGCTCGGCCCCATCACGAGCGCTCATGGACCAGTTTCTTCGGCGCTTCCCGGCTGGGCAGCCTCGCTGTGTCTTCCTACGGCCGCTTGGGGCACCGCGACACTGACAGCCTCGCGGGTTCCCTGCTGAAGTCCTTGTCCCCGTCGGAAACCAAGGTCCGCGCGTTGGTGGTATCGGACTTGGCACTCTCCGCAGCGACGAAAGCCGACTACGACCGGGCCGACGCGCTCGCATCCCAGGCCCTTCCACTGGCCGTCCGCTACGAGGCCAGCCTGGCGCAAGACCGGTTGTGGGAGCTGACCGAGAAGCTGCCGCAGGTGCCCGGTCGCGGCGTTACCAGTAACCTGCGGCAGCGCATCACCTCGGGCTTGTCAACCAAGCATCAGGAGGCTTGAGTTTCCTCGTCCACCCACTTCAGGTACGCCTCGTTCCCACCCGTGATCGGAGTGACGATCACTTCGGGCACGTCGTAGTCGTGGTTGGCCTTGATGTGCTCGATTAGCGCGTCAGTGCGGCCCTCAGCGGTCTTGATCTGCAACTGCCATTCTGGGTCGTCCTGCGCCGCGCCCTCCCATACGTAGAAGCTGCGGATCGGGACGACCTGCACGCACGCCCCAAGGCGCCCCTCCACGATGCTCCTCGCCAGGGTGGCCGCTTTGTCTTCCGAGTCCGTCGTGGTCACAACCTGCACGTAGTCAGCCATGTCGGCCAGCGTACTGCCCGGACGGTGATCACCCAGTGAACGGCAAATGGCCCCCGCTCTCGGAAAGTCCGGGGGCGGGTCCACGCCCTGATTTTGCTCGATCGAAACTATGTTCTAGTCTTGTCGCTGCGTGTCCCGAACGCACGCACCGGCCCCGCGGCCGGTCCGAGGAGGGGAAGTCCTCGTGGCCGACCACCGCGGGGTCATTCTTTGCGTTGACCTTACAGCGCTAGCGCTGTAAGGTTCGCCCTTGTGGCAGAGAAGTTGACCAATGCCCAGGTCGCCGAACGACTTGGGATTGCCGCTAGTACCTGGCGCTCCTACGTCTCACGCGGACAAGCTCCGCCAGCAGACGGCCGCTACGACGAACGAACCCCTTGGTGGTGGTCAACGACGATCGACAACTGGACGCCACCAGGACGCGGTACCCGAACTGACCTCAAGGAGCCCCGGCGATGATCAGCAACGAGCCCATCTGCCTACGACGACTACCGCGACGCCAAGGACCGCGGTACCGAGGCCGGTAAGCAGAACCGAAAAGGAGCCCCGTCCGGGACGGCCATCCCGAACGGGGCGACGGCACCGACACCCTGGAAGGAACCAGTGCCAATGACCACCCTAGCCCCGTCGTTGCCGCGACGGTCCACCCTCACGCGCCCGACGCAGCAGCGACGGCCCGCCGGCACCGCTCCGACGCTCGGCCGACGCTTCAGCGACGCCACGGCGACGGTTGAAGCGCACCTGCCGATCCTCGCCGCCGCAGGCATTGCCTTCTCCGGGCAGATGGGCTTCGCGGCCGACGTCCTCAAGTACGGCTTCGTCGGCCAGGTGCTCTACGCAGTCGGCGTGGAAACCCTCTCCTACAGCATGGCCCGCCTGTGGTCACGCGCCAGGCGACGCAACCAGCGCGGTCGACTCGCGCTGTCGGTGACCTGGCTGTTCGCGTTATACGCGGCCGGGACCAACTACTGGAACCACTCGCGCGACCTGACGCCGTCGCCGACCGCCGTCGCCTTCGGCGTCTTATCCGTCGCGGGCGTCGCCGCGTACCTGGTCCACGAGCGCTACCGAATCCGCCAGCACATCCGCGACCGTCGCCGGACGGTCACGTCCGCCGTCGCCGAAAGGACACCCCGGCCCCACACGAACGACGGCACATCGCAGCCACCGACACCGCCTCAGATCGTGGTGACGGTCCTCCCGCCGCGCACGCCCGCCCGACTGACGCTTCCGGCGAACGCAGACGAGGGACCATCACACCTCCCAGTCCTCACCGACGCCCAAGATGACGCCAAGCTGACGGCAACCGAGAAGGCTCGACGGTGGCTCGACAAGCAGGTGACGGTCCACAACCGGGACCTCGGAACCATCAAGGCAACCGAGGTTGCCGAGGCATCCGGCCTGAAGTCCCATGCCCGCGAGGTGCTTCGGAAGTACAAGGCGGAGCGTGGAGTCGCAGAGGAGGACACGCCAGCGAAGCCCGCCAGCAGGCAGACCACATAGACCCAACATGCCGCTGACCACGCCCCGGCCCCACCGCGGCCGGGGCATCCCTTCGCCACGGCACCCACTCGGAGCGATGATGGCTACATGGCATCCGTTTGGCAGGGAGCCATCTCATTCGGGCTGGTCAACATCGCTGTCCGGCTCCACCCCGCTGTATCTGGAGAGACAGCGACCTTCCGGCAGATCCACCGCGACGACGGCGGCCGGATACGCCACAAGCGCGTCTGTGAACAGGACGGCCGGGAGGTTGACCTAAGCCAGATTGACCGGGCCTACGAAGCGGGGGGCCTCCTCGTCCCGCTCACCGACGAGGACTTGGACCACCTCCCGCTGCCCACCCACCGGCAGATCGAAGTGCTCCAGTTCGTCGCGGCCAAGGAGATCGCGCCGGTACACCTCGGCCGCGCCTATTACGTCGAGCCTCACCCAGTACTGGGAGCCGAACGCGCTTACGTCCTTCTCCGCGACACGATGGCCGAGACTGACCGGATCGCCCTCACTCGGGTAGCGATCCGCCAGCGCGAACATCTCGCGATGCTGCGACCTGACGCGAACCTGCTCGTGCTCCAACTCCTCCACTGGCCGGAGTCGATTCGCGACCCCTCACCTCTGGCCCCGCCACCTGGAGTAACTGCGCGGCCAGAAGAGAAGCAGATGGCCCGCACACTGATCGACTCGCTAACCGGCCACTACCACCCCGAGGACTACCGCGACCGGTACCGGGAAGCCCTGGAAAGCCTTGTCGACGCCAAGCTCACCGGCCGCGAACTCGAAGAAGCGCCCTCAGCGCCGCCCTCCATCGACCTCATAGATGCACTAAACGCCTCGATCTCGCAGGTGAAAGCGAGCACTCATAAATTGACCGATAGCTAGCCGATGCCAAGTAAACCAACGCGGAAGGACCTGATGAAACGCCCAGTCGAAATCTCTCCTACAGCGAGCACGCTTCCGGAATTGCACGACATGGTGGTTTCGTGTCGGGCCTGTCCGCGGCTTGTTGCGTGGAGGGAGGAAGTGGCGCGCACCAAACGGGCAGCATTTCGTAACCAGGAATACTGGGCCAAGCCCGTTCCTGGATTTGGCTCCGAAGATGCCGCGCTCGCAATTGTTGGGCTCGCTCCCGCGGCTCATGGCGGAAATCGTACGGGTCGAATTTTCACGGGAGATCCCTCTGGGGACGTACTGTTCGCCGCCCTCTACGAGGTGGGGCTGGCTTCCCAGCCGAAGGCCACGAACCGGAATGACGGTATGCGTCTGAACGGCGTGTGGATCACCGCACCTGTTCGCTGCGCACCGCCCGGGAATAAGCCGACCCCGGCTGAACGGGATGAATGCGCGCCCTGGCTGACCCGTGAGTTCCAACTGCTCCGGCCGACGCTCCGAGCCGTCGTCGTGCTCGGAGCCTTCGGGTGGTCGGCGTTGCTCCCCGTGCTCGATGTTGCCGGATGGGCCATCCCTCGCCCGCGGCCCAAGTTCGGACATGGTGCGATCGTCGAGCTATGCGCGAAAGATGACGGCCCACCGCTGACCCTGTTCGGCAACTACCACGTAAGCCAGAGAAACGTCCAAACAGGACTGCTCTCACCTGCGATGTTGCGGGATGTTCTTCAGCGAGCGAAGGTGGCNNNCTTCTGCCAGAGAAACGTCCAAACAGGACTGCTCTCACCTGCGATGTTGCGGGATGTTCTTCAGCGAGCGAAGGTGGCGGCGAGGATTCCGTAAATCCGTTCACTTCTGCCAGCAGAACACCTTCACCGGAAAGCTGACGCCGGAGATGCTGCGCGACGTCCTGGAGCGGGCGAAGGAGCTTGCGGAACTCCCGTAGGTGCGCTCAGCTCATGCCGGGAGCAGTCCGGTACGCCTCAAGCGCCTCGGACGCCAGCTCCGGCGGAGTGTCGTGGCGGAAGAGCGCGCAATGACGTGGATCGGCGAGGGGCGGACTGAGCAGGCTCACTCGCCGGTCGTGCCGTCGATGAGCTCCCGCGCCACGTCGAGCTGTCCCACGTGGCGCGCGTACTCCTGGAGGAGGTGGAACAGGATCCTCCCCAGCGATGGGGCCTGCTCCGGGTCGTGGAACCGGCCGCCGATGCTCGCCTGGTCGTCGAGCGCCGCTTCGGCGACCAGCGCTCGCGAGCGTTCGACCTCGTCGCGGTAGGTAGCCAGGGCCGCGGTCGCGGACTCCGTGATCGGCCCCCAACCCGACTCGTCGCCGCCGGGCAGGTGGGGGAGCACGTCCTCGGCCGCGAACCCCCACCGGATCCACCGCCGTTCGACCATGGTCATGTGCCTGACGAGTCCCAGCGGCGACCAGCCCAGCGGTTCCACCGGGGTCGTCAGCTGCGCCTCCGAGAGCCCGGAGGTCTTGAGGAGGAGCCGGTCGCGGTACCAGTCGAGGTAGCCCACCAGCAGGTCGCGCGGATCCCGCGCTGTTGCGGGTGGGACACCGAGTTCGCCGAGAGGCGCAGGGGTAGTCGCCATGCGGGGAACGTAACCGGGACCACTGTCAGCGGACCGGGCGGAAGTGGCTCGGAAGTGTCCGCGCGTTACTCCGCCGAGCACCACACGGCCAGCTCGCAGCCGCCGGGCTCCCGGAAGTGGAAGCGCCGGCCACCGGGGAACGTGAACGGCTCGACCGTGACGACGCCCCCCGCGTCCTCCACGTCCCGCCGCGCTTGTTCGAGGTCGTCCGTGCGGATCGTCACCAGGGGCGCCGATGGCTGCTCTTCCGGATCGGCCTGGAACCCGAGGTTGATTCCCGGACCGGCCACGTCGGCGTAGTCGGGACCGTAAGGCGTCGCGGTCCAGCCGAACGCCTCGGTGAAGAACCGGCCCGAGGCGGAGGCCGTTTTCGATGGGAACTCGACGAAATCAACGGTGTACATGCTCTAGTGGCTCCTCAAATCGAAGCGCTTCTCCAACGCTGCTGACCCGGACCGTCTACCCGACGTTCCGCCGAAGGTCGAGTACGCGCTCACCGATGTCGCGTGAGAACTGCACGAGTCCTTCGCCGGATTGACGGCCTGGGCGGAACGTCACCGAGCGACGATCGCGAAGGCCCGCATGGCCTAGGCGAACGCCAGCAAAGCTTCCTGGCGAGGACCGCCAGGCACAGCACCGCAACCGCGACCGCGAAGTACCGCACGGCGGTAAGCAGGCCGACCGAGGCCGCGAGGAAGCCGACGCCGATCACGGGCAGTCCGACGCCCAGGTAGATCACGACGTAGAAGCTCGACAGCACGTCGGCGCGGCGATCGGCGGGCGCGGCCTGGTTGACCGTGGTGAGTCCGCCCAGGAACGCGAGTCCCTGGCCCGTTCCGGCGATCACGATCGCCGCCAGCAGCAGTGCGGGTGCGGACGTCCCGCCCGCGAGAGCGAGAAGTACCAGCCCGGCGGCCAGCAGCCCCAGGCCGATGAGCTGAAGACGTCGTGCCGGCTGCCCGTACCCGAAGACCTGCGCCAGCGCGGAGCAGGCCAGCATCAGCGCGACGGCACCGCCGCCCAGCAGCAGGTTGCCGCTGCCCGCCAGCATCGCCACGTAGGCGGGGATCAGGGCGAGGAACACCCCGATCACCGCGAAGGCGAGGAATCCGATGATCCCGCTCGTGGTGAACGAACTCCGCATGGCTGCGGGGATTTGCGGACGACGCGGTCGCCAGCGCGCGGTCGCTCGTCCCCGCGGCAGCGCTGCGATCACCACCACCGCCGGGACGAGCAACGCGATTTCCACGGCGAACGGCAGCACGTGCGGGGCAGGGGCGTACTCGACGAGGGCTCCGCCCAGCAGCGGCCCGAGGCCGAGCCCGCCGACGGAGGCCACTGTGGACACCAGAGCGGCTTTGCGGCCGTTGCCCGATGGTTCGAGTTCGGTCAGTGCAGAAGTCAGAGCGCCCGAAGCGGCTCCGAGCGCCATGCCTTGGAGGATCCGCGCGACGAACAGCCACCCGGTCCCCGCCGCCATCGCGAACGCCAACGCGCCCAGCGCGGCCAGGCCGACAGCGGGCAGCAGCACCGGGCGGCGCCCCACGGCGTCCGACAGCGGTCCGGCGATCAGCAGGGAAGGGATCAGCGCCGCCACGTACGCGGCGAAGACCAACGTCACGACCAGCGGCGAGAAGCCGAAAGTCCGCTCGTAGTCCTGGTACAGCGGCGTCGGCAGGTTCGTGCCGGTCAGCAGGACGACGAGCGCGTACGCGCAGCCCCAGAACTTCCAGCGGCCATCGGGCGCCATGGATCCTCCTATGTTCGGATTTTGCGAACATAGCAGATGTTCGGAATCGCCGAACATGCTCGGCTAGGATGGCTCCATGGCAAGCCGCACCGCGACGGAACTCGTCCACCCGGCCCGGAACGAGCTGCGCTTCACCGACGTCACGGCGGCGCTGAGCGATCCGGTGCGCCTGGCGATCGTCGCCCGGCTCGCCGAGGCCGGCCCCGGCGGCGAGCTGGCGTGCACGACGTTCGCCCTGCCCGTCAGCAAGTCGACGCAGAGCGGGCACTTCCGGACCCTCCGGGAGGCCGGGGTGATCCGGCAGCGGGACGAGGGCACCCGGCGGCTCAACCAGCTCCGCCGGGACGACCTCGACGACCGGTTCCCCGGACTGCTCGACCTCGCGATCGCCCACGGGCGCGAGGTGATCGCGGAGTGGTCGTGATACTGGGGCCATGAGCCAGCCACCAGAGGGGCAGCCGAGGTACCGGCTGCTGACCGGACCCGACGACGAGAACTTCTGCCGGCGCATCAGCGACGCGCTCGACGCCGGCTACCAGCTGCACGGATCACCGGCCGCCACCTTCAACGGGACCACCGTGATCGTGGCGCAGGCGGTCGTGTGGCCGAGCCGGTGAGATCAGATCTCGTAGGCCAGGACCAGCTCGTAGCCGTTGTCGCTGTGCCCGGCGACGGAAAGCTCCGCCTCACCGCGCAGGTTCGCCAACGCGCCGGTGCCCAGGCCGGGAACCACCTCGACGCGCGCGGCCACCGATCCCTTGTCCTGGCTGCCGATGTGCTGGAACACGCAGCTCCCGGCGTGACCGCCGATGGTCCCCTCGAAGCGCTCGAACCCGAGCACCGGCGCGGCGTCGGGCTTGTACGAGATGAGGTAGACCAGCGTGCTCGTGCCCTCGATGTCGCCGGTGTAGGAGTAGCGGACCTCCGCGCGGGTCACGCCCCGGTTCGGGTAGTACGCGCCGCCGGCGGTGATGCCCTCCCCGTCGACGTCGGTGATCACGTCCTCCGACCACGCCGCGACGGTGAACCGGCAGGTCGCCCTGTGCGAGTAGCTCATGGCGGCCGACGCTATTGCGCGGCTCGGCGGCGGTCTTGAACAAACGCGACAACCCGCCCCGGGGGCGTCCCGAAGCGATCGTGCGCCCCGCCGCGCCGCTGCTCGACGTCGAGCGCATCGCGCCCCGCGCCGAACTGGCCGACTTCGTCGACTACTACTGGCTGACCCGCTGGAACCTCCGGGAACCGCATCGCCAGCAGGTCGTTCCCCAGCCCCGCGTGCACATCGCGGGAGAGGGCGGCAGGTTGCTGGTGCACGGCGTCTCCCGCGAACCGTTCTTCCGGACCCTGACCGGCACGGGGCAGGTGCTCGGAGCCGCCTTCCACGCGGGCGGATTCCGGCCGCTGCTGCGGGCGAGCGTCAGCACCGTCTCGGGAACTGTCCGGACCGGGCGGGAAGTCCTCGGCATCGACGACCGGTCCGCGGCGCGCGGTGACGATCCGGTTGCCGCGCTGGAGGAATACCTGCTGCGCGTCGCGCCGGAACCCGACGCGACGGCGACGCTGGTGACCGGACTGGTCGGGGAAGTCGCGCAGCGGCCCGACATCGTGCGCGCCGACCAGCTCGCCCGGCACGCGGGACTCGGACTGCGCAGCCTCCAGCGGCTGTTCGCCGAGTACGTGGGCATCGGTCCGAAGTGGGTGGTGCAGCGATCCCGGATCCTGGACGCCACGGCCGCGGCCCACGCGGGCGAGCCGGTCGAGTGGGCGGATCTGGCGCAGCGGCTGGGATTCAGCGACCAGGCGCACCTGACCCGGGTGTTCGCCCAGATCGTCGGCGCACCGCCGTCGGAGTACCGGCGCCGCGCCGGAAATGGCTGATATCCGGGACCTGCGGGACGTATGGCAGGACCTTCGGTCCTTGCGGTCCGGAGCGGAACATCACAACGGGGGCGACGCGCTCGCCGGAATTTCGGTAGAGTGGCCGAGATCGCGGGTGCCGGTCGAATCCCGCCCCCCAACGCAGCCCAAGCACGCAGCGCTGCCAAGCGCACACCCTGCGTCGACAGTGATCGACGACACTCGCGACCGGCATCACATTAGGGGGGGTCTGCGCAGCGCTGATGCTGCCCGTGGTGCGACCATTGCGGCATGGCTGGTCAATCCGAACCCACCCGGATTCTCATCCTCGGCGGCGGTTACGTCGGCATGTACACGGCGCTTCAGCTCCAGAAGAAGCTGGGCCGCCGCGAGGCATCCGTCACCGTCGTCGACCCTCAGCCGCACATGACCTACCAGCCCTTCCTCCCGGAAGCTGCCGCCGGTTCCGTGGAACCCCGGCACGTGGTAGCGCCACTGCGACGAGTGTTGAAGCGGTGCCATGTGATCACCGCTGCGGTCACCGAGATCAACCACGGTGACAAGGTCGTCACGGTCCAGAACCCGCAGACCGGAACCGAAAACCTCTCCTACGACGTGCTCGTCGTCGCGCTCGGATCGGTCTCGCGCCTGCTGCCGATCCCCGGGCTCGCCGAGCAGGGCATCAGCCTCAAGACCGTCGGCGAAGCGATCTACCTGCGCAACCACGTGCTGGCGAAGATGGACGCCGCGGCCAACACCGACGACGAGGAGCTGCGCAAGCGGCTGCTCACCTTCACCTTCGTCGGTGGCGGCTTCGCCGGGGCCGAGGCCCTCGCCGAGCTCGAGGACATGGCCAGGTACGCCTCCCGCTACTACGAGACGATCTCCCCCGAGGACATGCGCTGGGTCCTCGTCGAGGCCGCGGGCCGCGTGATGCCCGAGGTCAGCGAGAAGATGGGCGTCTACGTCGTCAAGGCGCTGGAGGAGCGGGGCATCCAGGTCTACCTGAACACCTTCCTGAAGTCGGTCGAGGGCGGGCACGCCGTGCTCTCCGACGGCACCGAGTTCGACACCGACACCCTGGTGTGGAACGCGGGCGTGAAGGCCAACCCGGTGCTCAAGAGCAGCGACCTGCCGCTTGACGAGCGCGGCCGGGTCCGCGCCACCGCGCACCTGCAGGTCGAGGGCCTGCCGGGCGTGTGGGCCGCCGGCGACTGCTCGGCGGTGCCGGACCTGTCCAAGGCCGACGAAGACCCGAAGGCCACCTGCGCGCCGTCCGCGCAGCACGCCGTCCGCCAGGCCAACCAGCTCGCCAGGAACCTGCTGGCCAGCCTGCGGGGCAAGAAGACCCAGGAGTACCGGCACGCCTACGCGGGCTCGGTCGCGGGTCTGGGCCTGTACAAGGGCGTCGCCGACGTCTACGGCTTCAAGGCCAAGGGCTTCGTCGCGTGGTTCATGCACCGCTCGTACCACGTGAGCCGGATGCCCACGTTCAACCGCAAGCTGCGCATCATCATCGACTGGACGCTGGCGTTCATGTTCAAGCGCGAGGCGGTCTCGATGGGCCAGATCCAGAACCCGAAGGCGGACTTCGAGCGCGCCGCCGCGAGCTGACCCGGGTGCTGTGAGTCGCGACGCCGCGTGCCGGTTCGGGCACGCGGCGTTGTCATGTCCGGCCTAGGATCGTGGTTGCTCCGTGCAGGGGACGGAGGACCACGGTTATCCTTGACAATCTGTAGTGGGTAATCGAAGACTTGATGTTGTCTTCACCTAAAAGGATGGCTCACTCAGGGGGAAGGGGTGAATCCCTTGACGCTGAAGGAACTCGCCGCACTGGTGCGCAGCGGAGAGATCGAGGACGGCCCGCTGGCGGACTTCGCCGCCGACTACCGCGAAGCGGCGCGCGTCTTCCGCAAGAAGGACGACTGACCATGAGCGACGCCGAAGGGCGGCCTTCGGACCTCGCACATCCGTTCGGTCCCGCTGCCGCGTCTTCGGCCAGGGGCGTGCGCCCCACCCCGCTGCTGCTGCAGGGGCAGGACTACTTCTTCCGGTCGCCGGACACCGCCCTGGACTTCCAGGACCGGATGTACCGCGCGGACCTCGTGGCGGAGACCCCGGGCGACCCGGCGCCGTGCGTGCTGGTGCTGGCCCGCGCGGCCGACATGGAGATGAACGAGCTGTCGCTGGCGCTGGCCGAGCACGACATCCGGATGGTGCGGATCGACGCCGACCGCTGCCTGGACCTCGGCCTGACCGTCTACACCGACGCGCCGCTGCTGGAGTTCCAGCGGTGGCTGCTGCGGCCGGTGCTGGTGTGGCGCCGCCACTTCGACATCACCGCGCTGCCGGTCGACCCGACCACGGTGCACGGCGCCTACGTGCGCGAGCAGTGGCAGGCGGTGGCGAACTGGCTGGCCTGCCGCTCGGACTGGGAGCAGGTCAACCCGGTGCGCTCCAGCGCGCACCTGGACCGGCTGACCCAGCTGCACGACGCGACGGCCTTCGGCCTGCGGGTGCCCCGCACCGCGGTGACCACCATGCCCGGCCGCGCCCGGCCGGGCGGCGGCCGCTGCATCGTCAAGACCGCCGGGCACCACCTGCTGGAGCCCGAGCCCGGCGCGCTGCGCGGCCTGTTCCCGCGCCCGCTCGACATCCGCCGCACCGACGGCGTGCTGGAGCCGGCGCCGGTGCTGGTGCAGCAGTACCTCGACGCCGAGCACGAGCTTCGGGTGTTCGTGGTCGACGACCGAGTGATCCCCTTCCGGGTGGAGAAGCTCGATCCGGCGCAGTTGTGGGTGGACCCCGAGGCGGTCGCCGTGCGCCGGGTGGACGTCGATCCGGACCTGGCGTCGAAGCTGCTCGCGCTGTGCCGCCACTGGCGGCTCCAGGTGGCCGCCTTCGACCTGCTGGTCATCGACGGCGAACCGGTCTTCCTGGAGGTCAACGTCAACTGCGACTGGCGCTGGTTCGAGCACCGCGCGGAGAGCACCGAGGTGAGCGACGAGGTGCACGGCTGGGTCCGCCGCCGCTTCGAACAGCTCGCCGAGGTGGCCGGGGCTCGCCGGGAGCGCTGGTGAGAGGAGGAACCGGCGCGCCACCGCCGGGTCGTCAATGCTCTGATCGGGGCTTTCCGTTCCCGGGGAACCGGGTGCAGAGTCATTGCGTCCCACCCGAGACGACCGGACCGCGACCGCGGGACGGCCGCTGAACACCAGGCCCCCGTAGCCCAATCGGCAGAGGCAGACGACTTAAAATCGTCCAAGTGTCGGTTCGAACCCGACCGGGGGCACTCATCATCCCAGGTCAGAGCCTGCCTGGACCTTTCCGGGACTTGCGTACGGTGGAGGTATCCACCGTTTACCCGTCGGTTTCGGTTCTCGGCAGGAGCTGGAGATGCCTCGACCACCTCTCCAGATCGGCACCCCGGTTCCGTGCGTATCACGGCAAGACCCGCCCCATCGAGCGGCGCGACGTGACGGAGAAGAAGGCCGTTAAGCGGTTGCAGGCTGCGATCAAGTAGCTGCAGGGTTCCAAGGCGAGGCTGACGGTCGACTCCAAGCTCCAGGTCCCTGCCCGGCATGGGCTGCCCGACCACAATCCGGTTCGAGAGGTAAGTCCGGTCGAGGGTGGGGCGAGGAAGGTTCGCGCGCTCACCGACGAAGAGAGGATTCGGCTGTCGGCGTGGCCGAGCCGCAGATCCGGCACGCCGAGACGGAACTCGACGCCCCGGACACCGAGGCCGTGGCCGAGGACGGCGAGCGACTCAAGTCTCGTTGGAGGGGGCGGTGCCTGCTGCAACAGGCACCGCCCCCTGGGATTCCCGCGCTCGCCCAGGCCAAGGCTTCGCAGGAGTTCCGCCTCGACAGCAGACCAGGTCTGCAGGGCGGTGGTCAGTACTTACCGGACACATCCGGACGCGCAAAAAGAGCAGCTCACGGCCAGCCCGGACGTGTCCGGACGGGGAGCGGCTTTCCTTCGCCCGCAGGGAACGCCATCATTGATCAGTAACCGGCGGTGATCGTTTATCACCGCCGGGCGCTCATCCCGTGGGTGACGTCCTTCATGGTGCGGGCTCGCTGCAACGAACACCGCGCAACGCCGCGAAGCACGCGTCCCAGGATGAGCGGCAACACCAGTTCCCGCGCTCGCCCAGGCCGATGTCTTCGAGGTGACCCTGTGCCCCAGACCCCGTCCCCACGTCCGTCCACGAAGCCGCGCGTTCCCGTCGTCATGCTGCTCGCGGCCATGTTGTTCGTCGCCGTGCTCATGGTGCTGGGGCATGACCCACACCTCGCCGTGATGGCGGTGCTCGCACTGCTCACGGGCCTGCGCACGGTGGGGCGGTGATCACGATGCCGCGCTCATCGCACACTCCGGAGATCTTGGCTCGGTACATCCAGAACGTGATCAGCGAATCCGAATACATGACCGTGCTGCGCATGGCACGTGAATGGAGAGGGCTGAGCTATCAGGAACTGGCACGTCGCTGGGCACGGCGCTCTCCCCGCAACGCGCTGGCCAGGGCGTCCGTGGCGGACCTGTTCAGAAGAGACACGTTGCCCCGCAAGGGAAGCCAACTTGATGATCT
>NZ_BAAAUX010000024.1:0-38175 GCF_039534165.1 Saccharopolyspora taberi | reverse complement strand
CGTGGGACCTGGCCCAAGAAAAAGTAGAGGCCAAGTTCCTTCCGCGTGCATCCGATAGTGAAGCGGCGCAACGCGAAGGAGAGATGGCGGAGCTGCACGAATCAATCGCGGGCCTACTCGCCAAACGCGGGCAATGGCGGCAGTCCTACCACCATATGCGCTCGGCGATGGATCTGATCCGCAGCTCGGTCGCGCGTAACCCGCCTTAGCGCCCGGAAACGGAACACTGCACTTGGAATGGTGCGCTCAGTGTCGATCAAAATCTTCGCCAAGTGCGGACCACGCGTTGCTCCGTGATCGAGTCTTGCACTAGTCGGCCGACGAACCTCATCGCTCCTGTTCATTGACGGCCGTCTGGGGCAGAGGTTCGAATCTCCTCGGCCCACTCCGATGACCAAGGTCGGTGCGAGGCGTATCGTCCCTGGCCCCAGGCTGTCTGTCTAGCCTCCGAGCTCGGATGTTCCATGCCGGGCACTTCACGATTACCGGTCGGCTCTACCTCCGGTAGGCCAGCTCAGCCAGTCGCGTGCCCGTTGACCAACCAGCCAGGCAGCGTCTCCAAGTGGTATCCCCGACGCCGATAGCACGCGGATACGAAGCCATGCCACATCTACGGCGTCGCCGGGAAAGGTCTGCGGCGTGCTGGCGGTGGCGCCTGGGGACGCGGGAGGCTCGTCGCACCGTGGTCATCACTACAAGTTCGCCGTGGCGTAGTGGTCTTCGTGTTCGCCCTGGGGCTCCTCAAACTTGGGAGACAGCTTCGATCGCTTCACGGCAGAATGTCAGTACTGGACCGAGGAGGGTTGGACGCGTTGGCAAGCGGAACGCAGCTGATCGACGTCCCTGTCCCTTGCGGTGATACCGAGCGGCGGGAACCAGCGACTCACGCCGGGAGTTTTGTGTAGATGCTGTTCGAACCCGACCGGGGGCACTTACTCTGCGCAACCCTCCCTCCTCGGTCGGATTCGGACGAGATCGGCAGATCGAGGCACCCAGCCGGTCCGACCCTTCGCCGGTACCCCTGTGCCGCCGCGGCAGTGATGATCGGGGCAGTCGCGTGAAGGGACCGCCGATGATCGATCCGCCCGTGGTAGCCCACGTTCGCAGGCGGACGTTGCTGGTGCTCGTGGTCGCGCAGGTGCTCGCGGGTGCCGGGCTGGCGGCCGGGGCGACCACCGGAGCGCTGCTGGCCGAGGACCTGCTGGGCAGCACCGCGCTGGCCGGGTTGCCGGTCGCGTTGTTCACGCTGGGGGCGGCCGGGGCCGCGTTGTTGATCGGGCGGTTGTCGCAGGCTTTGGGACGCAGGCCGGGGCTGGCCGCCGGGTACGGGCTCGGGGCGGCCGGTTCGGCGGGAGTCGTCGTGGCGTCGGTCGTCGGCAACGCTCCGCTGCTGGCCGTTTCGCTGCTCTGCTACGGCGGTGGGTCGGCCGCGAACCTGCAAGCCCGGTACGCCGGCGCGGATCTGGCGGACGCCGCTGGCCGGGGCAAGGCTCTGAGCACTGTTCTGGTCGCGACCACGGTCGGTGCGGTCGTCGGTCCCAACCTGACCGCGCCCTCCGGCGCGTTCGCCGAGGGCATCGGGGTTCCGGCTCTGGCCGGGCCGTTCCTGCTCGCGTTCGCCGCTTACGGATTGGGCGCGGTAGTGCTGCTGGTGTTCCTGCGCCCTGATCCGCTGTTGACCGCGCGGAAGCTGGTCCAGCCGCAGCAGCAGCGGGTGGAGTCCGTTGGCGGAAGCCGCCGCCTGCTCGCGGTCGCGGCCGTGACGCTGGTGCTGACCCAGGTCGTGATGGTCGCGATCATGACGATGACGCCGGTCCACATGAGCGCGCACGGGCACGGCTTCACCGAGATAGGCCTGGTCGTCGCCGTGCATGTCGGGTGCATGTACCTGCCGTCGCCGGTGACCGGCGTGCTCACCGACCGCCTCGGGCGGAGGCCGGTGATGGCCGCCGCCGGCGTGGTGCTGCTGGCCGCCGGGCTGCTGGCCGCCACTGCTCCGGAGCACTCGGTGGCGTGGCCCGCGCTCGCGCTCGGGCTGCTCGGACTCGGCTGGAACCTCGGGCTCGTCGGAGGCACCGCGATGGTCACCGACGCGGCGGATCTGGCGACCCGGGCGCGGGTGCAGGGCCGCATCGACCTCGCCGTGGCGCTCGCGGGCGCGACCGGCGGGCTCTCCAGCGGCGTGGTCGTCGCCACTGCCGGCTTCGCCGGGCTCTCGGTGCTCGGCGGCGTTCTCGCGGTCTGCCTGCTCCCGTTGCTGCTGCGCCGGTAGGCCGACGTGCCGGAGAACACGAGTCACGAAGAGATCACTTCGGGCTTGTGAAGGTGGCCCGCACCCGGTGGTCCACTCCGGTCGTGGCACCCTGGTAGGGCTGCCCCCGCCCCGGAGTACGCGACCGGGCGATGACCAGGAGTGGTTGAGTGTTCGACTTTATCCTCTATCCGGTGTCGGCCATCTTGTGGTTCTGGCACAAGATCTTCGGCTTCGTGCTCGGCCCTGACAACGGTTTCGCCTGGGCGCTTTCGGTGTTCTTCCTGGTGTTCTCGCTGCGCACGGTGCTGCTCAAGCCCGCGATCAGCCAGATGCGCGCGGGTCGCAAGATGCAGAAGTTCGCGCCGCAGATCCAGAAGCTGCGGGAGAAGCACAAGAACGACCGCCAGCGGATGGCGCAGGAGATGCAGAAGCTCCAGTCCGAGCACGGGGTCAACCCGCTCGGCGGCTGCCTGCCCGCGCTGCTGCAGATCCCGGTCTTCCTGAGCCTGTTCCACGTCCTGCGCGAGTTCCAGCCGGGCAGGCAGAGCAACTACATCTTCGACGCCGAGGGTGTGCGGTCGTTCGTCGAGGCCGACGTCTTCGGCGCGAAGCTGTCGAACTGGATCACCCAGTCCGACCACGACCTCGCGCTGTTCGGCACCGACCGGCCCTCGATGATCATGGTCGGGGTGCCGCTGATGATCATCGCCTCGGTGGCCACCTTCTTCTCGATGCGCATCTCGATGAAGCGCCAGACCGAGGCGGCCATGGCCAACCCGCAGACGGCCATGATGAGCAAGCTCATGCTCTACATCGCGCCGGTCGGCGCGCTGGTCTCCGGCCCGTTCCTGCCGATCGCCGTGCTGCTGTACTGGATGGCGAACAACTTCTGGACCCTGGGCCAGGCGCACTTCCTCACCAACAAGATCGACCGCGAGGAGGCCAAGGCCAAGGAGAAGGAGCTCGCGGCCAAGCAGTCCGTGCCGCGGCCCAAGCCCGGTGCGAAGCCCACTGCCAAGCAGGCCGACGAAGCGGCCAAGGAGTCCGGCGACACCGCCGAGCCGGCCACGACCAACGGCGAGGCGAAGCCCGCCGCCGCGAACAAGACCAACGGCCAGCGCGCCGGAGGCCGCCCGGGCGGCGGCAAGAAGCAGCAGCAGAAGAACCGCCCCGGCAAGCAGGCCGCGTCGTCCAAGCGGAGTCAGAAGAAACGACGATGACCGACCAAGCAGAGGGCCCGCGATCGGATCGCGGGCCCTCTGCGCGTCTTGGGACAGGCCCGGACGGACTCGACGATCGTCCGGAGCCGGGCGGAGCAGGTTCTTCCGGTGAGTGCTACAGCGAAAGGGTGCAGCTCACCCTGGCTCCGTGAGCCGAGCTGGAAAGCGCGAAGCGGGCCCGGTGATCACCGGGCCCGCTTCGTCGTGCGAGGTCAGACCACCGGGTTGGCCACCACGATGCGGTTCTCGTCGTAGCCGGTGTCGCCGCCGACGAACCGGCCGCCGCAGGTGACCAGCACCAGCCGGTGCTCACCGCCCTGCCCGAACAGCTCGGCCGCGCGCTGCGGCAGCGTCTCCTTGTCCACGGTGACGATCTCCGACACCCGGTAGTCCCAGGTCTTGCCGTCCTCGTCGGTGACGGTCACCAGCTCGCCCTGCGCGCTGTCCCACAGCTCGGCGAACGGGCCGGTCGCGCCCTTCCAGTTCACGTGGCCCGCCAGGACCGTGGCCCCCTTCGGGGAGTCCAGGCCGGCACCCCACCAGGTCGCCTCGCCGACGCCGTCGGGCACCGGCAGCGTCCCGGAGCGGTCGATCTCCTTGCGCACCAGCTCCGCGGTGCCGCCCTTCGGCAGCCGGACGGTGCCCGGCGGCTGGCCGATGGGCACGTGCACCGGCTGCGGCGGCAGCGCCGCCAGCTGCTCGGCAGGCGCCTCCGCCTGCGGTGCGGCGACCGGAGGCTGCTCGGACGAGCCCGAGAGCAGCACGCCGGTGACCACGCCCACGACGGCGACAAGCGCCACCACGCCCGCGGAGACCAGTGCGATCAGACGTGCGTTCACTGCTGTCCGCCCTCGCCGATCCGGCGGCGCAGCGCCCACCCGCCGAGGACGGTGGCCACGGCCACCGCGAGCGCACCCGCGCCCAGCAGCGACATCTCGCCGAACTCGACGGTCTCACCCGCGGTCACGCCCGGGTCGCCCGCCGGGATCTGGATCGGGACGGTCGGGGTGTTGGCCTTGTTGGTCAGGCTCAGGGTGAGCGTCTGCCCGGGCTCCAGCTTGCCCGCGACCGACGGCGGGTTGGCCGCGTCGAACGACTCCTCGTAGCCCTTGGCGGGCGCGACCTCGGTGATCACCACGTCCTGCGGGGTCTTGAGGCCGGGCACCGAGACGGTGCCGTCGGCGCCGGTGGTCACCACGGCGGGCTGACCGTCGGGGCCGACCAGCTCGCTGCCGTCCTGGCGCAGCGCGGGCTTGCCGTCGGGCGCGGTGACGCGCAGCGCGACACCGGCGATCCCGGCCTGGCTCTCGGCGTCGAGCTTGCCGACCTGGACCACGCCGGGCGCGGTCACGGCGGTGGTGGCGTCCTCGACGGTGAGCTGCTTCTCGCCGCCGGTGGACACGACTCGCTGGGTGGTGTCGGGCTGGTTGACCGCCTGCTGCACGTACGGGCGGTCGGCGGGCGCGGACAGCTCACCTGTGATCTTCGGGTTCGGGCCGGTGGGCGTGACCTTCAGCGCGAGCGGGCTGCCGTCCTCGGGCGTGGTGACGGTGCCGTCCTCGCCCAGGCCCTCGACCTCGGCGTCGGTGACGTTGAGCTTCACCGGGACGTCGCCGACGCCCTTGTCACCGGCGCGCTCGACGGTCAGCTTCCACTCGGCGGCCTGGCCGATGGTCTGCGGCTCCTCGGGCGCGGTCAGCGCCGCGTCCCACGGGCCGCGGTTCTCGACGGCCTCGGCACGCAGCGACTCGACGGCGTTCTTGGCGCCCTCGGGCAGCTTCGCCAGGTGGCCGTCGACGTCGTAGGCGATGTCCTTGAAACCCTTGGCCGGGTTCAGGTCGCCGGCGTTGCGCGGAGCCGACGTCCAGGAGTGCAGCAGGTGCGCCAGCGCCGCGGCCTTGTCCGCGTCCTGCGTGGTGCCGTAGCGCAGCAGCAGGTAGGAGATGTTGGCGGCGACGTCGTCGGGGATCTTCTCGCCCCACTTGGTCTTGAGCTCGTCGCCGGGCCGGTACTCCTCGCCGCTGTCCGGAGCGGTGAACGCGAACTGCACGCACCAAACCTGCTGGCCGTTGACGACGTAGGAGCCGAGCCAGTCCCGTTCGGGTTGCGGGTTGCCGCGGTAGGGCTGGCCGGGCTTGGTCTCGTGGCCCAGTCCTTCCTGCGGATCGGCCAGCGCCGATCCGGGCGTCGCCAGGAGCGTTCCCCCGGCGAGCACAGCGGTTCCCACCACCGCTGTGATCAACTTCCTGAACGTGCGCATGCAAGCTCCAGTGTCGGTCGCGGAGAATCAGGGGGTCGCGACGTGCTCGCTGTGTATTTCACGTTCCCCGAAGCGCTTACCCCGATCAGCGAGCCGTGCCACCCGCTGTGATACTTCCGGTTACGGAAAGTGGCTACAAGAGACCATTCGGTTGATCGGTAGCGGCTACGATGCGCAGCCGATCGATAGCTGAACCGACCTTGGAAGTCACCCGTTCGGCCGCAGGCTCGTGCCGTTGCCGCGCTCTCGCGATCACTGGTCGCAGCCGCCCCGGGAGGTTGGCGACGCAACGTGATCGTTATCGCATTCCGAATCGATACCCGGTGGTCTCCGAATCCGGTCGCGGGCGCGCGTAAAGTCTGTTTTACCCGAACGGGAACTGATCGGTGGGTCCGATCGTTGGTACCGGTGACGGCGCAAACACGCCCAGGAGGATGAGTTGCGCACAACGAGCAACCCCGCGTTCAAGAACCTGCCGACCGCCGGCGGGTACGCGAACTTCAACCACGGCCAGGGCGGCTACGGCGCGCCCTTCGGCCAGGCGCCGGCTGCGCCGCCGCAGACCGCGCGTCCGATGACCATCGACGACGTGGTCACCAAGACGGCCATCACGCTGGCGATCGCGGTGGTCACCGGCGCGGTGACCTACCTGATGGGTCCGATCGCGCTGTCGCTGGCGCTGCCCGCGGCGCTGATCGGCCTGGTGATCTCGCTGGTCATCATCTTCAAGAAGAAGGTCAGCCCCGCGCTGGTGATCGCCTACTCGGTCGTCGAGGGCGTCTTCCTCGGCGGCATCAGCTACCTGTTCGCGATGATCGTGGGCAACCCCGGGATCATCCTGCAGGCGATCGCGGGCACCGTGGGCGTTTTCGCCGCCATGCTCGTGGTTTACAAGACCGGGGCGATCCGGGTCACGCCGAAGCTGACCAAGTGGATCATCGGCGCGGTCGCCGGTGTCGCGGTGCTGATGCTGGTCAACCTGATCGCGAGCTTCTTCGTGCAGGGCGGACTGGGGCTGCGCGACGGCGGTGGTCTGGCGATCGCCTTCAGCCTGCTGTGCATCGGCATCGCGGCGTTCAGCTTCCTGCTCGACTTCGACGCCGCGGACCAGGCCATCAAGGGCGGGGTGGACGCGAAGTTCGCCTGGTACATCGCCTTCGGCCTGATGACCACGCTGGTCTGGCTCTACCTGGAGATCCTGCGACTGCTGTCCTATTTCCAGAACGACTAGCGCTGATCGCAACGACAACGGGCGCCGCTCCTCGGGGAGCGGCGCCCGTTTCGCTTTGGGCCTTTGAGACAGCCCGTCGTCAGCTCAGGCGCTCGACGACCATGGCCATGCCCTGACCGCCGCCGACGCACATGGTCTCCAGGCCGAACTGCTTGTCGTGCCACTGCAGCGAGTTCAGCAGCGTCGTGGTGATCCGGGCCCCGGTCATGCCGAACGGGTGGCCGACGGCGATCGCGCCGCCGTTGACGTTCAGCTTCTCCAGCGGGATCCCGAGGTCCTGGTAGGACGGGATGACCTGGGCGGCGAACGCCTCGTTGATCTCCACCAGGTCGATGTCGCCGATGCTCAGGCCCGCCCGCGCGAGCGCCTGCTTCGACGCCTCCACCGGGCCCAGGCCCATGATCTCCGGCGACAGCCCGGACACGCCGGTCGAGACGATCCGCGCCAGCGGGGTCAGGCCGAGCTGCTTGGCCTTGGTGTCGCTCATGATCACCACGGCGGCGGCGCCGTCGTTGAGCGGGCAGCAGTTGGCCGCGGTGATCCGGCCGTCCGGGCGGAAGACCGGCTTGAGCCCGGCCACGCCCTCCTTGGTCACGCCCGCGCGCGGGCCGTCGTCGGCGTCGACGACCTTGCCCGACGGGGTGGTGACCGGGGTGATCTCGCGGGCCCAGAAGCCGTTGGCGATGGCCTTCTCGGCCAGGTTCTGCGAGCGGACGCCGAACTCGTCCATCTCGTCCCGGCTGATCCCCTTCAGCAGCGCGAGGTTCTCGGCGGTCTGGCCCATCGGGATGTAGACGTCGGGCACGGCGTCGTAGGAGCGCGGGTCGGTCCAGGAGTCGGCGCCTTCGGCAGCGGTCTTCTCGGTGCGGGCCTGCGCGTCGGCGAACAGCGGGTTGCGGGTGTCGTCCAGCGAGTCCGAGCTGCCCTTGGCGAAGCGCGACACCGCCTCCACGCCGGCGCTGATGAACACGTCGCCCTCACCGGCCTTGATCGCGTGCAGCGCCATCCGGGTGGTCTGCAGGCTGGAGGAGCAGTAGCGGGTGACGGTCGTACCGGGCAGGTTGTCGTAGCCGAGCAGCACCGCGACCACGCGGGCCATGTTGAAGCCCTGCTCGCCGCCCGGCAGCCCGCAGCCCAGCATCAGGTCGTCGATCTCGGCCGGGTCGAGCTCGGGCACCTTGTCCAGCGCGGCCCGCACGATCTGGGCGGTGAGGTCGTCCGGCCGGACGTCCACCAGCGACCCCTTGCCGGCGCGGCCGATCGGGGAGCGAGCGGTCGCGACGATCACTGCTTCGGTCATGGGAACTCCTTCGTTCACCGGGATTGGCACTGCGTGTCATTAGCTTGGTGGGGTCACTGTATTGCCGCGCAGACCATGTTCGCGGTGATACCCGTCACGGGCAATGCCCTGACCAACCGATCGGTATGGGGTTGCCGGGCCCGCGCCTGCCCGGAGATGTCCCGGAACGCCCGCTCAGTCCTGCGACCTGCGGTGCAGGGCCCGGTTCAGCCGCGCCACGACGCGGCTCGTCGGCCGCCGGGCCTCCGCCGCCTCCGACCGCGTCGGCGCGGCAGGCAGCGGACCGCCCTCCCACTCGCCGATCGCCGCGCACATCGCGGGCAGCAGGATCCTGGTGACCGCCTCGTACCCGGCGCCGGACGGGTGGAACCGGTCCGGGCTGAAGTACTCGTTCGGCCGGGCCAGGAACTCCGGTGCCAGCAGGTCCGCCAACGGCACCGCGTGCCCGCCGTTGGCCTCGACCACCCGCCGCTGCGCCCGGCCCAGCGCCAGGCTCCACGACCGCGCGATCGACCGCAGCGGCTGCGGGATCGGCCGGATCGCACCCAGGTCCGGGCAGGTTCCCACGACCACCGCGACCCCGGCCTCGGTCAGCCGCGTGACCTCCTTGCCGAGCAGCTCCGCGCACACCGGCACCGACAGCCGCGAGGTGACGTCGTTCGCGCCGATGATGACCAGCGCCAGCCGCGGCGGGTCGGCGAGCACCAGGTCGACCTGCGCGTGCAGCTCCTGCGAGGTGGTGCCGACGATCGCGTGCGTGCGCAGGGACACCGGGCGCTCCAGCTCCTCGGCCAGCCCGCGGGCGATGCGGACGCCGGGCAGCTCGTCGGGGAAGTTCACCCCGAGCCCCGCCGCGGCCGAGTCGCCGAGCACGACCAGCTCCAGCGGCTTGACCCCCGCGGCCAGCTCGGAGCGCGGCACCGGCCCGGTGCCGTCGGGCAGGTGCACGCCGTCCGCGCGCAGGGGCATGTTCGCCGGCGGCCCGATGACCCGCCGCGCGTAGCGGGACTGACCGTTGAGCAGTCCGTACGCGGCTCCGGAGAGCCCACCGGCGGTACCGGCCGCCAGCATCGCCAGCCGGAGTGCCTTCTGCCCGATCATTCCTGCTCCTCGAGAGGTGAAAAACGGCGAACTTCCCCACCGGGAAGACGTCGCGGACCTGCGATTCGTTCCCTGACCGTGTGTCGTCGCATACGGGTTCTCGGTTAGCCGGGGACCTGCGATTAGGCTCCGCAGCACAGGCGCGAGATGAAGGGTGAGGATCCCCGCGTGGACTACGTCGAGCACATCGCCGATCTGGTGGGCAATACTCCGTTGGTACGGCTGAACTCGCTGGCCAAGGGGGAGACCCCCGTCTTGGCCAAGGTCGAGTACCTCAACCCCGGTGGCAGCGTGAAGGACCGGATCGCGCTGCGGATGGTGGAGGCCGCCGAGGCCTCCGGTGAGCTGCGGCCGGGCGGCACGATCGTCGAGCCGACCTCCGGCAACACCGGCGTCGGGCTGGCCATGATCGCCCAGCGCAAGGGGTACCGCTGCGTGTTCGTCTGCCCGGACAAGGTCAGCGAGGACAAGCGCAACGTGCTCGCCGCCTACGGCGCGGAGGTCGTGGTCTGCCCGACCGCGGTCCCGCCGGACCACCCGGACTCCTACTACAGCGTCTCCGACCGCCTGGTCACCGAGATCGAAGGCGCCTGGAAGCCGGACCAGTACACCAACCCGGCCAACCCCGAGTCGCACTACCTGTCCACCGGCCCGGAGATCTGGGCCCAGACCGACGGGCGGATCACCCACTTCGTGGCCGGGATCGGCACCGGCGGCACCATCTCCGGCACCGGCCGCTACCTCAAGGAGGTCTCCGGCGGCCGGGTGCGGATCATCGGCGCCGACCCGGAGGGCTCGGTCTACTCCGGCGGCAAGGGGCGGCCCTACCTGGTCGAGGGTGTCGGCGAGGACTTCTGGCCGGAGACCTACGACCGCGAGATCTGCGACGAGATCATCGCGATCTCCGACGCGGACTCCTTCGGCGTCACCCGCGACCTGGCCCGCAAGGAGGCGCTGCTGGTCGGCGGTTCCTGCGGGACCGCGGTCGCCGCGGCGCTGAAGGTCGCCGAGACCGCCGGGCCCGACGCCGTGATCGTGGTGCTGCTGCCCGACGGCGGCCGCGGCTACCTCACCAAGGTCTTCAACGATTCCTGGATGGCCTCCTACGGCTTCCTCTCACCCGACCACGCGGGCGGTTCGGTCGGGGACGTGCTGCGCCGCAAGGACGGCACGATTCCGGAACTGGTGCACGTGCACCCCAACGAAACGGTCGCGGAAGCGGTCGCGATCCTGCGCGAGTTCGGCGTTTCCCAGATGCCGGTCGTCAACGCCGAACCCCCGGTGATGGCCGCCGAGGTCGCCGGAGCGGTCAACGAGCGCGACCTGCTGGACGCGCTGTTCGCGGGCCGGGCCAACCTCGCCGACCGGGTCGAACTGCACATGTCCCCGCCGCTGCCGACCATCGGCGCGGGCGAGGAGATCAGCGCCGCGATGGCCGCGCTCGCCGGGGCGGACGGGGCGATGGTGCTCATCGACGGCAAACCGGCCGGTGTGGTGACCCGGCAGGATGTGCTCGGATTCATCGCCGGAAGATGACGAGTTGTTACGTATGAGCACTACGCTGCTTTCGGATCGGATAGCGTGTGTGACCGCACGCCCCACGAACTTCGCTTTTCATGCCCTAAAGGAGTAAGGAAACCCGATGACCACTCCGCAGCCGCCGGACGGTGGCCAGCAGCCCGGTCAGGGCTCGGCCGACCAGAACCCGGAATCGACTCAGATGATCTCTCCGCAGCAGCAGGGCGGGCAGGCAGCCGGCGGGGCGGACGCGACGCAGGTGGTCCGACCGGCAACGCCGCCGACCCAGCAGCCGTCGGACTCCACCCAGGTGGTCCCGCCGTCGATGCAGCCGGCGCAGCCGATGTACGAGCAGCCCGGTCTGGCCGGTCAGCAGCAGCAGTTCGGCCAGCCGGCTCCGCAGAGCCAGCCCAGCGGGTTCGCGGCGCAGCCCGGCACCCCCGGCGGCGGCTTCCCGGCGCCGCAGGCGCAGCCGCAGGGCGGCTTCGGCGCTCCGGCGCCGCAGGCCGGCTACGCGCAGTCGCCGTACGGCCAGCAGCAGGGCCAGGGCAGCAAGGGCCTGGCCATGACCGCGGGCATCGTCGCGATCGTGATCGGCGCGCTGGCCACCATCGGTTACCTGATCGGCACCCTGGGCCTCGGCGCGGTTTCGGCCTCGTACGACCAGATCAAGGAGCTCAACGAGTCGCTCGGTGAGTACGGCTCGGACGTTCCGATGCCGGAGCTGCCGCCCATCGGGTTCCTGTACTTCTCGTACCTGACCTCGCTGGCCGCGGCCATCGCGCTGCTCGTCGGCGGCATCCTGATCATCCGGCGCGCCAAGGTCGGCCCGCTGCTGGTCGCCGGTGGCTCCGGCGTCTGGGGCCTGCTGTCGATCATCACGATCTTCGTCGTCGGCAGCTACGGCATCGCGGGCGCGATCGTCGGTGTGCTGTTCGCGATCGCGATCGGCGTCCTGGCCATGCTGCCCGGCACCCGCGAGTACGTCGCGGCGGGCAGCGCGGCTCCCGCCGCGGCCGGTGCGTACGGCCAGCAGGGCGGCTTCGGCCAGCAGCAGCCGGGTCAGCAGTACGGCCAGCAGCAGTACGGCCAGCAGCAGCAGTACGGCCAGCCCGGCCAGCAGCCGGGGCAGCTCTACGGCCAGCCCGGTCAGCAGCCGGGTGGCTACCAGCAGCCCGGTCAGCCGCCGCAGCCGCCGCAGTGGTGACCCGCTCGCGCTGAAGTCCCGCCGAGGCCCCGACCGTCCGCCGGTCGGGGCTTTGGCTTTTCTGGCGGGACCTTCTCTGGCTCTGAGCCCAAGCGACCGGCGGCGGGCCGGAACCCACGCGGGCGCGGCGGAGCCGTACGCTGCTCCGTATGAGCGACGGTTTCGCCACCCGCGCGATCCACGCGGGCCAGGACGCAGATCCGACCACCGGTTCGGTGATCGTGCCCATCCACGCGACCTCGACCTACGCCCAGGACGGCGTCGGCGGGATGCGGTCGGGCTACGAGTACTCCCGCACCGGCAACCCGACCCGGACCGCGCTGGAGCAGTGCCTGGCCGCCCTCGAAGGCGGCAGGCACGCCAGGGCGTTCGCCTCCGGCATGGCCGCCACCGACGCGGTGCTGCGCGCCGCGCTGCGCCCGGGTGACCACCTGATCATCCCGGACGACGCCTACGGCGGGACCTTCCGGCTGATCGACAAGGTGCTCTCGGGCTGGGGCGTCGAGTACTCGCCGGTCCCGGTGGGCGACGTGGACGCGGCCCGCGCCGCGGTCCGCCCGAACACCAAGCTGATCTGGATCGAGACGCCGACCAATCCGCTGCTCAACATCGGCGACATCGCCGCGCTCGCGCAGCTCGCCAGGGACACCGGCACCAAGCTCGTGGTGGACAACACCTTCGCCTCGCCGTACCTCCAGCAGCCGCTGGAGCTCGGGGCCGACGTCGTCGTGCACTCCACGACGAAGTACCTCGGCGGGCACTCCGACGTCGTCGGCGGCGCGGTGGTCACCTCCGACGACGAGCTCGCCGAGCAGGTCGCGTTCCTGCAGAACAGCGCCGGAGCGGTGCCGGGGCCGTTCGACGCGTGGCTCACGCTGCGCGGGCTGAAGACGCTCGCGGTCCGGATGGACCGGCACAGCGCCAACGCCGAGCGGATCGTCGCCGCGCTCCAGGGGCACGAGAAGGTCGCGAAGGTGTTCTACCCGGGGCTGGAGAGCCACCCGGGGCACGAGGTCGCGGCCAAGCAGATGCGCCACTTCGGCGGCATGGTGTCGTTCACCCACGTCGACGGTGAGCAGGCCGCGCTGGACGTCTGCGCCCGCACCCGGCTGTTCACGCTGGCCGAGTCGCTGGGCGGGGTCGAGTCGCTGATCGAGCACCCGGGCCGGATGACGCACGCGAGCACCGCGGGCTCGATGCTCCAGGTGCCGTCGGACCTGGTGCGGCTGTCGGTCGGCATCGAGGAGGCCGACGACCTCGTCGAGGACCTGCTCAACGCGCTCGGCTGAGCCGGATCAGGGCGCGACGTCGGTTTCGGTCGCGCCCTGGCCGTGTTCCGGCAGCCGCGGAGCGACCGGCAGGTCGTCGGGTTGCAGGCAGCCGCCGACGAGCTCGAACCCGCCCTCGCGGGGGCGGTAGCTCCCGGGATCGTCGCAGCCGCCGTGCACCGCGGTGAACACCGCGATCCCGGACAGCGCCGTGGCCACGGCCAGACCCGACAGCAGCGGCAGATTGCCCGTCGAAGGCGTCAGCCGTGCCATGCTTCCTCCCAGAACCGGCGTTCGACACCGGTTCCTCGAGGGTACCGAAAGGCTGTCAGCTGGACAGGTGGTTTCCGCCGAGCCGCCGAGTGCGGCGGGCGGTGCGACCATGGGCGGATGCGCCTGGTCGGGCTGGACCGGATCCGCGCCGCCGGTGAACAGCTGGTCGGGGTCGCGCGGCGCACCCCGCTGGAGCACTCGCGGGTGTTCGGCGAGGCGTGCGGCGGCGAGGTGCACCTGAAGTGCGAGAACCTGCAACGCACCGGCTCGTTCAAGCTCCGCGGCGCGTACGTGCGGTTGCACGCGCTGGACGAGTGGAAGCGGGCGGCGGGCGTGGTCGCGGCGAGCGCGGGCAACCACGCGCAGGGCGTCGCACTTGCCGCGTCGTTGCTGGGGATCCGCTCGACCGTCTTCATGCCGGAACGGGCGCCGCTGCCCAAGGTTGAGGCGACGAAGTCCTACGGCGCCGACGTGCGGCTGCACGGCGCGGGGCTCGGCGAAGCGCTCGACGCCGCTCGTGAGCACGCGGTGCGGACCGGGGCGGAGTTCATCCACCCGTTCGACCATCCGGACATCATCGCCGGTCAGGGGACTGTCGGGCTGGAGATCGTGGAGCAGCTCCCGGAGGTGCGCAGCATCTTGGTGCCCGCCGGGGGCGGCGGGCTGGTCGGCGGCATCGCCGCGGCGGCGAAGGCGCTGCGGCCGGAGGTCCGCGTGATCGCGGTGCAGGCGGAGCGGGCCGCGGCCTGGCCGCCGTCGCTGGCCGCGGGCAAGCCGGTGCCGCTCACCGACACCCAGACGATGGCGGACGGCATCGCGGTGGCCGAGCCCGGCGAGGTCACCTTCGCGCACGTGTCCGGCCTGGTCGACGAGGTGCTGACCACCGGCGAGGAGACGCTGTCGCGGGCGCTGCTGCTGTGCTTGGAAAGGGCGAAGCTGGTCGTCGAACCGGCGGGCGTCGCCGCCGTTGCCGGGTTGCTGCAACATCCCGAGCAGGTCGTTTCCCCCGCCGTCGCGGTGCTTTCCGGCGGCAACATCGATCCGCTGCTGCTGCTCCAGCTGATCCGGCACGGCATGATCTCGTCCGGCCGCTACCTGTCGCTGCGGGTCCGGTTGCCGGACCGGCCGGGTGCGCTGGCGTCGCTGCTGGCCCGGCTCGGGGAGCTGTCGGCCAACGTCGTCGACATCGAGCACTCGCGGATCTCCGGCGCGCTGGCCGTCGGCGAGGTCGACGTCGAGATCAGCCTGGAGACCCGGGGACCCGAGCACCGCGAACTGGTCGTCGCGGAGCTCGGGGCCGCGGGGTTCGAGCTGGTCGACTCCGACGGGTAGGGGCGTCCCGGCGCGCGGGACGCCCCGGCGATCACAGGTTGCCCCGGAGCTCCTGCTCCCGCTCGATCGCCTCGAACAGGGCCTTGAAGTTGCCCTTGCCGAAGCCGAGCGAGCCGTGCCGCTCGATCAGCTCGTAGAAGACCGTCGGGCGGTCGCCGATCGGCTTGGTGAAGATCTGCAGCAGGTAGCCGTCCTCGTCGCGGTCGACCAGGATCCCGTGCTCCTTCAGCGTTTCGATCGGCAGCCGGACCTCGCCGATCCGGGCGCGCAGATCCGGGTCGTCGTAGTAGGAGTCCGGCGTGCTCAGGAACTCCACGCCCGCCGCGCGCATCGCCGTGATCGTGGCGACGATGTCGCCGGTGGCCAGGGCGATGTGCTGGCAGCCGGCTCCGCGGTAGAACTCCAGGTACTCGTCGATCTGCGACTTGCGCTTGCCGACCGCGGGCTCGTTGAGCGGGAACTTCACCCGGTGGTTTCCGTTGGCCACGACCTTGCTCATCAGCGCCGAGTACTCGGTGGCGATGTCGTCGCCGACGAACTCGGCCATGTTCACGAAGCCCATGACGCGGTTGTAGAAGGCGACCCACTGGTCCATCTGGCCCAGCTCGACGTTGCCCACGCAGTGGTCGACCGCCTGGAACAGCCGCTTCGGCGCGTCCGCGGGCTTGCGGTAGCTGCCGGTGCGGACGACGTATCCGGGCAGGTACGGGCCGTTGTAGCGGCTGCGGTCGATCAGGCTGTGGCGGGTCTCGCCGTAGGCCGCGATCGCCGCGACCCGCACGGTGCCGTTGTCGTCGGACACGTCGTGCGGCTCTTCCAGCACGGTCGCGCCCTGGGCGCGGGCGTGCTCGACGCACTGGTCGACGTCGGTGACCTCCAGGGCCAGGTCGACGACGCCGTCGCCGTGCTTGCGGTGGTGCTCGGTCAGCGGGCTGTCCGGGTCGACCGCGCCCTTGAGGACGAACCGGGCCGAACCCGACTTGAGCACGTACGCCTTGTGGTCTCGGTTGCCGTGTTCGGGGCCGCTGTAGGCGACCAGCTCCATGCCGAACGCGACCTGGTAGAACAGCGCGCTTTGGGTGGCGTTGCCCACGACGAACACGACCGCGTCCATCGCGCGGACCGGGAACGGGTCCTTCGAGGGGTCGTGGTCGACGAGCCCGACGAGCTGGCGCATCTGGTCGAAGGTCACGTCGTCGATCTGGCCGCTCTGGCCGCCGTGGTTGACGGTGCCGGTCACGATGCTCCTCCACTGGTTCTGTCCGTGAGTTCGTGCTGACGCCAGCGTGCGCGGGGAGGGCATCCTGAGCAACAGGGCTAAAAAATCCTGTACAAAGTGATCAGCAAATGATCCGTTCGACCGGTCCAACTGGTCAGACTGAGCAAGGAGTGTGACGTGGCTCCCAGCCTGCCCGAGGAGGCGCTGGACGCGCTGGACGCGCGGTTGTTGCTGCTGCTGTCGGACGAGCCCCGGCTCGGGGTCCTGGAGTGCTCTCGCCGGCTCGGGGTGGCGCGCGGCACGGTCCAGGCGCGGATGGACCGGATGGTGCGGCGCGGTGTGCTCCAGGGCTTCCCGCCGGACCTGGACCTGGCGGCGATGGGCTACGGCCTCACCGCGTTCGCCGTCCTGGAGATCGCGCAGGGCCGGCGTGCGGCGGTCGCGGCCCGCCTGGCGGCGATCGACGAGGTGTGCGAGGTGCACGCGACCACCGGGCAGGGCGATCTGTTCGTGCGGATGGTGGCGCGGTCCAACGCCGACCTCCAGCGCGTGATCGACAACGTCGTCACGGTCCCCGAAGTGCGGCGCACCTCGACCTCGATAGCGCTGTCCACGCCGGTCCCGCCCCGGGTCCGCCCGCTGCTGGAGCGGCTGGCCGCCTCCGGCACCGACCGGCAGGACCCCGACGCCGACTGATCCCGCGCGAAGGCGCCGGGCCGCGGGATGCCGACCGCTGATCCCGCGCGCGCATGCGAAGGCGGGCGCCCCCGGTGGGAGCGCCCGCCTCGAATTCTCGGGGTGCGGTCAGCCGGCGAAGGGCTCCGCCTTCACCAGGGTGACCTGCATGGTTCCGCCGTTGGGCAGCTCGTACTCCCGGGTCTCGCCCTCCTTGGCGTCCAGCAGCGCCTGGCCCAGCGGGGAGCTGGGGGAGTAGACCTCCAGTTCGCCGTGCGCGCCCTCCTCGCGGGTCGCCAGCAGGAACTTCTCGGTCTCGTCCTCGCCGTCGTAGCGGACGGTCAGCACCGAGCCGGGCTTGGCGACACCGGACTCGGTCGGCACGTCGCCGACCTTCGCGGTGCGCAGCAGCTCCTGGAGCTGACGGATGCGGGATTCGATCTGGCCCTGTTCCTCGCGGGCCGCGTGGTAACCGCCGTTCTCCTTGAGGTCGCCTTCCTCACGCGCCTCGTTGATCTTCGCGGCGATCACCGGGCGGTTGGCCACGAGCTCGTCCAGCTCACTTTTGAGCCGGTCGAAAGCATCCTGGGTCAGCCAGGTCACCTGGGTCTCGCTCACGGTCACCACTCCTCGTCGACGGCGACTCCGCGCCTTCCGCGGAGCCGACAAACGCCGTCCCCGGTCGGTAAAGCTCAGGAACGGAAAAACACGGCCCGCGCGGGGCCGTGCTGATGCGACGATAGCACGAAGCAGCACGCCGAGGGGCTGGATTTTCCCAGCATCCGGCGTTGCGGAGCACTGTTCACCCAGTTGGCCGTAGGTGGGTGGACAAGTATTCAGGAACCTTGTAGGTGCAGCCGTACACCTCCCCGATTGTCGGTCGGGCGGAGGTACGCAGGACAGTGTCCTGCCGAACGGTGTCGTCCGCCGGTTGGACCAGAACTTCCTTGCGCCCCACTTCCTCGCCGGACTTGGCGCGGGCCCGGACGACGCACGCGGCGGGCCGGTGCGGATCGTCACGACGGACCTCCAGGGTGATCCGCACGGAACCGTCGTCGAGGATCGTGAACGCGGTCTGCTTGCCCTCGATCGGGGAGCTGCCGAGGTTCTGGTAGCCGATGAGGCTCACCACGAGCAGGGCGACGACCGTCACCCCGGCCAGCAGCCACCGCACGGCCGGGCGCGACCGCGTGCGCGCACGCGAGCCGTACCGGCCCTCCGGTAACCGCTGGCCTGTCATCGCAGCGAGTCAGCCCTTCGCATCGGCCCCTGCCGCCGTGATCGTCGGACCCGGCGGGAACAATGGGCCCCGACATCCTCGTTGAGTATCCCCGGGGAGTCCGGCCTGCGTGCGGCGGGGCCGGTTCCGCGAGCGGGTCCGCGTTGATCTGTGCTGAAGCAGGAGGGACTGCCTGGCCATGGCCGAGAAGCTGCGTCTGATGACGGTGCACGCGCACCCGGACGACGAGTCCAGCAAGGGGGCCGCCACCACCGCGAAGTACGTGGCCGACGGCCACGAAGTGATGGTTGTCACCTGCACCGGCGGGGAGGCGGGCAGCATCCTCAACCCGGCGATGGACCGCCCGGAGGTGCTGGCGAACCTGACCGAGGTCCGCCGCGAGGAGATGGCGCGCGCAGCCGAGATCCTGGGCGTTCGGCACCGCTGGCTCGGGTTCGTCGACTCCGGCCTGCCCGAGGGCGACCCGCCGCCCCCGCTGCCCGAGGGCTGCTTCGCGCTGGTCCCGCTGGAGACCTCCACCCGCGAGCTGGTCAAGGCGATCCGGGAGTTCCGCCCGCACGTCGTGATCACCTACGACGAGAACGGCGGCTACCCCCACCCCGACCACATCCGGTGCCACGAGGTCTCGATGGCCGCCTTCGACGCGGCGGGCGACCCGGAGCTGCACGCCGACGCCGGCGACCCCTGGCAGCCGCTGAAGCTGTACTACTCGCACGGCTTCTCCCGCAAGCGCATGCAGCTGTTCCACGACGCGCTGCTGGAGCGCGGCATGGAGTCGCCGTACGGCGAGTGGCTGGAGCGCTGGGACTCCGACCGCCCGGACCCCGACGAACGGGTCACGACGCGGGTCGAGTGCGGTGCATACTTCGGGGTGCGGGACGAGGCGCTGAAGGCGCACGCGACCCAGATCGACCCGAACAGCCGCTGGTTCGCGGTGCCCGCCGACCTCCAGCGCGAGATCTGGCCGACCGAGGACTACGAGCTGGTCCGGTCGCTGGTCGACACCACGCTGCCGGAGGACGACCTGTTCGCGGGCGTGGAAGAGAAGGTGTGTGCGGTATGAGTGCCCACGGGGCGGTCGCGCTGGTCCTGGCGCAGGCGCCGCCTCCGCCGCAGGATCCGGGCGGTCAGGGCGAGGACTTCGGCAAGTCCTCGCCGGTCGGCCTGCTGCTGCTGGTGCTGTTCGCGGTCGCGGTGGTGTTCCTGATCCGGTCGATGACCAAGCACCTCAAGAAGGTTCCGGTCGCTTTCGACGAGCAGAAGGCCGCTGCGGCGGCTCCGGCCCGGGTGAAGCGGGCCGAGCAGGCGCGCGAGGCCGAGGCGGAGAAGCAGGAGAAGCCCGAGAAGCCGGACAAGGACGACGGCTCCTAGCCGAGCGGCCCGCCCGCCTGCGCGGGTTGAGCGGCGCCGAGCAGCCCGCCCTGATCGCTTGATCGGGCGGGCCGTTCCTCATTCCGGGGTGCAGGGCAGTTCGTTCACGTCCTCGCGTTCCATCCCCTCCGGCACCGCGGCGAGGTAGTGCACCGTGGCGCGGGTGTAGTTGGTGAGGTTCAGCCCGCACGACCGCGGCCGGTCGAAGACCACCCGCACCGGGTAGCTCTCCAGCACGCCCTCCGCACAGCTCGGGTCGCAGGAGTTGACCCGCGCCGTGCCCGCTGCCTCGGCCGCCTGCCCGCCCCAGCCGGACCACCGCAGGTCCTCGACGGCGTAGTTGGCGTCGGCGCAGGCCAGGGTGATGCTGGTCGGCTGGACGGCGCCCTCGGTGACGCAGTTGACGAACCCGGCGGAGTTGATCACCACGTCGGTCCGGCCGCCCTCGCCGGTCGCGGCGAGCAGGGCGCCGCCTGCCGGGTCGAAGGTCAGCGAGGTGCCGTCCCGGGCGATCGTGACCCGGCTGCCGGAGTCCTCGGTGACCTCGATGTCCGGTACTGCGGCGATCACCCGGTACAGCGCCGCCCGCAGCGGGCCAGGGACGCCGGGGGAGACCAGCAGCTGGCGCGCCGAGTCGAACAGGTCCTGGCCGGGCGCGAGCTCCCGCAGTCGATCATCCAAAGTGGACGGATCCGTCGGCAGCGCGCGCAGCCCCTCGTAGTCCACCTGCGCGGGGCCGACGCGGTAGATCACCGGGCCGGAGGAGACGCCGCCAGGTTCTGCCCCGGGCAGCGGCGGACGGCCCGACCGCTCCCAGCGCTCCTGCTGCTCGGCGGTGTCGAACCGGGGCGGCGAGACCGAGGTCGTCGTGGTCGCGAACCCGCCGCCGTCCAGCCGCACCTCCACGGTCCGCTCCACCGAGTACGCGAACCCCTGCTCGGTGTGGCGGCTCGTGGTGCTGGACTTCTGGTACGCCTCCAGCTGCATCGGGATCTCCTGGTAAGTGGTGCGGACCGCGGTCGCGGCGCGCTCCAGCAGCTCGGCCGCACTCGCCGACGGCGGTCGGCTCAGCACCGACCCCAGCACCAGCACGGCCGCGGCCACCGCGGCGATCAGCACCGCCGCCGGCGGTCTGCGCAGGACCGGCCCACGCCGCTCGTCGCGCGGGGTGGCCAGGATCCGTTGGAGCAGCGCCCGGTTGTGCTCCCGCCACCGCTCGGTGTCCACATCGGACTCCGAGACCGGGTTCGCGGCCCGCAGCATCCGCATCGCGCGGTCTTCGTCGCTCATGGCGCGGCCTCGATCTCCCCGAGCGCGCGGAGCAGCCGCTTGCGCGCCCGGTGCAGGCGCAGCCGCGCGGTCGGCCGGGTGCAGCCGAGCACTTCGGCGATCCGTTCCACCGACAGGTCCTCCCAAGCGTGCAACGACAGCACCTCCCGGTCGCTCTCGCTGAGCCGCCGCATCGCCTCGGCGATCAGCGGCGCCGAGTCGTCCTCGTGCGCGCGGGTGCGCGGGGTGTGCAGCGCGACCTTGTCCCGCAGCGCTTCCTGGCGCGCTCCGGCGCGACGCTGGTTCGCCAGCGCTCGGCGCGCGACCCCGAGCAGCCACGGCAGCGGGTCGTCCGCGGGCACGTCGCCCAGCCTGCGCCAGGCCACCAGGAACGTCTCCGAGAGCGCGTCCTGCGCGGTCTGCTCGTCGGCCCGGCGCAGCAGGTAGCCCAGCACGGACCGATGGTGCGCGCGGTAGACGCGCTCGAACGCGTCGCTGGCCGCATCCGGCAACCCCGGCCTCCCCTCCCGATCCGGAGCCGGCCCGGCCCCCGACGCCGGCCTGCCCCGATCCCGTCCCCGGTCCGGACGCCGCCCGGCCCGGTCCCGCCGGTGATGCCCCCGGGCACCACCGGCGCGGTCATCGCGCTGCGCCCGGGAGCGCGAACTCTTCGCCGTTGTCCAGCACCGCGCGGGTGAACACCGAGCCCACCGGCGCGTCGAGCGTGACCCGGACCCGTTCCGGCCGCGACTCGCCATCGGCGCAGCTGGGCTCGCAGTCGTTGATCTCGGCGGTCCCCAGGCCCGAAGCCTGCGCCGAACCCCACGAATCCCAGTCGATGCCGCGCACCACCGCGTTGCCGTCCGCGCAGGTCAGCACGATCTCGCTCGGGCGCACCAGGGACTGGCCCGCGCAGTCGCGCACCGCGCTGTCCTCGCCGCTCGCCAGCGCCACAGCGGTGCCCGCGCCGATGAGGGTGAACGCCGCGGCTCCGGCGACCGCGAGCTTGTGGGTCAGGTTCATCGCGAACTCCAATCTGTCTGCCTTCACCCCGGTGCTGTCCGGGAACGCGAAGGTCGTTTCAGGCTGTGCGCCTGATCACGCGCGGCGACTGTCGGGGACTGCCCGCACCATGGGCGCATGGTGCTGTTCAGCGCGGTCGTGACCGCATCCGCCGAGGTCGCCGCGACCCGCTCGCGCAAGGCCAAGACCAGCGCGATAGCCGCGCTGCTCGGCGGGCTCGACGCGACCGAGGTCCGGCCGGCGACCGCTTTCCTGGCGGGCGAGCTGCCGGGCGGGCGCGCGGGCGTCGGCTGGTCGACGCTGTCCGCGCTGGACGTCCCGCCCGCGCCCGAACCTTCGCTGACCGTCGGCGAGGTCGACGCCGCGATCGACGAGCTGCGCGGCATCAGCGGCAGCGGCTCCGGGCAGCGCCGGACCGATCTGCTCGCCGGTCTGCTGGGCCGGGCGACCGCGCCGGAGCAGGAGTTCCTGGTCCGGCTGCTCGGCGGCGAGCTGCGGCAGGGCGCGCTGGAGGGCGTGATGCTGGAAGCCGTCGCCACCGCCGCGCGGGTGCCCGCGGAGGACGTGCGCCGCGCGTTCATGCTCTCCGGCCGCCTGCCCGCGACGGCCGAGGCCGCGCTGCGCGGCGGCGGGGCCGAGCTTGCGCGGTTCCGGCTGGAGGTGGGCCGCCCGCTGCGCCCGATGCTGGCCTCGCCCGCCGAAACCCTGGACGAGGCCGTCGCCGAGCTCGGCGAGGTCAGCGTCGAGTACAAGCTGGACGGTGCGCGGATCCAGGTCCACCGCGACGGCGACGACGTGCACGTCTACACCAGGACGCTGCGCGAGATCACCCGGAGTGTGCCGGAACTGGTCGAGCTCGTGCGGGGTCTGGACTGCCGGTCGATCGTGCTCGACGGCGAGACCCTGGCGCTCGACGACTCCGGACGGCCCCGGCCGTTCCAGGAGACGATGAGCCGGTTCGGCGCGCAGAGCGAGCGGGAACTGCTGCTGCGCCCGTACTTCTTCGACTGCCTGCACCTCGACGGCGAGGACCTGCTGGACCACCCGCTGCGGCAACGCCTGGAGTTCCTGGAGAAGGTGGCGCCGCAGCACCGCATCCCGGCCGTCCTCGCGCCGGACCCCGAACGCGCGGCGGCGGTCTTCGACGAGGCGCTCGACGCCGGGCACGAGGGCGTCATGGTCAAGGCGCTCGACTCGGTCTACGCGGCGGGCCGCCGCGGCCGGACCTGGCGCAAGGTCAAGCCCGCGCACACGCTCGACCTCGTCGTGCTGGCCGCCGAGTGGGGGCACGGGCGGCGCAGCGGCTACCTGTCCAACCTGCACCTCGGCGCCCGCGACCCCGACGGCGGGCCGCCGATCATGGTCGGCAAGACGTTCAAGGGCCTCACCGACGAACTGCTCGCCTGGCAGACCGCGGAGTTCCCGAAGCGGGAGACCCACCGCGATGCGTGGACGGTCCACCTCGTGCCGGAGCTGGTCGTGGAGATCGAGCTCGACGGAGTGCAGGCCAGCCCCCGCTACCCCGGAGGCGTCGCGCTGCGGTTCGCCCGGGTCCTGCGCTACCGGCCGGACAAGGACGCGGCCTCCGCCGACACCATCGACGCGGTGCGCGCCGTGCAACGCGGGGGCTCTGGGCGGCCGGAAGACACCGGGCAGCAGGGAAACGCTGGGCAGCAGGGAGACACCGGGCGGCCGTGAGACCCTGGGCGCATGAGCACTCCGGAAGAGGTCGGATCGATCAACATCGGCCCCGGCACCATCGATCCGCGCGACTTCCAGCCCGGCCCCGGCGCCGGTGACCCGGACTTCTACCTCGCCGTGCTGGTGACCGAGGCGACCACCGACGACGGTGCGGGCGGGCCGCTCTACGAGGAGTCGTTCGTGCTGCTCAAGGCCGAGTCGGAGGAGGAGGCCAGGGAGAAGGCCGCCGAGTACGGCAAGCAGCAGGAGACCAGCTACCGCAACGAGAACGACGAGCTGGTCAGCTGGAAGCTCAAGCACGTCGTCGACGTCCGGCAGGTCGAGGACGCCACCTTCGACGACGGGTCCGAGCTCTACAGCCGGTTCTTCCGCGGTTACCAGGGCTACCGGTCCTTCGAGCCCCGGCTCGGCGGCGAGGAGGTCTAGCGGGCCGTGCTGGTCCGGACGCGGACCGCGTTCGGGTCGTTGGACGGGTCACAACGGGCGTCCGGCCACGTATCCTGACGTGTCGTGCAGTTCTTGAACGGGCAGCAGCCCATCACCGACCTGACCTACGACGACGTCTTCCTCGCACCCCGGCGATCGGGCGTGGAGTCCCGCTTCGACGTCGACCTGGCGACCACCGACGGCTCGGGTGCGACCCTGCCGATCGTCGTCGCCAACATGACCGCCGTGTCCGGCAGGCGGATGGCCGAGACCGTCGCGCGGCGGGGCGGCCTGGTGGTCCTGCCGCAGGACGTCGACCCGGGCGCGGTGTCCGAGATCGTGTCCTGGGTCAAGGACCGCCACCCGGTGTGGGACACCCCGCTGGTCCTGCACGCCGCTGACGCGGTCGCCGACGCGATCAACCTGCTCCCCAAGCGCGCCCACGGCGCGGTGGTGGTCGTCGACGACGACAACCGGCCGGTCGGCGTGGTCGACGAGGCCGCCTGCGCCGGGGTCGACCGGTTCGCCCGGGTCGGCGAGGTCGCCGACCGGCACCCGGTGCTGCTGCCGCTGGACACCAAGCCGCGCGACGTGTTCGAGCAGCTGGAGAAGCAGGCCCGCTCGGTGGCCCTCGCGGTCGACGCGGACGGGAAGCTCGCCGGGATCATGACCTCGAAGGCCGCGCTGCGGGCCGAGATCTACACGCCCGCGCTGGACGCCGGGGGCCGCCTCCGGGTCGCCGCCGCGGTCGGGGTCAACGGCGATGTCGCAGCGAAGGCGTCCGCGCTGCTCGCGGCCGGGGTGGACACGCTGGTCGTGGACACCGCGCACGGCCACCAGGAGAAGATGATCTCCGCGCTGGCCGCGGTGCGCTCGGCCGACCCGCGGGTGCCGGTCGTGGCGGGCAACGTGGTCACCGCCGACGGCGTCCGGGACCTGGTCGAGGCCGGTGCCGACGTGATCAAGGTCGGGGTCGGCCCCGGCGCGATGTGCACCACGCGGATGATGACCGGCGTCGGCAGGCCGCAGTTCTCCGCGGTCGCCGAGTGCGCCGCCGCCGCGCGGGAGCTCGGCAAGCACGTGTGGGCCGACGGCGGGGTCCGGCACCCGCGCGACGTCGCCCTCGCGCTGGCCGCCGGGGCGTCCTCGGTGATGGTCGGCTCCTGGTTCGCCGGCACCTACGAGTCGCCCGGCGACCTCCAGCGCGACGAGCACGGCCGCGCGTACAAGGAGTCCTTCGGGATGGCCTCAAAGCGCGCCGTGAGCGCGCGCACGCGCACCGACAGCGCCTTCGACCAGGCCCGCAAGGCGCTGTTCGAGGAGGGCATCTCCAGCTCGCGGATGCGGATCGACCCGCTGCGGCCCAGCGTCGAGGACCTGCTCGACGAGATCAGCTCCGGCCTGCGCTCGTCCTGCACCTACGCGGGCGCGCGCAGCCTGGAGGAGTTCTACGAGCGGGCGCTGGTCGGCATCCAGTCCGCCGCGGGCTTCGCCGAGGGCCGCCCGCTGCCGTCCGGCTGGTGAGACCGGGCCCGGTGTCCCTCCGGCCGAGGGACACCGGGCACCGCGTCAGCCGTGGAAGTCGCCCTCCAGCATCTCGGTCACCAGCGCGGCGACCGGGGACCGCTCGGAGCGGGTGAGGGTCACGTGCGCGAACAGCGGGTGGCCCTTGAGCTTCTCGATCACCGCCGCGACCCCGTCGTGCCTGCCGACCCGCAGGTTGTCGCGCTGCGCCACGTCATGGGTGAGCACGACCCGGGAGCTGGCCCCGAGCCGGGACAGCACCGTCAGCAGCACGTTGCGCTCCAGCGACTGCGCCTCGTCGACGATGACGAACGAGTCGTGCAGAGACCGGCCGCGGATGTGGGTCAGCGGCAGCACTTCGAGCATGCCGCGGTCCATCACCTCGTCCAGGACGTCCTGGCTGGCAAGCGCGCCGAGGGTGTCGAACACCGCCTGCGCCCAGGGCTGCATCTTGTCGTTCTCGGTCCCGGGCAGGTAGCCGAGCTCCTGCCCGCCGACGGCGTAGACCGGCCGGAACACCACGACCTTGCGGTGCTGCTGGCGCTCCATCACCGCCTCCAGCCCGGCGCACAGGGCCAGCGCCGACTTGCCGGTGCCCGCCCGGCCGCCCAGCGACACGATCCCGATGTCCGGGTCCATCAGCAGGTCCAGCGCCACCCGCTGCTCGGCGGAGCGGCCGTGCAGCCCGAACGCCTCGCGGTCCCCGCGCACCAGCTTGACCTGCTTGTCCGCGGTGACCCGGCCCAGCGCGCTCTGCGAGCCCGCGAGCAGCCGCAGCCCGGTGTTGGCCGGCAGGTCCCTTGCCTCGTCGAAGTCGGCGACGCCCTCCCGGAACAGGCTGTCCACGGCGTCCGGCGGCACGTCCAGGTCCGCCATGCCGGTCCAGCCGGAGGAGATCACGTCCTGCGCCCGGTACTCCTCGGCCTCCAGGGCGACCGACGCGGCCTTGACCCGCATCGGCATGTCCTTGGTGACCAGCGTGACCCGGTGGCCCTCCGCGCTGAGGTTCAGCGCGCAGGCCAGGATCCGCGCGTCGTTGGAGTCGGTGCGGAAGCCTGGCGGCAGCACCGTCGGGTCCGTGTGGTTGAGCTCCACGTGCAGGCTGCCGCCCTCCTCGCCGACCGGAACCGGCGAGTCGAGCCTCCCGTGCTGGAGCCGCAGGTCGTCGAGGACGCGCAGCGCCTCCCGGGCGAACCAGCCGAGTTCCGGGTGGTGGCGCTTGGCCTCCAGCTCGCTGATCACCACCAGCGGCAGGACCACCCCGTGCTCGGCGAATCTGGTCATCGCCCACGGGTCCGACAGCAGGACCGAGGTGTCCAAGACGTAGGTGCGGAACTCCTGCCGGGATTCGGGACTTCTGCGCGCGGAGTCACCCGTGGGAACCGGGCTGTCCGCTTCGGGCTGGGAACGTCGTGCGGTCACGGCTACTCCCTCGCGGGCGTGGTGAGCACACCCGCTCGTCGGCGGGCCGGGCCTGCCCCTGCCGTGTTCGGCGGGACCGCGGAACGGTCCAGGGCCACGCACCGGCCCTGGCGCGACCACGGTGGACGGTGAACCGTCCGTTCCTGCCTACAGCCACGGTCAGGGCCTCCCGGACGGGCCGCTTACGGCGTTGCACTACGGACGGCCCGTCACTGCGGACGCTACCTGCATGATCCGGACTCGGCAGGCGTCCACACAGGTGATTCAGCGAAACGTCAGCTGCTCGTCACGTACCAGGGCTTTTGGTCGGAAGTGCCTACCGGCGGTGATCCCGCTGCGAGTCGATCTTAGTCTCAACGGGTGAAAACGGGGATCCGGGCGGCGATTTCGGTGCGGATCGTCTCCGGAACCAGGGGCTCGTCGAGCAGCCGCCGGTACCGGTCGGCCGAAGTCGCACCGGGCGGGCCGTGCTCCAGCCAGGTTCGCAGCAACCGGAATCCCTCCACGTAGGTGCAGGTGTAAGCGCGCCACAGCGGATCGGTCATGAACCGCAGCAGGTGCCGCGCCCTGCGCTCGGGGACCAGCAGCCAACGGCGGAGGAAGTCCACCACTTCGGTCTCGTCGGCGCCCTGGTCGTGCAGCATCAGCAGCGCGTCCTGGCGGACCGCCAGCAGCCCGCTCGACGCGATCTCGACCCGTTCGGCCAGCTCGCCGTCGAACTCGACGCCCAGGTCGGCCAGGATCTCGGCCGCCCACCGGCCCCACCCCGGCCCGATCGCGGCGTGCAGGCCGAGGTCGGCCAGCCCTTCGGCGAGCAGGCACTGCGGCGTGTTCACCAGGGAGATCGTGTGCTCCAGGTGCTGCCGCCGGTCGATCAGACCGGCCTCCTTGCGGCAGTGCTCGGTGTGGTGTCCCGGGTACGCCTCGTGCGCGACCAGGTGCGGCAGGTTCGCGGCGCGGGGACCGGTGTCGGCGTTGATCGCGACCAGCGACCGGAAGTCGCCGAGGTACCGGTTGAACCCGCTCCACGGCTGGTCGGTGACGATCCGGAAGCCGACGGTCTCCTGCGGCGGCAGGCCGAACCGGCCGCGGACGCGGTCGCGCAGCGCGCTCGCCAGCGCGCGCACGCAGTCCTCCAGCCGCTCGGGCGGGATGCGGTCGCGCTCGCGCAGGGCGGCCATCCGGTCCGCCAGCGGGCCGGGCCCGGGCACCAGCTCGTCGAGCTCCCGGTGCGCCTGGCGGTACTCGTCGACGTCGCCGGGCGTGGCGCGGACCTGGAAGTACGCCTCGACCTCGTCGGCGAACCGGATCCGCGCGCCGGCGAACCCGCGCGCGGCGCATTCCAGCGCGGTGAGCTGCACCTGCAGGAACCGCCGGCGAGACTCCGCCAGGTCGGTGTCTTCCAGAGCGGCGAGCAGCCTGCGCGCCTGCGCGGCGAGCTCGGAGGGGACCGGCGGAGCCTCGTTGCCGACGCGGCGGCGCAGCAGCGGATCGCCGGTGTAGGCGTCGACGTAGCCGCTGCGGAGCCGGTCGAACCGCAGACCGAGCCGCACGTACTCGGTCACGAGCGCTCGCGAATCCATATTCGGACACTACGTCGTGCGTCCGGCGCCGGAATCGGCGGGATGTGCGATTGCCCGCGCAATGGCCTGACCGCGCCTCAGAAACTTGAGGGTTCGGCCAATTAAACACACGATGGTGGTAGTCAGGTTTCGTTCCACGGGGTGGGTGACTATGTTTCTCGCCGGGTGCTTCCCCTCGGCAAAAAAGCTACTGGGGTGATCGGGGCCGAGGAAATTTCGCACCTGTGTCACCCCCGTTCAACAAGGAGCTACTGAAGTGCTGAAGAAAGCTGCAATCGTCGCCGGTACCGCCGCTGGCCTGATGGCCCTGGCCCCGATGGCCAACGCCGACAGCGCCGACAACGACGGCGTCAACGTCCTCAACGACAACAACGTCAGCGCGGTGCCGATCCAGCTGTGCGGCAACGACGTCGCCGTCCTGGGCATCATCGTTGAGCTGCTGAACTTCGAGAACACCGAGTGCGTCAACGCCCCGGTCGTGGACCACCCGTCCCAGAAGAGCTGACCGGTCCTCTCGTAGCAGCGGACCCCCGCGGTCCACGCAGGCAAGAAGAGCGCCGGACCTTCCCGGCGCTCTTCTTTGCGTTTTCGCTGAAATAGTCACCCTGCGTTCCGCACATTCGTCAGCGGAACCAGTGATCACACGATCGTGTAAGGATGCGGAACACCGGCACGCCGGACCCGGTTTCCGGTCGGATATCGGCAAGACTGCGTTGCCACCGGTCGGGCTCGTCGATCTGCCCGGCGGTGAAAGGGAAATTCCGCGCTGATCAAAGGAGAGTGAGCGAAGTGCTGAAGAAAGCAGCGATCGTGGCGGGTGCCGCCGCGAGCCTGATGGCGCTGGCCCCTGTCGCCAACGCCGACAGTGCGGACAACGACGGCGTCAACCTCCTCAACGACAACAACGTCAGCGTGCTGCCGATCCAGGCGTGCGGCAACGACGTCGCCGTGCTGGGCATCATCGTCGAGGCCCTGAACGTCGAGAACACCCAGTGCGTCAACGCCCCGCTCGTGGACCACCCGCACCAGAAGGGCTGACCCGATCGGTAGCCGAAGGCCAGGCCGGACCCGTCCGGCCTGGCCTTCGCATGTGCGGGGTCAGCCGCCGAAGCGGCGGTGGCGCGCGGCGTACTCGCGCAGCGCGCGCAGGAAGTCGACGCGGCGGAAGGCGGGCCAGTACGCCTCGCAGAACCAGAACTCCGAGTGCGCGGACTGCCAGAGCATGAAGCCGGACAGGCGTTGCTCGCCGGAGGTGCGGATGACCAGGTCGGGATCGGGCTGTCCGGAGGTGTAGAGGTGCTCGGCGATGTGGTCGACGGTCAGCACCTCGGCGAGCTCCTCGATCGTGGTGCCCGCCTCGGCGTGCTGCTGCAGCAGCTTGCGGACCGCGTCGGCGATCTCGCGCCTGCCGCCGTAGCCGACGGCCACGTTGACCTGCACGCCGGTCCGGCCCTCGGTGCGCAGCGCCGCCGCGGACAGCCGCGCCGCGGTCTCGGTCGGCAGCAGGTCCAGGGCGCCGACGATCCGGACCCGCCACGGCTTGCCCGGCTCGGTCAGCTCGTCGACGACACCGGCGATGATCTCCAGCAGCGCGGTGAGCTCGGCACTGGTGCGGTTGAGGTTGTCGGTGGACAGCAGCCAGAGGGTGACGACCTCGACGTTCGCCTCCTGGCACCAGCCGAGCAGGTCGGCGATCTTGCGCGCGCCCGCGCGGTGCCCGTGGTCGATCTCCAGGCCGGCTTCCTTGGCCCACCTGCGGTTGCCGTCGAGGATCACACCGACGTGCCGCGGTGATCTCGACACGTCCAGTTTCCGCCGCAGCCGCCGTTCGTAGACGTCGACGATGAGCTCTCGGATCCGAACCTTAAGCGCCACGCCCCGCGAGCCTACGCGGGGCCGGAACCGCGCCGGACCGCATCCCTGCGCAACGCCATGAAGTGCACGTCACCGCACGCGTGCTGTCCGGAACAACCTACGGTCCCGTAACCTCCGGGGTGTGACTAGCGCACTCACCGCCCGCGTACCGACGGCGATCGTGAAGCCGCGGCTGCGCGGCTGGATCCACCTCTGGTCCCTGTTCGTCTCGATCGCGGCAGGCGCGACGCTGATCGCGGTGTCCGGGGCCACCGTGTCGGCGAGCGCCGCGGTCGGAACCTCGGTCTACGTCGCCACCGTGCTCGGTCTGTTCGGGGTCAGCGCGCTGTACCACCGCAAGACGTGGAAGTCGGTCGGCGCCCGGACCTGGATGCGCAGGCTCGACCACTCGATGATCTTCCTGTTCATCGCGGGCACCTACACGCCGTTCGCGATGCTGGCGATGGCGCCGACCACCGGCTCCGTGGTGCTCGCGGTGGTCTGGGGCGGCGCGCTCGGCGGCGTGGTGCTCAAGCTGGCCTGGCCGAACGCGCCGCGCTGGGTCGGTGTGCCGGTCTACATCGCGCTGGGCTGGGTGGCCGTGTTCGTGCTGCCCGACCTGCTGCACAACGCCGGGGTCGCCGCGCTGGTCCTGCTGCTGGTCGGCGGCCTGCTCTACACCGCGGGTGCGGTGTTCTACGCCTGCCGCCGACCGGACCCGTGGCCGGAGACCTTCGGCTACCACGAGTTCTTCCACGCGGCGGTCTCGGCCGCCGCGATCTGCCACCACGTGGCGATCTGGCTCGCGCTCTACTCCTGACCCGGCCCCTGGCTGCGCAGCTGGTCGACCTTGGCCAGGGCTTCGCGGAGGTCGGCCAGCCAGTCCTCGGTGTGCTGGCCGACCAGCCGGACCGCCCAGGCCAGCGCCTCGGACCGGGAGCGCGCGACACCCGCGTCGACCAGGGTGTCCAGCACCATCCGCTCGGGCTGGCGGAGCCGGGTCATGACCGGTGCCGACAGCGTGGTGAACAGCTCCTCGGTCGATCCCAGCCGGGCGCCCCACGAGACCTTGCGCCCGTAGCGGTGCTCGGCCTGCCGGGCGATGTCGATGCGCTCCTCGCGGGTCTCCTCCCGGAACCGGGAGATCCGGCCGCTCTCGGCCGCCGCGCGGGCGGCGGCGTCGGCGAACTCGCCCTCGACCTCGGGCAGCGTGCCGATCACCAGGATCTCCTCGCGGTCGACGGTGATCTCCGGGTTCCCGGTGAACCAGCCCTCCGGGAGCCGGCCGCTGAACCACGCCTGCGCGTCCTCGGCCGCCGGCGGCTCGGGCGCCTTGCGCCCACCGCGTGCGCCGCCGCTCCAGGGCGGTCCCCAACCGCGGTTGCGCGCGGTGCGGCTGAACCTGTTCTGCATGTCCCTCACCCCTTCCAATTACAAAATTACGCGCTTGCACTGGAAGGTGGTTCTGCTCTGGGCGAACCCGATCAGCCGAGGTCGCGGCGCATGCAGACGCGTTGCTCCGGATCGAGCCCGTGCGCGGCCTCGGCCTCGACCGCCTTGGCCAGACCCGGGGTGATCTCGTCGGCGGCCAGGTCCCGGAACCCGAGCCGGCGGTAGTACGGCGCGTTCCAGGGGACGTCGCGGAAGGTCGTGAGGGTCAGGGCGGTCAGTCCCTGGCCGGTCGCCCAGGACTCGACGTGGTCGAGCAGGCGGCGGCCGACGCCCTTCCGCGAGTGGTCCGGGTGCACGCTGATCTGCGCGATGTGCGCGGCGCCGTCCAGCGGTTCGACCAGCACGTACGCGACCGGGCCGGGATCGGCGGCCACCCAGGCGCGCCCGGCGCGCTGGAAGACGGCCAGGCTCTCCAGCGGCAGCGGCGGGTCCTCGGCGATGCCGGTCATGCCGATCTCGCGGAAGAGCGCTCCGGCGGCGACTTCGACCTGTTGGCAAGTGGGCAGGTCGTCCAGGTCAGCGGTGCGGATGCGCATTCGCGGATTGGAGCAGCCGGGGTTCCGGCCGCGCCACCGATTTCCTTTCGGCGTGGGGTGGGCGGCTGCGCGGCCGTCTTCGGCTCGGTGCGGGGCGGCGGCGACTGGCCGCCGATTTCGTCTCGGCGTGGGGTGATCGGCTGCGCCGCCTTCCACTCAGCGTCGGCTGTCCCGGCTGCGCCGTTTTCGGCTCGGTGCGGCCGTCCCGGCCGCGTCATCGTCTTCTGCTCGGCGTGGGCGACCAGGCTGCGTCGCCGTCTTCGGCTCAGCGTCGGGCGACCTGGCCGCGCCGTCTTCTTCCGCTCAGAGTCGGCCGTCCCGGCTGCGTCGCCTTCCGCTCAGTGCGGGTGGCCTGGCCGCATCGCCGTCTTCGGCTCAGTGTCGGCCGTCCCGGCTGCACCGTCTTCCGCTCAGCGCGGGGCAACTCGGCCGCGCCGTCTTCGGCTCGGTGCGGGCAACCCGGCTGCGTCGCCCCTTCTGCTCGGCGGGGGGTGGCCTGGCCGTGTCGTCGCCGTCTTTGGCTCAACGCGGGGCGTCCCGGCTGCGTCGTCGTCTTCGGCTTAGCGTCGGGCGTCCTGGCTGGGTCGTCCTCTTCCACTCAGCGTCGGCCGTCCCGCCCGCGCCACCTTCCGCCCAGCGCCGCCGTCCCGGCCGCGCCGTCGCCGCGCTCAGCGCGGAGCGACCCGGCTCCGCCCGAGCGCCTCGACCAGCTCCTCGACCCCGGTCACCGGCCGGTCGCACACGTACCCGCGGCACACGTACGCCGCGGCGGCTCCGCCGACCAGCGGCCGTCCGGCCAGCAGCGGCACGCCGGTCGCCTCCGGCTCCCCGGCGAGCGTGACCGCCCCTCCGGGGGCGTGCCGCAGCGCCGCGGCGACCAGCTCCGCGCGGTCGCGGCTCCCGGCTTCGCCTGCGACCGCGACCTGGAGCGGTCCGTGCGCCAGCGCTTCCGCGGCCGACAGCCAGTGTCCCGCGAAGCGGGGCGCGCGCTGCGCGAGGAGCCCGGCGCGCGACAGCGCCTGCTCCGCGGCGGCGCGGTAGCGGGTGGCGACGGAGTCGCCGCCCAGCGCGGCGGCGCTGAGCAGGGCCACCGCCACCGACGACGCCCCGGAGGGGCTGGCGTTGTCAGTGGGGTCGGAGGGGCGGCGGACGAGGGCTTCGGCGTCGGCGGCGGTGTCGTGGAAGACACCGGGGTGGTCCGGGTCGGCGAACTGGTCAAGCGCGATGTCGAGCAGCGTGCGGGCCGTGTCGAGCCAGCGCGGGTCGCCGGTGGCCTGGTGGAGGGCGAGCAGGCCGTCGGCCAGGCTGCCGTAGTCCTCCAGGACCCCGGCCGCTGTCCCGGCGACGCCGTCGCGCGAGCTGCGGCGCAGGCGGCCGTCGACGAGGTGGCGTTCGGCCAGCAGCGTCGCGGCGCGCTCGGCGGCGGTGATCCAGTGCGGTTCGTCGAGCGCGGTGGCGGCCTCGACCAGGGCGGTGATCGCCATGCCGTTCCAGCCGGTGACGACCTTGTCGTCCTTGGCGGGCTGCGGTCGCCTGCTGCGGGCGTCGTAGAGGCTGTCGCGGACGCGGCGCCAGCGGGCGTGGTCCTGCGGGTCGCGCTTGAGCTGGAGGGTGGAGGCGCCGTGCTCGAAGGTGCCGGACTCGGTGACCTCGAACAGTTCGGCGGCCCACACGGCGTCGGATTCGCCGAGGACCTCGTGCAGCTGCTCGGGCGTCCACACGTAGGTCAGGCCCTCGACGCCCTCGGTGTCGGCGTCCAGCGAGGCGGCGAAACCGCCCTCGGGCGTGCGCAGGTCGCGGAGCAGGAACTCGGCGGTCTCGCGGGTGATCCGCTCGGCCAGCGGGTGCCCGCCGAGCCGTGCGAGGTGCGCGTAGACGCGCAGGAGCAGCGCGTTGTCGTAGAGCATCTTCTCGAAGTGCGGCACCACCCACTCCGGATCGACGCTGTAGCGGGCGAACCCGCCCGCCAGCTGGTCGTAGATCCCGCCCCGGGCCATGGCCTCGCAGGTGGCTTCGACCATCTCCAGCGCGGTCCGGCCGCTGCCCGGTTCCGGGTCGCGTTCGTGGTGGCGCAGCAGGAACTCCAGCACCATCGACGGCGGGAACTTCGGCGCACCGCCGAATCCGGCGTTGTCGGCGTCGAACTCCGCGTGCAGGTGGGAGACCGCGGACGCGATGACCTCGTCGTCCAAAGTGGACTCCGGTAGCGGCACGCGCTGCGCGGACAGCTGCTCGACCACGCGGGCCGCGGCCTGCCGGACCTCGCCGCCGCGTTCGGTCCACGCCTGCGCCACGGCCCCCAGCAGCTGCCGGAACGACGGCATCCCCTGCAACGGGGCCGGCGGGTAGTAGGTGCCGCAGTGGAACGGTTCGCCGTCGGGGGTGAGGAAGCAGGTCATCGGCCAGCCGCCCTGGCCGGTCATGGCCTGGGTGGCCTCCATGTAGACGGCGTCGACGTCCGGGCGCTCCTCGCGGTCGACCTTGATGCTGACGAAGTGCTCGTTCATCAGCGCGGCGGTCGTCTCGTCCTCGAAGGACTCGTGGGCCATCACGTGGCACCAGTGGCAGGCGGCGTAACCGACCGACAGCAGCACCGGGACGTCGCGGCGGCGGGCCTCTTCGAACGCTTCCGGCGACCACGGCCACCAGTCGACCGGGTTGTCGGCGTGCTGGAGGAGGTACGGGCTGGTCGCGTTCGCTAGCCGGTGAGCCATGGGTCCAGCCTCCCATCCCCGGGAGTCAGGCGCACCGGCCCCGCGGTTATCGGATCTCCGGCGGACTTTTCTCGCAAAGAGTGTTAACAAATCGCGACGCTGCTGCTCATAATGGGCCGGACTTCAGGGAGCGGCTGATGACGGAGACGATGCGCGCGGCGGTGCTGCGCGGGGTCCGGGACATGGTGGTCGAGCGGCGTCCGGTGCCCGAGCCCGGCCCGCGCGAGGTGCTGGTGCGGGTGACGGCTGTCGGGACCTGCGGATCGGACACCCACTACTACGAGGAGGGCCGGATCGGCCCCTTCGTGGTTCGGGATCCGCTGGTGCTCGGGCACGAGGCGGCCGGTGTCGTGGCCGCGGCCGGGTCCGAGGTGTCCCGGCACGCGGTGGGGCAGCGGGTGGCGATCGAGCCGGGCGTTCCGTGCTTCGTCTGCGCGCAGTGCCGCGCCGGGCGGTACAACCTGTGCCCGGACATGCGCTTCTTCGCGACGCCGCCGGTCGACGGCGCGTTCTGCGAGTACGTCGCGGTGCACGAGGAATTCGCTTACGCCGTCCCGGATTCGGTGTCCGACGAGGCCGCCGCGCTGTGCGAGCCGCTGTCGGTCGGGGTGTGGGCGTGCCGCAAGGGGCGGGTCGGTCCGGGCACGCGGGTGCTGATCACCGGCGCCGGGCCGATCGGGCTGGTCGCGGTGCAGACCGCGCGTGCGTTCGGGGCGAGCGAGGTCGTGGTCACCGACGTCAACCCGCGGCGGCTGGAGCTGGCCGCCGAGCTCGGTGCGACGAGCACCGTCGATGTCCGGGAAGGCGCGCCCGACGGCGAACCGGAAGTGCTGCTGGAGTGCTCCGGCGTCGCCCGCGCCGCCGTCGACGGCATCCGGTCGGTGGGCCGGGCGGGCCGGGTCGTGCTGGTCGGCATGGGCGGTGACGAGCTGCCGCTTCCCCTTTCCCACGTGCAGAACAACGAGATCGAGCTGACCGGCACGTTCCGCTACGCCAACACCTGGCCCACCGCGATCGCGCTGGCCGCGTCCGGCGCGGTGGACCTGGACCGGCTGGTGACGCACCGGTTCGGGCTGGACGAGGTCGAGCAGGCGCTGACCGCGGCGGCGCGCGACGAGAACGCGGTGAAGTCCGTGGTGGTGCCGTGAACGCGCGGCCTTCGGAGGCCGCGGTGGAGCAGCGCAGGCAGGACGTGCTCCGCCACGTCGTCGACCGCGGGCAGGTCCGCATCGACCACCTCGCGGAGCGGTTCCAGGTCAGCCTGATGACCATGCACCGCGACCTCGACGACCTGGCCGCCCGCCGGATGCTGCGCAAGCTGCGCGGCCGGGTCGAGGCGTTCCCGTCGCTGACGATGGAGACCGCGACCCGCTTCCGGATCGGGCTGCACGTGCCGGAGAAGGAGGCGATCTCGGCCGCCGTCGCCGATGAGGTCAGGCCCGGATCGACCGTCCTGCTCGACGACTCCAGCACGCTGTTCCCGCTGGCGCGGCTGCTCACCTCGGTCGACGGGCTGACCGTGGTCACCAACTCGGTCACCATCGCGCAGATCATGTCCGGCAGCGACGTGGTGCTCGTCGGCGGCCGGTACCGCGGCGAGTTCGACTCGTGCACCGGGCCGGACGTGCTGCGCGCGCTGTCCCGCCTGCGCGCGGACATCGCGTTCATGTCGGTCACCACGATCACCGAGGGACGGCTGTTCCACCCGATCCAGGACTACGCCGAGATCAAGGAAGCCCTGCACGGGTCGGCGCGGCGGACGCTGCTGCTCGCCGACCACTCGAAGTTCGGCAAGACCGCCACCTACGCTCACGGTGACGTCGGATCGTTCGACCTGGTGGTCACCGACGACGGCACGCCGCAGCACGAGCTCGACGCGATCCGGGCCTTCGGCACCGGGGTTCGCGTTGTCACCACGGGAGATTGAGACATGACGCTTGTCGCGGGGATCGACTCGTCGACGCAGTCCACCAAGGTCGTCGTGTGCGACGCCGGGACCGGTGAAGTGGTGCGCGAAGGCCGCGCCCCGCACCCCGAGGGAACGGTCGCCGACCCCGAGGTGTGGTGGCGGGCGTTGACCGGCATCGGGCTGCTCGACGACGTGGCCGCAGTCGGCGTCGCCGCCCAGCAGCACGGGATGGTCGCGCTGGACGAGGACCGGCGGGTCGTGCGCCCGGCGCTGCTGTGGAACGACAACCGGTCCGGTCCGGCCGCCGAGGACCTGGTGGCGGAACTGGGCGGCCCCGCGTTCTGGGCGGACGCGGTCGGGACTGTGCCGGTCGCCAGCCTGACGGTCACCAAGCTGCGCTGGATGGCCGAGCACGAGCCGGAGCTGGCCGACCGGGTCGCCGAGGTCGTGCTTCCGCACGACTGGCTGACCTGGCGGCTCACCGGCGGTGACCCGGTGACCGACCGGGGCGACGCCTCCGGCACCGGCTACTGGTCCCCGCGTGAAGGCCGCTACCGCGACGACATCCTCGCCACCGCCTTCGGCGGCCGGAAACCGCGGACCCCGCGAGTCCTCGGACCGGCCGAAGCGGCGGGCGAAACCCCGGACGGGCGGCTGGTTTCGGCGGGCACGGGCGACAACATGGGAGCCGCGCTGGGCCTGGACCTCCGGCCCGGCGACGTCGTGGTGTCGCTGGGGACGAGCGGCACCGTGTTCGCCTCGGTGCCCGATCCCGTCGCCGACCCCAGCGGCCTGATCGCGGGATTCGCCGACGCCGCAGGCGGATTCCTGCCGCTGGTCTGCACCCTCAACGCGGCCAGGGTGATCACCTCCACGGCCGCGATGCTCGGCCTGGACACCGCCGAGTTCGACCGCCTCGCCCGCTCCGCCCCGCCCGGCGCGGGCGGCCTGGCGCTGCTGCCCTACCTCGACGGCGAGCGCACTCCGAACCTGCCGGACGCCACCGGAACCCTGGTCGGCCTGCGCCGCGGCAACATGACGCCGGAGAACTTGGCGCGCGCCGCCGTGGAGGGGATGCTCTGCGGTCTCGCCACGGGCGTGGACGCGCTGCGCGAAGCGGGGATCGGGGTGCACCGGGTGCTGCTCATCGGCGGAGCCGCCCAGTCCGAGGCGGTCCGCGAAGCGGCGCCGCTGGTGTTCGGCGTGCCGGTGACGGTGCCGGAACCGGCGGAGTAGCTGGCCGTCGGCGCGGTGCGCCAGGCCGCGGGCGCGGAGCGGGAGCTGATCGACGAC
>NZ_BAAAUX010000023.1:166495-170295 GCF_039534165.1 Saccharopolyspora taberi | reverse complement strand
CCCCGGCGCCTGCCCGCGGGCGCGCGGGTCGGCGCTGTCGCGCCTGTTGCGCCCGGTGCCGCGGTCCGCCGCCGGGCGCTTCGCGCCGGCTTCCGGCGGACGCTTACCCCCTTCCGGCGGACGCTTCGCTCCGCCTTCGGGGGGACGCTTCGCACCGCCTTCCGGCGGGCGCTTCGCTCCGCGCTCCGCGGGTCGCCGGGACGGACGCTCCGCGTCCTCGGCGCGCGGCGGCTTGGGCAGCGGGCGCTTCTTCGTGACCGCCTCGGCGACCGCCTCCGGCGAGCGCTCCAGCACCAGCATCCGGGCCAGGCCGATGGCCAGCGAGAGCGCGGCGGTGGCCGCCATCACGGGAAAGCTGCTGATCAGCGGGTTGACCACCGCGAGCGCCTTGGCCGCCATGCCGCCGTCCTTGGGCGTGCCGCTGCCGGTGAGCAGAACGAGCACCGGCATCACCAGCGCCAGCACCAGCGGCGGCTGCACCATCGGGCCGAACAGGTTCTTCCGCTTGACCATCGAGACCGCGAGCACCGACCCGACGAAGAAGCAGGACTTGAACAGCAGTCCGGGCTGCGACCAGATCAGTATGTCCAGCACGGTGCCGAGTGCTGTGGGTACTACTGCCAGCAGCAAGGCACCCCAAAGTGGCACGCCTCGGGTGGTGCCGAATGCGGAGCGTTCCGACCAGGCTGGGCCGCCGTTGTCGGGGATGGGTGCGTTCTGGCGCTCGCGGGTGGCGGTCACAAGTACCAACCGTAACGGTGCAGTACGGGTGATCGAGACCGTGTCGGGGAACTTCGCCGCGAACGTCGCCACTTCGTGCCCGTGTGACCGGTATGTGATGTACGTGCAGCCGAACGGATGCCCCGTGGCCCGTGGGAGCGTGTGAGTCTTGACACAGGCGCCGCGGGCGACTTAGCGTCCGGGCAATCGATTTCTCAGGCTCCTTCCTGCCGCTCGACGGGGGTCGTATGAGCACAGCAGCGCCGCTGGTCGAGATGACCGGGATCACCAAGCGCTACGGGGGCGTCCTCGCCTGCGACGGGGTGGACCTGACGGTCCGCGCCGGGGAGGTGCACGCGCTGCTCGGTGAGAACGGCGCGGGCAAGTCGACGCTGATGCGGGTGCTGTCCGGCGACATCAGCGATCACGACGGCACCGTGGCCATCGAGGGCAGGCAGGTGCGCTTCGCCCGCCCGGCCGACGCCCAGCACGCGGGCATCGCGATGATCCACCAGGAGCTCGACCTGGTGCCCGCGCTGTCCGTGGCCGACAACCTCTACCTGGGCCGGGAGCTGCGCAACCGGTTCGGCGGCGTCGACCGCAGGCGGATGGCCGCCCGCACCAGGGAGCTGCTCCAGCGCACCGGCATCGACCTGGACCCCGCCCGCCCGGTCGGCGAGCTGCGGGTCGGCGAGCAGCAGCTGGTCACGATCGCCAGGGCGCTGCTGCTGGACGCCAAGGTGCTGATCATGGACGAGCCGACATCGGCGCTGTCCAACACCGAGGTCGAGCGGTTGTTCGCGGTGATCGGCGAACTGCGCCGGTCGGGCACCGGCATCGTCTACATCTCGCACCGGATGGACGAGATCGGCCAGATCGCCGACCGCGCCACGGTGCTGCGCAACGGCCGGTGGGTCGCGGAGTTCGACGCGCGGGAGGTCACCGCCGACCAGGCCGCCGAGGCGATGGTCGGGCGCGAGGTGCAGACGATGTTCCGCTCCGACCGCGCCGAGATCGGCGACGAGCTGCTGAGCCTGTCGGACTTCGCCGTGCGGCCGCGCAGGCCCCGGGTCGGCAGGCGCGAACCGGACGGCATCTCGCTGACCGTGCGCGCGGGCGAGATCGTCGGGCTGTGCGGGCTGCTGGGATCCGGGCGCACCGAACTGCTGGAGACGCTGTTCGGCGCGGGCTCGGCGGGGACCTGGGAAGGGACGGTGACCCTGCGCGGGCGCCCGGTGCGGCCGAGGGGTCCACGCCAGGCGCTGCGCGCGGGGATCGCCTTCGTCCCGGAGGACCGCAGGGCGGCCGGCCTGGTGCTCGGGCACTCGGTGCTGGCCAACACCGTGCTGTCGGTGGTCGACCGGCTCGGGGTCGCCGGGCTGGTCCGGCGCAGCTCCGAGGTCAGCACGACGCAGGAGAGCGTCGAGCGGCTGAAGGTCAAGCTCGGCAGGATCCTCGACCCGGTCGGCACCCTTTCCGGTGGAAACCAGCAGAAGGTCGTGTTCGGCCGGATGCTGCTCACCGAGCCGCGGCTGCTGCTGCTCGACGACCCGACCCGCGGCGTGGACATCGGCGCGAAGGCCGAGATCTACCAGCTGCTCGGGGAAATCGCGGGTCAGGGCATCGGTGTGCTGCTGGCGTCGTCGGAGCTGCCGGAGCTGGTCGGGGTGTGCGGCCGGGTGGTGGTGCTGCGCGGCGGGCGCAGCGTGGCCGAGTTCCGGACCGCCGGGACGAGTGAGGCCGAATTGTTGGCCGCCGCGATGGGCGAGAGGGTCGACGCGGCGGGGACGAGCCCGGCCGCAGGGGGAGGTGCACGGTGACCGACCGGACCGACGAGCGGCCGGCCAGCCCGGCCGCGGAACCGAACGGCGGAGGCCCGACGGCCAGGCCGCCGTCGTCCTCGCGCGCCGGAACGGTCGAGCTGCTGTTCCGGTTCCAGTCCTTCTTCGGCCTGCTGGCGGTGTTCGTCGCCGCGGTGATCTTCTCGCCGCGCAAGAACGGCGAGATCCTGTTCCTGTCCAGCGACAACCTGTTCAACATCGTCCGCGCGGTCTCCGAGATCGGGATCATCGGGATCGGGCTGACCTTCGTCATCCTCATCGGCGGCATCGACCTGTCGGTCGGCTCGGTGCTCGGGCTGGCCGCCGTCGGGTCCGCGGTGCTGATGGTCAACGACGGCCTCGGCGTCGCCGCGACGGTGTCGCTGGTGCTGCTCGCGGGCATCGTCTTCGGCCTGCTCCAGGGGACGGCGGTGTCCCTGCTCGGGGTGCAGGCGTTCATCGTCACGCTCGCCGGCCTGCAGATCGCCCGCGGTCTGGCCCGGATGTGGTCGGGCGGCGAGACCGTGCAGATCTCCTACGGCGACCGGCCCGGCCAGGCGCCGATGGCCTTCTCGCTGCTGGGCGAGCGCACCTTCGGCGGCGTGGTGCCGATCCCGGCGCTGATCTTCGCCGTGGTCGCGGTCGTCGCGATCCTGTTCCTGCGCAGCAGCGCCTACTCCCGGCACCTGTACGCGATCGGCGGCAACGAGAAGGCCGCCCGGCTCTCCGGTGTGCCGGTCAACCGGGTGAAGATCATCGCCTTCGGCATCGCCGGGTTCTGCGCCGCGCTGGCCGGGATCGTGCACGCGGGCCAGCTCAACGCGGGCAGCCCGAACGACGGCATCACCTACGAGCTGGACGGCATCGCGGCGGTGGTCGTCGGCGGCACCAGCCTGGCCGGAGGCCGCGGCTCGGTCATCGGCACCATCGCGGGCGCGCTGCTGCTGGGCATCCTCAACAACATCCTCAGCCTCAACAGCGTCAACACCGATATCCAGTTGCTGATCAAAGGTCTGGTGATCGTCGCGGCGGCGGCGCTGCAACGGCTGCGTCCCACGTCGTAGGCCAACCTCGGGAGGAAGCACGATGCGCAAGACGACGATGAGGTCCTTGTTCGCGATCACGTGCACTGCCGTCGCGCTCGCCGCGGCCGGTTGCGGTACGACGAGTGAGAACACCGGCCAGGTCCAGCAGCAGGACCCGACGAAGAACTGCCGCGGTGCGCAGGGCGGCCCTTACACGATCGGGATGAGCCAGGCC
>NZ_BAAAUX010000023.1:636-166441 GCF_039534165.1 Saccharopolyspora taberi | reverse complement strand
AAGGTCCCGCAGTTCGAGGTGCAGTTCGCCGACGCGGCCAAGGACAACTCCAAGCAGGTCAGCGACGTCGAGAACTTCATGACCAAGAAGGTCGACCTGCTGATGATCTCGCCGAACGAGGCCGCGCCGCTGACCGACGTGGTCAAGAAGGCCTACAACGACGGCATCCCGATCGTGGTGCTGGACCGCAAGGTCGAGGGCGACGCCTTCACCACCTACATCGGTGCCGACAACGTCCAGATCGGCAAGCAGGCGGGCGAGTACTTCAAGAACACGCTGCTCCCGCAGGGCGGCAAGATCGTCCAGATCAAGGGGCTCTCCGGCTCGACCCCCGCCGCCGAGCGGGAGAAGGGCTTCATGGAGGGCATCGCCGGTTCCAAGATCGAGGTCGTGGACACCGCCGACGGCGAGTGGGAGCGCTCGGTCGGGCAGCAGAAGATGGACGCGCTGCTCAAGGCCCACCCCGACATCCAGGCGGTCTACTCGCAGAACGACCCGATGGCCGAGGGCGCCTGGCTGGCCGCGCAGGCCGCGGGCCGCAGCGACCTGAAGTTCGTCGGCATCGACGGCCTGCCGATCGAGTCCGGTGGCATCAAGGCCGTCGAGCAGGGCCGGCTGGAGGCCACGAACCTGTACCCGACCGGTGGCGCCGAGGCCGTCGAGGCGGCGCGCAAGCTGCTCATCGACTGCCAGCCGGTGCCCAAGGAGCAGACGCTGCCGACCGAGCTGGTGACCAAGGAGAACGCCGCCGAGGTCTACACCCGGCTGAACCAGGGCTGAGCCCGCGCGGCGACGGGTTCCCGGGACCGTCCGGAAACCCGTCGCCGGCGTTGTCCATCCACTGAGGAAGAACGAAATCCCGTTGCGGCAGTTGATGACGGCCGCTTCCGGAACTTCTCTCGCGCCCGTTTTGCAGTAAATGGCCGAATAACACCTGGTTGGTGGTTGCCGCTTAGGACTCGCGGAGCAACCATCAGTACGAGTGAATTCATCATGCGGATCCCTCAATCGCCTTCGGTGTTCCGGGGTTGTTGAAGGCGTCCGCTCTTACCCTTTTTTCGCAGCGCAGCCGAGAGATCTCCGTACCGAGTCGACCAGGAAGGCGCAGTCGAGTCGCGGACCACCGATCGATTGAACCGGTACATCACCGTCCACAGCCGACGGGGATGTTTGTGGGGAGGGCAAGCAGGATGAGGGACGGCTCAAGGAATGCGAACCCGGCGCGCGTACGGCGCCCCAGCAAACTAATCGCCTACCTCGGCGCCGCGTCGCTCGCGACGGCCGTCGTCGTCGCCGACGCGGGCTTCGCCCCCGGCAGCGCCGAAGCCCGCCCGGGCGCGCGCGGCAGCGTCGGCTGGGACACCTACCGGGACGTCAACGGTTTGACCCAGCTCCGCGGCGGGGAGCAGAGCAGGCAGTTCTCCAGCTTCGCCAGGGACGGCAGCAACAACGACGGGTTCCAGGGCACCTTCTCGTGCCTGCGCACCTGGGAGCGCGGCTGCGTGATCGCCGAGCACGCCGGGCCGGGCGAGGTCTCCTCGATCTGGTTCACCCGGGAGCCGTGGGGCGACGTGACCGGCACCGGCAACATCATCATCGAGCTCGACGGCCGGGTGGTGCTCGACGCCCCGCTGATCGACGTGGTCACCGGCAAGGTCGGCGGCCCGTTCCAGTGGCCGCTGGTCGGCAACGCCGAGGACGCCTCCGGCGGCGCGGTGATCAAGGTCCCGATGCCCTACCGCGAGTCGATGCGGGTGACGGTGCAGAATAACCCGTACTTCTACCACGTCGGCAACCGCACCTTCCCGGACGCGACCGGCGTGCAGACCTTCAACCCCAACGACGGCGCATCGGACGTGCTGGACCGCCTGCGCGCCTTCGGCGTCGCCGACCCGAAACCGGCCGCCGCGGGCGCCACCCCGACCCGCAGGGACTTCGACCTTCCGCCCGGCGGCACCGCCCAGGTCGCGCAGCTGGAGGGGCCCGCCCAGATCAACCAGCTCCGCGTCCGGCTCCCGCAGGTCGTGGCCAGCCCGCAGGTCGTCGACGACGGCATGGCCTTCGGCCAGGGCGGCGGCAGCCGGTTCCGGATGCGGGTGCACCCGGACAACCAGGGCATCCGGGTGGTCCGCCGGTTCGACGCGCAGATCGCCGACCAGGTCGCCCGGCTGTCGGTCGACGGCACCCCCGCCGGTGAGTGGCGCAGCGGCCCGGCCGCGCCGGGGCACTGGGGCGTGCAGGCCATCGACCTGCCGCCGCAGCTGACCGCGGGCAAGTCGTCGGTGGAGATCGCCAACCAGTTCGTCTCCTCGTCGCTGGACGTCAACGAGTTCCGCTACGACGTGCACAGCCTGGTCAACGGCGAGTGGGTGCGCACCGACGTGCTCGACCTCGGTCCGGCGCACCCGGGCGAGGAGGACGCGCACGGCTACACCATCGACAACCCGGTGTTCTCCCGCTCCAAGCTGGTCGCCCGTTACGCGTTCCCGCCGGAGCAGGTGGCGGCCTCCGACGAGGTCCTGGAGACCACCCGGCTGCGGATCACCTTCGACGGCAGGACCACCGTGGACGCCCCGGTCGGCGAGTTCTTCGGCACCGGGCTCGGCGAGCACGACGTGCGGACCATGATGAGCTCGGTGGACCCGGGCCAGGACGGCTGGTACACGGCGTGGTGGCCGATGCCGTTCAGCCAGAACGCCAAGGTGGAGCTGGTCAACACCGGCGGCATCCCGGTCACCGGGGCCACCGCCGAGGTGCTCAGCGCGCCCGCCGACATCAGCACCAACACCGGCTACTTCCACGCCACGCACCACCGCGCGCCGACGACGCCGGGCCAGGACTGGACCTTCGTCGAGGCGGCGGGCGCGGGCACCTTCTACGGCGTCACGCACACCATGCGCGGGCTGATCCCGCCGGGGCAGCGCAGCACGGCCGAGCCGCTGTCGGTCGACGAGCGGGCCGCGGCCAACCAGCGCAACTACCTCGAAGGTGACGAGCGCTTCTACCCGGACGGCTCGTCCAGCCCGGCCTGGCACGGCACCGGCAGCGAGGACTACTACGAGGCGGGCTGGTACTTCCGGGACGGCACGACGTTCTCGATGCCGCTGGCGGGCAACCCGTCGCACGAGCTCAACGCCGACGGCTGCCAGTACGACTGCACCGGTGCGTACCGGCTGATGGTGCCGGACGCGCTGCCGTTCGCCGACGGCCTGCTGGCCTCGATCGAGCACGGCCCGCAGAACGACGAGCCGGGTGACTACAGCTCGGTGGCCTACTGGTACGGCGGCCACCCGCCGGAGCAGGCGCTCACCGACGAGGTCGACCTCGCCGACCCCGGCAGCCGCCAGGCCCACCAGTACCAGGCGCAGGGCGAGACCATCGCGTCGCTGAACTCGACCTTCGAGGGCCTGCGCAACCCGGCGCCGATGACCAGGGACAACGCCCGCGCGACCGGGCCGGTCAGCTTCACCGCGGCGGTCGCCGGGGACAACGGCGGCGTCCGGATCCGGCGGCTCGGCGACCAGGCCGACGCCTACCAGGCGGCCGACGTCCGCGTCGACGGCAGGCCGGCGGGCCGGTGGCTGCAGCCGCTGGGCAACCCGCACCACCGCTGGCTGGAGGACAGCTTCGACGTGCCGCCGGAGCTGACCGCGGGCAAGCAGTCGGTCCGGGTGGAACTGATCCCGGTCGCGGGCGCTCCTGCCTGGTCCGCGTCGAAGTACTCGCTGTTCTCGCGCTGATCACCGGTTGTGGGCGGTGCTGCCCGGCACCGCCCACGACCGTCAGCCCTTCGAGCTGCTGCCGCGCCCGACGAGGTGCGCCGAGAGCGTCGTGGTCGTCGGCTCGGAGTGGTCGCCACCGATCCGGCTGAGCAGCAGCTGCGCCCCGGCGGAGCCCATGTCGTAAGCGGGCTGGGCGACCACGGTCAGCGGCGGGTCGAGCAGCGTCGCCCAGGGCGCGTCGTCGAAGGCGACGACCCCGATGTCGCGTCCCGCTCGCAGTCCCAGCTCGGCCATCATCTCCAGCACACCGATCGCCATCGCGTTGTTGGCGACCAGCAGCGCGTCCGGCGGCTCATCCTGGGTGAGCAGCGAGCGGGCCGCGTCCTTGGCCCCGGCCGCCTTGAACTCCGACCTGCGCTCCAGCGAGGAGCTCGCCGTCAGGCCCGCTTCCGCGAGCCCGTCGTGGTAGCCCGCGAGCCGGTCGTCGGCGGTGAGCACCCCGGACGGACCGGTGAGGCAGCCGATGCGGCGGTATCCCTGGGCCCTCAGGTGCAGGGTGGCCTCCCGCGCGGCGAGCTGGTTGTCGACCAGGACGGTGTCGCCGAGCGAGCCCTCCAGCCGCCGGTCCAGCGCGACCACCGGGGTGTTGTGCGCGCGCAGGACCTCGGCGCTGTCCCCGGCGCCTGCCGGGGAGATCAGCACTCCCGCGACCCGCTCCTGGAGGGCGACGTCGACGTACTCCCGCTCCTTGTCGGGCTCGTCGTCGGAGTTGCACAGCACGACCGAGTACCCGGCTTCGTGCGCGACGTCCTCGACACCGCGGGAAATCGCGGTGAAGAACGGGTTCTCCACGTCCGAGATGATGAGCGCCAGCACCGCGGTCTCCTGCCTGCGCAGGTTGCGGGCCGGGCCGTTGGGCCGGTACCCGAGCTCGTCGGCCGCCGCGAGGACCCGTGCCGCCAGTTCCGGATCGACCGTGCTCTTGCCGTTGAGTGCCCTGGAAACGGTCGCGGTGGATACCCCTGCCCGGGTCGCTACGTCACTGATCGTCGCCACCGTGCCTCCCGTTGTCCTCTTCCCGCGTGGTCACCGGCCGTCGGCCTTGACAGCCCGTGTTGTACGAGAATAGCGTCCGAGAAAACGATTGCTCATCGCTCGTACGGTGCATTTGTGAAGAAACTTCCCGTTTGAGTGCAGCTACCGGGCGTCCGGCGTCCGGATTCCCAGCCGTCGTGCTCTCAGCAGTCAACGCCGCCTGTCTGGAAACTTGGGAGGAACCGTGGCTCGCATCGGCGTCATCAGCATCTCCGACGGCCGTGACCATGTGCACGCGCGGAATGCGGACTTCATCCAGTCCAAGCAGGACGACCTGGTCCGGTCGCTGAAGCAGGCCGGGCACGAGGTCGTCGTGGGCCGCGACCTCGTCGCCACCAACGTCCTCGCCGGTTCCGTCGCCCGCGAGGTCGCGGCGGCCGACGTCGACGTCACCGTCTTCTACTACACCGTCTGGGCCTTCCCGCACTTCACGATGCTCGCCGCGGACGCCACCCGCAGCCCGCTGGTGCTGGTCGCCAGCACCGACCCGACCGAGCCCGGCCTGGTCGGCATGCTCGCCGCAGGCGGTGCCCTCGACCAGATCGGCCGCAAGCACACCCGTGCCTGGGGCGCGCCGGACGACACCGAGCTGGCCGAGAAGATCAGCGTCCAGGCCAGGGCGGCGGCAGCGGTCTCCTCGCTGCACGGCTCGACCTTCGGGCGCTTCGGCGGTCGCCCGATGGGCATGAACACCGCGGTCGCCAACACCGACCAGTGGCAGCGGCAGTTCGGCATCGACGTCGAGGAGATCGACCAGTACGAGCTGGTGCTGCGCTCCGAGAAGGCCGACGCGGCCGAGGCCAAGCACGCGCGCGAGTGGATCGAGCGGTACGCGGCCGGGGTGCACTACGACGGCAAGAAGCTCACCCCCGAGCTGCTGGAGCGCCAGATCCGGTCGTACCTGGCGATCCGGGACATCATCGCGGAGCGCAACCTGGACTTCTCCGGCATCAAGGGCCAGCCGGAGCTGACCGAGCACTTCGCCACGATGGACGTCACCGAGGCGTTCCTCAACGACCCCTACGACTGGAACGGCCCGAAGCAGCCGCACGTCTGCGCCACCGAGGCCGACATGGACGGCGCGCTGACGATGCAGCTGTTCAAGCACATCGCCGAGACCCCGGTGCTGTTCGCCGACGTCCGGCACTACCACGCCGACCGCGACATCTGGGACCTGTGCAACTCCGGCCAGCACGCCACCTGGTTCGCCGCCCGCAGCGACGACCCGGCGGAGAACCTGGCGAAGGTCAACTTCTACCCGGAGGTCTTCTTCTTCCCGGCCGGCGGCGCGTCGGTGCAGCACATCGCTGCTCCGGGCCAGATGACCCTCGGCAGGCTGACCAGGGAGGACGGCCAGTACCGGCTGCAGCTGATGCTGGGCGAGTTCGAGAGCTACGACGAGGCCACCAACAAGGCGCTGGTGGACCAGTCGACGCCGGAGTGGCCGCACGCCTTCGCACGGCTGGACGCGCCGGGCGAGCTGTTCCTGTCGAAGTTCGGCGCCAACCACATCCACGCCGTGCCGGGCGACCACCGCGCGGCCCTGCGCGCGGTCGCCGACCAGCTCGGGGTCCGGGTCGACGAGTGGACCCGCGGCTGAGTTGATGATGGTCGAGCTCGCCTTGCGTGGCGGTGCCGGCTGGTCGGGTGGGCCAAGCGGCTGCGCCGCTTAAAAGATCTAGGACCGGCTTCGAGGAGGGAACGGCAATGGCCGAGACGGTGCTGCTCGGGATCGACATCGGCACATCGAGTTCGAAGGGCGTCCTGGTCAGCGCCGACGGGCGGATCATCGCCCGCGCGACCCGGCCGCACGACACCTCCTACCCGCACCCGGGCTGGGTCGAGCACGACGCGGAAGGCGTGTGGTGGTCGGACTTCCTGGCCCTGGTCCAGGAGCTGCTGCCCGCGGCGGAGGGCAGCGAGCTCGCCGGGCTCGGCGTCAGCGGCATCGGCCCGGTGCTGCTGCCCGCCGACGGCGACGGCAAGCCGCTGCGCGCGGCGATCCTCTACGGCGTCGACACCCGCGCGACCGTGGAGATCGCCGAGCTGACCGCGGAGTTCGGCGCCGACGAGATCCTGCGCCGCGGCGGGTCGGCGCTGACCAGCCAGGCGGTCGGCCCGAAGATCCGCTGGCTGGCCAAGCACGAGCCGGAGATCTACCGGCGCACCGAGAAGCTGCTGATGTGCAGCTCGTACCTGGTGCACCGGCTCACCGGGCGCTACGTGCTGGACCACCACTCGGCCAGCCAGTGCGACCCGCTCTACGACCTGGCCGCCAGGGACTGGTCCGCGGAGTGGGCGCCGGCGGTCGCGCCCGGGCTGGCGCTGCCGGAGCTGGCGTGGCCGACCGAGGTCGTCGGCCGGGTCGGCGCGAAGGCGGCGGCCGAGACCGGGCTCCCGGAGGGCCTGCCGGTCACGGCGGGCACCGTCGACGCCTGGGCCGAGGCGACCAGCGTCGGCGTCCGCAAGCCGGGCGACGTGATGCTGATGTACGGCACCACGATGTTCTTCGTGCAGGTCCTCACCGACCCGCACCCGCACCCTGCGCTGTGGGGAACCGCGGGCGCCTTCCCGGACACCTACACGCTGGCGGCAGGCATGGCCACCTCCGGCGCGGTGACCGACTGGCTGCGCAGGCTGATGGACGGCGATTTCGCCGATCTGGTGCGCAAGGCCGCCGAGGTGCCCGCGGGCAGCAGGGGCCTGCTCCTGCTGCCGTACTTCGCGGGCGAGCGGACCCCGATCTTCGACCCGGACGCGCGCGGCATCGTGGCCGGGCTGACCACCAGCCACGGCCAGGCCGAGCTCTACCGGGCCGCGCTGGAGGGGATCGCGTTCGGGGTCCGGCACAACCTGGAGGCGATGAGCGAGGCGGGCGGCACGGCCGGACGCCTGGTCGCGGTCGGCGGCGGCACGCAGGGCGGTCTGTGGACCCAGATCGTCTCCGACATCACCGGCCAGGAGCAGCAGATCCCGGCCGAGACCGTCGGCGCGGCGTTCGGCGACGCGCTGCTCGCCGGGATCGGGACCGGTGCCGCTGTCGCGCCCGACGACTGGAACCCGGTGACCAGCACGGTCCGCCCGGATCCCGCGCGGACCGAGCGCTACGAAGCCTTCTACCGGCACTACCGCAACCTGTACGAATCCACCGTCGACATCGCGCATTTCCTCGCGGCCGAGCAACACGCCGCGGACTGAGGGTCGATCTTGTTAGGCTCCGGGCGTCCTCGCGCCGTGATCACGGCGCGGTCGGGAAAGGCTGGGTCTGATGGTGGTGACGCGACGTGTCCTCGCGGCGGTGTTCGCCGTGTTGGCGCTGGTCACCACCGGATGCGCGCGGCTGCCCGAGTCCAGCGCGGACGCGACGCCGCCGACCGCGGAGCCCGGCCTGGGCGCGCGGCAGGTGGTGCGCGACCAGGTGTACGCCACCCGCGACACCGGTCCGCTGAAGCTGGACCTGTTCCTGCCCGCCGAACCGGGCCCGGTCCCGCTGGTCGTGTACGTGCACGGCGGCGGCTGGGACGCGGGTTTCCGCACGCTGGACCGGGATCTCGGCGCGACCGAGTCGATCACCGCGGAACGGTTGCTGGAGCGCGGGTACGCGGTGGCCACCGTGGACTACCGGCTCAGCGGCGTCGCGCAGGCACCGGCGCCGATCGTGGACGTGGGCGACGCGGTGCGCTACCTCCAGGAGAACTCCGGTCGCTGGAGGCTCGACGGTGACCGGGTGCTGCTCTGGGGTGCGTCGGCGGGCGCTCACCTGGTGTCGCAGCTCGCGGCGGTCGCGGGTGATCCGGCGAAGCCGGGTGGCGGCCTGACCGGGCTCCGCGGCGCGGTGAGCTGGTTCGGCCCGACCGACATGAGCGCTGCCGCGCAGGTCGCGCACCCGGAACTGGGTGACTACGCGTACCGCTCGGTGCGGCAGATGCTCGGCTGCGAGCCGGTGCAGTGCCCGGCGACCGCGGACGCGGCCAGCCCGATGAAGAACCTCTCCGGCGACGAACCGCCGTTCCTGATCCAGCACGGCACCAACGACTCGATCGTCCCGATCGACCAGTCCCTGGACTTCGCCGCGGAACTGCGGAAACTCGGCGTCCCGGTCGAAATGCACCCGTACGAGGGTCTTGACCACGGTTTCGGCCGCGGCCCGCTGACGCCGCTGATCACCGACACCGTCGTGGCGTTCGCCGACACCCACCTGGCGGAGCGGGGCTAGGGCGTGTCTGGTTGTTCGCCACTACGCACCACAAGATCAATTACCGGACGTGCCCTAGCCCTCCTGCCCGTTCCCGCTGATCACGGCGTCCTCCTCACGTCGGACTGCTGCGACGGTCCCCGCGTTGCCCGCGGTCTCGGCGAGCGGCTGCACCGCACTGCGGAACGCCTCCAGGGCGTCGAGTTCCCGCCGCCGGGCGGAGACGAACCGCTGGAGGTGCGTGCTCGACAGGTTCACCGCGTCGACGGCCCCCGACGCGGCCCGCTGCGCGCGCACGGCCTGCGAGCGGACCTGCTCGATGTCGGACGCGATCGTGCGCTCGGTGGCGGCGAACATCGCGGCGGAGGCCAGCACCGCGAACCCGGTCGGGCCGCACAGGAAGACGCGCTTGTCCAGCAACCAGCTCAGCAGCTGCGGGTCGGTGTCCATGGCGGCGACGACCGCGGCGTCCGACGGCACGAACATGATCGACCCGTAGATCGCGTCCGCCCACTTCTGGTAGCCCTTGCCCGCGAGTTCGGCGGCGCGGGAGCGGATGTTGCGCACGTGGACCCGCAGCGCGTCCTGCCGCTCCTCGGGATCGTCGGTCTCCATCGCCTCCGCCCACACCGCGAGGCTCGCCTTGGCGTCGACCGGCACCTGACGGCCGCCGCCGACGGTCAGCACCAGGTCGGGCCTGGCCGAACCGCCGCCCGCGAGGTCGGTCTGGAGGCTGAAGTGGAGGCCCTCCCGGAGCCCCAGCGAACGCGCGGTCTCCAGCAGGACCTGCTCGCCGAGTTCGCCCCGCCCGGTGATGGAGGCGAACGCGACCTCGTACCGGCGCAGCGCCGCCGACTGCTCCGCGGTCCGCGCGCGTTCGGCCTCGACCATGCGCAGAGCGTCGTCGGCACGGCGCGCGCTGTCGGTGTAGAGCCGCCAGATCAGCATCAGCGCCGCCGCGAAAAGCAGCGTCAGCAGGATGACGACGGTGATCAGGACGCCGGTGCCCATGTCAGCTCCTCCAAAGCCGGTGCACCGATCCTCTCGAACCCCACTGACAGTCCGTGACCCGGTGCCCGACACGCCGAAGCGTCCTGGGGGGGTTGATCCGCCCGGACAATCTCGGCCGATAGCTTGGCGGCATGCGGGTACTGCACACCTCCGACTGGCACGTGGGACGCACGTTCCACGGCCGTGACCTGCTCGAAGATCAGGAAGCCGTGCTCTCCGGGCTGGCCGACCTGGTCACCGGCGAGCGGGTCGACGTCGTCGTGATCGCCGGTGATCTCTACGACCGCGCGGTGCCGTCGGGCGAGGCCGTGGAGACCTGCGTCCGGGTGCTGTCCCGCATCCGCGAAGCGGGTGCGCGCATCGTGATCACACCGGGCAACCACGATTCGGCGGCCCGGGTCGGCGCGTTCGCGGAGTTCGCCGCGGCGGGCGGCCTGCACCTGCGCACGAGGATCGCGCGGCTGCACGAGCCCGTGCTGCTCGACGACGAGCACGGACCCGTCGCCTTTTACGGAATCCCTTACCTGGAGCCAGATCCGGCCAAGCACGTGCTCCAGTCGTCGGCCGCGGAGGTGCCCGGAGCGACCGAACGCCTGGAGTCCCGAGGGCACACCGCGGTGCTTACGGAGGCGATGAACCGCATCCGGGCCGATCTGGCGACCCGGACGGCGAGGTCCGTGGTGCTCGCGCACGCCTTCGTGACCGGCGGTGACCCGAGCGAGTCCGAGCGCTCGATCGCCGTCGGCGGGGTCGAGCAGGTCCCGGGTTCGGTGTTCGACGGCGTCGACTACGTGGCGTTGGGGCACCTGCACGGCCCGCAGGTCCTCGCCGAGCACCTGCGCTACTCGGGGAGCCCGCTGGCGTACTCGTTTTCCGAGGCGGCGCAGCGGAAATCGGTGTGGCTGGTGGACCTCGACGCCGACGGCCTGGCCGGTGTCGAGCCGCGCCCGCTGCCGGTCCCGCGCGCGCTGGCGACGGTGGAGGGGCGGCTCGGCGACCTGCTCACCGCGCCGGAGCACGCGGAGCTGGAGGACTGCTACCTGTCGGCCACGCTCACCGACGAGGTCCGCCCGCTGGAGGCGATGCGGCGGTTGCAGGAGCGGTTCCCGCACGCCGTCCACCTGGAGTGGAAGCCGGCGGGCGGCCGGGCCACCGCGCCGCTGCGCTACGCCGAGGTGGTGCGCGGACGCGATGACCAGGCCCTGACCAGGGGCTTCGTCGCCGACTGCCGCGGCGACGAACCCAACGAGTCCGAGCGCGCGCTGCTGGACGAGGCGCTGCGCGCCGTCGACGTCGCGGAGGTCCGGCGATGAGGCTGCACCACCTGGAAGTCACCGCGTTCGGCCCCTACCGGGACCACCAGGTGATCGACTTCGACGCCCTCGGTTCGGACGGCCTGTTCCTGCTGCACGGCGACACCGGCGCGGGCAAGACGACGTTGCTCGACGCGGTCGCCTTCGCCCTCTACGGAAAGGTCCCCGGCGCGCGCAACGACGCCAAGCGACTTCGCTGCGACACGGCGGATCCGGACGTCGTGACGAAGGTCGTCCTGGAGCTGACCGTGCAGGGGCACCGGTTGCGGCTGGAACGCAGCCCCGAGTACGAGCGGCCCAAGAAGCGCGGCGAGGGAACCACCACGCAGCAGGCGAAGGCGTCGCTGACCTGGCTCGGCGACGCCCCCGGCGGTCAGGAGGGCGCGACCCGCATCGACGAGGTCGCCCGCACCGTCGAGCGGCTGCTCGGCATGAGCGTCGACCAGTTCTTCCAGGTCGTGCTGCTCCCGCAGGGCGAGTTCGCGCGGTTCCTGCGCGCCAGCACCGCCGAACGCGAGGAACTGCTTGAGCGGTTGTTCGCCACCGAGCGCTTCGCCGACGTCGAGAAGTGGTTCGTCGACCGCCGCCGGGAGAAGGGCCGCGAGCTGGAGGCGCAGACCCAGCAGGTGCGCGAGCTGGTCGCCCGCGTTTCGCAGGTCTCCGGCAGCGAACCGGACGAGGACCAGGACGAGCAGAGCTGGCTGGAGGACCTGGACAAGCGCGGCGTCCGGGAGCTGGAGCGCACCCGCGCCGAGCACGTCCGGCTCGGCCGCGAGCGCGAAGCGGCCGACGCGAAGCTGGCCGAGCGCCGCGAGTTCGCGGACAAGGTCCGCCGCGTGCGGGCGGCGGAGAAGGACCTCGAAGAGCTGGCCGCGGAACGCGAACGGCACGAGTCCTGGCGCGCGGAACTGGCGGCAGCGCAGCGGGTTCCTCCGGTGCTCACCGCGCGCAATGCCGCCGAACGCGCCGAAACAGCCCTGAACAAGGCCGAAACCGACCTGCTGGGCGCGGTCGCCCGCTGCCAGGTCGACGCCGACGAGCCGACCGACCGGCTGCGCGCGCTCGCGAACGAACACCGCGAGGAAGCCGGCGGAATCGCCCGCCTGCTTCCCGAGGCGGAGCAACAGGAATCGGACCGGCGCCGGATCGGCGATCTCGCCTCGAAGATCGAGGCGGACGAGCGGGAAGAGGCCGATCTCGCGGCGCGGCAGACCGCGCTGCCGGAACGGATCAGCAACGCCCGAGCCGCCGTCGAGGAGGCGAAGAACGCCGGAATCCGGCTGGAATCGCTCGGCTCCAGGCTCGAAGAGCTCACCGCGACGCTGGCCGCCGCGCGCGATCTCCCCGCCGCGCAACGGGATTCCGAGTCCGCGAAGCAGCGCGCGCAGGAGGCGGTCGACGCCCACCAGCGCGCACGCGACCTGGTCCAGGACCTCCGGGCCCGCAGGCTCGCCGGAATGGCCGCGGAACTCGCCGGACAGCTCTCCAAGGGCGAACCGTGCCCGGTGTGCGGATCGGCCGAACACCCGTCGCCCGGAACCCCGGTCGACGACCCGGTCGGCGCGGAAGACGAGGAGCGCGCCCAAACCGAGGAACAGCGGGCGCACACCCGCCGGGAAGAAGCCACCGCGGAAGCCCAGCGAACGCAACAGGTGCACGAACGGCTCCGCGAGCGGGTGGGCGAGCAGACCGAAGACGCCCTCGCGGCCGAACTCTCCGCGCTGGAAGCAGAACGCAACACCCTCCGCGAGCACGCGGACAAGCTCGGGGAACGAACCGACGAGCTCGCGGAGCTGGAGGTGTCGACCGAGCGGATCACCGCACAGCTTTCGGAAATCCGCACCCGGCTGGCCACCGAGCGCGCGGAGCGCTCCGCCCTCCAGACCACAGTGGACGAACGCGGGACCAGGATCGAGACCGCCCGCGGCGAGTTCGGGTCCATCGCCGAACGCCGCGCGCACCTGCTCGACCTCGCCGACCGGATCGACCGGCTGATCGAGGCCAGAGCGACCCGCGACGACGCGCGGCGGCTGGCCGAAGAGCAGCGGAGCGCCCTGCGCGAAGCGGCGGTGGCGGCGGGCTTCGACAGCGTCGAGGCGGCCATGGCCGCCGAACGCGGCGAAGCCCGGATCGCCGAGCTGACCGAGGCGCTGGCCGAGGTCGAGCAGCGCGCCGCAGGCGCGCGCGCAGCGCTGGCAAGCGCGGAGCTGGCCGGCGTCGACGGAGCCGCCGAGGTCGGCCTCGAAGAGGCCACCGAGGGGGCGACCGTCGCGCGGGAGGCCGCGGAGCGGGCCGCGGCGATGGCGCATCGCGCCGAGCAGCGGCACCGCGACGTGGCGCAGCTCGCGGAGCGGCTGCGGGCGGCCTGGGCGGAGCTCAGGCCGGTGCGGGAGGCGTACGACGAGCTGTCGGCGCTGGCGGACGTGGTCAACGGGCGGGGGCAGAACGCGCGGAAGATGTCGTTGCGGGCCTACGTCCTGGCGGCGCGGTTGGAGGAGGTCGCGATCACCGCCAGCAGGCGGCTGCAGAAGATGAGCGAGGGCCGCTACTCCTTCGTGCACTCCGACGCGGCGGGGGCGCGTGGCACCCGCGGTGGTCTCGGGCTCGACGTGCTCGACGACTACTCGGGCAAGGTCCGCCCGGCCAAGACGTTGTCCGGGGGCGAGTCGTTCCTGGCGTCGCTGTCGCTCGCGCTGGGGCTGGCCGACGTCGTGGCCGCCGAGACCGGCGGCGTGCTGCTGGACACGCTGTTCATCGACGAGGGTTTCGGCACGCTCGACGCCGACACGCTGGACCTGGTCATGGACGCGCTCGACGAGCTCCGGGCGGGCGGCCGGGTGGTCGGTCTGGTCTCGCACGTCGAGGAGATGCGCCAGCGCATCTCGGTCCGGCTGCGCGTGCGCAAGTCCCGCACCGGTTCGACCCTGGCCGTCGAGCGGTGAGGGGAGGCGGTCGTTTGGTCTTCGATGCGAGCAGCGCTCAGCCGCCGGTAGCGGCGCGCCACAACAACATCCCGGTGTAGGAGCGCCACGGGCTCCACGCGCTCGACCTCTCCCGCAAGCCGGTGGGGGAGTCGGGCAGGCCCAGCACCGCCGCGCCCTTGCGCAGCACCAGGTCGCCGTCGAGGAGGACGTCCGGGGCGCCGAGCACCCGCATGGTCACGTAACCCGCGGTCCACGGGCCGACGCCGGGGATGCGTTCGAGCTCCTCGCGCAGCTCGGTGATGTCGCGGCCGGGGTGCAGCTCCAGGCTCCCGTCGGCCAGCGCCTCCGACACCCGCTGGATCGTGTCGATCCGGCGACGCGGACCGCTGAGGACGTCCGCGGCCTTCTCCGCGAGGGCGGCGGGAGTCGGGAACAGCCGGGTCACCGAGCCCTGCGGGTGCGGGAGGAGGTCTCCGAGATCGGTGACGAGCCGCCCGAGCGTGGTGCGCGCCGCGGCGACCGAGACCTGCTGGCCGATGATGGCGCGGATCAGGATCTCCGCCCCGTCGACGCTGCCCGGCACCCGGATCCCCGGCGTGCGGGCGACGCTGCGCGCCAGCGCGGGATCGGTGCTGAGGAGGTCGGCCACCGCGACGGGGTCGGCGTCCAGGTCGAGCAGCCTGCGCAGGCGGGACACGGCGGTGCCCAGGTCGCGGAGTTCGGTCAGGTGCAGCGTGCAGGAGATGTGGTTCGGCTCGGGCCGCAGCGTCACGATGCCGGTGCCGTGCGGCAGGCGGAGAGCGCGGGTGTGGTGCTGCGGGCTCGCGTCCTCCACCCCGGACAGCGCGCGGTCGCTGAGGAACCGGAACAGCCCCTCGGCGTCGAACGGGGGCCGGAACGGCAGCCGGAGGCGGATCACGCCCGTCGTACCGGCTTCCGGGCCGCCGCGCCGCCGCGCCTGCGAGCGCAGCTCGGTCGGGGTCGCGGCGAAGACCTCGCGCACCGTGTCGTTGAACTGGCGCAGGCTGGCGAACCCCGCGGCGAACGCGATGTCGGTGAAGCTCAGCGCGGTCGTCTCGATCAGGGTCCGGGCCGAGTGCGCCCGGTGCGCGCGGGCCAGGCCGAGCGGACCCGCGCCCAGCTCGGCCGTGAGCACCCTGGTCAGGTGCCGCGGCGAGTACCCGAGCTGCGCGGCCAGACCGGTCACCCCGGACCGCTCGATCACGCCGTCGTTGATCAGCCGCATCGCGCGCCCGGCCAGGTCGGCGCGCAGGTTCCACTCCGGGGAGCCCGGAACCGCGTCGGGCAGGCAGCGGCGGCAGGCGCGGTAGCCCGCGGCCTGCGCGGCGGCCGTGGTCGGGAAGAACTCGGCGTTGGCCGACTTGGGCGTGCGCGCGGGGCAGGACGGGCGGCAGTAGATGCCCGTTGTCCGCACCGCGAGCACGAAGCAGCCGTCGAAGCGCGAGTCACGCGCCGCGACCGCTCGATAGGCTTGTTCCGTTGCGACCAGCACGTGGCCGATCGTCCCAGCGGACCCCGAGCACCACTAGCGGGAATCGGACCCGGCAGCGCTCTCGTCAGCGGGAGGCGTCGACGAAGCCCGACTCGTAGGCGAAGACGACGGCCTGCGTGCGGTCGCGTGCGCCGAGCTTCGCCAGCACGTTGCCGACGTGCGTCTTCACCGTCTGCACGCCGATGAACAGCTCGCCGCCGATCTCGGCGTTGGTCCGGCCCTTCGCCATCAGCCGCAGCACCTCGGACTCGCGTTCGGTGAGGTCCGGCGCCGCCCGCCGCGGCGCGGCCCGCCGCACCGCGAGCCTGCGGATGGCGGCGGGGAACAGCAGCGACTCGCCCTGGGCGGCGATGCGGACCGCCTGCACGATCTCCTCCGGCCGCGAGCGCTTGAGCAGGAAGCCGGTGGCGCCAGCGCGCAGGGCGTCGTAGACGTGGTCGTCGTGCTCGAACGTGGTGATCACGATGACGGCCGGGGGTTCGGCGACGCCGTCGAGCACGGTGGTGGTCGCGCGGATGCCGTCGACGGTGGGCATCCGCACGTCCATCAGCACGACGCGCGGGCGCAGCTGCCGCACCAGCGGCAGGACCTCGGCGCCGTCACCGGCTTCGCCGACGACCTCCAGATCGGGCTCGGCGTCGATGACCGCCCGCAGCCCGGTGCGGATCAGGGGCTCGTCGTCGACCAGCAGCACCGGCACGCTCATGCCGACGACCGTAGCGGGATGCGGACGGTCAGACGCCACTTCCCGTCGGCGGCGCCGGCTTCGGCCTCCCCGCCCAGCGCGCGCACCCGCCCGCGGATCCCGGACAGCCCCAGCCCGGAGCGGCGCGACGACCGCGATTCGCCCAGCGGATTGGTCATTTCCAGCTCCAGCAGTCCGGAGTGGACCCGCACCCGCAGGTCCACCCGCACGCTTCCGGCGTGGCGAAGCGCGTTCGTCAGCCCCTCCCGGACGATCCGGTACGACTCGCGGCTGATGTGCCCGGGAACCTCCGCCGGGTCGCCGGCGACCGTCGTCACCACCTCCAGCCCGGCGAGGTCGGTGGCGCGGGCGAGTTCTTCCAGGTCTTCGAGGTCGCGCGCGGTGGTCGGCTCCGGCCGCGGGTCCTCGCGCAGGACGCCGAGGGCGTGGTCGAGATCGGTCAGCGCGTGGCGGGCCGACTCCGCGATGGTGGTCAGCGCCTCCCTGGCGAACTCCGGGTTCGCGTCCAGGACCCGCGCCGCCGCGCCCGCCTGCAACGTCACGACGTTGAGCGCGTGGCCGACGGAGTCGTGCAGTTCGGAGGCGATCCGGTTGCGCTCCGACAGCTGCTCGACCCGCTGCCGGAGCCGGTCCTGTTCGGACGGACCGAGCAGCGCGGGCGCGAGCCTGCTCAGCAGTTCACCGGTGGCGGCGACCAGGTGGAAGCCCGCGAAGACCAGCACGATCGCGACCAGCGGTGCCCACGGCTCGCCGAAGCCGAACCAGCGGTAGGCGGACGCGGCCCAGGGCATGTCCAGCACCGGGGATAGCACCAGCACCAGGACGAACGGCGGAACCGCGAGCGTGAGCGCCCCGATCAGCGATCCGGCGGCGAGGTGCAGCGCGAACCAGACCACCGTCCGCCAGCGGTCCGGCCACGACTCCGCCCGCTCCGGCTGCAGATCCGCGACCAGCGCTTTCGCCAGCCCGCCGGACAGCAGGCGGGCCACCGGGACCAGCGCGGTGGCGGTGCACGCGGCTGCCACGAACGCGATCTGGACCGCCAGGACCCAGCCGGACCACAGGCCGAGCCCGACCGGGCCGTCGGAGAGCAGCGGACCCAGCGCGGTCACCGCGACCGCCACGTACGGGACCGCGAGCGCCGATCCCAGGACCAGGTGAACCCACCGCAGGTAGGTGGTCCTGGTGATGAACGGTCGGATCAGCGCGCTCATCGGCCCATCGTGCCTTCGAGCGCGGGCGCGCGGTCGCACGACCTGCACCGCTGCCGGGTGCGCAGCTGGTAGAGGCGCGTCGCCGGGGTGAGCACGAGTCCCCAGAAGAACCAGCTCGTGTAGAACAGCGCCGACGGCCAGGCGTGCATCCCCGGGATCGGTCGCGGCTGCACTCCGCCGGTGAACCCCAGTTCCAGCATGACGGCAGGGATTCCCATGGTCAGCAGCAGCGCCGAGCCGAACCAGCCGCCGAACAGCAGCAGACCGCGCGGTGTCGGTTTCCCGGCCAGGCCCGGCACCCAACGCGGCCAGATCCGCCCCCACCGGTGCACCAGCGCCGGCGACAGGACGAGACCGACCAGCGCGACCGGCACGACCAGCCATCCGCTGGTGAAACCGTCCCGTTCGGGCACCGGGTAGTCCAGGCCGATCGTGCCGCCGAGCGCCCAGATCGTCTTCAGCACCGGGTACGGCAGGCCGAACAGCAGCCCGGCGTAGCCGAGCCAGAGCCGTTGCCGCACCGGCTCGCCGCCCCACCCGCAGCCGAGGCACTCGCCGCGCAGCTGCCTGCGGCGGCGCACCAGCGCCCGGAACAGCAGGATCGCCGAGGTGAGCGCGAGCGCCCTGGTCGCGCCCATCGGCCAGTCGGGCATCGGCCAGTCCGGCACCAGCAGCCAGGTGATCGGCATGACGATGTCGAACAGCAGGCCGCCCGCCGACCAGAGCAGCAGCACGAGCGCGACCCCGGTGATCGTGAACGCGGTCCGGTGCCGACGGGTCGGCAGCGCGATGGCCGCGGCGATCCCGGCGATCGCTCCCGCCGGGGTGACCCAGGCGGGGATCTCGAAGAGGACCGTGCTGTGCGGAAGGACTTTCGCCGCGAGGAACGCCAGCAGGGTCAGGGTCGCGAAGACGGCTGGAGCAGTGCGCATCCGGGCTCCCGGGGTCGGTGGATTCGCCTTCGAATGCTTCTGCGCGCGGCCCGCGGGCGACTCCCGCCGGAGAACCGGTCGGCTCCCTCCCGGGAGGGATTTGGCCGAGATGGGTGCGCGGCGGGCGATTGATACCTAATGTCGGGTTGTGATCAGCACACGTGTTTCGAAGATCGTCCTGTCCGCGCTGTTCGCCGTCGCGGTCACCGCAGGCTGCGACACCGGCGCCCCGCCCGCCGACCAGGAGCAGGAGCAGGACGACAACCAGCAGGAACAGAACGACGACCAGGGCGGCGAACAGGAGGACGACGGCTGACCCGGCGGGCCCGGTGGGCGGACCACCGGGCCCGCTGATCGCCGGGGCCAACGCCTAGACTCTGCACCCGTGAGCCTCACCCTCGGAATCGTCGGTCTGCCCAACGTCGGCAAGTCCACCCTGTTCAACGCGCTGACCAGCAACGACGTGCTCGAAGCGAACTACCCGTTCGCGACCATCGAGCCGAACGTCGGCGTGGTGCCGCTGCCGGACAAGCGGCTGGACGCGCTGGCCGAGGTCTTCGGCTCGGCCCGGACCGTGCCCGCCACGGTGTCGTTCGTCGACATCGCCGGTCTGGTCAAGGGTGCTTCCGAGGGGCAGGGGCTGGGCAACAAGTTCCTCGCCAACATCCGCGAGGCGGACGCGATCTGCCAGGTCATCCGCGTCTTCGACGACCCGGACGTGGTGCACGTGGACGGTCGCGTGGACCCCTCCAGCGACATCGAGACGATCAACACCGAGCTGATCCTGGCCGACCTGCAGACGCTGGAGAAGGCGCTGCCGCGGCTGGAGAAGGAGGCCCGGACCCACAAGGACCGGCGTCCGGCGCTGGAGGCGGCCAAGGAGGCCAAGGACATCCTCGACGGCGGTCGCACGCTGTTCGGCGCGGGCAAGGGCACCGACGAGCCCGACCTGCGCGAGCTGAACCTGCTGACCACCAAGCCGTTCCTGTACGTGTTCAACGCGGACGAGGGCGTTCTCACCGACGAGGCCAAGCAGCAGGAGTTGCGCGACCTGGTCGCGCCCGGCGACGCGGTGTTCCTGGACGCCAAGGTCGAGTCCGAGCTGGTCGAGCTGGACGAGGAGTCGGCCCGCGAGCTGCTGGAGTCCATCGGCCAGCCCGAGCCCGGCCTGCACGCGCTGGCCCGCGCCGGGTTCCACACCCTCGGCCTGCAGACCTACCTGACCGCCGGGCCGAAGGAGGCCCGCGCCTGGACCATCCGGCAGGGCTGGACCGCGCCGCAGGCGGCCGGGGTCATCCACACCGACTTCGAACGCGGCTTCATCAAGGCCGAGATCGTCGCGTTCGACGACCTCGTCGAGGCCGGTTCGATGGCCGCGGCCAAGTCGGCGGGCAAGGTCCGCATGGAGGGCAAGGACTACGTGATGGCCGACGGCGACGTCGTGGAGTTCCGCTTCAACGTCTGACCCCGAGCACCCCGAGCAGCGCCCGGGTGGCGGGGCTGGGGTTGAACCGGCTCCACGCCAGGTACTCGATGCGGTGCGGCCCGTCGACCACCGGGACCAGCGCCAGTTCCGGGTCTCCCGCGGCCAGCGGCCGGATGAACGCCGACGGCAGCAGCGCGACGCCCAGCCCGCGCGCGATCAGCCGGGTGATCAGCTCGGCCACGCCCGCCTCGTACGCGACGTCGCGGGCCAGGCCCGCGGCGGCGAACGCCTGGTCGGACTGGGCGCGGGCGGGCGTTCCCGGCATGAAGTCCACGAACGCCTCGTCGGCGAGGTCCCGCAACGTGACCCGGGAGGCGCCCGCGAGCCGGTGGTCGGCCGGGACCACCAGCACGTGCTGGTCGTGGTCGAGGACGACGGTTTCCACGCCGGACGGCTTTTCGCCCACCGGCATGCCGAGGAAGGCGATGTCCAGTTCGCCGTCGCGGACCGCCCCCGCCAGCTCGTCACTCCCGCCCGCGCGGAGGCTGACGTGGACGTCCGGGTAGCGGGCGCGGTACCGCTGCAACACCTCGGGCACGTCCACGGCGGCCGTCGTCACGATCACGCCCACAGCCAACCGGCCGCGCACCACGCCACCCGCGGCAGCAGCGTCGGCGACCGCGCGGTCGGCCGCGGCCAGGCATTCGCGCGCGCCGACGAGGAAAGCCTCCCCGGCGCTGGTCAGCTCGACCCGGCGACTGGACCGGGCGAACAGCTTGACCCCGATCTCCCGTTCCAGGCCCGCGATCCGGTGGCTGAGCGACGACTGCACCACGGCGCAGCGCTCGGCGGCGCGGGTGAAGTTGCGGGTCTCGGCGACCGCGACGACGTACCGCATCTGCTGGAGGTCCACGCGACGATCGTCCTCATTCATAGCTGCCATCGCAAGGATGCTTTGGATTCATGATGCGCTGAGCCGAGACTTCTTCGCATGCAGACCTTGACCGAGCGGCCACCCGTCCCGCTGCGGACCTCGCGGGCGGCGACCGTCGCCCTGACCGCACTGGCTCCAGCCTCCTGGGGCACCACCTACGCCGTGACCACCGAGCTGCTTCCAGCCGGGCACCCGCTGTTCGCCGGGCTGATGCGCGCCCTGCCCGCCGGGCTGCTCGCGCTGGCGATCACCCGCGTGCTCCCGCGCGGCGACTGGTGGTGGAAGGCCGCCGTCCTCGGCGTGCTCAACATCGGTGCCATGTTCCCGCTGCTGTTCCTGGCGGCGGAACGCCTCCCCGGCGGCGTCGCCGCCACCCTCGGCGCCGCCCAGCCGCTGCTGGTCGCCGGACTGGCCGTCGCGGTGCTCGGCGACCGGCCGACGGCCTGGCGACTGGCCTGGGGCGTGCTCGGCGTGGCAGGCGTCGGGCTCGTCGTGCTCGGACCGGAGGCCCGGCTCGACTTCGTCGGCGTGCTCGCCGGACTCGGCGGCACAGCGGCCATGGCGGGCGGGGTCGTCCTCACCAAGCGCTGGGGGCGTCCGGCGGGAGTCGGCCCGCTGGCCCTGGCCGGCTGGCAGCTGACGGCAGGCGGAGTGCTGCTGCTCCCGCTCACCCTCGCGATCGAGGGGACGCCGGAGCGGATCGACGCCGGAGCGATCGGCGGCTACCTGTGGCTCGGAAGCATGGGCGGGCTGATCGCGTACACGCTGTGGTTCCGCGGGATCGGCAAGCTGCCGGTCGGTGCGTCCGCCCCGCTGGTGCTGCTGTCGCCGCTGGTCGCGACCGTCGTGGGAATCGTGCTCGGCGAATCGCTGAGCCTGCTCCAGTCGTTGGGTTTCGTCCTCGCCCTGGCCGCCATGCTCGCGGCCCAGCTCAACCCGTCGAAGCAAGAAGGAGATCGGATTCGATGAGCAGGATCGCAGTGATCGGCGCCAGCGGGATGGTCGGCAGCCGGGTGCTCGCCGAGGCCGGCGCCCGCGGCCACCAAGTGCTCGCCCTGTCCCGCAGGGCTGCCGTCGACGCCACGGACCCGAACGCGGTGCGCGGGGCGATCGCCGGCACCGATGCGGTGGTGCTGACAGTGCGGACCGTCCCGGTCGATCAGGACCACCTGGTCAGCATCACGCGCACGGTCCTGGACATCGCCGCACAGCTGGGAATTCGCGTCCTGGTCGTCGGTGGTGCCGGTGCGCTGCGCAGCCCCGGGAACCACGACCTCCTGGTCGCCGACAACCCCGAGTACGTGCCTGCCGCCCTGAAGGACGTCGCCGCAGCCGGAGTCGCTCAGCTGCGGACCTGCCAGGCCCGTCCCGGTGGCGACTGGGTCTACCTGAGCCCGCCCGCCCTGCTGGAGCCCGGTGAACGCACCGGCCGCTACCGGCGCGGAACCGACGTGCTGCTCACCGCGGCCGACGGCAAGTCGTGGATCAGCGCCGAGGACCTGGCCGTCGCCGTGGTCGACGAAGTCGAGACGCCCGGCTCCGAACACCACATCACGGTCGTCCACCGGTAGCGGGGACCCGGTCGGTGGCGTCGAGGAAGTCCGCGAGCGCGCCCCGGGTCTGCTGGAGGCAGCTGATCCGGTCGTCGATGTTGCCGAGTTCCCGGCGCAGGGTCGCCAGCAGCGCCGGGCACGGCTCCAGCGTCGGCACCTCGCCGCGCGCGCACGGCAGGATGTCGCGGATGACATCCGTGGTCAGCCCGGCCGCGAGCAGCTGCCGGATCTGGCGGACGACGGTGATCGCCTCCGGCGCGTAGTAGCGGTAACCGCTGGGGGCGCGTTGCGAGGTGAGCAGGCCCTGCTCCTCGTAGTAGCGCAGCAGGCGCTGGTTCACGCCGGTGCGCCGGGCGAGTTCGCCGATCTTCATGAGATCCGGCTCAGGCAAGGTTGACATCAATGTCAGAGTCTAGCGGGCGTCGCCGCGTATTGTCGTGATCCGTTCACCACGAGCCGGGGGAGCAGATGCAGCAGCACGTCGCGGCGGGGTTCGAGCCGGTCGCCGAAGCCTTCGAGGCCAACTTCGGCGAACGCGGGGAGGTCGGGGCGGCGCTGGCCGTGGTCCAGGACGGCCGGACCGTCCTGGACCTGTGGGGCGGATCGGCGGCTCCCGGCCGCCCGTGGCGGCACGACACCCTCCAGATGATCTTCTCCGGCACCAAGGGCCTGGTGGCCACCGCGCTGCTGGTGCTGGTCGAGCGCGGCGCGATCGAGCTGGACGCCCCGGTCGCCCGCTACTGGCCGGAGTTCGCCGCGCGGGGCAAGCAGGACGTGACCGTCGCCGAGGTGCTGTCGCACCGCGGCGGGCTGCCCGCCTACCCCGACGCCACCACCCACGAGGACCTGCTCGACCAGGCCGGTCTCGCCGCCCGGCTCGCGGACTCGTCGCGGCAGACCGACGCGGTCGTCTACCACCCGCTGACCTTCGGCACGCTCGTCGGCGAGCTGATCCGCCGCGTCGACGGCCGCACCGCGGGCTCCTTCTTCCACGACGAGATCGCCACCCCGCTGGACCTCGACGTGTGGATCGGGCTGCCACCCGAGCACGAGCACCGGGCGTCGGAGTTCAGCTACGCGCCGGGCCTGGTGCAGGCGGCGCCGGAACGCGACTTCGACCGCCGGGTCTGGGCGAATCCGCCGCTGTTCGCCGAAGGCCCGATCTTCTGGAACACCGCCCGCGCGCACCGGGCCGAGCTTCCCGCGGTCAACGCGCTCGGCACCGCCCGCTCGATCGCGCGCCTCTACGGCTGCCTCGCGCTCGGCGGAACGCTGGACGGTGTCCAGCTGCTCAAGCCGGAGACGATCGACCTCGCCCGGTCCCCGCTCGCGCGCGGGATCGACCCGACCACCGGCGACGACCTCGCCTACGGCCTCGGCTACCGGCTCCAGAGCTCCGCCCAGCCGCTGGGCCCGCCGGACGACGTCTTCGGCCACGGCGGAGCCGGCGGTTCCGGACACGCCGCCTGGCCCAGCGCGCGCGTCGGCGTGTCGTACGTGATGAACGAGCTGCGCGACTCCGGCGGGATCGACCCGCGCCGCAAGGCGGTCCTGACCGCGCTGCACGAGGTCGTCAGCCGGTCGTCGCGGTGATCCAGTCGCGGGCCTGCGGCAGGTCGGACCAGCGGCCGTAGCCGGTCCCGCACTTCCCGTCGCCGTCGGCCGGACCGCCGGTGGCGCCGATCAGCTCCCACTCGCCGGGCCTGCCCTGCAACTGCGGGCCACCGGAGTCGCCGTCGCAGGCGTTCGTGCCGGGGACGACGCCCTCGGTGCAGATGTTCCGGTGCGGATCGGACAACGTTCCGCACCGGTCGTCGGGCACGATCCGGGTGTCGAGCTCCCGCAGCCGCACCGGCAGTTCGCCGGATTCCTCGTTCGTCCGCCCCCAGCCGAGGACGCGGGTTGCGGTGCCCGCGGGCCCGGACGCGTCGGCGATCCCGATCGGCCGCTGCGGCACCGGGTGGTCGAGCCGGAGCAGGGCGATGTCACCGCCCTGCACGCTGAAGCCCGGGTGCAGCACGATCTCGCTGATCCGGGCCTCGCTGCCGCCCGCGGTGCGGTCGTGGCTGCCGACGCGCGCGGCCAGCCCGTCGGTCGGGATCGGCACGATCGAGCCGTCCGGCGCCTTCTGCGCGAAGCAGTGCGCGGCCGAGACCACCCAGTCCGGAGCGATCAGCGAGCCGCCGCAGCGGAACTCGCCGTCGAGCGAGGTGGCCGCCATGAACTCGTAGGGCTCGGTCGCCTCGCCACCGCCGATCACCTCGGTCCCGGCGGCCGACGCGACCGGAGCCGCGATCAGCGACGCCGCGATGGCTCCCGCTAGCAGATGCATCGAATTCCTCCTTCTCACAAGGGAAAAGGTAGGAGCGCGGGTGGTGCCGGCGGATCAGCTCCAGGTCTCGCCGATCGTCATCCTCGGGGCCCAGGCGACCCCTAGGTGGGGCGTTCCCCGCCCGAGCACTGTCCGATGTGCACAATGCCCGGCGGCCGATCTTGTCCGGTGGGGGACTGCGCCTCCGGCCCCCGATCCGGCACGATCGCGGTACGGTTCCGCGACCATGCCGCCCACCGGCACCGACGACCTCGCGCGGAGCACCACCGCTGAGGAGGCTCGATGTCCGTCCTGGTCGTGACCGGCACCGGAACCGAGGTCGGCAAGACCGTCGTCACCGCCGCGATCGCCGCGCTGGAGCCCGGCCGCGTCGCGGTGCTCAAACCGGCGCAAACCGGCGTCGCCGAGGGCGAACCCGGTGACGTCGCGGAGGTCGAGCGGCTCGCGGGACCGATCACCGCGGTCGAGCTCGCCAGATACCCGGAACCGCTCGCGCCCGCCACGGCCGCGCGCCGGTCGGGCCTTCCTCCGGTGCGACCGGCCGAGGTCGCGGCCGCGGCGCTCGAACTCGACCGGGACCACGACCTGGTCCTGGTGGAAGGCGCGGGAGGACTGCTCGTGCACTACGACGACGCCGGCGGCACGCTCGCGGACGTGGCGGCCCTGCTCTCGGCGCCGGTGCTGGTCGTCGCGCACGCCGGTCTGGGCACGCTCAACGCCGCTGCGCTGACGGCGGAGGCGCTGCGCAGCCGGGGCGTGGAGTGCGCGGGCGTGGTCGTCGGGAGCTGGCCGGACGAGCCGGACCTGGCCTCCCGCTGCAACCTGGTCGACCTGCCCGCGGTGACCGGCGCGCCGCTGCTGGGTGCGCTCCCCGAGGCCGCGGCCGACCCGGAGGGGTTCCGGGCCCGCGCGCGGGCAGGGCTGGCGCCGGAGCTCGGCGGCACCTTCACCCCGTCCGGGCTGTTAGCGTGGGACGGGTGACCGGAGAGTCCGTGCTGGTGATCGGCGCCGGAGTGCAGGGGCTGACCGCCGGGGTGGTGCTCGCCGAGGCGGGGCTGCGGGTCCGGATCCGGACCGCTGACCGGCCTCGGGACACGACTTCGGCAGTGGCGGGTGCGATGTGGGGCCCGGCGATGCTGCGGCCCGCCGACCGCGTCCTGTACTGGGGCACCCTCTCGCACGCCGAGTTCACCGAACTCGCCCGCGACAGCGGTTCCGGGGTCCACCTCGCGTCCGGCCGGATGGCGGCCCGCTTCGACCTCGGCGACGCCGTGCCGCCGGAGGCTCGGCTCATCCCCGACCTGCGCCGATGCCGGCCCGACGAGCTCCCGGAGGGGTTCGTCAGCGGCTACCGGGCGACCGTCCCGCTGATCGACATGCCCGCCTACCTCGACTACCTGGTCGACCGGTTCCGGGCGGCCGGGGGCGAGATCGCGGTGAGCCCGGTCCCGACCCTGGCCGAAGCCGCCGCGGACTCGCCGCTGGTGGTCAACTGCACGGGCGTCGGCGCCCGGGAGCTGGTCGGCGATCCGGCGGTGCACCCGGTGCGCGGGCAGCACGTGGTCGTGGCCAACCCCGGGATCGACGAGTACTTCATCGAGCTGACCACCAACAGCGAGTTCGCCGGGTACATGCCGCACGGTGACCGCGTCATCCTCGGTGGGGTCGCCGTGGAGCAGGACTGGAACCTGGTCCCGTCGCGCACGGTGAGCGAGGGCATCCTGCGGCGCTGCGCCGAGATCGAGCCCGCGCTCGCCGGTGCGGAGGTCGTCGACGAGCTGATCGGCCTGCGCCCGGGCCGGGACTCGGTCCGGCTGGAGGTGGAGGACTTCGCCGGGGCGCGCATCATCCACGACTACGGCCACTCCGGCTGCGGGGTCAGCCTCTCCTGGGGCTGCGCCTTCGAGATCGCCGAGCTGCTCGGGGCCTGAGGAGCGGAACCGCCGGCGACGGTTCCGCCCGGTTGCTCAGGCGTTGGCGAAGGCGTCGGCGACCGAGTCGATCTCCTGCGCCAGCGAGACGTCGTTCTGGGTGATGCCGCCCTCGGAGTGGGTGATGCACCAGAAGGTCACCTTCCGCCAGCGGATGTCCATGTCGGGGTGGTGGTTCTCGCTCTCGGCGATCTCGGCGATCCGGTTCACGGCCTGGATGGCCTGCGGAAAGCTGGCGAACTCGATGGTCCTGGTCAGCTTCGGGCCGTCCTGCTGCCACTCCGGCAGGTGCTGGAGCGCCTCGGACACCTGGGTGTCGGTGAGAAGTTCGGTCATGCCCACATGGTGGGCCCTCGCCGCGCCCGGCGCGAGCGTCCCCCTGACGTACACTTCCGGGGCCACGGGAGTCCAGCACGCTGGGCTGAGAGGAGGGGGCGAGCCCCTCGACCGTCGAACCTGAACCGGGTCATGCCGGCGCAGGGAGGCCCCTCGGTGCCGGCTGCGTGGCAGGACATCGGGAGGATCGTTGAACCGTTTGCTGCAGCTCGCCGGAGCGACCGCGCTGGCCGTGCTGACCGCCGGGTGCTCGCTGGCCGGAACGCAGGGTGCCGGGCAGGGCGCCCGCACCGTCACGCTCGTCGCGCACGACTCGTTCGTCGCGGACGAGGGCCTGCTGGCGAAGTTCAAGGAGTCGACCGGCATCACGCTCCAGGTCGTCAACAGCGGTGACGCGGGCGAGCTCACCAACAAGCTGGCGCTGACCAGGGCGAACCCGATCGGCGACGTCACCTACGGAATCGATTCGACGTTCGCCTCCCGCGCCCTGCGCGAGGGCGTGCTCCAGCCGCACCGGCCGCCGAACGCGGGCCAGGGCCCCGAGCGCTACGCGCTGGAACCGGAGAACCGGCTGACCGCGGTCGACGTCGCCGACGTCTGCGTCAACATCGACACCGGCTGGTTCGCCCAGCACGGCCTCCCGGAGCCGACGACGCTGCGCGACCTGACCGACCCGCGCTACAAGGACCTGTTCGCCGTGCCGGATCCGGCCACGTCCTCGCCGGGGCTGGCGTTCCTGCTCGACACCGTCGCCGCGTTCGGCGAGAACGGCTGGCAGGACTACTGGCGGCAGCTGACCGCCAACGGCGTCAAGGTCTCCTCCGGCTGGGAGGAGGCGTACAACCAGGACTTCTCCGGTTCGGCCGGCAGGGGGCCGCGGCCGATCGTGCTGTCCTACGCCTCCTCGCCCGCGGCCGAGACGAACCCGGACGGGACCTCGCGCACGAAGGCACTGCTGGACACCTGCTACCGCCAGGTCGAGTACGCCGGCGTGCTGACCGGCGCGAAGGACCCGGAGGCCGCGGGGAAGGTGGTCGACTTCCTGCTGTCGCCCGAGTTCCAGGCGCAGGTCGCGGACACGATGTACGTCTACCCCTCGGTGCGCGACGTGCCGCTCCCGCCGGGTTGGCAGACCAGCGCGCCGCTGCCGGAGCGGCCCGCCGAACTGCCTGCCGAGCAGGTCCAGCAGAACCGCGACCGTTGGGTGGAGCAGTGGCGCTCGGTGGTGCGGGGCTGAGCGTCGGCAGCGGGCACCGCGCGGCCGTCGGTGCCGCCGCCGCGCTGGTGCTCGGGTTCCTCGGCCTGTTCTTCGCCTGGCCGGTCGCGGTGATCGTCGGGATGGGCGTTGGTGGCGGGATCGCCGGTGTGCTGGGCGATCCGGCCACCTGGCGGCTGGTCGCCTTCACGCTCGGGCAGGCCGCCGCCTCCACGGTGGTCGCGCTGGTGCTCGGCATGCCGCTGGCGTATGTGCTGGCGCGGCTGACGATTCCGGGCAAGATGGTGCTGCGCGCGATGGTCATGGTGCCGTTCGTGCTGCCGACGCTCGTGGTGGGCATGGCGTTCCGCGCGCTGTTCGGTGGTGCGGACGGGGTCAGCGTGGCCGGGATCGTGCTGGCCAACGCGTTCTTCAACGTCGCCGTCGTGGCCCGCACGGTCGGCGGCCTCTGGACGCATCTGGACCGCCGGGTCGAGGACACCGCGCGTTCGCTGGGAGCGTCGCGGTTGCGCGCGTTCACGTCGGTGACGCTGCCTGCGCTGCTGCCCGCGCTGGGTTCGGCGCTGGCGGTGGTTTTCCTGTTCTGCTCGACGAGTTTCGGCGTCGTGCTCGTCCTGGGCGGCGGGGACTTCCGGACATTGGAAACCGAGATCTACCTGCGCACCGTGCAGTTGCTCGACCTCCCGGGAGCGGCGGCGCTGTCGCTGCTGCAACTGGCGGCGGTGGTCGCGGCGCTGGTGATCGCGGCGGTGTCCCGCCGTCGCCGCGAAACCGCCCTGCGGCTGCGGAAGGCGGAGGAGACGGCCCGCCGACCGCAGGGCGGGGAGTGGTGGGTCGTGGGCCTGGCCGCGGCGGTGGTCGCCGGACTGCTCACGCCGATCATCGGCCTGCTCGTCCGCTCGGTGTCCACAAGGGACGGATGGAGCCTCGCGGGCTACCGCGCGCTGGCGGGGACGGGGGAGCGCGGCACCCTGCAGGTGTCGGGCATCGACGCCGCCCTGAACTCGGTCCGCACCGCGGTCGACGCGACCTGGCTGGCGTTGCTGATCGGCCTGCTCGCCTCGTTCGTGCTGATCAGCGTGCAGCGGCGGACCACGGCCGAACTGCTCGACACGGTGCTGATGCTGCCGCTGGGGGTGTCGGCGGTGACGGTCGGGTTCGGCTACCTGATCACGCTTGACGTGCTGCCGGGCGACCTGCGCACGTCCCCGTTGCTGGTGCCCTTTGCGCAGGCGCTGGTGGTGACACCGCTGGTGATCCGGATGGTGCTGCCGGTGCTGCGCGCGATCGACGCCCGCCTGCGGCAGGCCGCCGCCACGCTCGGCGCGAGCCCGTGGCGGGTGCGGTGGGAGATCGACGTGCCGCTGGCGGCCCGAGCCGTGGTGGCAGCGGCGGGATTCGGTTTCGTGGTGGCACTCGGCGAGTTCGGCGCCACCAGCTTCCTGGCGCGCCCGGACGCGCCCACCCTGCCGGTCGCGATCGGCAGGCTGGTCTCCCGGCCGGGAGAGCTGAACAGCCAGATGGCCTACGCGGCCTGCGCCCTGCTGATGATCGTCACCATCGCGGCGGTGGTCCTCATCGAGCGGGTGCGGGGCCGGGCCGAATCCGTCGGGGAGTTCTGATGAGCCTGAACGTCAGCGGCCTGTCGGTCCGGTACGGATCGCAGCCCGCGGTGTCCGATGTGGACATCGAGTTGGCCGATGGTGAAGTGCTGGCCCTGCTGGGCCCTTCGGGCTGCGGCAAGTCGACGCTGCTGCGCGCGATCGCGGGCCTCGAACGCCCGTCGGCGGGCAGCGTGCACTGGGACGGCGCAGACCTGGCCCGGGTCCCGGTGCACCGCCGCGGCTTCGGCATGGTCTTCCAGGACGGCCAGCTGTTCCCACACCGGGACGTCGCGGGCAATGTGGAGTTCGGCCTGCGCATGCGCTCCACCGGCCGAGCCCGGCGCGCGGAACGAGTGGCGGAACTGCTCGAACTGGTCGGCCTCGCGGGCTACGAGCGCCGCCGCGTGACGGAGCTGTCCGGAGGTGAGGCCCAGCGCGTCGCACTGGCCCGCGCGCTCGCGGCGGAACCGCGGTTGCTGCTGCTCGACGAGCCACTGTCCGCATTGGACAGGATGCTGCGCGAGCAGCTGGCGGTCGATTTGGCGTCCCTGCTCGCCCGCGACGACGCGACGGCCATCGTCGTCACCCACGACCACGACGAGGCGTTCACCCTCGCCGACCGCGTCGCGGTCATGTCACGCGGCAGCGTGCTCCAGGTCGACACGCCGGAGGCGCTCTGGAGCCACCCCGCCGACGACGAAGTCGCGGCGTTCCTGGGCTGCACCACGTTCCTGCCCGCGCGGGTGAGCGACGGAGTCGCGAGCTGCGCGCTGGGGGAGGTCGCTGTGGGGGCGCCGGATGGGGAGGCGCGGCTCGGGCTGCGCGCCGCAGGCGTGCGGGCCGGGGCTGGTTTTGGGGTGGTGCCGGGTGGTGGGGGTGGTTTTGGCGGTGAGGTGGTCCCGGTCGAGATGGGCCCGGTCGAGGTGGCTGCGGATGGTGCGGCCCTGGGTGGTCGTGCGGTTTCCGGCGGCGGCGCGGCTTCGGATGCCGGGGCGGTCTTGGATGCTGGGGCGGCTCCGGATGCTGGGGCGGCTCCGGATCGTGCGTCGGCCTCGGATTGTGGGGCAGCTTCGGATCGTGGGGCAGCTTCGGATCGTGAGGCAGCTTCGGATCGTGGGGTGGCCTCGGATCGTGGGGTGGCCTCGGATGCTGGGGCGGTCTTGGACGCCGAGGCGGTTTTGGATGGAGCGGGGCTGAACGGCAAGCCGGTTCCGGATGTCCGGGCTGCTTCAGGCCACGGGGTGATCTCGGATCGCGAGCCGGTTCCGGATGCCGGGGAGTTTTCGGGCAGAGGAGCGGCTCCGGGCGACCAGGGTGCCCCAGGCGACCGAGGTGGCCTGGGCGGCCAAGGTGCTCTGGGCGACCAGGGTGCTCCGGGTGCCCGAGGTGCCCCGGGAGATCGAGGTGCTCCGGGTGGCCGAGGTGGCCTGGGTAACCCAAGTGCCCCGGGTGACCAAGGTGGTTCGGGTGGCCGAGGTGGTTCGGGTGGTGCGGTGCCGGAGGGCGACGGTCATCGCGGAGCTGCCGCCGGCTGGGCGAAGCCGGTGATCGGCGTCGTTGCGGAGCGGGTGCATCGGCACGATCACGTGCGGCTGGCCGTCACGGTGCCGGAGGCGCCGGAGGTCGGGCGTGTGGAGGCGGTGGCCGGGACGGCCGGTGCGCCGAGCGTTGGAGACGTGGTGCGGCTGGCGCTGGAGCCGGACGGCGTCGCCGTCGTGGGGGTCAGGTGGTGAAGCGGGACGGGCGTTCGAGGTACGTCCGGTCCGGCGGGGCGAAGCCGAAGGACTCGTAGAGGCCGTGGGCGTCTTCGGTGTGCAGCATCCAGCGGAACTTGGCGCCCGGGCCTTCCTCGACCATCGCGCGGACCAGGGCCTTGCCGACGCCCTGGCCTCGTGCGGCGGCGACGGTGAACACGTCGGCGAGGTAGGCGCTGGCCACGCCGTCGGAGAACGCGCGGGCGAAGCCGATCATCCGGCCGCTCGGCTTCTCGTACGCGCCGACGACGCGCCAGGCGTGGTCCAGCTGGCGCTCCACGTCCGAGCGGGTGCGCCAGCGGGACCAGTACGCGTCGGTCGACACGAACTCCCACACGACGTCGCGGTCGATCCGCTCCGGCGAGTCATCCACCTCGAAATCCACCGGCTCAATCTAGACGATCAAGTCCTGATTGATCAGTGGTCGTAGGTGGTCGGGGAGCGGGTGATGGGCTGGCCGGTGGCGCGGTGGTGCCGGATCGCGCAGGTCACCGTGAGGATCGGTTTGAGCAGGTGCTGGGCGGGGTGCGGGGCGCGGTTGCGGTAGGACGGTCGCAGGAGCCGGGCGTCTCGCTCGGCGAGGTGGCGGTCGGTTCAGCCGGTACGTAGCCCTTGTGGGCCACGACCGGCAGCCCTCGACCCGGGCGAGCAGCTGCGGGTCGCGACACAACAGACACGATCTAGGTGTTCCGGGCAGCGCCGGTAGATCGGACCGCGTCGGCCACCGGCTCACACGTCCTTCGATGACATCCGGAACACCGCTGCGGAAACCCCGATCACCACGTAGCAGCCCGCGCGGAGCAGGCCGTCCACGAGCGGGCCGGTCGCGATCGGGTCCCGGAGGACCTCCATCACCGACGCCCATCCCTTCGTGATCAGCAGCGGGTGCAGCCAATCCAGGGCGGGCAGCGCCCCGAGCACGCCGAACACGATCAGCGCGCCCATGGTGGTGACCATGACCATCAGCGGGTGGTCGGTGAACGACGAGATGGCCAGCGCGATCGCTCCGACCGCCGCCATCTGCACCACCGACCAGCCGACCGCGAGCGCGACCCGCCCCAGCCCGGAGCCCATCGGCAGCGTCGTCCCCGACATCGTGACCAGGTCACCGCCGCCGACGATCACCAGGCCGGTGAGCACCCCGCTGACACCGATCACGACCACCGACAGCACGGTCATGACCAGCACGCCCACGGCCTTGACGCCGACCAGCCGGGTCCGGCTGATCGGTGCCATCACCAACCCGCGCAGGGTTCCGTGCGCGGACTCACCGGCGAGCGCGTCCGCCGCGGTCATGCTGACGACCAGCGGAAGCAGCATCGACTGCGCGAGCACCAGCGTCGCCACCGGGAGCACCAGCCCGTTGCCAGCCACCGTGGCCAGCGCCGGTGGCCCGTCGCCCCCGTCCGGGCCGCCGGTCAGGACCACGGCGATGCCGATCAGCACCGGCATCAGCGCCAGTACCGCCAGCGATGCCAGGTTGCGGGGACGGCGCAGCACCCACCGCAGTTCGGCCAGCAGCACTCGCCCCAGCGGAGCGGTCGTGCGTGCCGCGACGGCCGTCGTCATGTTTCCTCCTTGACGGGTCGGTGCGTTGCGACCTCGGCTGGTGTGCTGACGCCAGTGCGCCACCGATGGCAGTACCGGCGCGGACTGAGGACCTTCGGTTGCGCAAGACCTCCGGTCGCGCGGGGATGCATTGTGTCCACAGCGGACTCCGCTTCGGTGCCGTGGGGCGTGTGCGGTGCGGGATGGTCGCTCATGGTTCCTCCGTCAACCGAGCGAACAGGTCCTCCAGCCCGGCGCGACCGCGCCGCGCCTCGTGCACTCCGACTCCGGCGTGCACCAGCGTCGCGATGACCTCGGGCGGATCCACCTCGGTCAGCTCGACCCGGAGCACGCCGTCCTCCTCGCGTGCTGGGATCCCGTTGTCCCGCAACGCGTGCAGCCCACCCTCGACGTCCGCCGTCGACACCAGCAGGTGCGGCCCGCCGGACTCCAGCAACGTCGCCAGATCGCCCTGGGCGACGAGCGAGCCCTGGTGCATCACCGCGACGTGCGTGCACGTCGCCTCCACCTCCGACAGCAGGTGCGAGGAGACCAGGACCGTCGTCCCGACCTTGTGCAGATCGGCGATGATCCGGCGGATCTCCCTGGTCCCGGCGGGATCCAGGCCGTTGGTCGGTTCGTCGAGCACGACCAGGTCGCGCGCAACCAGCAGCGCCGCCGCGAGGCCGAGCCGCTGCTTCATGCCCAGCGAGTAGCCGCGGTACCGGCGGTGCGCGGCCCCGGCGAGCCCGACCCGCTCCAGCGCGTCGCCGACCGCCGACCGGATTTCCCCGGAGTCCAGCGCCGGTTCCATCGCCGCGCACCGCAGCAGGTTCTCGCGCCCGGACAGGAACGGGTGGAACCCGGGTCCCTCGACCAGCGCACCCACCCTCGGCAGCACCCGGTCACCGTGCGTGGGCATCTCGTGCCCGAGCACTTCGACCGAACCCGCCGTGGGCTGGGTCAGCCCGAGCAGCATCCGGATCGTGGTGGTCTTGCCCGAGCCGTTCGGCCCGAGCACCCCGACCACCGCTCCGCGCGGGACTTCGAGGTCGACACCGGCGACCGCGACCGTCGAGCCGTAAACCTTGCGCAGGCCCGTCGTGCGCGCCGCGAGGCCGCCCGTCGGGGCGGAGATCTCCGCCCCGACGGATTCGACGACTCCCGTCATCACCGGTTCCCGAGCGCTTCGGTCAGCACCTGCTCCGGCACCGCGCCGGCCAGGACCTGGCCGTCGGCGGTGACCAGCGCGGACCCGGCCTTGGTGGTGACGATCCAGCCCTGTCCCCACGGCCCGTTGACCGGCTTGCCGATCTGCTTGACCACGGCGACCGGATCAGCGGCGTCCTTGTCGTCACCGGCAGGCAGTGCCGTCCGGACCACGGTGTCCCAACCGTCGCCCACGAAGGTCGGCTGCGGGTGGTCGGCCTTGTGCTCCGGCCCTGGCTTCGCCTCCTCGACCTGCGCACCTGGTGGGGCGGTGAACTGGAACAGCGCGGCGTCCGGCTGCGACAGGTCCAGGTTCGAGAAGCCCACCCGAAGCGCGGGGTTGTCAGAACCGTTGGTGTTGACGGTGACGGCCAGCGGAATCCGCTTCTCCGAGTCCACCGCGATCCGCACCTCGCGCAGGACTGTGCGCTCGGTCGGCTTCGGCGTGAGGACAAGTTCGTAGGCGTCGCGGCCCGCCACGCTCGCGGTCCCGTCGACGGTGACGTCGCTGCTCCGGCGCAGGGTGTCGACGAGCTGGCGGGACAGCGCGGCCGGGTCGGTCGCCTCGTGCCGCGGCTGCTGCTCGTGGTGCGGGGCCTTGACGACCTGGCGCTTCTCCGCGTTCCACTTCCACACCGTCGCGCCGTCGTTGACGACCGTGGTCTCGCCCGCCGGGGACGGGATCGAGACCCGGTGCCTGCCCTGCCCGTCGGCCCAGACCTGGAACGACGCGTCGCCCTGGGAGATCTCCGGTGCGCCCGGCACCGCCGGCAGCCCGAGCTCGTTGTCCACCTCGACCGTGCCGGCCAGCGCCGGAGGGGTGGCCGTGAGCACCGACTCCACCAGGGCTTCCGGCGCGACCGGCGGGAGCACCGGGTCGGCGCCCGCTCCGGTTGGCAACGCGAGTGCGGTGAGGCCGACGACCCCTGCGGCGATCCCCGCCGTGGCGGCGATCTGAGTGCGTTTCATAGCTCCTCCTGATCCGAACCTGTCCGGTGCGCTTGACACCAAGAGTGACCCGCGGTGCCTGAGAACCCACTGAGACCGGAGCTGCGCCTGAGAAGCCTCTCAAGCAGAGGTGCGCGATGTCGGCCGTTCTCGGCATTCTGAATCCATGGCACCGCAGGTACTGGTGGTCGATGACGAGCCCGGAGTCCGCTCAGCGCTGCGCCGAGGGCTGTCCGCCGAGGGGATGGAGGTGACCGTCGCGGCGGACGGCAACGAGGCGCTGCGGCTGGCGGCCACGGGCGCCTTCGACGTGATCGTCCTCGACATCATGCTGCCGGGCCTGTCCGGCTACCGGGTGCTGGAACGCCTGCGCGCCGACGACGTCGCGACCCCGGTGCTGCTGCTGTCGGCCAAGGACGGCGAGGTCGACCAGGCCGACGGCCTCGACCTCGGCGCGGACGGCTACATCGTCAAGCCGTTCTCGTTCCTGGTGCTGGTGGCCCAGGTCCGGGCGCTGCTGCGGCGCGGGGAGACGGCGGTCCGCGGCGAGCTGCGCATCGGCGAGCTGCAGATCGACCGCGGCAACCGCGAGGTGCGCTGGGCCGGTGCCGAAGTCGCGCTTTCCCCCCGGGAGTACGGGCTGCTGGTCGCGCTGGCCGGGCATCCGGGGGCCGTCGTGTCCAAAGAGGACCTGCTGCGCACGGTGTGGGGCGAGGACCAGTTCGTCACCCGCAACGTCGTCGAGGTCTACGTCGGTTACCTGCGCCGGAAGCTGGCCGCCGTCGGCGCCGGTCATCTCGTGCAGACCGTGCGCGGGCACGGCTACCGGGTCGGTGACGGTGCGACGTGACCAGGTTGCTCCGGCGGCTGCGGTCCTGGTGGGCCCGCCGCACGATCCAGTTCCGCACCAGCGCCGTGGCCACCTGCGTCGCGCTTTGCGCGCTGGGCGTGATCGCGCAGGTCAGCACGGGCTTCGTCGGATGGCTGCTGCTGGACTCCGTCGACACCGACCTGCGCCGCAGGGCCGCTGTCACCACCGGTGAGCTCAGCGCAGGCGTTCCGGCGGAGGCGCTCGCGACCACCGACGTCCGGGTGCTGGACACGACGGGCGCCCCGCTGGACGGGCGGCCCCGGCTCGAACTGGAGAGCCGGCAGGTCAACGACCTCAAGTCCGGGGCAGGCGTCATCGAGCAGACCGAGCACCGGGAGTGGCGCCGCTGGGTCGGTGCGGTCGTGCCCGCCCCCGACGGCGCGCCGCTGCTGGTGCTGGCGGGCACTCCGCTGGTCGGCTACGCCGACACCCTCCGCACCGCCGGCCACGTCCTGGGATTCGGTTCGCTGCTGGCGACCGGGTCGATCGGGCTGGCCACCTGGCTGGTCGTGCGGCGGTCGCTGCGGCCGGTGGAGCGGATGCGGCTGGCGGCGAGCACGTTGCCCGAGGGCGAGCGGCTGCCCGTGCCGGAGGCCGAGGACGAGCTGCGTTCCCTCGCCGAAGCCATCAACGCGATGCTGGCGCGCCGCGACGCGGACACCGACTGGCTGCGCCGGTTCACCGGCGACGCCGCGCACGAGCTGCGCAACCCGGTCACCGCGATCCGCGCGCAGGCCGAGGTCGCCGTCGTGCACCCGGACCCCGAGCTGGCGCAGGAGACGTTGCAGGAGATCGCCGACGAGGCCCGCCGCCTGTCGGACCTGGTGGACGGCCTGCTCGCGCTCGCCCGCGCGGAGCGGGGCACCCGACCACCGCCCCGCCCGGTCGACCTCGCCGCGGCGGCTCGGGCCGCAGTGGACCGGGCGAACATGCGCGGCGCGCGACCACGGGTCCAGCTCGACACCCCGACCACCGCGGTCGTGATCCAGGCCAGCCCGGCCGAAGCCGCCACCGTCCTGGACAACCTGATCTCCAACGCCCTGCGGTACGCCCGGGCGCTGGTGCGGGTCGCGGTGCTGCCCGCGCACGACTCGGTGCGCCTGGTCGTCGACGACGACGGCCCGGGAATACCGGCCGAGCACCGCCCCCGGGTGTTCGACCGCTTCCACCGGGTCGAGCCGGACCGGGCCCGCAGCAGTGGCGGCAGCGGGCTCGGGTTGGCGCTGGTGGCCGAGGCCGTCCGCCGCAGGGGCGGTGGCGTCCGGGCGGCGGAGTCGCCGGAGGGAGGTGCCCGGATCGAGGTGCGGTGGCCGCTGGCCGGCCCGCTGCTACCCGCTGCGCGGCGCGATTCCGGTGGTTAGGCGGCCGGTGCGCGGCGCCGTCAGGCAGGATGTGCGCACGTGTCGGCATTGCGAAGTACCGGGTTGATCAACGCGCCACTGGCGACCGCGGGTGCGGCGCTGCGCCACACCCGAACCGCGGAAACCGGGTTGGCGGGCATCGGAGTTCGCGCCCGCGCGCTCACGGATCCGGCTCAGCTGCTGGTACCCGGGGACGAGCTCGCGTTCCGGGTTCCCGCGCTCGGTGTGCCGCTGACGATCCGGACGCGCATCGTGCGCGCCGAGCCCGACGTGTTCAGCTCGGTCCTGGTTTCCGGCCCGTTCCGGGAACTCCGCCACGAGTCAACGCTCACCGCTTCCGGCGGGCGCACGCTGGTCACCGACGAGGTGCGCTGGCGGACGCCGTTCGGGAGCTTGGGGCGCATCGCCGACACTGCGCTGGTCCGGCGCTGGATCCTGGCGGCGCAGGACCAGCGGTTGGCGGCCGTCCGGGAGGTGGCCGAGTCCTGGGCGGAGCGGAAGGTCGTCGTCGGCACCGCGATAGTCCACAAGGGACGGATGCTCGCGCAGCAGCGCCGCTACCCGGCCCGGGACGCGGGGCGCTGGGAACTCCCGGGCGGCCGGGTCGAACCGGGGGAGAGCGAACAGGACGCGGTTGTGCGGGAATGCGCGGAAGAACTCGACGTCGAGGTGACGCCTACCGGGCGGATCGGGACGGATGTTCCCCTCGACAACGGGATGCTGCTGCGGATCCACGCCGCGCGACTGGTCGATCCCGAAGCGGCGCCGAGGGCCGTCGAGCACCACGAGGTGCGCTGGATCGACGCCGGTGAACTGGTCGAACTGGACTGGCTGGACGCCGACAAGGTGCTCGTGCACTCGCTGCGCGATCTGCTGCGGCGCCGGTGATCGTCCCGGCGCAGGCCCTTCAGGGTTCCAGCAGTTCCGCGGGGTCGAACGCCAGCGGGAACGGCTCCTCGGTCTCGAACCGCTGGCCGTCGAGCGCCTTGGCGTGGTCCCGGTACGCGCCGTCTTCCAGCCGCAGCAGCTCGGCCTCGACCCGCTGCCGGGCGTAGGAGATCTCGACGCGCATGAAGAAGGGGATCCCGGCCTGCGCGCACAGGGCCGGTTTGTCGATCCGGTCGTTCCGCCGGCTGGACGGGGACACGCACTCGCCGACGAGCAGCACCCGATCGGCGGGGACCCACACCCTGCCGCGGCCGGGACTGTTCAGGACGACGAAGTCGGGCTCGATCCATCTCTGCTGGCCGAGCTGCACGTTGATCGTCGTGTAGGCAGCTCCCCCGAGCGTCCGGGCGGGCTCGCGCATCCGGTACCGCAGTTCGTCGGCGGCGTAGGCGTTGGCGGTTCCTTCGTAGGGGCTCACGATCAGCTTTCCGTCCAGGCACTCGTACTTGGCCGGGGGCATCCCCGGGATCGGCAGGTACCGGTCGGCCAGCTCGGGGGTCCACAGCCCGTCGAGGTCGATGAGGGGGTCGAACCTCGCCGTCGGATCGAACGCTGGTGCTGCCATGACCGCGCTCCTCTCGGCCGGTGCGGATGCGGACTCCGTCTCGTCGCACACGCGAGGCGCGTGCGCGTGCCCTTGGTCAACCAGAGTACCCATGAGTCCAGGCTGGCGGGATCGATCGTCCGGTCGCCACAAACCGGATCATGCTCCACTCGAACTGGTGACCGAGTGACCTGACCCCTGGTGGGCGAGTGCCCGGCGCCCCGGCTGGAACTCCCGGCCGGGACGCCGGGCGGCGGCTTTCAGCGCAGGCCCGCCACCCGCATCGCGGCCTCCAGCCGCGGTCGCCCGCGCTCCGCTGCGCGCTTCGCGCCCTGCGCCCGGACCCGGTCGAGCTCCGCCGGATCGTCGAGCAGCTCCCGCGCGCGTTCGCGCACGGGTCGCAGCTCCTCGATCACCGCTGCCGCGACGGTGTCCTTCAGATCCGCGTACGAGTCGACGGACGTCGCCGCGGCGTAGGGGCTCACCCCCGTGCAGGCGGCGAGGATTTCAAGCAGGTTCGCCACCCCGGGCCGGGTTTCGGGGTCGTAGCGGATCTCGCTCTCGCCGTCGGTGACCGCGCGGCGGAACTTGCGGCTGATGACGTCGGGCTCGTCGAGGACGAAGACCCCGCCCGGCGACTGCTGGGCGGACTTGGCCATCTTGCGGCCCGGGTCCGACAGGTCGCGGATGCTCGCCGCCGTCTTGGGGACCACCGCCTTCGGGACGGCGAACACCTCCCCGAAGGTCGAGTTGAACCTCCTGGCCAGGGCTCTGGCGAGCTCGACGTGCTGGTCCTGGTCGGTGCCTACCGGGACCTCGGTCGCGCCCTGCAGCAGGATGTCGGCCGACATCAGCACCGGGTAGGTCAGCAGCCCGACGCGCACCGAGTCCTGCCCGCCCGCCTTCTCCTTGAACTGGATCATCCGGGCCGCCTCGCCGAAGGTGCAGGTGCACTCCAGGACCCAGTTCAGCGCGCCCAGCTCGCCGCAGAGGTCGGACTGCACGAACACCGAGTCCGGTTCGATCCCCACGCCCAGCAGGATCGCGAACGTCTCCCTGGTCAGCGCGCGGAGCCGCTCGGGGCGGTGCGGGATCGTCATGGCGTGCAGGTCCGAGACGAAGAACAGGTCCTCGGGCTCCCGGTCGGCAGCCCATCGCCGCACCGCACCGAGGTGGTTGCCGAGGTGCACGTGGCCGGAGGGCGTGATGCCGGACAGACGGGTCATGGTGGCTCCTGGTGTTCCGGGCCGCCACCAGGCCTGGACCGCGGATCGAACCGGCCGCCTGGTCGGCGGCCGATTTTCCGTGGTCAGTGCGCGAACTGACGGGGCCGCTCCTCGGCGGCCCACCACATGCTCAGCATCGCGCGCACGACGGCCATGTTACCGCTCGGTGATCGGCAGGGGTCAAGTCCCGGAGTTACCGTGAAGGAATGTACGTGGTACTGCTGAATTACACGGCGGCGCAATCGGATCTCGACGCATGGCTGGTCGATCATTACGACTGGGTCACCCAGCATTACGACGCCGGCGATTTCATCGCCGCCGGGCATCGCGGGCACATGGCCGGGGGCGTGGTCATCGCGCGGGCGATGCCCCGCGGCAGGCTGGACGCGATCCTGGCCCTGGACCCGCTGGTGCTGCACAAGATGGCGCGGTACGAGGTGATCGAGTTCCAGGCGCTGCGGACGATCCCCGAACTCGCGAAGTACGCCGACCCCCTGGCCCCGGCGACCGGCGAATAGCGGTCGCGATCATGCTCCCCTCGGCCCCCGGGCGCCGAGGTCGGATCATTTCGCTTTCTTCTTCTTGCCGTCCGCCTTCTTCGCCTTCTTCTCGGCTTTGCGGACCTCCTCGGCCTTGGCCTCGCGCAGCAGTTCGCGCAGCACCACGATCGGGCACTGCTTGCACGGCGGCCGCGAGCGGCAGCACTTCTTCTTGACCTTGATCGTTTTGCTCACGCTGCGGTCTTTCCGGTGCGGAGGTGGGGCGCGGTCAGGGTAGGCGAACCTAACCCGTTTGGGCGAACTTGATGTTGGCGTTCGGGGCAACTGTTGCGCTGCGCACGTGTCGGCCGTGGCGCAGCGGGCTTGCACTACGCTGTTGAGGGCCGCGCGTCGACACGCGCCGCGCTTCCGGGGAGACCGGCGGCGCCGTCATCAGCTCCGCAGCGGCGAACGACAGCGGAGCCGCGGCCGGACGCCGAGTCGACGAAAACCGCCGCGCACAGCCGTTCCGACTCAGTTCGCCCACCTTGTTCGACAGGAGTACTCGCGTGTCCGCCACGAGCGTCGCCCCCAACCAGCGGGTCCGCAGCGATCTGCGAAACGTCGCGATCGTCGCGCACGTCGACCACGGAAAGACCACCCTGGTCGATGCCATGCTGCGGCAGTCAGGTGCCTTCTCCGAGCGGGCCGAGCTGGTCGACCGCGTGATGGACTCCAACGACCTGGAGCGGGAGAAGGGCATCACGATCCTGGCCAAGAACACGGCCATCCGGCGCGAAACCCCGGACGGCCCGGTCACGATCAACGTCGTCGACACCCCCGGCCACGCCGACTTCGGCGGCGAGGTCGAGCGCGGGCTGTCGATGGTCGACGGCGTGGTGCTGCTGGTCGACGCCAGCGAGGGCCCGCTGCCGCAGACCCGGTTCGTGCTGCGCAAGACGCTGGCCGCCGGGCTGCCGGTGATCCTGGTGGTCAACAAGGTCGACCGGCCCGACGCCCGGATCGCCGAGGTCGTCGAGGAGGCCCACGACCTGCTGCTCGACCTCGCCTCGGAGCTCGACGGCGAGGGCGTCGACATGGAGCAGATCCTGGATCTGCCCGTCATCTACGCCTCCGCGCGCGCCGGACGCGCCAGCCTGACCGCTCCCGCCGACGGCGACCTGCCCGCCGACGAAGACCTGAGCTCGCTGTTCGACGTGCTGCTGGAGCGGGTGCCCGCGCCGGTCGCCGACACCGACGCGCCGCTGCGCGCGCTGGTGACCAACCTCGACGCCTCCTCGTTCCTCGGCCGGATCGCGCTGTGCCGGATCCACTCCGGGACCATGCGCAAGGGCCAGACCGTCGGCTGGTGCCGCGAGGACGGCACCGTCGAGAAGGTCCGGCTCACCGAGCTGCTGATCACCGAGAACCTGGACCGGGTGCCGGCGGCCGAGGCCTCGGCGGGCGACCTGGTCGCCATCGCAGGCATCCCCGACATCACCATCGGCGACACCCTCGCCGACCCCGAGGACCCGCAGCCGCTGCCCCGGATCACCGTCGACGACCCGGCGATCTCGATGACCATCGGCGTCAACACCTCGCCGCTGACCGGCCGCAACGGCGGCACCAAGGTCACCGCGCGGATGGTGAAGAACCGGCTGGACGCCGAGCTGATCGGCAACGTCAGCGTCAAGGTCGTGCCGACCGAGCGGCCGGACGCCTGGGAGGTGCAGGGCCGGGGCGAGCTGGCGCTGGCGGTGCTGGTGGAGACCATGCGCCGGGAGGGCTTCGAGCTCACCGTCGGCAAGCCGCAGGTGGTCACCAGGACCATCGACGGCAAGCTGTGCGAGCCGTTCGAGCGGCTGACCATCGACTCGCCGGAGGAGCACCTGGGCGCGATCACCCAGCTGCTGGCCGGGCGCAAGGGCAAGATGGAGACGATGGACGGCCACGGCACCGGCCGGATCAAGCTGGAGTACGTCGTCCCGTCCCGCGGGCTGATCGGTTTCCGCACCGAGTTCCTCACCGAGACCCGCGGCACCGGCATCGCCAACCACGTCTTCGAGGGCTACTTCCCGTGGGTGGGCGAGCTGCGCACCCGGCACAGCGGTTCGCTGGTCGCCGACCGGTCCGGCGCGGTCACCAGCTACGCGATGCTCCAGCTGGCCGACCGGGGCAGCTTCTTCGTCGAGCCCGGCGCCGAGGTGTACGAGGGCATGGTCGTGGGCGAGAACCCGCGCGCCGAGGACCTCGACATCAACGTGACCAAGGAGAAGAAGCTCACCAACATGCGCTCGGCGACCGGGGACGAGCTGGAGCGGCTGGCCCGGCCGCGCAAGCTCGGCCTGGAGGAGGCGCTGGAGTTCTGCGCCGGTGACGAGTGCGTCGAGGTCGGGCCGGACGCGATCCGGGTCCGCAAGATGGTCCTGGACGCCACCACCCGCGGTCGTGAGCGGTCCCGGGCGAAGGCCCGCGACAACCAGGCGTGACCGCGTTCGCGCGCGGAGCCTCCGCTGCGCGCGCGAACGCCTCCGCTGCGGGAGGCTGGATCCCACCCGCGACCTGAGAGAACGCTGAGTAGCGGCACCCCGGTGTCGGTCACCGGATCGGTGGACGGAACCATGGGGTACTTCCGCGCGTCCTCCATCGGGAAGCGCGGAGGGGGATCTCGGTGAGGGGAGGTTCGCACGTCGTGTACCAGGGTCGACGCCGACGGCTCACCGGGGCCGGGTTGCTGGTGGCGGTGGTGAGCGTGGTGGCGGCCTGCACGAACGCGCCCCCGCCCCCGCTGGTCGAACCGACCGCGCCCGCACCCGAGACGTCGTCGAGCTCGCAGCAGCCGATGCCGACCGAGGTCGTCGTGGGCGTCGACCGGATGGAAGGCGGGTTCAACCCGCACACCCTCGCCGACCTGTCGCCGACCTCGTCGGCGCTGTCGAGCCTGATGCTCCCGTCCGTCTTCCGCCCGGCGGCGGACGGAACCCTCCAGCTGGACACCACGCTCATGGAGTCCGCCGAGGTGGTGCCGGAGGCGGAGAAGTTCACCGTCCGCTACCGGATCCGCAAGGAGGCCGGCTGGTCCGACGGCGCGCCGATCGCCGCCGAGGACTTCGTCTACCTGTGGGAGCAGCTGCGGTCGCAGCCGGGCGTGGCCGATCCGGCCGGGTACCAGCTGATCGAGAACGTCGCGTCCCGGCAAGCGGGCAAGACCGTCGAGGTCACCTTCGCCAAGCCCTACCCGGGCTGGCAGACGCTGTTCACCAACCTGCTGCCCGCGCACCTGCTGCGGGACGCGCCGCGCGGCTGGTCCACGGCGCTGGACGACGGCTACCCCGCCTCCGGCGGGCCGTTCGCGATCCGCCAGGTCGACCTGGAGCGCGGCGAGATCGTCCTGGAACGCAACGAGCGCTGGTGGGGCACGCCAGCGGCCTCGGACCGGATCGTCTTCCGGGCCAACGACGAGGTCGGCCAGATCAACGCGCTGCGCAGCGGTGACTCGCACCTCGCGGTCTTCGGCGCCGACAGCACCACCATGAACTCCCTGCGCGAGCTGGGCGACCAGGTCCAGCTGCTCACCGTGCCGCACCAGGCGACCATGCAGCTGCTGCTGCGGCCGAACAGCCCGCAGCTGTCCGACCTCCGGGTGCGCAACGCCGTGATGTCGGCCGTGGACCGGGAAGCGCTGATCGAAGCGGGCACCGGCGGTGGTCCGGCCGACCAGCTGCCCGCGCACGCGCAGGTGCTCGCGCCCTCCGAGCGGGGTTACACGCCGACCGAACCGGCGGGCGCCTTCTCCGGCAAGCCGGACCCGGCGCGGGTGGAGCAGTCGCTGCGGGAGGCCGGGTACCAGCGGACCGCCGGGGTCTGGGAGCGGGACGGCCGCCCGCTGAACCTGCTGATCGCCGCGCCGTTCCGGCACGAGCAGTACGTGCGGATCGCCGAGGCGCTGGCGCAGCAGCTGCGCGAGCAGGGCATCGGGGCGACCGTGACCACGCCGACCGGCGACCAGCTGTTCGGCGAGACGCTGCCGGCCAACCCGCTGGCCGAGGACCCGGCCGAGGTCACCTCGGTCGACATGGCGATCGCGCCGCGGCCCGCGGGCGGCGATCCGGCCGCGATGATGGCGTCCTCCTTCGGCTGCCCGGGCGTCTCGCCCGACGGCGAGCAGCCGTTCCCGCAGAACCCGGCCGGGTTCTGCGACGAGCTGCTCCAGCCGACGATCGAGGCCGCGCTCACCGGCCGCATGCCCTTCCCGGACGCCTCCGCCCGCGTCGAGGCGGCGGTGTGGGACCAGGCGGTGGCGCTGCCGCTCTACCAGCAGGCGCAGGTGCTTGCGCTGCGCCGGGACGTCACCGGCGTGCAGCCGGGACACGGTTTCGCCGGGCCGTTCTCGACCGCGGCCCAGTGGCTGGGAACACCTGCCAAGAATGACGGCTGGTAATAGCCGCGGGAGGAACTGACGTTGTTGCGAGGACTGCGTTGCGTCCGGTGCGGGACCTCGGCCGAGCCGCGCCACGACACCCTGGGGTGCTCGCGGTGCCGCGCGCAGGGCGTGCCTTCGGCGCTGGTCGCCGATCTCGACCTCACCGGTGTCGACGGCCCGGCGCTCTGGGACGAGTGGTCGCGCCGCCGTCCCGGGCTGTGGTCGCACCGGGAGCTGCTGCCGGTGGAGGCCGGCAAGGCGGTGACGCTCGCCGAGGGCGGGACGCCGTTGTTCGAGGCCGCGGGCGTCCTGGTCAAGGACGAGCGGCGCAATCCGACCGGGAGCTTCAAGGACCGGTTCTTCAGCACGGCGGTGTCCTGGGCGCGCCAGCACGGCGCGGCGACGGTCGCGGTGGCCTCCAGCGGGAACGCCGGGGTGTCGGCCGCCGCCTACGCCGCGGCGGCCGGGCTGGAGTCGGTGGTGGTGACCACCGAGGAGATGGACGCCACCGCGCGCGGGCTGGTCCGGCGCTTCGGTGGTGAGCTGCGCTTCGGCTCCGACGCCGAGCAGCGGTGGGCGATCCTGCGCGAGAACTCCGACGAGTGGGCAGTGCTGACCAACACCTCGGCGGTCCCGGTCAGCAGCCTGTGGGTCGGCATCGAGGGGTACAAGACGATCGCTTACGAGATCGTGCGCGACCTCGGCGACGTCCCGGAGGTCGTGGCCGCGCCGGTGTCGCGCGGTGACGGGTTCATGGGGATGTGGCTGGGTTTCCAGGAGCTGCTGGCGCTGGGCGTGGTGTCCCGGACGCCGCGGATGGTCGCCGTCGAGCGGTACCCGTCGCTGACCCGCGCGCTGCGCGAGGACGCCGACCTGCCGCCGGTCGTCGACGATCCCGGGCCGGTCGAGGCGACCTCGATCAGCAACCCGCAGGCGACCGCGATGTCGTTGCGGGTGATCCGGGAGTCCGGCGGTACCGCTGTGGCCTGCACCGACGCGGACCTGCACCGGGCGGCCGAGCGGTTCGGCCGCGCGGGCGTGGGGGTCGAGCTGAGCTCGGCGGCCGGCCTGGTCGCCGCCGACGCGCTCCGCCGGGACTCGCGGCTGTCGCCGGCGGACCGGGTCGTCGCGGTCGTGACCGCGCACGCGGCCAACCAGCCAGGGACGCTGTCCTGAACCGGACTTCGGGGCCAATCCCGCTACCTTTCGCTCACATGATCACCCGGACGATTAGGCTGGAGCGGTGACGCTGACGGCCCCACCGCGGTTGCTGCTGGTACACGCGCACCCCGATGACGAAACCCTGTGGACCGGCGGGACGATCGCCCGCTACGCCGCGCGCGGCGTGCAGGTGGTCCTGGTGACCTGCACCCTCGGTGAGGAGGGCGAGGTCATCCCGGACAGCCTTCGCGGCCTGGCCGCCGACCAGGCCGACCAGCTCGGCGGCTACCGGGTCGGCGAGCTCCGCTCGGCCTGCACCGCGCTGCGGGTCGCCGACCACCGGTTCCTCGGCGGCGTCGGCCGCTGGCGGGATTCCGGGATGCTCTGGGAGGAACCGGGCAAGGCGGGCGCGCTGGCCGAAGCGCACCCGCGCGCCTTCGCGACCGGCGACCGGCAGGCGCAGACCGAGGCTCTGGAGGCGGTGCTGCGGGAGGTCCGGCCGCAGGTCGTCGTGACCTACGCCGCCGACGGCGGTTACGGGCACCCGGACCACATCCGCGCCCACGAGGTGACCATGGCGGCCACCGCGAACTCGCCGGACGTGCTGCGGGTCTTCCACGCCGTTCCCTCGCGCGGGGTGACCGGGGAGGGCCTGGCGGCGCTGGCCGAGGCCGAGGGCATGCCGTTCGACCTGCCGGAGCCGCACGAGCTGCCCGGGGTGGCCGACGAGTCGATCAGCACCGTGATCGACATCGGCGAGCACCTGCCCGCCAAGATCAGCGCGCTGCGCGCGCACGGCACGCAGGTCAAGGTCTGGCTCGACCGGTGGGACAACGGCGCCGGGGTGGCCGCGTACGCGCTGTCGAACGGCGTCGCGCAGCCCGTGGTGCAGACCGAGCACTACGTGCTGGCCGCGGGCGACCCGCAGGGGTGCGCGACCGATCTGTTCGGCGGGCTGGGGGTCAGCGGTACCGAGCCGGTGGGCAACCGTTGACGGGTGCCGACCGGACGCTGTTCGCCCTCCTGCTGGTCGACGCCGTGCTGCTGGCGGTGGTCGAGCTGCTCTACCTGCCGCTTTGGGTGGGTCAGGTGCAGTTCCCGATCACGGCGGCGGTGGCCGCGGTGACCACCCCGCTGCTGGTGTCGGCGGCGGGCAGGCTCTCGCCGCGCAGGCGGGTGGCGGCGGCGCCGTTCGCGCTGTGGTTCCTGACGGTGTTCGTCTTCGGGCTGTTCGGTCCGGGCGGGGACATCGTGCTCGTCGGGGACTGGCGGGCGCTGCTGTTCATCGGTGCGGGCTCGCTGCCGAGCGCGTTGATGCTGGGCATCGTGACGGGCCGGAACGCGGCCCGCGGCGGCTGACTGTGGCGAAGAGCACTCCGCGGTGGATCGCTGCCCTCCGACCAGCATCGGCGCGTTTCGCGTGGCAGACGTCCGGTGCCAAGCCTTGGGACCTGTTCCCGCTCAGGAGACCTCGGGGGATACTGTCATCAGCCGCGTCAGGAGATTCCTTTCGCGGGTAGGACAACGCTTCAAGCAGGAGAGCAACCGTGACCTACGTGATCGCCGAGCCCTGCGTCGACGTGCTCGACAAGGCATGCATCGAGGAGTGCCCTGTCGACTGCATCTACGAGGGCGGGCGGATGCTCTACATCCACCCCGATGAGTGCGTCGACTGCGGTGCCTGCGAGCCGGTGTGCCCGGTGGAGGCCATCTACTACGAGGACGACGTGCCGGACGAGTGGGCCGCCTACACCAAGGCGAACGTGGACTTCTTCGACGAGCTCGGCTCGCCCGGTGGCGCGGCGAAGGTGGGCAAGAAGGACTTCGACGTGGAGCCCGTCACGAGCCTGCCTCCGCAGGGCGAATGACCGGCCCGGCCATCGGCCGCCGGGGACCGGCGCTGCCTGATTTCCCGTGGGACTCACTCGCCGGCCAGAAGGAGCGCGCGCAGCAGCATCCCGGGGGGATCGTCAACCTGTCCGTCGGCACCCCGGTCGACCCGGTCCCGGACCGGCTCCAGCGGGCGCTGGCGTCCGCGGGTGACCAGCCGGGCTACCCGGCCACCCACGGCACGCCCGAGCTGCGGGCCGCCGCGGTCGCGGCGCTGGAACGCCGGTACGGCGTGGCCGGGGTGGCGCCGGAGGCGGTGCTGCCGACGATCGGCTCGAAGGAACTCGTCGCCTGGCTGCCGACGCTGCTCGGCGTCGGCCCCGGCGACGTGGTGGCGATTCCGGACCTGGCGTACCCGACCTACGAGGTCGGCGCGACACTGGCCGGGGCGACGGTGGTGCGGCTGGGGCCGGACGACCTGCCGCCGCCCGGAACCGCCCTGGTCTGGCTGAACTCGCCGTCGAACCCGACCGGTCGCGTGCTCGGCGCGGACCGGCTGCGCGCGCTGGTGCGCGCGTCCCGCGAGGTCGGCGCGGTCGTGGCTTCCGACGAGTGCTACCTGGCGCTGGGCTGGGACGCCGAGCCGGTCTCGGTGCTGCACCCGTCGGTGACCGAGGACTTCACCGGGGTGCTCGCGGTGCACTCGCTGTCGAAGTCGTCGAACCTGGCCGGATACCGGGCCGGGTACGTCACCGGTGACCCGGTGCTGGTCAAGCGGCTGCTGGAGCTGCGCAAGCACGCGGGGATGATCGTCGCGCGGCCGGTGCAGGAAGCGGTGACCGCCGCGCTGGGCGACGACGAGCACGTGCGCGCGCAGCGGGATCTCTACGCCGCCCGGCGCGCCGTCCTGCGGCCCGCGCTGGAGCGGGCGGGCTTCGCGATCGAGCACTCGGAAGCGGGCCTGTACCTGTGGGCCACGCGTGGCGCGACCGCCGCCGAGACGGTGGACTGGCTCGCCGAGCGCGGGATCCTGGTCGCTCCCGGCACCTTCTACGGTCCGGCGGGCTCGCACCACGTGCGGGTCGCGCTCACCGCGACCGACGAGCGGGTGGCCGCCGCGGCCGAGCGGCTCGCCGAGAGCTGACGCGGGCCCGGCCGGGCCGGGCCCGCGACCTCACCCCCAGACGCCGGTCGCCGCGGTGCGCTCGACGTAGGACTCGAAGCTGCGGGGCTCGCGGCCGAGCACCTGCCGGACCCCGTCGGTGACCGCGGCGATGTGCCCGTCGCGCAGCACGCCCATGATCATGTCGAGGAACTGGGCGGCTTCGGCCGGAACACCGCGCGCCACCTGCCCCGCCACGTACTCCTCGGACGACTGCGAGACGAACCGGATGGTCCTGCCGGTGGCCTTCGCGACCAGGTCGACGGCCTCGCCGAAGTCCAGCGCGCGCGGCCCGGACAGCTCGTAGACCCGCCCGGCGTGCCCGTCCTCGGTGAGCACGGCAGCGGCCACGTCGGCGACGTCCTCGAGGTCGACGAACGGATCCCGCTCGTCCTTGATCGGCAGCGCGAGCTCGCCCTCCTGGAGCGGCGCGAGCCAGAGATCCTCATCAAAATTCTGGGCGAAGTTGTTCGCCCGCAGGATGGTCCACTCGACGCCGGAGGCGCGGACCGCTTCCTCCGCCGCGTGCATGCCGGGCACCTTGTAGATGTCCACGCCGCGGCCGGAGAGCGCGACGAACCGGGTGACCCCGGCCGCCACCGCCTGCTGCACGAAGTCGTCCACGGCGACGGGTTCGTCCGGCACCACCAGGTAGACCGCGGTGGTTCCGGAGAGCGCGCCGGACCAGGTGGAGCGGTCGGTCCAGTCGAAGCGGACCTCGCTCGACCTCGACGCGGCCTTGACCGAGTGCCCCGCGGCCTGCAACCGGGGGACGATGCGGCGGCCGGTCTTGCCCGACGCGGCCAGTACGAGAATCGATGTCATGGCGCTCAGTCAACCGGCCCCGGCCCGGACGATCTATGGGTAATCGACTCCAATCCCATGTCCGTTCGTCTAGATGCCGTCGGCCGCTGACTCCAGCTCCTCCCACGCGGCGCGCCACTGCGCCCGGCGCTCCAGCCTGCGGGCCTCCTCCCGTTCGACGAGCCGCCCGGCCACGAAGGCCACCCCGGCGTCGACGTCGTCGGCGAGACCGGCGAGCAGTTCGCGCACGCGCTGTTGGGCCACGCAGGCGTCCTGGTGCTCGCCGAGCACGTCCTGGAACCGCTTGGCCGCCTTGAGCAGGTTCTTGAGCCCCAGCGCGGTTTCGGCCAGTTCGGCGGTGTAGCGCAGCCGCTTGCCCTCGATGCGCAGCGCGTGCAGTTCCGCGTCCGCGGGCTCGTCTTCGAGCTGCCGCACCGACTTCGCCAGCCTGCGGTACTGCTTGCGGACCAGTTGCCGCAGCTCCCCGGAGCCGTCCACAGCGGACCTCGGGAGTTCGTCGCGGACGGCGGTGGCCAGCGCGCGCACCAGCTCCAGGTAGCGGTCGCTGTCCAGCGCCGCCAGCATCTCGTACCGGGCTTGCCCGTGCTCGACCTCCAGGCCCGAGATCAGCCGGGCCGCCGCCGCGCTCTCGTCGGCGTCGAAGGTCGCGGCCTCCTCCCGCAGGCGTTCGAGCAGGACGTCGAGGTCGCGGACCGGTCCGAGCGCGCGGCCGAGCCAGCCCAGCTCCGCGCGCAGCGGCTCCGACCAGGCGGAGTCCAGGAAGCGGCGGCCGGACTTGAGCATCGCTCGCATCCGCCGCACCGACACCCGCATCTGGTGCAGTTCCTCGGGGTCCTCGCCGAGCCGGGTGCCGGGGTCGTGGGAGACCAGCGCGCGCAGCCGGGAGTCGAGCCCGGCGCGAATCTGCTCGGAGATCGGCGCGTCGGCGCCCACCTCGATCGGTTCGGCGCCGACCAGATCGGCGATATCCCGGTTGTGCCACTCGCGTGCGCCGATCGTCGAAGCCATTCCCGATTATAAAAATGCCGGGGCGCATCTCCGCCTGGTTCTTCCGGGCGGAGATGCACCCCGGCGGTGGTTCCGCTTCGCTGCGTTCGCAGCCCTGAGTGCCTCAGTCGTTGGCGTGCAGTGCCGCGTTCAGCTCGACCTTGCCGCCGGTGCGGGTCGCGACCTCGACCGCGCCGGTGCTGGAGTTGCGGCGGAACAGCAGGCCGGTGGAGCCGGACAGTTCGCGGGCCTTGGTGATGGTGCCGTCCGGCAGCGTGACCTTGGTGCCCGCCGTGACGTAGAGGCCGGCCTCGACCACGCAGTCGTCGCCCAGCGAGATGCCGACGCCGCCGTTGGCGCCGATCAGGCAGCGCTCGCCGACCGAGATGACCTCCTTGCCGCCACCGGACAGCGTGCCCATGATCGAGGCACCGCCGCCGAGGTCGGAGCCGTCGCCCATCACCACGCCCGCCGAGATGCGGCCCTCGACCATCGACGCGCCCAGCGTGCCCGCGTTGAAGTTGACGAAGCCCTCGTGCATGACCGTGGTGCCGCTGGCCAGGTGCGCGCCCAGCCGGACCCGGTCCGCGTCGCCGATGCGGACCCCGGACGGGACGACGTAGTCGACCATGCGCGGGAACTTGTCGATGCTGTAGACGGTGACCGGCCCGCGCGCACGCAGCCGCAGCCGGGTCGCCTCGAAGCCCTCCACCGGGCAGGGGCCGTGGTTGGTCCACACGACGTTGGACAGCACGCCGAACATGCCGTCGAGGTTCTGGCCGTGCGGGTGCACCAGCCGGTGCGACAGCAGGTGCAGCCGCAGGTAGATGTCGTGGGCGTCGGCGGGCTCGTCGGCGAGCCGGGCGATCTCGGTGCGGACCGCGACGATCTCGACGCCCCTGGCGTCGTCCCGGCCGAGCAGTGCGGCACCGGCCTCGCCCAGCGACTGCGCGGCCTCCTCGGCGGAGAGCCGGGTGCTGCCGGACCGGCCGGGGTCGCCGAGCTTGACGGTGGGGAACCAGGTGTCGAGCACCGTGCCGTCGTCGGTGACGGTGGCCAGGCCGACGCCGTGGGCGCCGGTGGACTGCGGGTCGGGGGTGTGTGCGCTGCTCATGGGGAAAACGGTAATCGGCGCAGGTGACAGCTGTCCCGCAGGGGTCAGCCGTGCGCGGACCGGAGCAGGTGGCAGCCGGTGCTGACCATCAGCATCGTGTTGCTGGCGGTGCCGAACTGGTAGACCGCGCCGAAGGGGTCCTTGGCGGTGATCTCGTGGTCGCCCGGCCGATCCACGACCGCCTCGGGCGCGCCGAAGCCGTACTCGCCGGTGACCTCGCCGACGATGGCCACCGCCCGCGACCACTCCGCGTCCGGCAGGTTGCCGGGGGACTTCCAGGAGTCGAGCACCCAGCTCTCGGCGTCGTGGACCTCGGGGAGCTCGGTGCAGCCCGCCCGGCTGACCGGTGCCGACACCTCCCAGCCCGCCGCACCGACCTCGGCGGACAACCGGTCCCGCAGCCGTTGCTGCATCTGGTCGTACCGGGCGGAGATCTCCTCGATGCTGGGGCGCTGCCGGAGCGCGGCCCGCGGGTCTTCCATGGGTCCCTCGTCGTTCGGAGCGGATGGGGTGGCGCAGGCGGCCAGGAGCGCGCCGCCCGCGATGAGCGGGAGTGCTTTGCCGAGTCGCATCAGAACAGCCCCGAGATCTTGGACACCGGCCACGAGATCACGTCGCCGAAACCGCGCCCATCGTCGCGCACGGCCCGGTCGGGCAGACCGGCGACCACGGTGCTCATGTTGTACTGGCTGGTGCTGTCCGGGGTGAAGTAGCTGCTGTGGCCGGTGACCTCGGCCAGCTTCCGGCCGCCCACCTCGGAGTCCTTGGCCGACAGGCCGGTCATCCCGTCCAGGTGGCTGGGATCGCCGCCGAAGCGCGCCAGGTCGGCGACCTTGTCGTCCCTGGCCTCGATCCGGTAGGCGTGGCCCTCCGGCAGCCCGAGGTCCTGCACGTCGCCGGTGCCCGCTCCCGGCGAGCCGAACAGGACCGCGTCGTCGACGCCGTGGCCGTCCTGCTGGAGGCCGTAGCCGGTCATCGTCGAGCCGTAGGAGTGGCCGAGCGCGGTCAGGTGCGGGTCGTCCTCGCGGGAGGCGTTGATGCCCTTGTAGAAGTCGCCGAGCTTCTGCCCGCCCTTCTCGGCGGGCTCGGAGCTGGCCACCGACCGGTCCGGGTCGGCGATCTCGCTCCACTGCGGGAACTCGGTGCCGACCCAGGTCACCGCGGCGACCTCGCCGCCCTCGCCGTAGCGGTCGCTCTCGTACTGGGCCTGCCTGCGCAGCTCGTCCATCTGCTTGTCGGCGTTCAGCGAACCGTCGACGGTGGTGTTGAACCCGGGCGTGAACACCGCGACGTGGTCGGCGGTGTCGACGTTTCCGACCGCCACCGCGGCCTTCGCCCGCTCACCGCCGGTGTCGAGCAGCATCAGCTGCCGGTCGCCGCGGTCGAGCATCTTCTGCACCGCGTCCACCGACTTGATCTTGGCCTCGACCCCGGCCAGCTCCTCCTTCTCGTCGTCGGAGACGCCGCCCTGCTCCAGCTCCGCCTTCTTCGCGGTCAGCGCGGCCCGCTCGTCGCCCATGCGGGCGCGGTTGGCCCGGTCGCGGATCTCGGCGGGGATGCCGTCGCGGTTGCCCAGCCAGGCGGGCGGGTTCTGCCGGAGCGCCTCGCGCTGGTCCTCCGGCAGCGACTTCCACCACCTGGCGTTGTCCTCGGGCGAGCCGCCCTCCGGCGGGCGCACCGAGGCGGCCAGCGCCTGGACCTCGGTGGTGTTGGCGGCCGACGCCAGCGAGTCGCCCTTACCGGGCTCGATCCTGTCCTTGTCGGCCGAGTCGAGGACCTCGGCGAGCTCGGCGTCGGTCCGCTTGGCGTCGATCAGGATCTTGCGGACGTCCTCGACGAGCCGGTCCCGGACCTGCAAGCGCTGCTGCCTGACCTGCTCCACCTCGTCCTCGGGGACGTCCTCGGGCGGATGGGCGTCGCGCACGCCGCCCTCCGCGGTGATCTGGAACCCGTGCGCCTCGGCGGTGGACTCGGTCTCGGCGAGCCTGCGGCGGATCGCCTCGACGTCGTCGGAGGCGTTGCCGACGGCGGTCCGCACGGAGGAGACCTCGGCGATCAGCTCCCGCATCGACCTGGTCAGCCCGGCGTGCCGCTTCGCGGCCGGGCCCGCGGCCTCGCCCTCCCAGTCCGGCGGGTTCTTGACGCCGTCGAGCTCGTCCTCCAGCCCGACGAGCTCGTCCCGGCGCTTGCCCAGCGTGCGGAAGATCTCCTCCAGGGCCGCCGGTTCCCACCGGCGCACGTCGGCCAGCGACACCATCAGCGGGCTCCCGTCCGCGCGAGCTGGTCGGCGTTGGACCGGTCGGTGGCGCGGTAGTCGTCGGCGGCGGCCCTGAGCGACGCGCCGTGCCGCTCGGCCTCGCGGCTCCACTTCTCCAGCGCGTCCGCCCAGCTCCGCGAGACCCGGGCGGCGGTGTCCTCGGTGGCCCCGCCGGGCATCGCCCGGCCGATGTCGGCGGCGGGCCGCTCCAGATCCACCCGCCCGGCCTGGCTCCCGGCCGCTTCGGCCTTGGCCCCGGCCCCGTCCAGCGCATCGGGGTTCGCTCGGTACCCCACGCCCACCTCCCGAGTTCGGCGATCGTTCGTGGGACGCCGGAGCGTCCGAACCGGTTCCACCCGGGGCCGCGGCGGTCGCGCGCGGGTAGCCTGCCCGGCGTGACCGCCGAGCTGAACCTCACCGCAGACCCCGTCGAACTGACCGCCGCGCTGGTCGACATCCCCAGCGTCTCCGGCACCGAGAAGGCCATCGCCGACGCGGTGGAGCAGGCGCTGCGGCAGCAGGCCCCGCACCTGGAGGTGGTGCGCAACGGCGACGCGGTGCTGGCGCGGACGAACCTCGGGCGGGGTTCGCGGGTCGTGCTGGCGGGGCACCTGGACACGGTGCCGATCAACGAGAACGTGCCCTCGCACCGCACCGGTTCCGGCGCCGACGAGATCCTGCACGGCTGCGGCACCACCGACATGAAGGGCGGCGACGCGGTGATGCTCAACGTCGCCGCCGGTCTCGCCGAACCGCGCCACGACCTGACCTTCGTCTTCTACGACTGCGAGGAGATCGAGGCCGAGCGCAACGGGCTCCGGCGCATCGAGCGGGAGCTGCCGGAGTGGCTGGCCGGTGATCTCGCGGTGGTCTGCGAGCCGTCGAACGCCTCGATCGAGGCGGGCTGCCAGGGCACGCTGCGGGTCGAGGTCCGCACCACCGGCAAGCGGGCGCACACCGCCCGCGCGTGGATGGGGGACAACGCCATCCACGCCGTGCACCCGATCCTGCGGCGGCTGGTCGACTACGTGCCGCGCGAGCCCGAGATCGACGGCCTGCGCTACCACGAGGGACTGCAGGCGGTCCGGATCAGCGGCGGGGTCGCGGGCAACGTCGTGCCCGACGAATGCGTGGTCACGGTGAACCACCGGTTCGCACCGGACCGCTCGCCGGCCGAGGCCGAGGCGCACGTGCGCGAGGTCTTCGACGGCTTCGACGTCACCCTGGTCGACAGCGCGCAGGGCGCGCTGCCGGGCCTGAACCAGCCCGCGGCGGCGGAGCTGGTCGCGGCCTCCGGCGGGGAGCCGGTCGCCAAGCTGGGGTGGACCGACGTGGCCAGGTTCGCCGCGCTCGGCATGCCCGCGGTCAACTTCGGCCCCGGCTCACCGACGGTGGCGCACACCAGGGAGGAGCACGTGCGCACCGCCGAGATCCGGCACTGCGCCGACGTCCTGCGCCGCTTCCTCGGCTGACGAGCGGTCAGCTCGCGACGCCGACGGCGTGGCCGACGGTGTCCTCCCGGCCGATCAGGTCGAGCATCGCCCTGGCCACGTCGGCCCGCGGGATCGAGCCGCCAACCGGTCCGGCGTCGACCGCGGACCGGTAGGTGCCGCGGCCGGGCTGGTCGAGCAGCCTGGGCGGCCGGACCGAGGTCCAGTCCAGCCCGCTTTCCCGCAGGACCCGCTCCATGGCCTCCAGGTCGGTGTAGACCTCCCGCAGGACCGCCCAGAGCACCGGCGAGAGCAGCCGCGCGAACGCGGGCTGCCCGGTGCCCGACCGGTTCAGCGGCCCGGCGCTGACCACCAGGATCCGCCGCACGCCGGTCGCCGACATCGCCTCCACCGCGGCCCTGGCCGAGCTGGACGCGGGCTTGAGCGGGTCGCGCCGCCCGGCGGCGCCGATCCCGGACAGCACGGCGTCGGCACCGGCCACCGCCTGCTCCAGCGAGCCGGCGTCGAGCGGGTCGACGCGCAGCACGGTCAGGTTGTCGTCGCGGACGGGCAGGCGGTCGGGATTCCGGACGGCGGCGGTCACCTCGTGGCCGTCCCGCAGCGCGTGCGCGACCAGGTGCTTGCCGACGCCACCGGTCGCGCCCAGGATCGTGAGCCGCATGGTCTCCCCGATGTTCGAAGAAGGTTCGCATCTCCGAACATACAGTTCGTATCTCCGAACTTACAGGGGATCAGTCCGCGGGGGTGGTGGTCCAGCTCGGCACCGGCTCCTCGTCGCGCGGCGCGGGCAGCTTCTCCTCCTGCCCCTCCTTCGGAACGGCCTGCGCCGGTACGCCGTCACCGGGCTTGAGGTGGTCGACGAACTGGAGCAGCTCGACCGGGAACGGCAGCACCAGCGTCGAGTTCTTCTCCGCCGCCACCTCGACGACGGTCTCCAGCAGCCGCAGCTGCAACGCGGCGGGCTTGTCGGCCATCACGCTCGCGGCGTCGGCGAGCTTGCGGGACGCCTGGAACTCGCCGTCGGCGGCGATGATGCGCGACCGCCGCTCGCGTTCGGCCTCGGCCTGCCGCGCGATCGAGCGCTTCATCGACTCCGGCAGCGAGACGTCCTTGATCTCCACCCGGTCGATGTGCACGCCCCAGCCCAGCGCCGGGTTGTCGATCATCAGCTCCAGGCCCTGGTTGAGCCGCTCCCGGTTGGACAGCAGGTCGTCGAGGTCGCTCTTGCCGATGATCGAGCGCAGCGAGGTCTGGGCGACCTGTCCGACCGCGAACAGGTAGTCCTCGACGTTGACGATGGCGCGGGCGGCGTCCTCGACCTTGAAGTAGACGACGGCGTCGACCCGGACGGTCACGTTGTCCCTGGTGATGCCCTCCTGGGCGGGCACGGGCATGGTGACGATCTGCAGGTTGACCTTCCGCATCCGGTCGACCACCGGAACGATCGCGGTCAGCCCGGGGCCGCGGGTCTTCTCCTGCAGGCGGCCGAAGCGGAACACCACGCCCCGCTCGTACTGCTTGACGACCTTCACGGCCGAACCGGCGTAGAGGAGGACGAGCGCGAGGACTCCGAGCAGAATTTCGATACCCATGACAGGCTCCCGGGCTCGATGGCGTCGTGCCCGGCGATCCGCCCCGATCGCCCCGTCGCCTCGCGGGGTGCCCCGCCGGCGGTCGCCGGCCCCACTCGGTCTTGTCCTCGTATCGTACGCCTTGAACAGGCGTTTCGTTCCCGCCGCGAGAGCTGTCCGGCACGCCTCCGACACTGCCGCCTCACCCGCGGTTCGCCGCGAATGCCTACTCTCGATCGCATGACGACACAGGGACCCAACGGTGCGGACAGGCCGCACGAGAAGCAACGCGGACCGGTGGTGCTGCGCCGGTCGCGGGTCGCCGAGCCGACCACCACCGACCAGCGCCTGCTGGACTCGCGCGGCCCGTCCGACTGGGTGCACACCGACCCGTGGCGGGTGCTGCGGATCCAGGCGGAGTTCGTGGAGGGCTTCGGCGCGCTGGCCGAGGTGCCGCGCGCGGTGACCGTGTTCGGGTCCGCGCGGACCCCGCGCGACCACCCCGAGTACGCGGCGGGCGTCGAGCTCGGCGCGGCGCTGGCGGCGATCGGCTGCGCGGTGATCACCGGCGGCGGGCCGGGCACGATGGAGGCGGTCAACCGGGGCGCCTCGGAGGCGGGCGGGCTCTCGATCGGCCTCGGCATCGAGCTGCCCTTCGAGCAGGGGCTGAACCCGTGGGTCGACCTCGGGGTCAACTTCCGCTACTTCTTCGCCCGCAAGACGATGTTCATCAAGTACGCCCAGGCGTTCATCTGCCTGCCCGGCGGCTTCGGCACGATGGACGAGCTGTTCGAGTCGCTGACCCTGGTGCAGACCAAGAAGGTGACCAAGTTCCCGGTCGTGCTGTTCGGCCGGTCGTACTGGCAGGGTCTTTACGATTGGGTCCGCGACACCATGCACGCCACCGGCAAGATCGGCGACAAGGACATGGCGCTGCTGCACCTGACCGATGACATCGACGACGCGGTGAGCATCGTCGAGGAGGCGTACCAGGCTTGGGAGGCCACGCATTGACCAGCTCCAAATCCACAGTGGACGTCTCGGTCTGCGTGTACTGCGCCTCCCGCCCGGTGCCGCAGCACTACCTGGCCCTGGCCGCCGAGGTCGGCACCGGCATCGCCAAGCGCGGCTGGTCGCTGGTCTCCGGCGGCGGCCGGGTGTCCATGATGGGTGAGGTGACCCGCGCGGCCCGGGCAGGCGGCGCGCGCACCGTCGGGGTCATGCCGCGGGCGCTGGTCGAGCGCGAGGTCGCCGACACCGAGTCCGACGAGCTGCTGGTCGTCGACACCATGCGCGAGCGCAAGGGGCTGATGGACGCGCACGCGAGCGCGTTCCTCGCGCTGCCCGGCGGGATCGGCACCTGCGAGGAGCTGTTCGAGGTGTGGACCGCCCGCTACATCGGCATGCACGTCAAGCCGGTCGTGCTGCTCGACCCGGACGGCCACTACGACGGGCTGCTCGCCTGGCTGCGCGGCATGGTCGACAGCGGCTTCGCCTCCCAGCACTCGCTGGACGCGCTGACCGTGGTCACCGATGTGGAGGCCGCGCTCGACGCCTGCGCCCCCTAGCCCACCGGGCGGACTGGGGAGGACCCGCGCCGCGGCCCGTGCCAGGATCGAGCACGTGAAGGCACTGAGGTTCGGCACCAAGGACGTGCCCGGGGACCGCGCGCTGGTGATGGCGATCGTGAACCGGACCAGGGACTCGTTCTACGACCGGGGCCGCACCTTCGAGGTCGACGCGGCGACCGCCGCCGTGGACCGGGCGGTCGCCGACGGGGCCGACATCGTCGACATCGGCGGCGTCCGGGCCGGGGCCCAGGGCGAGCACGTCGACGCCGACGAGGAGGCCCGCCGGGTCGTGCCGTTCGTGGCGGCCGTCCGCGAACGCCACCCCGGCCTGGTGATCAGCGTCGACACCTGGCGGCACCAGGTCGCCCGCCAGGTCTGCGAGGCCGGTGCCGACCTGCTCAACGACACCTGGGCCGGTGCCGACCCCGGGCTCGCCGAGGTCGCCGCCGAGTTCGGCGTCGGCGTGGTCTGCTCGCACACCGGCGGCCTCCCGCCGCGCACCGACCCGCACCGGGTCCGCTACGCCGACGTCGTCGCCGAGGTGGCCGCGGAACTGGTCGAGCGGGCCGAGCGCATGGTGCGGCTCGGCGTCCCCGAGCACGGCGTGCTGATCGACCCGACCCACGACTTCGGCAAGAACACCTGGCACGGCCTGGCCCTGCTGCGCAGGCTCGACGAGCTCGTCGCCACCGGGTGGCCGGTGCTGATGGCCCTGTCCAACAAGGACTTCATCGGGGAGACGCTCGGCGCCGAGGTGGACGAGCGGCTGGAGGGCACGCTCGCGGCCACCGCCGTCGCGGCCTGGAGCGGCGCACGGGTGTTCCGCGCGCACCACGTGGCCGAGACCCGCCGCGTGGTGGAGATGGTCGCCAGCATCGCGGGCACCCGCCCGCCCGAGCAGGTGTTGCGCGCGCTGGCCTGATCAGCGCCGGAAGGCCGCGTTGACCAGCTCGCCGACCGCGGCGGCGGGCACGTCCGGCCGCACCTCGGTGAGCACCGGGGCGAGCTTGATCCAGCGCGCCTTCACCCGCGGCGCGCTCGGCGCCGGAGCGGCCAGTTCCGCCGCGAGCTCCTCCAGCCGCCACTGCGCCTCGTCGCGCTCCAGGCTCGGTTCCGGGTGCGTGGCGATGACGTCGACGAGCGCGTTCACGTAGTCGCGGAGCCTGCCCAGCGCGTCGGCGGTACCGGCATCGTCGGTTTCGGTGGGCACTTCGGCGAACTCCTCGGCTACTGCGGGGACCGGGCGACCCGAAGTGTGGATCACGGGCGGCGGCAGGCGGAGCGGCTCGGGACTTGTTCAGCCGAACGGCCCAACTTCGTGCGGCCGTCGGAAGCCGATGTGACGCAGGTCATCGCAGGTCCAGATCGCGAAAGGACCTAGGTCCCCTTGCCGGAGGCCGATGACAGTGGTGGCAAATATCCGTAGCATCACTACTTGTGAAGGCTGATGCGTTGCGCGGACATCTGGACGCCCTGCTCCTCGCCTCGCTCGACGGCAGGGAGCTCCACGGCTACGCGATCATCGAGGCCCTGCAGCAACGCAGCGGTGGCGCCCTCGACCTGCCGACCGGAACGGTCTATCCGGCGCTGCGGAGGCTGGAGCGCGCCGGGTACGTGCACAGCTCCTGGAGCACCGTCGGCGGTCGGCAGCGCCGCACGTACCGGTTGACCCACTCCGGTGTCCAGACGCTCCAGGCCGAGCGGCGCGCGTGGCGCGAGTTCACCACGGCCATCGAAGGCGTTCTGGTCAAGCCCCCGGCACCGGCCTAGGACTCGTCGCCCGGGATTCCCGGGGTCCGTGCGGTGCGCGAGGCGTTCGCCGTGCCACGATCTGAGGGTGGCTAGTGCGCTCATCTACCTGCTCGTCGTGCTCGCGGTCGCCGCAGTGGTCTACCTGCTCGCCTCGCTGGTGTTCGGCCGCGGTGAGGAACTGGAGGCGCTGCCGCCCGGTTCCACGCCGACCCGGTTGCCCCCGGCCGACGTCGAGGGTTCCGACGTGCGAGCGCTGCGCTTCCAGCAGGTCCTGCGCGGTTACAAGGCGACCGAGGTGGACTGGGCGCTGGAGCGGGTCGCCGGCGAGCTCGACGAGCTGCGCGGCCGGATCGCGGTGCTGGAGCGGCAGCTGGACGTGGCGGGCGAGGAGCTGCGGCAGGCCCGCGCCCAGCGCGAGGAGGGGTGAGTGGCTGACAGCGGTGCCGTGGTCGGCGCGGGCGCGCTGCCCGTGGGGCGCGGGCCCGGCCGACTACACCGAGTACCACGACACCGAGTGGGGCCGGGAGCTGCACGGCGAGCAGGCCCTGTTCGAGCGGATCACGCTGGAGTCGTTCCAGTCCGGGCTGTCCTGGCTGACGATCCTGCGCAAGCGGGACGCGTTCCGCGCGGCTTTCGCGGGCTTCGACTTCCGGCGGATCGCAGGCTTCGGCGAGGACGACCGGCAGCGCCTGCTCGCCGACGCCGGAATCGTGCGCAACCGCGCGAAGATCGACGCCACCATCCGCAACGCCCGCGCGGCGGTGGAGCTGGACCGGCCGCTGGACGACCTGCTGTGGTCCTTCGCCCCGACGCCGGGCAGACCGCGCCCGGCGACGATCGGCGAAGTCCCCGCCACGACCCCGGAATCGACGGCGATGGCCAAGGAGCTAAAGCGCCGCGGCTTCACCTTCGTCGGGCCGACGACGTGTTATGCGCTCATGCAGGCCACCGGCATGGTCGACGATCATCTGGCGGATTGCTGGCTGGCTTCTTGTTGAGCTCGTTTTGCTTGGCGGTGCGGGTGGCGGATTTTGCGTTGCGGTGCCTGTGGCGGAACCTCAGGCGTCCGCTGGCTCCGGAATCTTTTTCCGACGTATGTCCAATACGACGGAAAAAGCTGTCCTCGCCAGCGAACGCCTGAGAACCCGCGGCGGTGCCGGTTGCTGGGGTGGGCTAAGCGGCTTCGCCGCTTGAGGACGATGGCTGGGTTGGCGTGCCGTCTGAGTGGGTTCTCAGGCGGGTGTCAGTGGCCGGTGAAGTTGGGGGTTCGCTTTTCCGTGAACGCCGCCACCGCCTCGCGGTGGTCGGCGGTGCGGCCGGCCTCCGCCTGGGCTCCGGCCTCCACCGCCAGGGCCTCGTCGAGGCCCTCGGCCGCCGCCGCCAGCAGCGTCTCCTTGATCCGCGCGTACGCGCTGGTCGGGCCCGCCGCCATCCGGCTCGCCAGCTCCGCCGCCGCGGTCGCGGCCTGGCCTGCCTCCACGACCCGGTTGACCATGCCGATCCGCTTCGCCTCCTCGGCCTCGACCGGCTCGGCCAGCAGCAGCATCTCCATCGCCCGGCCGTAGCCGATCAGCCGCGGCAGCGTCCACGACACACCGGAGTCGGTCGACAACCCGACGTTGGCGAAGGCCATCAGGAACTTCGCGTCCGCCGCCGCGATCCGCAGGTCGCAGGCGTAGGCCAGGGACGCGCCCGCCCCGGCCGCGGTGCCGTTGACCGCGGCGATCACCGGCTTGGGCATCGTGGCCACCGCGCGGATCAGCGGGTTGTAGTGCTCCTCCACCGTGCGCAGCGGAGTCGGGTCGTTGGCCTCGAGCAGGGCGACGTGCTCCTTGAGGTCCTGGCCCGCGCAGAAAGCCTTGCCCGCACCGGTGATCACGACCGCGCGCACCGCGTCGTCGGCCGCGGCCTCGCGCAGCGCGCTGATCAGCGCCTGCTTGAGCTCGACGTTGAGCGAGTTGAAGCTCTCCGGACGGTTCAACGTGAGCAGGCGCACACCCTCGGAGTCTTGGGTCAGCAGTACCTCGGACACTTCTCGCCCTTTCGTCGGTTCGGTTCCGGCCTCCGGTCCGCCCGGGTGACGGATTCCACAGTGGACACCTGCGGGGTCCGCCCGCCAGTCCCGAGTAGACGGTGTCGGTCCTGGTGGTGGCGGTGGCGGCCGGGCTCTGCGGCGGATGCGGGTGCCATCGCGGCGCCGGCCGCGGCGGGCCGGCGGCGAATGGCGCCCCGACGCACCGAAAGACCCCGCACAGCGGTCGAGTCTGCCACCCGTTGCGGGCATTCGACCAGCGCACGAGCGACACGAGTTGATCGGTTCGGTTTCGCGGCTGCGTCCGGATGGGGGAGAATGGAGGCGGACCCGGTTGGTTGTGGCGACCAGTGCGGGGAAGAGTTCACGGAGGGAGCACGCTATGGCGGCCATGAAGCCCCGGACCGGTGACGGTCCCCTCGAGGTGACGAAGGAGGGGCGCGGGATCGTGATGCGCGTCCCACTTGAGGGCGGTGGGCGGCTCGTCGTCGAGATGTCGGTCGAGGAGGCCAAGAACCTGGGCGATGCCCTGGAGTCGGCCACCGGCTGAGGCCGCTGGGAGGCGATCGGGTGAGTCGTCGCCCGGCCCGGTCGCCGTGGCGACAACTTGAGCGGGAGTGACAGGCCCCGGCATCGCCGACGGTGCCGGGGCCCTTGTCGGCCCGCGGTTCGGATTGTGCACGGCTGCCCGTGCGGGAGGGTTTCGAAGTGTCCGCTGCCTCAAGGTTCGGTCGCCGGGACGGCGCCGAGAACTCGGTACTGCCGGTGATCCCGACGTCACTGGTCGAAGTGGACGTCGTGCGGCGTTCCAGGGACGGGGTGCCCACCGCGGTGCCGGTCTTCGGCGGTGGTTCCGGGCCGGAGCTCGCGGACGCGGCCGAACAGTTCGATGTGGACGTCGCGCTGCTGGAGAGCCTGCGCGCCACCGCGTCGGCGGGCGAGGTCCGCACGGTTCCGCTGCCCGAGGGCCGGTTCGGCTGGGTCGTGGGCGTCGGTTCGGGCGAGCCGCAGCAGTGGCGCACCGCCGGTGCGGCGCTGGCCCGCGCGGCCCGCGAGCGGCTCGGCGAGACCGGCGAACGCGAGGGCGACACCGTCGATCTCGGCGATCCCTCCGACGCCGAGTACCTCCAGATCCGGATCCCCGCCGAAGCCGACCCCGAGATCGTCTCCGCGCTCGCGCTCGGCCTTTCCCTTGGCGACTACCGGTTCCGCGTCACCGCCGAACCCGCGCCGCCCCGGCTGCGCAAGGCGTTGCTGGTCACCGAGGACGAATCAGTGGCCGCCGCGGTGCGCCGGGCGGGGGAGTGGGCGGCGGCGACCGCGCTGGCCCGCGACCTGGCCAACGCGCCCTCCAACGTCAAGGACCCGGCCTGGCTCACCGGTCTCGCCGCCGAGCTCGCCGAGCCGGTCCCCGGCCTGACCGCGACCGTGCGCGACGAGAAGTGGCTCGCCGAGAACGGGTTCGGCGGAGTGCTCGCGGTCGGCGGCGGATCGGCCAGCCCGCCGCGCCTGCTGGAGCTGTCCTGGCAGCCCGCCGACGCCACCGGTCCGCACCTGGGCCTGATCGGCAAGGGAATCACCTTCGACACCGGCGGAATCTCGCTCAAGCCCGCCGAGGGCATGCACCTGATGCGCACCGACATGGCCGGTGGCGCGGCGGTGATCGCCGCGATGCTGTCGATCGCCAGGCTCGAACTGCCGGTGCGGGTCACCGCGCTGGTGCCCTCGGCGGAGAACCACGTGTCCGGCAGCGCCTACCGGCCCGGGGACGTCGTGCGCCACTACGGCGGCAAGACCACCGAGGTCAGCAACACCGACGCCGAGGGCCGGATGGTCATGGCCGATGCCCTGGCCTACGCCGCGAGCCACCACCGCGCGGACCTGCTCGTGGACGTCGCGACGCTGACCGGCGCGATGAAGGTCGCGCTCGGCCTGCGCACCGCGGGTTTCTTCGCCACCGAGCCCGACCTGTCCGAGCGCGTGCGCGCGGCGGGTGAGCGCGTCGGCGAGGCGTACTGGCCGATGCCGCTGCTGGAGGACCACGCGGACGCGGTGCGGGGCGAGTTCGCGGACGTCAAGCAGGGCCCGAAGGGGCCGGGTGCGGTCACGGCCGCGCTGTTCCTGCGCGAGTTCACCGACGGGCTTCCCTGGGTGCACCTGGACATCGCGGGTCCGGCGCGGGCGGACAAGAACTACGCCGAGGTCGTCTCCGGCGGCACCGGTTTCGCCGCGCGGAGCCTCGTCGAGTTCGTCGCCGATCTCGCGGACCGCTAGGTCCGCCTGCGGGAGGCGAAGTCGGGGCCGCTAGGTCCGCCGCCGGGAGGCGAAGTCGCGGAACGCCCGGACCGCCGGGGGCAGCGTCCGGTGCGCGACCCAGGTGAGGCAGACGGTCCGGTGCGCGGGCGGGTCCAGCGGGATCTCGACCGTGCCCGGGATGGCCTCCGGGACGGCCGGTGGCAGCAGCGCCACCCCGAGCCCGGCGGCGACCAGCCCGCGGACCGTGTCCACCTCCTCGCTCTCGAACCCGATGTGCGGTTCGAACCCGGCGCGGTCGGTGAGGTCGGTGAAGATCTGCCGCAGCCCGTAGCCGTGGCGGGTCACGACGAAGTCCTCCCCGGCGAGCTCGGCGAGCCCGAGCCCGCTCCGGTGCGCCAGCGGGTGGTCCCGGTACAGGACCGCGAGCAGCGGCTCCTCGCGCAGGGCCGCCCACTCCAGCTCCGGGGAATCCGGCGGCGGGGAGATCAGGCAGAGGTCGATCCGGCCGTCGCGCAGACCGGCGACCATCTCGTCGCGCGGGCCCTGGAGCAGCCCGAACCGGACCTGCGGATGATCGGCGCGGAAGCCCCGCACGAGCGACGGGACCAGGGTCGCGCCCATCGTGTGCTGGAAGCCGATGACGACCTGGCCGCGCTCCGGGGCGATCTCCTCGACCACCTCGCGGCAGCCCGCCTCCAGCGTCCGCAGCGCGTCCGCCGCGGCCGCGGCCAGCAGCTGCCCCGCCCTGGTCAGGTGGACGCCCCGGCCCTGGCGGGCGATGACGGGGGTGCCGATCTCGTCGGCGAGCCGGGCCAGCGTCCGGCTGACGGTCGGCTGCGGAACGCCCAGCGACTCGGCCGCGCGTGTGAGATGCCCCTCGGCCGCGACCGCGCGGAGCAGGGCGAGCGCGGGGGCCAGATGTGCCGCGAGCTGCGGCGCGGACTCCGCCGGACCTGACTCATTCACCATGGCATGGATTGTTCTACTTCGGCGTATTGGACGCATTAATTAGCGCTGCTTAGTTTTTGGGCGTGGACAACGCTCGCCTCCGCCGGATTCGGATCTCCCTGCTCGTCGGCGCGCTGGGGATGTTCGCGCTGCTGTACGCGCCCCAGCCGGTGCTGCCGCAGCTGGCGGACGCCTTCGGCCTCAGCCCCGGCGCCGCCGCGCTGACCGTCTCGGCGACCACGCTCGGCCTCGCCGTCGGCGCGATCCCGCTGGGCATGCTCTCCGAGGCGGTCGGCCGCCGCCGCACGATGGTCTGCTCGCTGGTGCTCGCCGCGGCGCTCGGGCTGGTCATGCCGTGGGTGCAGGCGTTCCCGGTGCTGGTCGGCCTGCGGCTCGCGCAGGGCGTGGCGGTCGCGGGGCTGGCGGCGGTCGCCGCCGCGTACCTGGCCGACGAGACCGGCGGCGCGCAGCTCGGCACGACCATGGGGCTCTACGTCGCCGGAACCACGATCGGCGGGATGTCCGGGCGGCTGCTCGGCGGCATCTCCGGGGACTTCACCGGATGGACCGGCGGGGTGCTCACCGTGGGCGTGCTCGGTGCCGCGTGCACCGCGCTGTTCGTCGTGCTCCTCCCGGCCGAACGCGCCCACCAGCGCCAGGAACTCCGCTGGAGGCCGCTGCTGGGCGGGCTCCGCACCGCCCTCAGCGATCCCGTCCTGTACGTGCCGTACCTGGTCGCCGCGCTCGGCATGGGAGCCTTCGTCGCGGTCTACAACGTGCTGGGCTTCCGTCTGACCGCGCCGCCGCTGCTGGTGACCCCGGCGCTGGCCGCACTGGCGTTCCTCGCCTACGCGGCGGGGACGCTGACCTCCGCGCTCGCGGGCCGGGCGGCGGACCGCTGGGGCCGCACCCGGACGCTGCTGCTCGGGCTGGCGGTCACCGTCGTCGGCCTGCTGCTCATGCTGGTCGACGACCTGCCGACGATCATGGTCGGGCTGGTGGTGTTCACCGGCGGCTTCTTCGCGGCGCACGCGGTCGCCAGCGGCTGGGTCGGCGCGCGGGCCGACGCGTCAGCGAGGGGACAGGCGTCGGCGCTGTACCAGTTCGCCTACTACGGCGGCAGCAGTGTCGGCGGGGTGCTCGGTGGCTTCGCCTACGCGGCGTGGGGATGGGCGGGCATGACGGCGCTGCTGTGCGGCTGGCTGCTGCTGGCCGGAGCGGCCGTCGCCGTCACCCACCGGGCGCCGGTGGCTCAGGTGGCGTCCGAGTCGTAGGGCGGGCGCTCGCCGGGAGCGAGCGGCTTCTGCTCGGCCGGCCGCGTCGGCGCGGTGGACGGCTTGTCGTTGGTGATGCCGTCCAGCGGGTTCTCGCCGTTGAACAGGTGGTTGGTCACCGCGCGCTTCGGGTCGAAGTTGCGGATGCCGCGCAGGTCCTCCAGCGGCTTGCGCAGCTCGTCGAACTCCGGCCCGAGCTCGGAGCGGATCTGGTCGCGGGCGCCGGTCGCGTACTCCTTGACCTGACGCACCGTCCGGCCCAGCCACGCCGCCCCCTGGGGCAGCCGCTCCGGGCCGAGGATGAACAGACCGGCGACGATGAGAACCAGCAGCTCGGCCCAGCCGATGTTCTCGAACACCTCGACTACCTCCGGGCCATCTCGGTTCGAACCGCCACCTACCGCGAACCAGGGTACCCACACTGGTGCGCGGATCGGAACGAATCTTCGCCCCCGAAGCCGTCAGCGCAGCGTGGCGTCGAGCACCAGCTCCCGGCCCTGCCGGACCACGGTGATCGGCACGGTGGCCCCGACCTGGTGGCGGTCGACGGCGACGATCAGCTCGTCGGCGCTGCCCACCTTGCGGTCGCCCACGCGGATGATCACGTCGCCCTCGGCGATGCCCGCGGCGGCGGCCGAGCTGCCGTCCTGGACGTTCTGCACCTGCGCGCCGTCGGCGACGCCGTCGCTGACCGACTTCGCGTTGACGCCCAGGTCGGCGTGCCGGACCTGCCCGGTGCGGATCAGCTCCTCGGCGATGCGGCGGGCGTCGTCGATCGGGATGGCGAAGCCGAGGCCGATCGAACCGCCCTCGCCGCCCGCGCCGAGCGTGCGGATCGCGCTGTTGATGCCGACCACGGCGCCGTTGCCGTCGACCAGCGCGCCCCCGGAGTTGCCGGGGTTGATGGCGGCGTCGGTCTGGATGGCGTCGATGACGGCGTTGGTGTCGGTGCCCTCGCCTGCCAGCCGGACCGGCCGGTGCACGGAGCTGACGATGCCGGTGGTCACCGTGCCGGAAAGGCCCAGCGGGGAGCCGATCGCGATCACGTCGTCCCCGACGGCGAGCGCGTCGGAGTCGCCGAGCTGCGCGACGGTCGGGTTGGCCACCTCGACCTTGATCACGGCCAGGTCGGTCTTGAGGTCGCGGCCGACGATCCGCGCGGGGGCGCGGGTGCCGTCGTGGAAGACCGTCGAGACCTGGGCGCCCGGGGTGTCGGCGGCCATCGAGACGACGTGGTTGTTGGTCAGCACGTAGCCGTTGCCGTCGATGACCACGCCGGAACCGGAGCCGCCCTGCCCGCCGACCCGGACCTCGATCGACACCACGGCGGGCACGACCCGCTTGGCGACCCCGGCGACCGCGCCTGCCGGCCTGCCGTCTCCCGGTTCCACCTCGGCGAGCGTGACGTCCGGGTTGGTCAGCGGGTTGCCCTCCTCGGCGGTGAGCCGCCCGACGAAACCGCCGACGACCGCCAGCAGCACCGCGACCGCCGCGAGAGCGGCCAGCGCGCGCGGCGACACCCGGCGGCCGAACAGCACCTCGCGGGCGCTGAGCAGCGGACCGCGATCGGGTTCCGCGCGCTCCCCGGCGGAGTCCTCGGACGCGGCGGGCGGACCGAGGACGGCGGACGCCGCGGGATTGCGCCACGGATCGCGCTCGCTGCCCTCGTCCCAGAACGCGGGGTCGTCGCGGTCGGGGGCGAGCGGCTTCTCGCCGGGGGCGCGCTGCAACGTCTCGTCGGCGTCCGCGGGCCTGCCGAACGCCTTGCTCAGCGCTTCCGCCGGCGGCGCGACCTGCTCGATGCCGCGCGCGGGCACGCCGTCCGGTCGCTTGGGGTCGAAGCTGCCTTCGACATCTTTCGGGCGGCCGAAGACCGCCGACTGCGCCGGGTCGACCGCGGGACGCTGGAGCGGGCGCGGCGCCAGCCGGGGGGAGGGGTCTTGCTGGGCGCTGTGCTGCTGGGGGCTGGCTTGTTGTGGGCCGGCTTGTTGTGGGCTGGCCGCCTGGTCGCCGGAGGCGGGGGGGCGGGGCGCGCCGGTACCGAGCTGGTGGCCGGGAGCCGATGCGGGGTGCGGTGGGTGCGGGGCTCCTGTGCCTGGGGCGGGCGGCTCGCCGGAGCCGTGGCCCTGCGCCCGAGCCGCTTGTGGCCCGGGAGTTTCCGTGCCGGTGCTGGGTTGGTGGCCGGGGGCCTGTGCCGATCGGGCCGGGTGCGCTCCGGGTGCGGCGGGCTGTTCGCCGTGGCCGTGGCCCTGCGCCCTAGCCGCCTGTGGTCCAGGAGTTTCCGCGCCGGTGCTGGGCTGGTGGCCGGGAGCCTGTGCCGACCGGGGCGGGTGCGCTCCGGGCACGCCAGCCTGTTCGCCGGAGCCGGGACCCTGCGCCCGAGCCGCCTGCGGCGGCCTGCCGTTGCCTGCGGGCGGACGGGGCGGACGGGCCGGAGCGAACCGGTCGGCGGGAACGCCCCGCGTCCCCGCGGGCCCGCCCTGCCACGGGTGCACCGGCTCGGACGGGCGTGCGCCGTGGCCGTTGCCCGCTCCACCCGGCGGAACCTGCTCGGCCCCGGTGGTCTCGTCGCCGCTTCGACCACCCCGCTCGGGCCTTCCTGACTGCTCGCTCATCGCTCCCCGGGCATGCGCATTCGACTCGTCACCACTTTGTTCGAGTGGATCACACGGGCGGGCCCTCCGCGTCACCGGTACGTGAGCCGCCGGGCCCCATCCTGCCTCGCGGGAGGTGAAGTTCGTGTGGCTTTCAGGGCAGCGGGACCGCCGACGCGGCGGTCGAGACCGGTGCGGTGTGCCCGGCGACCTGCGGCTGTCCCGCGCTCACCGGTTCGGTGGTGGCGGCGGCCGACGGCTCGGTTCGCTGCACCGACGCGGGCAGCACCGCATTGCCGTAGGCGCCGTTCGGAAGCGGCAGCTGGCCGGTGGTCGGCGGCAGCTGCTCGTCGTCACCGGGAACGTTCATCAGGGCCAGGGCGCCGAGCACCAGACCGGAGAACACGACGCCCGCGCCCTGCCGGGTGCGGCGGCCCCTCGCGTCGCGGGTGGCGGGCACCGCGTCGGCCTCGCCGAGCGCGGCCGAGGTGCCCAGCGGCTGCTGACCGCCGCCGAGCGGGGTGCCGGAACCGAGCACCGGTCCCGAGCCGAAGGGCTTCGCCCGGCCGTTCGGGGCCATGGCCACCAGCTGGCCGTCCCGGGTCAGGGCCAGGCCGTCCGGCTGCGGCGGCAGCTCGGCGTGCGTCGGTATCGACTGCAGCGCCTGCATCAGGCGCGGGGAGATCGACGGTGTGTCCGCCGCCTGCACCGCGGCCCGCGCCTGCCGCTGGGCGGCGGCGTCGGCGGCGCACGCTGGGCAGCGGGCGAGGTGGGAGGCCGCTCGGTCATAGGCGTTCGGGCTCAGCTCGCCGTCGACGAACGCCACGATCGCGTCCAGCGCGAGGTGCTGTTCGGACAGACCCCACCCACGCAGAACCGTCATTCGGTGTCCTCCCGAGAGTGCTCGCGTCGAGCTTCCAAGGTGGCCTTCAGCATCTGGCGACCGCGGTGAATCCTGCTGCGCACAGTACCCAGCTTCACCCCGAGGGTGGTACCGATCTCCTCGTAGGAAAGGCCTTCCACGTCGCAGAGCACCACGGCGGCCCGGAACTCCGGCGGCAGCTCGTCGAGCGCGGCCTGCAGGTCGGGGTCCAGGTGCGTGTCGTGGAAGACCTGCTCCGGGCTCGGACCGCCGCCGGGGAGCCGGTCGGTGTCCTCGGGCAGCCCCTCCATCCGCAGCCGGGCGCGGCGGCGGGCCATGTCCAGGAACAGGTTCGTGGTGATCCGGTGCAGCCAGCCCTCGAACGTGCCGGGCTTGTACGACGCGAGCGACCGGAAGACGCGGATGAACGTCTCCTGGGTCAGGTCCTCGGCGTCGTGCTGGTTGCCGGTCAGGCGGAACGCCAGCCGGTAGACCCGGTCGGCGTGCTGGCGGACGACCTCGTCCCACGACGGGGGCGTCCAGGGCTGCTGGACGGCCACGGTCGCGTGCTGTTCGGGCTCAGCCGAGCTGATCGGCTGCGTGCTCATCGGCTGTGTTGCCATCGGGCGAGAACCCACCTCCTGCGGGCGGCTGCCTAGTTGGAACGACCATGGTGGTCGCTTTGTTCCGGTGCGGTCTGTCTTGGTGTTGTTGGGATGGGATGCGCCGAGACCACCGGATGTGACGCCACCAATCTCCTCTACCCCGGTGAGGCGGGCATGAAAGCCACCTGAGAGCAGCCTGAGAACCCGTCCGGACCCCGTGACGTGCGGCTCACGCCAATGGCCTAAGGGATGCCTCCGACGGAAACGGGCCTCTAACGATCGGCCCGCGCGTGTTCGCCGCCTGAGGGCTCGCCGTTAGCCTTGCGCGTTGTGATACCCGAGACACCGATCGGTGCCGGGCCGGTCGGCCGGGATGCGATGCGGAGCGGTCCGCCCCGCACCGGCGCCGTGCCCGCCCAGGACGACGCCGGCGAGATGACGCCGGGGCACGTGCTGCGGTTCCTGGCCGCCGCGCTGCGCGCGAAGGCGGTCGTCGAGATCGGCACCGGCACGGGTGCGCACTCGCTGTGGCTGCTCAGGGGCATGGTGCCGGAAGGCGTGCTGACCTCGATCGACGTGGACCAGGCCGGGCAGCGGGCGGCCCGCGCGGCGCTGACCGGGGCCGGCATCCCGGCCGGGCGCGCGCGGCTGATCACCGGGCTGCCGACCGACGTCATGTCCCGGCTCACCGAGGGCGGCTACGACCTGGTCTCGGTCTTCGGCGCCCGCACCGACTACCCGGTGTTCCTGGAGCTCGGGCTGCGTCTGCTGCGCCCCGGCGGCGTGATCGTCTTCGCCGGGGTCCGCGCGGACGACGACGCGCGCCGCGACCCGGCATCGCTCGCGCTGCGCGAGCTGCTGCGCCTGGTGCGCTCGGACGAAACCCTCGTTCCGGTGCGCCTGCCGGTCGGCGAGGGACTGCTCGCCGTCGCCAGGACCTGACGCGCCGGGACCTGACGCGGGACCGCCGGGTGACGGTCCCGCGCGGAATCGTTACGCGGGCGAGACCGACAGCATCCGCCCGGCCAGCCCGCGGGCGCGGGTGGACAGCCGCTTGGCGACGTCGTTGAGCACCGCGGCGGCAGGCGAGTCCGGGTCCTCCAGCACCAGCGGCTTGCCGTTGTCGCCAGCCTCCCGCAGCCGCGGGTCCAGCGGCACCTGGCCAAGCAGCGGCACCTCGGACCCGATCGCGCGGGTCAGCGAGTCGGCCACGATCTGGCCGCCGCCGGAGCCGAAGACCTCCATCCGGGAGCCGTCGGGCATCTCCATCCAGGACATGTTCTCGACGACCCCGGCCAGCCGCTGGCGGGTCTGCATCGCGATCGCGCCCGCGCGCTCGGCGACCTCGGCCGCGGCCTGCTGCGGGGTGGTGACCACCAGGATCTCGGCGTTGGGGATCAGCTGCGCGGTCGACAGCGCCACGTCGCCGGTGCCCGGCGGCAGGTCCAGCAGCAGGACGTCGAGGTCGCCCCAGAAGACGTCGGAGAGGAACTGCTGCAGCGCGCGGTGCAGCATCGGCCCGCGCCAGACCACCGGGGTGTTGCCCGGGGTGAACATGCCGATGGAGATGACCTTCACCCCGTGCGCCTGCGGCGGCATGATCATCTTGTCGACCTGGGTCGGCTTGCCCCCGGCGCCGAGCATGCGCGGCACCGAGTGGCCGTAGATGTCGGCGTCGACGACCCCGACCGACAGCCCGCGCTTGGCCATCGCGGCGGCCAGGTTGACGGTGACGCTGGACTTGCCGACGCCGCCCTTGCCGGAGGCCACGCAGTAGACCCGGGTCATCGAGCCGGGCTCGGCGAACGGGATGCGCGGCTCCTCGGAGCTGCCCCGCAGCTTCTTGCGCAGCTCGGTGCGCTGCTCGTCGCTCATCACGTCGAGCTCGACGGAGACGTTCGCGACGCCTTCGACCTCGGAGACCGCGGAGGTGACCCGCTGGGTGATGGTCTCGCGCATCGGGCAGCCCTTGACCGTCAGGTAGACCTCGACGGCGACGTCGCCGCCCGCGACGGAGACCGACTTGACCATGCCGAGATCGGTGATCGGCTTGTTGATCTCCGGGTCCAGGACCTTGCCCAGAGCCCGCCGCACGGCCTCTTCGGTGGGTGTGGACTGCGTAGTGGTCACGGTTGCCTGACACCGACCTTTCTGCGCGTCTGCGCTGCTGCCTCCATGCTACGGACCGGTAGCACGCGGACAGTAGTGGCCGCGCGTTCACCCCATCCACGGCGCCCACCGGCCGGGATCCAGGGGCGCTTCGGAGTCGGGTGAACGCGGTCCGTAATATCGATCGACGTGACCGAGACGGGTCTAGAACGATTACCCACTCGAACCGAACTGCTGGCGTACCGGTCCTTCCTCCGTGCGCACGCTCGGGTCACCCGCTGCCTCGAAGGTGACCTCATCGCCGAACAGCGGCTCACGCTGGCCGCCTACGACGTCCTCGAAGCGCTGGCCGAAGCCCCCGAACAGCGGTTGCGGATGACCGAACTCGCCGACGCCGTGCTGCTCTCCAGGTCCGGCGTGACCAGGCTCGTGGACCGGCTGGAGCGGCTCGGGCTGGTGCGCCGGGTCCGGGTGGACTCCGACGGGCGCGGGGTGCAGGCGGTGATCACCGAACGCGGTGAGCACCGGTTGCGCACCGCGTCGGCGACGCACCGCAACGGCGTCGCCCGGTACTTCCTCCGCGCTGCCCAGGGCGGAGAACTGGCGGAACTGGTGCGCTGGTGCGAGCGCCTGGCGGACGGAGGTGTGCCCGCCCCGCCGGGCCAGCGCGCGCAGGCGTGAGGCGAAACCGTCTGCATCCGGCGGTGCTCGTCATGGGCCAGGCCGGTGCCTGCAGGCGTGAGGCGGTCGACGTCGAATCATTCGCCTGCCAGGCTCGCTGGACCGTGCGCACGGGCGTGCGTCGGTCGACATTGAACCCGCTCGGCTGCCGAGCCTGTTGAGGCAGCGCGCGCATACGTGCGCCGGTCGGAATCGAACCGCCCGGCCTCCAAGCCGCCCGGGCCAGTGCGTGCAGCCGTCACCTGGTGCGTGAGGATGGCCGGGTGAGCGAAATCCTCCGCGTCGTCGGCCTGGTCCACCGCGTGGACGGCCGGGCGCTGCTGGTGCGCGCCCGCCACCACGCCGCGTTCTACCTGGCGGGCGGCAAGATCGAACCCGGGGAGACCGAGCTGGAGGCGTTGCGCCGCGAGGTCGTCGAGGAGCTCGGGGTGGACCTGCTGGCCGGGTCGGAGCGCTTCGTCGGCCGCTACGTCACCGACGCCTACGGCCAGGGCGAAGGGGTGCGGGTCGACCTCCGCTGCTACTCGGCGGAGCTGGCCGGGACTCCCGCGCCCGCGGCGGAGATCGCCGAGATGGCCTGGATGACCTGCGCCGAGTACCTGGCGCAGGCCGAGACCGCGCCCGCGGTGGTCGAGCTGATGAAGGACCTCGACGCCGCCTGACCTGCGGTCGCGATCACAGTCCGGGCCGGGCCCGGCGTGGTAGATACGACAGCGACGCCGATCGAGGAGGACACCGTGGTCGACCGACTGCGCCCGCGCCGCAGCTGCCTGGCCGTGCCCGGCTCCAGCGCGAAGATGATCGACAAGGCCAGGGGGCTGGCCGTCGACCAGTTCTTCCTCGACCTGGAGGACGCGGTCGCCCCGCTGGCCAAGGCCGAGGCCAGGGACCGGATCGTCGGCGCCCTCAACGAGGGCGGCTGGGGCGCCAAGACCCGCTCGGTGCGGGTGAACGATCTGACCACCGAGTGGACCTACCAGGACGTCGTGCGGGTCGTGGAGGGCGCGGGCGCCAACCTGGACACGATCATCCTGCCCAAGACCAGCGCCGCCGAGCACGTGCGCTGGCTGGACCTGACGCTGACCCAGGTGGAGAAGGCCACCGGCCTGGAGGTCGGCCGGATCGGCATCGAGCCGCAGATCGAGGACGCCGCCGGACTGGTCGAGGTGGACGCGATCGCCGCCGCCTCGCCCCGGGTCGAGGCGCTGGTCTACGGCCCGGCCGACTTCATGGCCTCGATCAACATGCGCTCGCTGACCGTCGGCCACCAGCCACCGGGCTACGACACCGGCGACGCCTACCACTACATCCTGATGCGGATGCTGATGGCCGCCCGCGCGTTCGGCGTCCAGGCCGTGGACGGGCCGTACCTGCAGATCAAGGACGTCGACGGGCTGCGCCGGGTGGGCGGCCGGTCGGCGGCGCTGGGCTACGACGGCAAGTGGGTGCTGCACCCCGCGCAGGTCGACGCGGTCAACGAGATCTTCTCGCCGCGCCAGGAGGACTACGACCACGCGGAGAACATCCTCGACGCCTACGAGTGGCACACCTCCGAAGCCGGCGGCAAGCGCGGCGCGGCGATGCTCGGCGACGAGATGATCGACGAGGCGTCCCGGAAGATGGCGCTGGTCGTCGCGGGCAAGGGCCGGGCGGCCGGGATGCGCCGGACGAGCCGCTGGACGGCACCATCAGAGCAATCGGCTCGGCCGTCGGGCTGACCGCCTCCGGTCGATCTTCGTCCGGTCCTGCCCGCGAGGTAGCTTTCGGTACTGCACCGATCACTTCGCGAGGGGGCTGCTGGGCCGGTGAGGGAGAACGCGCAGGAACTGCGGCTGGCGCTGGCGATGCGGGGCGGCGCGAGCATGGCGGTGTGGATCGGCGGCGCGGTAGCCGAGATCAACCACCTGCGGTCGGCGCTGGCGGAACCGCAGCCGCACCCGTGGGCGGCGCTGGCCGGCCTCGCCGGGTACGACTCGGTGTCGGTGGACGTGCTCGCGGGCGCGTCGGCGGGCGGGCTGAACGCGACCCTGCTGTCGGCGTCGCTGGTCTACGGCATGCCCTTCGACCGGATGCGCCGGATGTGGATCCAGCTGGCCGACCTGGAGGCGATGGCCAGGCCGGTGCCGAAGTTCTGGCACCCGCGCCCGCTGTCGCTGCTGGAGGGCGACGGCTACTTCCGCACCGAGCTGGCCCGGGTCATCACCGGCAACGTCGAGCCGGATCCGCACCGCCCGGCCGTCCGCGCCGACCTGCTGCTCACCGCGACCCTGCTGGACCCGGTGGTCGAGCGGCACTACGACGGCCGTTCCCGGCCGCTGACCCAGGAACGGCGCACGGCGTCGTTCCGGTTCCGGCACCGGGGGCGGGCCGGTGACCCGTTCTCGGACTTCCAGGCGGGCGAGCGGTTCGAGGAGACGGTCGGCAGGCTCGCCCTCGCCGCCAGGACGACTTCGTCGTTCCCGTTCGCCTTCGAACCGTCTGCGGTGCACTCGTCGACCGGCCCGGTGCCCGCGGGCGAGCCGAACCTGGCCGGGCTCTTCTCGGAGGTCAACACCGGCGGCACGCCGTACCGGGTGATCGACGGCGGGGTGCTGGACAACATCCCGGTCACCGCCGCGATCCGGGCCATCTCCGACGCGCCCGCCGACCGCCCGACCCAGCGCTGGCTGCTCTACCTCAACCCCGAGCCCGCGGCGTCGGACACCGAACTCCCGGACGGCTCCGGCCTGCCGGTGGCCTCGACCGCGATCCGCGCGCGGATGAGCCAGGAGTCGTTGCTGACCGACCTCGACGCGCTCGACGAGCACAACCGCGTGGTCGAGCGGACCGCCCTGCGCCGCAAGGCGCTCTTCGCGCCGCTGCGCGCCGCCGCTCCGGAGCGGCGGGAGTCGGAGCTGGTCGCGCAGGCCGCGGCAGTGGAGGCCGATCACGCCGTGATCCGGGCGGAGCTCGACGCGCAGGCGGTGCGGCAGCTGCTGGAGGAACCGCAAGGCACCGAGGACCACCGGCTGCTCCCGCCGGTGCCGGGTGATCCGCTGCAGGGCTGGTCGGCCCGGGCGCGCAACGTGCTGGCCGCGCACCTTTCGCGTCGCCTCGGAGCCCTGGCCACCCCGGCGCTGTTCGACGACGTGCGCGGGCTGGCCTCCGCGGTGCAGGAGTGCATCGCCTGGGCGCGGGACGTCGAGCGCTGGTCGCCGGAGACCGCCGAGATCGGCCGCTGCAAGTCGGAGCTGTACCGGTTGCGGATGTTCGCCGACGTGCTGGAGGGCCACGCCGACCGCTACTGGCTCAACGGCGCGCGGCTGGAGCCGATCGTCGAGGTCGGCGAGCTCGACAGCTGGATCGACCGGGTCCTGCGCCGCCGGGACCGCCTCCAGCACCGGCTGCCCGCGCCGGTCCGGCCGCTGCTGGGCGCGGTGCTGGCCGAGGTCACCGGCGGCGACCGGTTCCAGCACGAGCTGGCCGAGTTCGCCCGCGAACTCCGGTCCATCGTGGAGTCGTCGGGGGCGGACGCGGCACCGGAGGACTCCGACTGCGTGGACGCGGTGGCCGAGGCGACCGCGGTGCTGCACCGGATCGTCGAGAAGCTGGCGGCGGCAGCCGCGGGCCGGGAGGAGTTCGCCGAACCGGAGCAGCTGGGCTACTCGCTGCTGGAGGAAGCCGAGTCCCGCGCGCTGCGCCCGCTGGTCGTGCTCACCGCTCCGCTGGACGTCGGCCGGGTTCCCGGCTCCCGCATCAACCTGCTCCGGGTCGTCAGCGACGAGCAGACCTCCTTGCCGTTCAAGGGGTTGTGCGACGAGGGCGCGCCGCTGCGGATCGCGGACAAGATCCGCGGCAACGACCTGGGGAACTTCGGTTCCTTCCTGTCGGCCCGGTGGCGGGCCAACGACTGGATGTGGGGCCGGATGGACGCGGCGGCCAGCCTGGTGAACCTGCTCGCCGATCCGCGGCGGATCGTGCGGCAGAACGCCGAGCTGGGGCCGGACGGGGTTGGCGAAGCGCTTCGGGCGATTGTCAGCGAGCCGAGCGCGGCCGAGCTGGGCGAGCTCGACGAGCAGCGGGCCGGGCAGTGGCGGGCGTTCCTCGCCGAGCTGTGGACCACCCGGGCAGGCGAGGTCCGCGCCGAACTCGACGCCCTGTTCGCCGAGCCCGGCGACGAGAATCCGCTGACCGAGACCAGGAAACTGCTCACCGAACGTCTGCAGTGGACGATCGCGGCGCAGGAGGTCCCGTTCGTGGGGACCGTGGCGCGCGGCGCTGACCCGCGCGGTGGGACCGAGGCGGAGGTGCCGGGGCCGGCGGAACTGACCCGCGAGGTCGAGCGGTACGGCGTCGGCCGGGAGCGGCTGGCCGATCTGGGCGAGCGGCGGACCGCCGCGCTGGCCACCCGGTTCGGGCTGCTGGCCTACCGCGCAGCGCGCCCGGACGGGCCGGGCGTGCCCGCCCGGCTGGGGCGGTGGGCCATGACCCTGGTCAAGCCGCTGCTGCTCGCGGTCGTCTTCGCCTTCGCCGCCCCGAAGCGGGCCGCGCTGGTGGCGTTCCTGGCCGCGTCGGCGGTGGCGTTCACCGGGGCGGACATCAGCGGCCTGGGGGCTCAGCTGCTGTCCTATGACCAGTACGAGAGTTCGACGACGTTCTCGATACCCGACTGCCCGGATTCCGACGACGGCGAACTGGTCCTCTGCGCGGCGGCGCAGTTCAAGCCCGTCGAGCCGGGGCCGCTCGGGCTCTACGACTTCTCCGGGGTCTCCTTCGGCAGCAGCGTGCTCGTCGCGGTGCTGCTGACGATCGTCTTCGCGGTGTGGCTGGGCAGGGCGTCGCTCGGGCACGGCAGCGGACTCGCGCGCTGGCTGCCCGGACTCGTCATCGCCGTACTCCTGCTCGCGGCCGAATTCTGGCTGCTGACAACGGGATTCCGGATCACACCGCTCGGGCTTTCGGTGGCCGCGGCGGCGCTGACCTGGCCCGCGACGCTGGCCTACCGGACCGGCGCGCGGGTCCTGGCGGTGGCGCTGACGTTCGTCGTGTTCTTCGGGACCCTGTTCCTGCACGGGAGCCTGATCGGCGGTTCCTGGATCTTGATCGCCTTGGTCGTCAGCGCGTACGCGCACGCCATCCTGAGCGCCACCGTCGACGTGCTCCGGCCGCGCCCTCGGCCCTAGGGGACGCTGCGCTCCGGCCTAGCGTTGATCTCCTCGTGGAGTAGCCTGGGAGTGGACGAAACGGACCTGCGTTTCACGAGTCCCGCGAGCCCACGGAGGTGTCCACGGTGTCCAACCCGTTTACCGGCGCGGGCCGGCCGTCGGCGGGTACACCGAGTCTGCCGACGCCGCCCACCGGCTGGCCGATCGGTTCGTACGGCACGTACGAGGAGGCCCAGCGGGCCGTCGACCACCTGGCCGAGAGCGACTTCCCGGTCCAGGAGGTGACCATCGTCGGGGTCGACCTGATGCTGGTCGAGCGGGTCACCGGCCGTCTCAGCTGGGGCCGGGTGCTCGGCGGCGGTGCGGCCTCGGGAGCCTGGTTCGGCCTGTTCGTCGGCCTGATCATGGGCATGTTCACCCCGCAGGGCTCGTGGCTCGGACCGGTGCTGGTCGGCCTCGGCACCGGCGTGGTGTTCGGCCTGGTCTTCGCCGCCGTCGGCTACGCCTCGACGCGGGGCCGCCGCGACTTCTCCTCCGCGAGCCAGCTGGTCGCGGGCCGCTACGACGTGCTGGCGCAGCCCAAGCACGCCGAGGAGGGCCGCAACCTGCTCGCCAAGCTCGCCATGCGCCCGCCGTCGGCGCAGTGATCAGCCCGGCGCCGCGTTCGCGCCGCTGATCACGACGGCGACCCGCTCACCGGGGTCCGGCCGGTAGGCGCCTGTCACGAGCGCCGCGACTCCCACGGCGGCAGCCGGCTCGGCGACCAGCCGCGCACCTTCCCACAGCGCCCGGCGGGCGTCGCGGATGGCATCGTCGTCGACGGTGACCACGTCCTCCACGTACGACTCCGCGATGGGGAACACCAGCTCCCCGACCCGCTTCGGAGCAAGCGCGTCGGCGGCGATGCTTCCGGTCGCGGCGTCGGTCGGCGCACCGGCCGCCCGGGCGGCGGTGAGCGTGGGCGCTCCTTCGGGTTCGACCCCGACGACCCGGACCGATCCGGCGAAGAAGGCCGCGACGCCGGCGATCAACCCGCCACCGCCGACCGGCACCAGGACGGTGTCGAGATCTGCGATCTGCTCGGCCAGCTCCAGGCCGAGGGTTCCCTGGCCCAGCAAGGTCTCCCGCTGGTCGAACGCGTGGACCGGGAGCGCGCCGGAGTCGGCGGTCCAGCGCTGCGCGGCGGCGAGGGCGTCGGCGTAGCGGTCGCCGCCGACGATCAGCTTCGCGCCCAGCTCGCGGATCCGGTCGGTCTTCGCCGGGGACGAGATGGTCGGGACGAAGATCGTCGCGGCCACCCCGAGCCGGTGCGCGGCGTGCGCGACCGCGGCGCCGTGGTTGCCGCCGGAGGCCGCGACCACTCCCGCCTCCGGCACCTGGCGCAGCAGGAGGTTCGCGAACGCTCCGCGCGCTTTGAACGAGCCGGAGTGCTGGAGCTGTTCCAGCTTCAGCACCAGGCCGGGGTGCGCGGGCCCGCCGAGGTCGTGCAGGTCCACTTCCAGCACGGGTGTTCGCCGCACGTGCGGCCGGATCACTTCGAGCGTGCGGCGGATTTCGGCACTGGTGATCACGGCTGCTCCCGTCTCCTCTTGCCGGAACTCTGCAATGCGGTCGCACGACTGTCGATCCGCCGAACGGACCGCGCGGTGCATCCCGGCCCGGACCGCGTCCAACGGCTTGGCAACAAGACCTTGCCTTGATCGTTCCACCGCCCTAGGTTCTTCCCACCGCGACCGAGCGGTGGTGGCAGCGCAGGGCGGCGCCGGGCACCAACGGCCCTCTGCGCGCGATCGGAGTGGAGGGCCGCAACGGTGAGAGCTCGTGGTGGTGGAAGGCGCGTGGCCGCCGCGCTGGCGTGCGTTTCCGCGCTGGCTGCCTGCGCCCCGGCGTCGAGCGCGAACACGGTGAACCTGTACTACGCGCCGGAGGAGAACCTGCAGGCGGTCGTCGACCGCTGCAACGCGCAGTCCGGCGGCAGGTACCACATCGTCTACAACAAGCTGCCGCGCGAGGCCGACGGGCAGCGCGAGCAGATGGTCCGCAGGCTCGCCGCGCAGGACGGCGGGATGGACGTCCTCGGCCTCGACGTCACGTGGACCGGCGAGTTCGCCGAGGCGAACTGGATCCGGGAGTGGACCGGCGAGGACAGGGCCGAGGCCGAGCGCGGGACGTTGCAGGGACCGCTGGAGACCGCGCGGTCCAGCGGGAAGCTCTACGCCGCGCCGAAGAACACCAACGTGCAGCTGCTCTGGTACCGCGCCGACCTGGTCGACCACCCGCCTGCGACCTGGGACGAGATGATCGCCGAGGCCCAGCGGCTCAAGCGCGAGGGCAAACCGCACTGGATCTCGTTCAGCGGAGCCCAGTTCGAGGGCCTGTTCGTGCACTTCAACACGCTGGTCGAGTCCGCGGGCGGGCGCATCGTCTCCGCCGACGGCAACCGCGCCGAGATCGACGCCGGGGCGGTGCGGGCGCTGGAGGTCCTGCGCGGGTTCGGGCGCGCGGGCGTGACCAGCCCGGCGATGAACAACGCCAAGCAGGACGACGCCCGGATGGAGTTCGAGAACGGCCAGGCCGCGTTCCAGCTCAACTGGCCGTTCGTCTACCCGTCGATGCAGGAGGACAGGCCGGACCTGGCGCGCAACGTCAGGTGGGCCCGGCTGCCGGGCGTGCTCCCCGGCGTGCCCAGCAAGTCCACCATCGGCGGCTACAACCTGGCCGTCAGCCAGTACTCGGCCAAGCCCGAGCTGGCCTTCGACGCGGCGCTGTGCCTGCGCGACCCGGAGAACCAGAAGTTCTCCGCCATCAACGACGGGGTGCCGCCGACGATCGAGTCGGTCTACGCCGACCCCGCGATGGACCAGGAGTACCCGATGAAGGAGACCATCCTGGAAGCCCTCAAGGATCCGGGCGTGCGCCCGGTGAGCCCGGCGGCGCAGAACGTCTCGACGGTGCTGACGAACCTGCTCGCACCGGTCGCCGAGATCGACCCGTCGAAGACCGCCGAGCGGATGCGCACCGAGGTGCAGAACGCCCTGGAGTCCAAGGGCGTGATGCCGTGATGGTGATCAGCGAGGGCAAGCGGGCCGAACGCCGCCTCGGCTGGATGCTGTGCGCACCGGCCGCGCTGGTGATGGTCGCGGTCACCGGCTGGCCGATCCTCTACGCGTTCTGGCTGTCGTTCCAGCGCTTCGACCTGAAGTTCCCGGACCAGCGGGAGTTCGTCGGCCTGGACAACTACGCGACCGTGCTGACCAACGGCTACTGGTGGACCGCGTTCGGGGTGACGGTGCTGATCACCGCGGTCTCGGTGGCGATCGAGTTCGTGCTCGGGATGTGCCTGGCGCTGATCATGCACCGGGCGCTGATCGGCCGCGGCCTGGTCCGCACGGTCAGCCTCATCCCGTACGGCATCGTCACCGTGGTCGCCGCGTTCAGCTGGCGCTACGCCTGGACGCCCGACACCGGCTACCTGGCGAACCTGTTCGCCCCGGAGGCCGCGCCGCTGACCGACCGGGCGAGTTCGCTGGCGATCATCGTGCTGGCCGAGGTCTGGAAGACCACGCCGTTCATGGCGCTGCTGCTGATGGCCGGTCTCGCGCTGGTGCCCGACGACCTGCTCAAGGCGGCGGCGATGGACGGCGCCGGACCCTGGCAGCGGTTCGTCCGGGTGATGCTGCCGATGATGAAACCGGCGATCCTGGTCGCCCTGCTGTTCCGCACCCTCGACGCCTTCCGCGTCTTCGACCACATCGTGGTGCTCACCTCCGGCGCGCAGGACACCTCCTCGGTGTCGGTGCTGGCCTACAGCAACCTGATCAAGGGGCTCAACCTCGGCATCGGCTCGACCATGTCGGTGCTGATCTTCATCGCGGTCGCCCTGATCGCGTGGCTGTTCGTGAAGCTGTTCGGCACCGCCGCACCCGGCGGCGACGACTCGGGGAGGCGCTGATGGCCGACGTGACACCGGCGCGCAGGGCCAGGTGGACGGTGCTCAACATCGTCGTCGTGGTCTACGCGCTGCTTCCGGTGCTGTGGATCGTGTCGCTGTCGTTCAAGACGCCCGCGACGCTCGGCGACGGCAACCTGATCCCGCGCGAGTGGACGCTGGAGAACTACGCGGCGATCTTCCGCACCACCGAGTTCACCAGGGCGCTGCTCAACTCCGTCGGCATCGCGCTGATCGCGACCGCGATCGCCGTGGTGCTGGGCACCATGGCCGCCTACGCGATCGCCCGGCTGGAGTTCCCCGGCAAGCGGCTGCTGGTCGGGGTGTCGCTGCTGATCGCGATGTTCCCGCAGGTCTCCCTGGTCTCGCCGCTGTTCGAGATCGAGCGCGCGACCGGGCTGTTCGACACCTGGCCCGGCCTGATCCTGCCCTACACCACGTTCTCGCTGCCGCTGGCGATCTACACCCTGTCGGCGTTCTTCCGGGAGATCCCGTGGGAGCTGGAGAAGGCGGCGAAGATGGACGGCGCGACCCCGGGCCAGGCGTTCGCCAGGGTGATCGCCCCGCTGGCCGCGCCGGGCGTGTTCACCACCGCGATCCTGGTGTTCATCTTCTGCTGGAACGACTTCCTGTTCGCGATCTCGCTGACCTCCACGCAGAACTCCCGCACCGTGCCGGTCGCGCTGCAGTTCTTCACCGGGGACTCGCAGTTCGAGGACCCGACCGGCTCGATCTCCGCGGCGGCGGTGGTGATCACGATCCCGATCGTGCTGTTCGTGCTGTTCTTCCAACGACGGATCGTCTCGGGGCTGACCTCGGGCGCGGTGAAGGGGTAGGGAACGTGGCCGAGATCGTTCTGGACCAGGTGACCAAGCGCTACCCGGACGGCTCGCTCGCCGTCGACGGGGTCGACCTGGAGATCGCCGACGGCGAGTTCGTGATCCTGGTGGGCCCGTCCGGCTGCGGGAAGTCCACCACGCTCAACATGATCGCCGGGCTGGAGGACATCAGCGCCGGGGAGCTGCGCATCGGCGGCGAGCGGATGAACGACCGCGCGCCGAAGGACCGCGACATCGCGATGGTGTTCCAGTCCTACGCGCTGTACCCGCACAAGACGGTGTTCGAGAACATGGCGTTCCCGTTGCGGCTGGCGAAGGTCCCGGACGCCGAGGTGCGCGCGAAGGTCGAGGAGGCGGCCCGGGTGCTGGACCTGACCGCGCACCTGACCCGCAAGCCCGCCAACCTCTCCGGCGGGCAGCGGCAGCGGGTGGCCATGGGGCGTGCGATCGTGCGCAGCCCCAAGGCGTTCCTGATGGACGAACCGCTGTCCAATTTGGACGCGAAGCTGCGGGTGCAGATGCGGACCTCGGTGTCGAAGCTGCAGAAGCGGCTGGGCACCACGACCGTCTACGTGACCCACGACCAGACCGAGGCGATGACCCTCGGCGACCGGGTGGTGGTGATGCGCGGCGGGGTCGTGCAGCAGGTGGGGCCGCCGCAGCACCTCTACGAGCACCCGGCGAACCTGTTCGTGGCGGGCTTCATCGGCTCCCCGGCCATGAACTTCCTGCCTGCCGAGGTGGCCGAGGGCGGTCTGCGCTGCGCGCTCGGCGAGGTGCCGCTGACCGACCGCATCCGGCGGGCGCTGGAGTCCGCGGACGCGCCGCGCGAGCTGGTCCTGGGCATCCGGCCGGAGCATTTCGAGGACGCGGCGCTGGTCGACGGCGGCGCGGGCGGCGTGACCTTCACCGAGGAGGTCGAGGTCGTGGAGGAGATGGGCTCGGACACCTACGTCTACTTCCCGCTGCGCGGCGGGCGGGCCAGCACCGCCGAGCTCGACGAGCTGGCCGCCGACGCGGGCACGGCGGAGCTGCCCGGCGACTCCGGAAACCTGGTGACCCGGCTGTCGGTGCAGTCCCGCGCGCGGGAGAACGAGCGCGCGTCGGTCTGGTTCGACCCGGACAAGCTGCACGTCTTCGACCCGGAGACCGGGCGGAACCTGACCTGAGGTGCTCAGACCGGGCGGGCGAGCTTGAGCGTCCAGTAGTCGCCGTCGTGGCCGACGCCCGCCTCGGCGAAGGCCGGGCTGAGCATGTTGTCGCAGTGCTCCGGGCTTTCCAGCCACTGCTGGAAGGTCCGGAGCGGATCGTCGGAGCCGCAGGCGATGTTCTCGGCGATCGCGCCGACGGGATATCCGGCCGCCTTCGCCCGGTCGGCCGGATCGCTGCCGTCGGTGCCGGTGTGCGAGAGGAAGCCGCCTGCGGCCATGTCCGCGCTGTGCGCCAGCGCGGCGCGGTTGAGCGCGTCGGCGAACCGCAGCGGCGGGTGCCCGGCCTCGGCGCGGGCCTGGTTGGTCATGTCGAGGATCTGGTCCGCTTCGGACCTCTCGGGAGCGATGAGCCCGAACATCCGGGCAGCCCGTCCGAGAATTCGCATTTCCGCACTCCTGGAACCACCGGGGACAGAGGTGGCGGAGTTATACCGCACGCCGGGGCTCCACTATCGAGTCCATAGTGGAGCCGGACGCGGTCACATCTGGTTCGCGATGATCACGAACAGGGTGATGATCCAGCCCATGATGAGGGCGGACAGAACGGTGAGCTTGCTGGTGATCAAGCGGGTCATGGCGGTGCCTCCCAGCGTGAGAAACGAAAGTCGGGAAATTCGCCTCACGATGTGGCCCGCGGTACCGGGCGTCAGCGCACGGCGGCGCCAGGCGCGGCGGAAACCGCGTCCCACATCGCGCCGGGTTTTCGCTCGATCCACGCGGTGTGCCGGAACCGCTGCTCGGCCAGAACCCGGCGCGCGCCGGGACTTCGCCGCGGCACGGGATCGGTGAGGGCAGGCGGTGCGAAACGCATGACTTCCTCCTCACCAGTCGTCATCGGGCGCCCGGGAAACCGGGAGATGATGTGCCAACGGCGGAATCCGGTCCGGACGACGCCGACCCCGGTCTTGACCCCGCCTACGACATCGGCACGGGGCTTCGATTCGTTACACCCCATGATCACAACCACTTGTTCTTCCGGAAGATCTTGAACAGCCCCACGCAGCAGGCCATCATCACCAGCAGCGCCACCGGATAGCCGAACTGCCACTGCGTTTCCGGCATGACGTCGAAGTTCATCCCGTAGATCCCGGCGATCATCGTCGGCGTCGAGATGATCGCGACCCACGCCGAGATCTTGCGCATGTCGGTGTTCTGCTGGAGCGTGATCTTGGCCAGCGTGGCGTCCACCAGCGTGGTCAGCAGCTCGTCGAAGGACGCCACCCGCTCCGACACCGTCGCGAGGTGGTCGTCGACGTTGCGGAAGTACGAGCGCACCTCCTCCGGCACCGTCGGGGTGTAGCCCTCGGCCAGCCGCTGGAGCGGCTTGGCCAGCGGCATCACCGCCCGCCGCAGCTCCATGACCTCGCGCTTCATCAGGTAGATGTGCTCGGCGTCGATCTTGGTCCGGGGCGCGAACACCTCCGCCTCCATCTCGTCGATGTCCACCTGGATCGCCTCGGTGACCTCCAGGTAGGTGTCGACGACGTGGTCGGCGATGCCGTGCAGCACCGCCGACGGGCCGAGCGCGAGCTGCTCGGGGTCCTCCTCCAGCTGGCTGCGCACCTGCGCGAGCCCGGCGTGCTTGCCGTGCCGGACGGTGATCACGAAGTCCCGCCCGACGAAGGCCATCAGCTCTCCGCTCTCGACGATCTCGCTGTTGGCCGACAACGTCTCGTTGGCCACGTACCGGACCGTCTTGAGCACCATGAACAGCGTGGTGTCGTAGCGCTCCAGCTTCGGCCGCTGGTGGGCGTGCACCGCGTCCTCGACGGCCAGCTCGTGCAGCCCGAAGGTCTCGGCGAGGCCGTTGATCTGCTCCTCGCTCGGCTCGTGCAGCCCGATCCAGACGAACCCGGTACCGCGCGCGCGGACCTCCTCGACGGCCTCGGTGTGCGTCCACGGACCTTCCAGGCGGTGGCCGTCGACGTAGACGGCGCAGTCGACGACGTAGTCGGCCACCGGCGACGGGACGCGCGGCGCGGGGCGGACGCGGCCGTTGCGGCGGTGGCGCAGACCGAGAGAGGGCAGGCTGGGCACGGCGACCTCCAGAGAAGCTGAGAACCGGGACGCGGGACTGCGCACGCATCCCCGGTGCTTCGAGGTCCGCCTGCCGACGGCGCCGAAAGGGAGTTCGCCTACCGGCGGACCACCCGGGCGGGGATGCGGTTGGTACTGCACGGAAGTGCGCTGTCAGCACTGTTGCTCAACGATCCCTCACCTCCCGGAGGTCGACCGCCCGTTCGGCGGTGGTACCGGCCGGCGACGTTCGCACCAGCCAGCGGCCAAGGCTACTCCTCCGTCCCACGGGTGATGCAACGGATGGCATCAGACGTCACAGCGCGGGGCGGAACGGGTGAATTGCGAACTTTTCGGAGGCCGCCCCGGAATCGCCGCCGGGTGTCCGGCGAACCCCCGCGGCGCGGCCGGATGTCCGAAAGGTCGGACTCTGATCAGGTGTCACTGTCCCGGGGGAGGCAGTCCCAGGACCGGAGGACCTCCGCGAGCCCTTCGGTGAGCGCGTTTTCCCGTTCCAGTGTGGCGAAAGTCGCACTGTCGGCCCACTGCGCGTCCACGGCGTCGTCACCTGCGGAAAGCGACGAGTCACTAGCCCGACAGGAGTAGTCGTGGATCTCGAAGGTGCCATGCGGGGCCGGGCGCAGGATTCGCCCGATGTGCGCGCCGACGGTGACGGAGAGTCCCGTTTCCTCCCGGACTTCCCGGGCTACCGCCATCTGGTCGGTTTCCCCGGGCTCGACTCGTCCACCGGGGAGGGACCACTTCCCCCTGCCGGGGTCATGAGCGCGTTTGACCAGTAGCAACCTGCCGAACTGGTCGAACACCACCGCACCGACGCAGCGGATCGGGGGGTTCTCGGATACGATCATCAACCACGGAGGGTAGTCGATCCGAGGCTGCTCGCGAAGGACTGACCCAAGTGCGGTACAAAGCTGCCGTAAGGCGGCTGAGTGCGGTACAACGGATCAGCAGGCGCCAGGCGGCTACTCAAGGGCATTTCGGACGGGGTGCGTCACAGTGAACATAAAGAAGATCCTCACCTGGGCCGGGATCGCGCTCGTGCTGTTCTTCCTGATCTCGGACCCGGGAGGAGCCAGCGGTGTCGTCCAGGGCATCCTCGGCAGTCTCCGCACGGCTGCGGAAGCAGTCATCACGTTCATGCAGAACCTCTTCCGCTAAAACGCGAGCCGCAGGAGGCGGGTGCCGTGTTCGCTCCGAAGGATCCCGACGAATACCTGCTCGAATCCGAGCGACGGGTCATCCGGGTGCGCCGACACTGGGCGAGCCTGGTGTGGGAGCTCTTCGAGGCGATCGGGTTGCTCGTCGGCCTGGTGATGGCGTCGCAACTGCTACCGGTCGGCAGCGCACTGCTGGTCAACATCGTCTGGTACGCGGGTCTGATCGTGCTGTTGCGCTTCACGTACCAGGTCCTGAGCTGGTACGTGGAGCGCATCGTCGTGACGGACAAGCGATTCCTCATCACCACCGGGGTCTTCGACATCAACGTCGCCATGATGCCGATCACCAAGGTCACCGACCTGACCTTCCGGCGCACCCTGATGGGGCGCATGCTCGGCTACGGCACGCTGATCGTCGAATCGGCCGGTCAGATCCAGGCGCTCAACCGGATCGAGTACGTGCCGAGCCCGGACCGCGTCGAGGAGGCGATCTCCGGCCTCGTCTTCGGTGACAAGAAGGCGCAGCAGGACCGCTTCTCGATGCTCAAGGCGCGGCGCGCCGCGGTGGGCAGGCGCAAGGCCAAGCTCTGACGCGGCGCTGCTGAACATGAAGGCGGATCCTCGGATCCGCCTTTCGTTTGCGCGCTGGTGAGCAGGTGCGCGTCCGGTCGGCCCGGGCATCGGCCACACTGTTGGGTGTGCGAATCGATCTGCACACGCATTCCACCGAGTCCGACGGCACCGACACGCCGGCGCAGCTCGTCGACACCGCGATCGCGGCCGGGCTCGACGTGATCGCGCTGACCGACCACGACACCTCAGCGGGCTGGGCCGAGGCCGAGCGCGCCGTGCTGGAGCGCGGCGGGGCGGGCCGGTTCCGGGTCGTCCCCGGTGCCGAGCTCTCCTGCGCGTGCTCGGACGGGCACGGCGGCACGATCACCGTGCACCTGCTGGCCTACCTCTTCGACCCGCGGTCGCCCGCGCTGGCCGAGGAGCAGTCGCGGCTGCGCGCGGAACGGCGGGTCCGGTTGCGGGCCATGGCGCAGCGGATGGCCGACGACGGCTTCCCGATCGACCCCGACGAGCTGATGGACGGGCTCCCGCCGGACTCGCCGGGCGGCCGTCCGCACCTGGCGCGGGCGCTGGTGCGCGCGGGCACGGTCGGCAGCGTCGACGAGGCGTTCGCCCGCTACCTCGGCGGGCGCGGCAGCTACTACCTCCCGCGCACCGACACGCCGGTGCTCCGGGCGATCGAGATGATCGCCGAGGCCGGTGGTGCGACGGTGCTCGCGCATCCCTTCGCGACCGCGCGGGGGCCGGTGGTCACCGCCGAGCAGATCGGTGAGCTCGCCGCCCACGGGCTCAGCGGGGTCGAGGTCGACCACCCGGACCACGACCAGCACGCCCGCGTCCGGTTGCGCGGGCTGGCCGCCGAGCTCGGGCTGATCCCGACCGGCAGCAGCGATTACCACGGCACCAACAAGACCATCGGCATCGGCCAGGAAACCACCGCGCCGGAGTCGTTGGAGCGGCTGGCGCAGCTGTGCACCGGTAGCAAGATCATCGGCTGAGGAACGGCGCCGGGGCCGATCTCGACGATGGCCCGCAACTGCGTAATGTGGTGTGCGTGCAGGGGCAGCTCGGACTCGAAGGTATTCCCACCAGGCTGGTGCGCGTGACGCCGGCCCGGTTGGCGACCTGGGCGCGATGCCCCCGCCGCTACCGCATGACCTACCTCGACAAGCCCGCGTCGCGGTCCGGTGCCTGGGCGCACAGCACCCTCGGCGCGGTCGTGCACAACGTCCTGCGCGCGTTCTTCGAGCTGCGGCCGGAAAAGCGCAGCTCCGAACAGCTTCCGGCCCTGCTGCGGCACTACTGGAAGAGCGACGGTTTCGGCGATGCCGAGCAGATCGCCCGCTACCGGGAGCGCGCGCACGGCTGGCTGCGGTCCTACGTCGAGCGGCTGGACGCCGACGAAACCCCGCTCGCGGTCGAGCGGTGGGTTTCGGCGCCGATGGGGTCGATCATCGCCGAGGGCCGGGTCGACCGCATCGACGAGCGCGACGGCGAACTCGTGGTCGTCGACTACAAGACCGGACGGCACGCCCTCACCGTCGACGACGCCCGGAACTCGCTCGCCCTGGCGCTGTACGCGTTGGCGGCGCGCAGGAACCTGCGCAAGCCGTGCCGCCGGGTCGAGCTGCACCACCTGCCCAGCGGGCGCGACGTCGGCTGGGACCACACCGACGAGTCGCTGCGCGAGCAGCTGGACCGGGCCGAGCGCCTGGCCGGGGAGCTCCAGGCCGCCACCGACGCGTGGGAGGACCGCGGTGACCGGGACGCGTTCCCACCGTTGACCGGCCGCCACTGCTCGTGGTGCGATTTTCGCGCTCACTGCGCGGAAGGCAGGCAGGCTGCTCCCGATGTCGAGCCGTGGGCCCTGCTGGGGGAGTGACGATGCGACCGAACGATCCGCACGCGCGGGACCGGTCGGGGGCTCCGTTCCCCCGCACCCGGCCGATCCCGGCGACGCGCTCCCAGCCGTTATCCGGCCGGGAGCAGGCCGAGGTCGCCGCCTGGCGCGGTCACGTCGCGCGTTCTCGCGGCAGGCACGCGATTTCGCGCCCGACGCGCAGCGGGACCGCGGCGCGCGGGCTGTCCGGTGCGCTGGCGGTGGGGCTGCTGATCCTGGCGCTCGGGCTGATCGGCGTGCAGTACTGGGCGACGAACAGCGGCCAGGAAGGGCCCGGGATCGGTGTGGTGATCGGCCATCTGGTCTCGGCCGCCGTGGCGTTGGTGCTGCAGGCGCTCGCGGACCGTCGCCGGGATCTCACCGGCGGTCTCGCGACGATCGGCGTCTACGCCGTGGTGCTGTGGGCGCTGTGGTTCTGGTGGTGGCTCTAGAGCAAAACTTGCGGATCGCGAATAATTGCGCGGCGCGCAAGTTTTGGCTAGCTTGGTTCTCGTGAGCCCCGGACTGCGCGAGCGCAAGAAGCAGCAGACCCGCGAGGCGCTGAGCCTGGCGGCGATCCGGCTCACCGTCGAACGCGGCCTGGACAACGTCCGGGTCGAGGAAATCGCCGAAGCGGCCGGGGTTTCGCCCCGGACCTTCAACAACTACTTCGCCAGCAAGGCCGAGGCGATCAGCGCCCGGCACCTCGACCGCATGCGGCACGCCAACGAGCAGCTGCGCACCAGGTCGGCGGACGAGCCGCTGTGGGAAGCGATCAGCCAGGTGCTCATCGCGCAGTACGCCGGTGGCGATCCGTCGCCGGAGTGGCTTTCCGGAGTTCGCGTGCTGACCGCGGAGCCCGCGTTGCAGGGCGAGTTCATGCGCGCCGACGCCGTCGCGGAGGCGGAGTTCGCCGAGGTGATCGCGGAGCGCACCGGCACCGACGTCACCACCGACATGTACCCGAGCCTGGTGTCGGCGTCGGTCGGCGCGGTTGTCCGGGTGGTGCTCCAGCGGTGGATGAGCGCTGATCCCCCTGGCCCGTTGGAGCCGTTGCTGCGGGACGGGCTCGCGCAGCTGGCCGCCGGGCTGCCCACGCCGTAAGTCCTTCCGCCGCCACGAGGAACCTCGCGCCGTCGCGAGGTCGATGAGTCATGCCCGCTTTCGAGGAGGAGACCTTCCATGCCTGTTCCCACGGATGTCCTGATCGTCGGCGGCGGTCCCGCGGGTCTGCTGCTGGCCGCCGAACTCCGGCTGGCCGGGGTGCGGCCGATCGTGGTCGAGCGGCTTCCCGAGCGCAGCGGTTCCCCCAAGGCCAACGGGATGGTCGGGCAGGTGGTCCGGCTGCTCGACCACCGCGGGCTCTACGAGGAGCTGAGCGGATCGGATCGGCCGCATCCCGTTCCGGGGTTCGTGTTCGGCGCGCTGCCGCTCGCTCTGAGCGAGCTGGACGTCAATCCGCTGTACGCGGTCGGGGCGCCGCAGCGCCGGATCGAGCAGGTTCTGGAGGAACGCGCGCTGGAGCTCGGCGCCGACGTCCGCCGCGGGCACGAGCTCGTCGGGTTCGAGCAGGACGCCGACGGCGTCACGGCCGAGGTGCGCGGACCGGACGGCGTGGTCGAGTTCCGCGCCCGCTACCTGGTCGGCTGCGACGGCGGTCGCAGCACCGTCCGCAAGCTCGCCGGGATCGGCTTCCCCGGGGTGACCACTGTGGACAGCGTGTCGCGGTCCGCGCAGGTGACGATCCCGGAGGAGCTGTTCACCGAGCGGCGGGAGGTGGACGTGCCGGGGTTCGGCCGCATCTCCCCGGCCTTCACCCGCACCGAGCGGGGCATGTTCAGCTTCCTCGAGCTGGAACCGAAGAACCCCATCGTCAGCACGGCGGAATGGGGCGGCCCGGTCGATGACGGAACTCCCATGACCCTCGACGAACTGCGGGAAAGCGTGCGGCGGGTGCTCGGCGTCGACCTGCCGATGAGCGAGCCCACCACGCCGCACGAACCGCTGCTGCGGCGCACGAGCGGGCGCAACACCAGGCTGGCCGAGCGCTACCGGGAGGGCCGGGTCCTGCTCGCGGGCGATGCGGCGCACGTGCACTCGGCGATGGGTGGCCCGGGCCTGAACCTCGGACTCCAGGACATCGCCAACCTCGGCTGGAAGCTCGCGGGCCAGGTCCGGGGCTGGGCGCCGGACGACCTGCTCGACAGCTACGAGGCGGAACGGCGGCCCGCCGCGGAGCGGGTCGTGATGCACACGATGGCGCAGAGCGCGCTCGCCGCACCGGGCCCCGAGGTCGACGCGCTGCGCGAGCTGTTCGGCGAGCTGCTGTCCGAAAAGGACAACATCCGGCGGATCGCGGAGCTGATGGCGGGACCGGACGTCGACTGCCTCGCGGTGGGCGCGCATCCGCTGGCCGGCCGGTTCGTCCCCGATCTCGACCTCACCGCCCCGGTCACGCGGGTGGCCGAGCTGCTGCGCGACGGGCGGCCAGTCCTGCTTGACTTCCGCGGCGATCCGCTGCTCGCCGAGACCGCGAAGCCTTGGGCGGACCTGGTGGACCCGGTCCGCGTCGAAGCCGCCGAACCACCGGCCGCGGCGATGCTGATCCGGCCGGACGGCTACGTGGGCTGGGCCTCCGACGAAGGCGCCGAGGGACTGCGCTCGGCACTGGAGAAGTGGTTCGGTCAGCGCAGCGCGACGAGCTCGGTGCCGCGCTGCTCGACCAGCACGTCGCCGACCGAGTCGAGCTGAACCGGACCGGAGTAGCCCTGCCGGTCGACCGGGATGACGCGCTCCCGCGCGCCGGTCTTCGGGTCGAGCACCGCGAGGCCCTCCGGGACCGGGACGATCATTCGCTCGCCGAAGATCGTGCCGGGCCCGAGCGTGTCCGGGGCCGTCCAGACCGGGGTCAGGTTGGCCGGGTCGAGCGCGACCGTGTCGACGCCGGTGTGCCAGTGGACGAGCCCGTCCTTGCTGGTGGCGGCCACCCGCGCGTTCGCGTCGCCGGCGGGCGCGGCAGCGCGGACCGGGAAGGTGCCGACGACCGCGGCCGAGTTGTCGAAGACGACCAGCTCGGAGCGGTCCGCGGTCAGCACCGCGGCCCGCTTCTTGGACACCGCGACCACGGTCGCGCCCGTCGAGCCCAGGCCGGTGCTGAAGATCTCCTCGGGCTTCTCGTCGTCCTCCGGGCGGGTCTTGATCAGGGTGATCCGCTCGCCCTGCTCCCGCGGGCACTGCTCGACCAGGCCCACCCGCTCGTCGGACGCGGCGACGGAGAGGTACTCGCACCCGGGGCGCTTGAGGTTGTTGCCGGGGTTCTTGAGCGCGGGCGGGATCCCGAACTGCTGGGTGCGGACGAGATCCGACCGCCACGACTCGACGGCCTCGCGCCCGGTCGCGGTGACGTAGGTGCCGTCGGAGAGCAGCCGCGTGCCGAACTCGGCGTCGGCGTTGCGCTGCGGACCGCGCAGCCCGCTGTCACCCCGCAGCGACGTGATCTCGCTGCAGTTGTGCTCCTTGCGGAACACCGCGAGCGCCCGGTCCCAGGCGGTGCCGATCGTGCACAGCGGGATGTCGCGGGCATAGCGCCAGCGGACCTGCCCGGTGACCGGATCGCGCCCGAGGACCTCGTTGCCCGCGCCGGTCACCACCGCAGGACCGGCGACCACGGGGACCGGGGTCGCCGGGCTTCGCGCCCGCCACATCTCGTGCAGCGCGGCGGGAACCGACGTCGTCGGGGGCACGTCAGGGGCCGGGTGCGCGGCCGGTTCGGAGATGGTGGCGCGGGCGTCGCTGCCCGCCCACACCACGACGGAGGCCACGACGACCGCGAGCGCGATCAGCACCACCGCCGCGACGTCGGCCTTCCTCCGGCGTTCCGGCCGTACCAATGCGACACCCCGCTGTGATCGTGCTTACCGCGGCAGAGCTTAGTGCCTGCCGCCCGTCACCCTGCCGCCCGTCACGAGGTGCCCGCGGCGTCACCGGCTTCGCCGGTTCCGTCGCCGGAACGCCGCCTGCGGCGACGGCGCCGCTGCCGCTCGCCGCCTTCGGCGCCGCTGTCGGCTGCCGCCTCCGCGGGCTGCGCCGAGGCGTCGACCCCGCCGCGCGTCCGGCGGCGCTGCCGCCGGTTCGCGGGCCGGGTCTCGGCCTCGTCTTCGGCGGCCTTCTGCTCGCCGCCGCCGCGGGTGCGGCGTCGCGGCTTGCGCTTGCTGGTGCGCTTGGCGTCCTCGTCCGGCTCGGCGGCCAGGCCCGCGCGGGTGCGCTTGGACAGCGGCAGCCTGCCGGTCGCGTCCGACGGGATGTCGATGTCGCTGAACAGGTGCGGCGAGGTGGAGTAGGTCTCCACCGGCTCCGGCTTGCCCAGGCCGAGGGTGTCGCTGATCAGCTTCCAGCGGGGTTCCTCGTCCCAGTCCACCAGCGTGATCGCCACGCCCTCGCGCCCGGCCCGGCCGGTGCGGCCGATCCGGTGGACGTAGGTCTTCTCGTCGTCCGGGCACTGGAGGTTGATCACGTGCGTGACGCCCGCGACGTCGATGCCGCGGGCGGCGACGTCGGTGGCGACCAGGATGTCGACCTTGCCCGAGCGGAAGGCGCGCAGCGCCTGCTCGCGGGCGCCCTGGCCGAGGTCACCGTGCACGGCCGCGGCGGCGAAGCCGCGCTCGGTCAGCTCGTCGGAGAGCTTCTGCGCGGTGCGCTTGGTGCGGGTGAACACCATGGTCAGCCCGCGCCCGTTGGCCTGGAGCGCGCGGGCGATCAGCTCGGTCTTGTCCATCGCGTGCGCGCGATAGACGAACTGCTTGGTGCGCTCGTGGATCGCGCCCGCGTCGGCCTGCTCGGCCCGGATGTGGGTCGGCTGGCGCAGGAACGTCCGGGCCAGCGTGATGATCGGGCCCGGCATGGTGGCCGAGAACAGCATGGTCTGGCGCTGCTCGGGAACCATGTGCAGGATCCGCTCGATATCGGGCAGGAAGCCCAGGTCGAGCATCTCGTCGGCCTCGTCGAGCACCAGCGCGCGGACCTTGCCCAGCACCAGGTGCTGCTGCTCGGCCAGGTCCAGCAGCCTGCCGGGCGTGCCGATGACCAGGTCGACGCCGTTGCGCAGGGCCTCGATCTGCTGCTCGTACGGGCGCCCGCCGTAGACGGCGAGGGTGCGGATGCCCAGGTGCTTGCCCGCGTCGGTCAGGTCGCGGGCGACCTGCACGCACAGCTCGCGGGTGGGCACGACGACCAGGGCCTGCGGGGTGCCGTCACCGGGCACCTGCAACCGGTGCAGCACCGGGACGCCGAAGCCCAGCGTCTTCCCGGTGCCGGTGCGGGCCTGGCCGATCAGGTCCTCGCCGCGCAGCGCCAGCGGCAGCGTGAGCTCCTGGATCGCGAACGTGTGCTCGATGCCCGCTTCCTTGAGCGCGCGCACGATCTCGGGGTGCACGTCGAGCTCGGCGAAGGTCGGCGTGTCCGGCAGCGCCGGCGCCTCCGCGTGCAGCGGCGGCGCGGTGTCGACGTCCAGGTCGGACGCGCCGGTGGTGCTGTGTTCCAGCTCGTGAACGGCGTCGGCCTTGGTGGGCCCGCCGGTACTGTCTTCGGGACCTTCGGTGGTCCGGTGTTCGCTGAGCGTCAGTGTGATCGCCTCTCTCGGTACCTGCGCGCATGCGCCCCGCATCGGGCCGATCCGTCGTGACGACCTCCCGGCCTGGCGGCCTCCGGTGTTCCGGGGCCGTGCGCAGTGCTGGGGGTCACTGGGCTCGTGCTCACTGACGTGATGGTGCGCGCCTTCGTTCATTCCAGCGGTCGTGATCCGCTGTCAGCTTTTCGTCCAGCCCGGCGTCTCAGCGCGGGAACCCGCGAGCCGACCGCTCGGGCTGCGTACGCGCTGGCCGCGGTTGCTCCCGTCCTCCGCCGTCGCCGCAGGTCGCAACGCCCGGGCGGCTGCTCTGGTTGGGGTCCAGCCCTCGGGCGTGGAACCGCACCGCTTGACGCCATGCGATTCCGAGGATACCTGTTCGCGCCACAGTTCATGCTGATGTGTGGCGCAGCCCGTTACGCTCGCGGTCATGAGTGAGCCTGAGCAAGGCGCCGTCGCGCCTGCCGGAACCGATCAGCGCTACGAGGAGAACCGCTACGACGAGGGCGTTGTCGACCTGCTCGCGGCGCTGGCCTACGGCGAGCTGTCCGCGTTCGACCGCCTCGCCGAGGACGCGCGCACCGCTCCCACGCTCACCGGGCGCGCCGCGCTGGCAAGCATGGCCGCCGCCGAGATCGGCCACTACCGGCAGCTGGAGGACAACCTCGCGAGCCGGGGTGTCGTGGTCGAGGACGTGATGCGGCCGTTCGTGGCGCCCTTCGACGACTTCAACGCGTCGACCGCCCCGCACTCGTGGCTGGAGTCGCTGGTCAAGGCCTACGTCGGCGACGGGCTGGCCGCCGACTTCTACCGCGAGGTCGCCGAGTGGCTGGACCCGGCGACCCGGGAGCTGGTGCTGACCGTGCTGGCCGACACCGGCCACTCCGCGTTCGCCGAGCGGGAGGTGCAGGCGGCCTGCGCCGACGACCGCACGCTGCGCGACAAGCTGACGCTGTGGGGCCGCAGGCTGCTCGGCGAGGCGGTGACCCAGGCGCAGCGGGTGGTCGCCGAGCGCGACGCGCTGGCGGAGCTGATCATCAACGGCTCCGGGGACCTGACCGGCATCGCCGCGATGTTCCGGCGCCTGCAGAACAACCACACCAAGCGGATGGCCCGGCTGGGGCTGGGCTGACACCGGCCGGTCGGTCGCGTTCGCGGTGCGCGGACGGCCTTGCGGTGCGGACCTGGGATAGCCTTGCCGTGCCCAACGGATACGAGTGCCCAACTGGAGGTTCGGCGTGGAGGTCAAGATCGGCGTCGTGGACAGCCCGCGCGAGCTGACGATCGCCAGCGGTCAGTCCCCGGAAGAGGTCGAAGCGCTGGTCGCCGACGCGCTGAAGAACGCCGAGGGCGTGCTGGCGCTGGCCGACGACAAGGGACGGCGCTACATCGTCCCGGCCGTCAAGATCGCCTACGTCGAGATCGGCCCGGCCGAGACGACGAGGGTCGGCTTCGGCGTCAGGTGACGTGCGACGAGTGCGGCTCCGGGCGAGTCCCGGGGCCGCACTCGTGCGTTCGGGCGCCTTACGCCGTGAGGCTCGTCTCCACCGGGAACGGGGGCCTGCCGACCCCGGTGATCCGGTAGCGGCCCCAGGGGTCGGGGTCGGACAGCGTTCCGACCGCTTCGCCCTCCGGGGTCCGCAGCACCACCTCGGCCCTGCGGCCGTCGGCCAGCGCGGTGACCTCGTCGTGCGAGTTCAGGCGGCCGTACCAGTGGAAACGGCCGTCGATGGGCTCGAAGTGCCCGCGCAGGACGACCTCCACCAGGATCTCCCGCCGCTGGTCGAACACCACGGCCGGACCGCGGTAGTCGTCCTCGTCGTGATCGTGTTCGGACACCTCATCGTCCTTCCGCGCCTGCGTCCGGGGTCTCGTCGTCGGAGACCAGCGACAGCCGGGGATCCATCTCCAGCGGTTCGTCCGGGTCGAGCGCGATCCCGGCCGAGCGCAGCACGCCGTCGATGCCGTACCAGATGAGCTGGGCGAGGTAGTCGGTCAGGTTCTCGCGGCTCATCGCCTGCCGCTCCAGCCACCAGTCGCCGCTGGCCTGCACCATGCCGACCAGGCCGTGGCTCCACGCCTCCACGCCGCCGGAGTCCAGGCCCAGCGCCCGCATGTACTCGCCGAGCAGGCGGGACAGCGTGTTGGCGATCATGGTCTTCTCCGCCACCACCGGGTCCTGGGTGACCGGCCGGTCGGCGAAGGTGCGCCGCACGACGAACCGGTAGAGCTCCGGGTGCTCCTCGATCACCCCGAGGTAGGCCCCGACGATGCGGCGGATCCGCTCGTTGGGGCTGCCGGGCTGCTCGATGGTCGGGCGCAGCCGTTTCATCAGCAGGTCCGCGCCCCACTCGCCGACCGCGACGTAGAGGTCGCTCTTGTCGCTGAAGTGCCGGTAGAGGACGGGTTTGCTCACCCCTGCCTCGGCGGCGATGTCGTCCATGCCGACGTCGGCGCCGTGCTTGGTGATGGCCCGGACGGCGGCTTCCACGAATTCCGCGCGACGGGCCTGGCGGTGTTCGCGCCACCGTTCGCGCCGGGCGTCGCCGCGCGCCGAGGCGACCTTGACAGGCCGGGAGATGTGGCTCACGCTACCCAAGGTAACTGTTACTGGAAGTAACATGCAATGGCTGCGCCGAGGGGTGACGACCGGATGAGCAGGACTCTGCAGGTCAACGACCGGGAGAAGACGGCCGCGCGACTGCTGGGATCGTCGGCGAAGAACAGTTACGACCCCGAGATCGACATCGACTGGGCCGCGCCGCTGGCCGAGGCCAAGCCCTTCATCCCGCTGCACCGCAGCTCGCTGTACGGCACCCACCTCTGGGACCGGCTGAGCGAGGAGCAGCGGATCGAGCTGACCAAGCACGAGTTCGCCAGCATCGCCTCCAACGGCCTGTGGTTCGAGGTCCTGCTGATGCAGATGCTGCTCAAGGAGTTCTACCGGAGCGATCCGCGCTCCAGCCACGCCCAGTACGCGCTGACCGAGGTGGCCGACGAGTGCAGGCACTCGACGATGTTCGCCAAGGCCGTCGACCGCATCGGCGCGCCCGCCTACGGCCCGGTCCCGGTGCTGTTCCAGGCCGGGCGGTTGTTGCCCGCCGTGCTCAAGGGGCCGTCGGCGTACGCGTCGATCCTGGTCGCCGAGGAGATCCTGGACCGGTTCCAGCGCGACCAGATGTACGACGAGGACGTCCAGCCGCTGGTCCGGATGGTCAACCGGATCCACGTGCTGGAGGAGGCGCGGCACGTCACCTTCGCCCGCGAGGAGGTGATCCGGCGGATGGCCGAGTGCAACGCGGCGGAGCGCGCCTACCACCAGTTCTGGACGGCCGCGGTCGCTTACGGGATCTGCTTCAGCCTGATCAACCCGCGCGTCTACAAGTCGGTCGGGCTGCGGCCGCGGGACGCGTACCGGGTGGCGTGGCGGAACCCGCATTTCCTGGACACGCTGCATTGGGGCGGCGAGAAGATCATGGGCTTCCTGGACGAGGCCGGCCTGGTCGGCGCGCCCGGGATGCCCTTCTGGAAGAAGGCAGGTCTGATCCGATGAGCACCGCGGTCACCATCGCACCCGAAACGTTCACCACCAGCGGCGGAATCCGCCTGCGGGTGGTCGAGGAGGGCACGGCCGACGCGCCGCTGACCGTCGTCTTCGTGCACGGCTGGACGCTCACCAAGCACACCTGGGACCGGGTCGCGGCCGGGCTGCCCGCCGCGGCCGGCACGCCGGTCCGGATCGTGCGCTACGACCACCGGGGCCACGGCGAGAGCGACGCGGCGCCGCCCGGGACCGCGACGATCGCGCAGTGCGCCGACGACCTCGCGGAGCTGATCCGCGAGCGGGTGCCGGACGGCCCGATCGTGCTTGCCGGTCACTCGATGGGCGGCATGACGCTGATGGCGCTGGCCGAACGGCACCGGGACCTGTTCGACGCGCGGGTGGTGGGCGTCGCGCTGGTCGCGACCTCGGCGGGCGATCTGGCGGCGCCGAGCCTGGGCCTGCCCGAACCGGTCGCGGTGGTCGTCGGGCGCGGCGAGCGCCTGGTGCGCAAGCGGCTCGCCGGGGCGCGCGGCAGGCGGCTGAGCAGGCAGGCGGGCTGGATGCGGCCGGGACTGCGGTGGCTGCTGTTCGGCCGCAGGCCGCGTCCGGAGGACGTGGCGGACACGGCGGAATGGGTGGCGGCCTGCAACCCGGCGAACATGGCAGGCTTCCGCGAGTCGCTGGCCGAGCACGAGCGGCTGCACGCACTGGAAGCGATGCGGTCGATCCCGGCGGTCGTGCTTGCCGGGCTGTCGGACCGGCTGATCGCGCAGTCGCACGCCGTGCGCCTCGCCGAGGCGCTGCCGGACGCGCGGTTCATGCTTTATGCGGGAGCGGGCCACATGCTCCCGCTGGAACGGACCGACGAGGTCACCGCGCGGATCGCGCACGTCGTCAGAACAGCCGCCGCCGGTCGCCGCTGAGTCCGGCAGACCAGCCGGCTGGGTCGGCAGAGCCGCCGCTGAGCGGCCGAGCCACCCGGCTGAGCTGCCGCTGAGTCCGGCTGGGCACCCGGCTGGGCCACAGCAGAGCCGCCGCTGAGCGGCCGAGCCACGACAGAGCAGCGGCCGGTCGTTGCGCACGAGACGGCCCTCGCGCCCGGACCGGTGCGAGGGCCGCCTCCGCGTCAGCCCGACTGGAGCGGGAAGCCGGAGATGCCCTTCCAGGCCAGGGTGGACATCAGGGAGATCGCCTCGTCCCGCGGGATGGAGTCCGAGGCGTCGAGCCAGTAGCGGGCCGTGACCTGGCTCAGGCCGACCAGGCCGACCGCCAGCAGCCGCGCGCGTTCGTGGTCGAGACCCGCGTCGGCGGTCACCGCCTCCGCGACGGCGTCGATGCAGCCCGACAGCGCCTGCTGCACCGCCTGCTCCACCACGGGCTCGCTGCGCAGGTCGGACTCGAAGACCAGCCGGAACGCCTGCCCCTCGGCGTCGATGAACTCGTAGAGCGCGCCGACGGCAGCGCGCACCCGGTGCTTGTTGTCCGGGTTCGACTCGATGGCCTCGCGGACCCGGCGGACCAGCTCGCTGCCGTGGTTTTCCACGAGGGCGAGGTAGAGCTCCAGCTTGCCGGGGAAGTGCTGGTAGAGGACCGGCTTGCTGACTCCCGCGCGCTCGGCGATGTCGTCCATCGCCGCGGCGTGGTAGCCGTTGTTCACGAACACGCTCTGGGCCGCTTCGAGCAGCTGCGCTCGGCGTGCGTCGCGGGGCAACCGAACGCCCCGGGTCGGCTGCGCGGTCTCCGTCATGCTTGCCTCCAGCAGTATCTCCGCGGGACCTGTACCCGGTCGGCCCCCACGAGCGGGAGCAGCGCGTGGGCCATGCCGCCTCCACTCGATCCTTCCTGGCTCGCCGGTGGCTGTCCGGCCCCGGAGCCATGACTTTACTCGCCGGTAGTGAGATGTACCGAAATCGCTCGGGCAACTCGATGGAGTGTGCGGCCCCCCGAAGACCACGTCGCCGACTCCGCACCGTGAATGGACGAGGGTAGCGATCCGCCGTCCGGCGCTGACAGCGGTCGATCTCACTCGGTCCGGTTGGTGCGGTGGTGGTTGACGGGGCGGGTCGCCCGGTCGCGGCAAGCAGCGGGTGATCGACGTGGGGAGTTCACGATAGAAGTACGTAAGATCGTGTGATCTTCATGGTTTTCGTCACGCGGAGTGCCTGGCACGGCCCGGGGTCGCCACCAGCGCTGTGGCACTCTTATGACCGTGACCCGCCCGCCCCAGCGATCTCGCACCTCCGCCTCCGGTCGTTCGTCATCAGGTGGGGGAGCCGGTCGCACCGCCGCCCGCCCGGACCGCGGTCGCCGGGCCGAACCGCTTGCCGCGTCCTGGAATCCGAAGCCGGAACCGGACGACCTCGACGCCGAGGAGGCGCCGGCCGAGCGGCCCCGCAGGGGAGTGCTCGGGCGCTACGGCTGGCGGATCTACGCGCTGCCGCTGCTGGTCGTGGTCAGCGCGCTCGCGATCTTCCAGGCGGTCGGCCCGCGCGGCGCGGAGGACGAGCGCGCGTCCGGGCTGAACTCCCCGGTTGATCCCGGCCCGTCGACGCCGGTCGTGACCGAAGCCCCGCCGGGCCAGACGTTCCCGCCGGAGATGTTCTCCGCGGAGCTGCCGCCCGGCAGCCCGATCCCGGAGTTCGGGGCGCGCACCTTCGAGGTGCTGCCGGGGACCTCGCCGAAGATCGGCCAGGGCGCCCTCTACAAGTACAGCGTCGAGGTCGAGGTCGGGGTCAAGCTCGCGGACGGCAACGACAGCTTCGGCACCCTCGTGCAGGAGACCCTGTCCGACCCCAGGAGCTGGACGAACCCGAAGGCGTCGCCGGAGGGGATCTCGCTCCAGCGGGTCGACAGCTCCGGGCCGCGCCCGGACTTCCGGGTCATCCTCGTCAGCCAGCAGACCGCCCGCGAGGCGTGCGACTACAGCAACGGCGTGCCGTTCGACAGCTCGTGCCGCAAGGGCGACATGGTCTACATCAACGCGGCCAGGTGGGTCCGCGCCGCGGTCTCGTTCGAGGGCGACATCGGCAGCTACCGCAGGTACGCGATCAACCACGAGGTCGGTCACGTCTTCAACAACGGACACCTGGGCTGCCCGCAGCAGGGAGCGCTGGCGCCGGTGATGATGCAGCAGACCTTCAGCGTCTCCAACAACGAGCTCCACGAGCTGAACAAGATCGCCGACCAGGGCACCTCGATCCCGGCGAACGGGTTCGTGTGCCGTCCCAACGCCTGGCCGTTCCCGGTCGCCGACCCCGCGGGCCAGTAGTCCACCTCGGGCCGGCAGTCCACCCACCGAGAAGTTCACCACGCGGGCGACCGCGTTCCATGGTCGTCCAGGCAGGCCGGAGCCGCGGTCGGTGGGCGCAACCCCTTCTCGGATCGTGGGAGTAGTTTGGGTTGCGGAAGCCCATCGGCCAGTCTTGCGTTGCAGGTTTCGCGAGGTGCTTGCGACGGCCTCGCGGATGCTCGGGGTATCCGTCCGGCGCGGGCGCGCGGGCCGGGTACCGACCATTGAGGAGGAGCTGGGAGATGTCCGGCGCAACGTCACTGCCGCCGCTGGTCGAGCCGGCGGCGGAGCTGACCAAGGAAGAGGTCGCGCGCTACAGCCGCCACCTGATCATCCCGGACGTCGGGATGGACGGGCAGAAGCGGTTGAAGAACGCCAAGGTGCTGGTCGTCGGTGCCGGCGGGCTCGGCAGCCCGGCACTGCTGTACCTGGCCGCGGCCGGTGTCGGCACGCTCGGCATCGTCGAGTTCGACGAGGTGGACGAGTCGAACCTGCACCGCCAGGTCATCCACGGCCAGTCCGACCTGGGCCGCCCGAAGGCGGAGTCCGCGAAGGACTCGATCGCCGAGGTCAACCCGTTCGTCAAGGTCAACCTGCACCAGACGCACCTGTCCTCGGAGAACGCGCTCGACATCTTCCGGGACTACGACCTGATCCTGGACGGCACCGACAACTTCGCCACCCGCTACCTCGTCAACGACGCGGCGGTGCTGCTCGGCAAGCCCTACGTGTGGGGTTCGATCTTCCGGTTCGAGGGCCAGGCCAGCGTGTTCTGGGCCGAGCACGGCCCGAACTACCGCGACCTCTACCCGGAGCCCCCGCCGCCCGGGATGGTGCCGTCCTGCGCCGAGGGCGGTGTGCTCGGCGTGCTCTGCGCCTCCATCGGTTCGATCATGGTCAACGAGGCGATCAAGCTGATCACCGGCATCGGTGAGACGCTGCTGGGCCGCCTGATGATCTACGACGCGCTGGAGATGAGCTACCGCACGGTCAAGATCCGCAAGGACCCCGAGGCCGAGCCGATCACCGAGCTGATCGACTACGAGGCGTTCTGCGGCGTGGTCTCCGACGAGGCGCAGCAGGCGGCGGTCAACAGCACGATCACCCCGCGCGAGCTCAAGGACAAGTTCGACCGCGGCGACAAGTTCGAGCTGATCGACGTCCGGGAGCCGCACGAGTACGAGATCGTCAAGATCGAGGGCTCGACGCTGATCCCCAAGGACCGCATCCTGTCCGGCGAGGCGTTGGCCGAGCTGCCGCAGGACCGCCAGATCGTGCTGCACTGCAAGTCCGGCGCCCGTTCGGCCGAGGCGCTGGCCGCGCTGCACAAGGCGGGCTTCGCCGACGCGGTGCACGTCGGCGGCGGCGTGCTCGGGTGGGCCAACGAGGTCGACAAGAGCCTGCCGACCTACTGACCGGTACCGCACCTGGCCGGGCGATCGTGATGATGATCGCCCGGCCACTGTGCTTTTCGGAGCGTCTGCTGTGGAATCTCCGGTGATCGAGGTAGCGTCTGGCGCGTGACTGCTACGCCGGAGCCGCCCCCGCCGCACGTGCGCGCGGCGTTCGGTGCGCGCGTCGAGGAACCCGAGCTGCTGGACGGGGCGGTCGCGTGGCGCTGCGGCGACGTCGTGCTCAAGCCCGCCGCGAACACCGCCGAAGCCGCCTGGGTCGCCCAGACGCTCGACCTGCTCGAGGCCGACGACATCCGGGTGTCGCGCCCGGTCCGCTCCACCGACGGCCGCTGGGTCGTCGCAGGCTGGTCGGCCAGCCGCAACCTCGCAGGCCGTCCCGAGCCGCGCCACGACGAGGTCGTGGCGATGTCGCTGCGGCTGCACGCGGCGAGCCGGTTCCTCGCCTGCCCCCGCTTCCTGGCCGCGCGCCAGGACATCTACGCGCTGGCCGACCGGATGGCCTGGGGCGAGGAGGAGTACGCCCTCCAGCCGGAGAAGGGCGGCCGGCTCTACGACGTGCTCGCCGCCTCCCGCCGGAAGGTGCAGCTGCGACCGCAGGTCGTGCACGGCGACCTGTTCGGCAACGTGCTCTTCGCGGGCAACGCCCCGCCGGGCATCATCGACTTCGCGCCGTACTGGCGGCCCGCCGAGTGGGCCTCGGCCGTCGTGGTGATCGACGCGCTGGCCTGGGGCGGCTCCGACCCGGCGATCGTCGAGCGCTGGTCGCACCTGTCGGAATGGCCGCAGGCGCTGCTGCGCGCGCTGCTGTTCCGCCTGGCGGTGCACGCGCTGCACCCGCGCTCGACCACCGCTTCGCTGGGCGGCCTGGAGCACGCTTCGCAGATGGTCCTCGAAGTCCTCTGATCTCTCCTCTCGTCGTCGCGAACGCTCGTTGGGCCGGTCGGCTCAGGATGATCAACCGGTCGGCGAACGGGCCTTCGCCACCGGACGGCCGTGATCCACTCCTGCATCTCCGATGTGGAAGTACCCTCCGAATGGGGGATGTGTGACGATATGGCCGTGTCGGACCAACCTCTGAGCGGCTACACCGTCGGGATCACCGCTGAGCGCAAGGCCGCCGAGATCGGCGCGCTGTTCGAGCGGCGCGGTGCGCGGGTGCTCTTCGGCGCTTCGATGCACACGGTTCCGCTGCCCGAGGACGGCGAGCTGGCGGCAGCGACCGAGGAAGTTCTCGCCAAGCCGGTGGACGTCGCCGTCGCGACGACCGGTGTCGGGTTCCGCGGCTGGATCGAGGCCCCGTGCGCCGGGGAGCGGGTCGTCGAGCACCTGCGGTCGGCGAGCCTGCTGGCGCGCGGTGCCAAGGCGTGCGGCGCCATCCGCGGCGCGGGGCTGTCCGAGGAGTGGACCTCGCCGTCGGAGGAGTCCGCCGAAATCCTGGACTACCTGCTGGAGCGCGAGGTCGAGGGCAAGCGGATCGTGTTGCAGGTGCACGGGGATCCGATGCTGCGGTTCCGCGAGCGCCTGGCGGAGGCGGGTGCCGAGGTCGTCCCGGTGGCGGTCTACCGGTGGACCGACCCGGTGGACCTCGACGCGCTGGACCGGCTGATCGACGCCGTGATCGGCGGCTGCGTGGACGCGCTGCCGTTCACCAGCGCGCCCGCCGCGGCCAACCTGCTCGGCCGCGCCGACCGCACCGGCCGCGGGACGGAGTTCCGGAACGCGCTGCGGGGCCGGGTGTTCCTCGCCTGCGTCGGATCGGTCACCGCCGCGCCGATCCTCGCGGCCGGTCTGGACTGCGCGATGCCGGAGCGGCCCCGCACCGGCGCGCTGGTGCGCCTGGTCGCCGAAGAGCTTCCGCGGTTCTCGCGCCAGCCGTAGCGCGAGGTCGAGACCGCGGGCGAGCCCGACGGCGGCGCCGAGTCCGAGGCGAAGGAAAAGACCGTGGACGGACATGGTTCCTCCAGAGGTTTCTCGTGGACCGGGGCCGGAAAAACGCCCCGATATAAAGAGAAACGAACCCCCGCCGCTGATTCACCCCGAAAGAGTGATCTTCAGCCGTCCCACCGGTACTCGCGCATGTTGATCCGCGCTCCGTCGGCCAGCACGCCCTCGGCGCGCAGCAGTTCCAGCTGCCTGCTCCGCAGGTGCTCGGCGATCGTGCCGTTGGACCGCAGCACCCGGTGCCAGGGCAGGTCGGCGCTGTCCTCGGCCATGATCCGGCCCACCAGCCGGGGCGAGCGGATCCCGGCGATCTCGGCGATGTCGCCGTAGGAGAGCACCCGGCCGGGCGGAATCGAGGCCACGATCGACCGGACCTGCTCCAGGGTTTCCTCGTCCACGCCCCGAAAGTACCCGCGGGGTCCGCCGCGCGAACCCCGCGGGCACCGGATCAGCCCCGGAAAACCGATCAGCCTGGAAAACCGATCAGCCCTGGAAACCAGGTCAGCCTGGAAACCGGGTCAGCCCTGGAAACCGGCGACGACCTTGGTGAAGTCCCACGGCTGCTGGTCGATGCCGCCGCAGGCGTCGGGGGCGCCGTCGCAGGGGCGGTCCCGGTTGACCGACCAGAAGGTGAACCGGCCGAGGCCCTTCTCCTTGGCGTAGTCGGCCATCTTCTGGAACGCGGCCTGGTCGACGGTCTCGCCGGTGTCGGTCTTGCCGTTCATCGACGAGATGCCCGCGTGCGCGTAGGCGGTGGCGTCGTCGTAGCCGAGGGCGCTCTTGAGGTGCGCGACCAGGCCCTCGGTGGAGGTGATGGTGTCGGCGGCCATGTCGCTGCCGCCGAAGTTGAACGGCATCTGGGTCCACACGTCGACGTCGGCGCCGAGCTCGGCGGCCTTGTCGATCATCCGCTTGCCCACGTCGTTCGGGCCGGCGATCAGCGTCGGGAAGGTCACCACCGTCCGCAGGCCGGGGTTGGCCTCCTTGACGATCTTCAGCGCCTCCAGCACCCGGGTCTGCGAAGCCTCGTTCTCGAACTCGCTGGCCTCGATGTCGACGTCGATGGCCTTGAGGCCGTAGGCGTCGATCACCTTCTGGTACGCGCCCGCCAGGGACTGCGCGTCCTGGCAGGCTTCGCCGAGCTTGTTGCCCGAGTAGCCGCCGATGGACGGGATCACGTCGCCGCCCGCGCCGCGGACCGCGTCGATGGTCTGCTTGTCCGGCCCGTCCAGCGGCCGGGTGCCGTCCCAGGCCGGGTTGCAGCCGCCGTCGGAGAGGATGAAGGCGAGGGTGAAGTTCTTGACCCCGGTGGCGCTCATGACGTCGGTCGCGGCGGGCGGATTGCCCCAGCCGTTGTAGAGGTACGGCGAGGCGCTGACCACGCCAGCGGCCTCGGGCTGCGGGGTGCTGAGGGCGGGAACGGCGGTCATGGTGACCGCGCACGCGGCTGCGGCACCCGCTCCGGCCCAGGCCAGCAGGTTCTTGCGGAGCTTGCCCATGTGTCCTCCTGGTTCGTGCTCAGACCGTGACGAGGACGAACCCTCGCATGGAGCAAAATTGGTTTGTACCACCAAAAGCCGTAGTGGGATTCCCGCGTTCCGGTTCCGGGCGCACCGCCCCTGACGTGCCCGGACGCTCCGGTGTCGGGCCAGCATGATTCCATCGGGGCGTGCCCTCCGCGCCTGTTCTCGTCCGCCGTGCCGGTACCGACCGGCCACGGCTGACCTGGGACACCGACGCTCGGCGGGTGCTGGACCACGACGGGGGATTCCTCCGCGTGCTGGGCGGTCCGGGAACCGGGAAGAGCGCGCTCATCGCCGAGGTTGCCGCCGACCGCGTGCTCAATCGCGGAGTGCGGCCGGAGAACGTGCTCGTGCTGACCGCCAGCCGGAAGGCAGCGGCGTCGATGCGCAGCGCGATCACCCGGCGGCTGACCGGATCCGGGGGACTCCGCACCGCGCCGGAACCGCTCGTGCGAACCGTGCACTCCTACGCCTTCGCGGTGCTCCGGCTCCAGGCCGTGCGGGAACAACTGCCGCCGCCGCGCCTGCTCAACGGCCCTGATCAGGACGCCTTGGTGCGCGATCTGCTCAAGGGCGACCTGGAGGAAGGCGCGCTGGACTGGCCGGAGCAGATGCGTCCGGCGCTGGGCGTGCCCGGATTCGCCGAAGAGCTGCGGGATCTGCTGCTGCGGGCGGCCGAACGCGGTGTGGGCCCGAACGACCTGGTCGAGCTCGGCCGCCGCCACGACCGTCCGGAGTGGGTGGCCGCGGGCCGGTTCGGCAGGCAGTACGAGCAGGTCACCCTGCTGCAGGACGCGGCGGGACGGGACGCCGCCGAACTCGTCTCGTCCGCGTTGCTGGCCTTCGACACCGACCCGGCGTTGCTGCACGCCGAGCAGGAGCGCGTGCGCCACGTCCTGGTCGACGACGCCCAGCACCTGGACCCCCAGCAGCACTGGCTGGTCCGGCGGCTCGGCGAGACCGCGTCCGAGTTCGTGCTCGCGGGCGATCCGGACCAGGCGGTTTTCGCCTTCCGCGGCGCGGATCCGGGCATCGTGCGGGACGCGGAGGGGGAGACGGTGGTGCTGACCGTCGACCACCGGATGTCCAAAGCGGTGCGCAGCGCGGTCCAGCGGCTCGCGGAGAAGCTGCCGGGCGCGGGACCGCAGCGCAGGCTCGTCGCCCCGGACGACTGCGCGGGCGGCGCGGTCCAGGTCCGGCTGCTGGCTTCGGAAGCGCAGGAGGCGGCGTGGGTCGCCGACCAGCTCCGCCGCGCGCACCTGCTCGACGGCGTGCCGTGGTCGGACATGGCCGTCATCGTCCGGTCCACCGGCCTCTCGCTCCCGGTGCTGCGCCGGGCCCTGCTGGCGGCGGGCGTGCCGCTGGTGCTGCCGGTCGACGACCTCCCGCTCGCGCAGCGCACCGCCGTCCGTCCACTGTTGACGCTGCTGCGCTGCGCCGCCCGCCCGCCGGCGCTCGACCCGGACGCCGCCGCGGAGCTCCTCGCGTCGCCGCTCGGCGGCGCCGACCCGCTCGCGCTGCGCAGGCTCCGCCGCGGGCTGCGCCGCCTGGAAACCGCCTCCGGCGGAACGAGGTCCAGCGGCGACCTGCTCGTGGAGGTGCTCAACGGCGACGACGAACTCGCCGCGCTGGAGGACTCCGCCGCCGCGCCCGCGCGCCGGGTCGCCGACCTGCTCGGCAGGGCCCGGGAATCCGTCGACGCGGGTGACAGCGTCGAGGAGACGCTGTGGAAGGTATGGCAGAGCAGCGGGCTGCAGCAGCGCTGGCTCGGGCTCGCCGAACGCGGCGGGGTCACCGGCGCGCAGGCGGACCGGGACCTCGACGCGATCGTGTCCCTCTTCGACGCCGCCGCGCAGTACGTCGACCGGCTGCCCGGCGCGGACGTCGCGGGCTTCGCCGACTACCTGACCGGCCAGCAGATCGCCGGGAGCTCGCTGGCGCCGTCGGCGCCGAAGGAGAACGCGGTGTCGGTGCTGACCGCGCACGCCGCCGGCGGCCAGGAGTGGGAGGTCGTCGCGATTCCCGGGGTGCAGGAGGGGATCTGGCCCGACCTGCGGCTGCGCGGCTCGCTGCTGGGCGTCGAGCGGCTGGTCGACCTGCTGTCCGGGGTGGACGCCCGGGTGTCGGCGACCGCGCCGCTGCTGGCCGAGGAGCGCAGGCTGCTGCTGGTCGCCGCCAGCCGCGCCCGGCGGAGCCTGCTGGTCAGCGCGGTGCGCGGGGAGGACGAGCAGCCGTCGCGGTTCCTCGACGAGCTGGAGGGTGTGGTCAGCGATCCGGACGCCGCGGAGCGGCCGGTCGCCCGCCCGGAGCGGGGGCTGGTGCTTGCCGAGCTGGTCGGCGAGCTGCGGCAGGTCGTGTGCGACGCGGAGGCGCCGCGGCAGCGGCGCGAGCGGGCCGCGGCGCAGCTGGCCAGGCTCGCCGCGGCCGGGGTTCCGGGGGCGCATCCGGAGACCTGGTACGGGCTGCCGGACAGCTCCAGCACCGCGCCGCTGGTGTCCGGGGACGATCCGGTCCGGGTTTCACCATCCACTGTGGACGTTCTGGCGAAGTGCCCGCTGCGGTGGATGGTCGAGCGCCACGGCGGGCAGGACACCGCCGAACTCGCCTCGGTCACCGGAACCCTGGTGCACGCGCTGGTGCAGGCAGCCGCCGACGGCGCCGGTCCCGAGCAGCTGCGGCAGGCGCTGGACCAGGCGTGGGAGTCGGTCGACGCGGGCGCTCCGTGGTTCTCCCGCAAGGAGCGCGGCCGGGTCGAGCGGATGATCGACGCGTTCCTGGCCTGGCTGGTGAAGTCGCGGGCCGAGCTGACCCAGGTCGCGGTCGAGGAGGACCTCGACGTCACAATCCCCGCGAGGGACGGTGGTCCCTGGCTGCGGTTGCGCGGCCGGGTCGACCGGCTGGAGGCGGACGCCCGAGGACGGCCGGTGGTCGTCGACGTCAAGACCGGCAAGACCCCGGTCAGCAAGAACGACGCCGAGGAGCACCCGCAGCTCGCGGTGTACCAGCTGGCGGCGGCGCTGGGCGCGTTCAACGGCGGCGAGCTGACCGAACCCGGCGGTGCGCGGCTGCTCTACGTCGCCAAGCCGGAGGCGAAGACGGGGGCCGCCACCGAACGCGGTCAGGACGGGCTGGACCGGGAGCGGGTCCAGGTCTGGCTGGACGTCGTGCACGACGCCGCCGCGTCCAGCGTCGGTCCGGCCTACGTGGCCAACGAGAACTCCGACTGCCCGCGCTGCCCGGCGCGGACCTGCTGCCCGGTGCACCCGGCCGGAAGGCAGGTCGGGCAGTGATCTCACCGCAGCGGATCGCGCAGGCCCTCGGCCTGCATCCGCCGACCGACGAGCAGGCCACCGTCATCGCCGCCCCACCCACGCCCTCGCTGGTGGTCGCGGGCGCCGGCGCGGGCAAGACCGAGACGATGGCCGCCAGGGTGGTCTGGCTGGTCGCGAACCGGCTGGTCACCCCGGACCGCGTGCTGGGCCTGACCTTCACCCGCAAGGCCGCCCGCCAGCTCGCCGACCGCGTCCGCGCGCGGCTGCGCAGGCTCGCGGGCTCGGACCTGCTCGACGAGGAGCTGCGGTCGATCGTGCTCGCGGGCGAGCCGACCGTCCTGACCTACCACGCCTACGCGGGCAGGCTCGTCGGCGAGCACGGGCTGCGGGTCCCGGTCGAGCCGGGAGCGCGGCTGCTGACCGAGACCGCCGCGTGGCAGCTTGCGCACCGCGTCGTCTCGACCTGGACCGAAGACCTCGACACCGACAAGGTCCCGTCCACCGTCACCGGATACGTCCTGTCGCTGGCCGGTGAGCTCGCCGAGCACCTGGTCGGGCCGGAGGAACTCCGGGCCCACGCGGAAAAGCTGTGCCAGGCGATCGAGAACGCGCCCCGCGCCAAGGGACAGCGCGCGAACCTGCCGCAGGACCTGCAGAAGATCGTTGCGGCGCAACGGCTCCGCGTCGCGCTGCTGCCGCTGCTGGCCGAGTACGGGCAGCGCAAGCGGCGCGAGGCGGCGATGGACTTCGCAGACCAGATGTCGTTGGCCGCGTTGCTCGCCCTGGAGCACCACGAGGTCGTCGCCGGGGAGCGCGAGCGGTACGGCGCGGTGCTGCTCGACGAGTACCAGGACACCGGGCACGCCCAGCGCATCCTGCTGCGTTCCCTTTTCGGGCAGGGGAATTCGATGCCGGTGACCTCGGTGGGCGACCCGGCGCAGGCGATCTACGGGTGGCGCGGCGCGAGCGCGGCGAACCTGCCGCGCTTCACCTCGGACTTCCCCCGGGAGTCCGGAGAACCGGCCGACCGCTACGGGCTGCTGACCAGTTTCCGGAATCCGCCGGAGATCCTCGAAGTGGCCAACGCGGTTTCCGGGCCGCTCCGCGAGGCCGGGCTGGAAGTCGAGGAACTGCGGGCCAAACCGGGCGCGGAAGCCGGTGACATCCGGCTGGCGCTGGTCGAGGACGTGCGCACCGAACGCGACTGGGTCGCCGACCAGGTCGCCGCGCAGTGGCACGCGAGCATGGACGAGACCGGCAGGCCGCCGACCGCGGCGGTGCTGGTGCGGCGCCGCGCCGACATGGCGGATCTGGCCGCGGCGCTGCGGGATCGCGGCCTGCCGGTCGAGGTCGTCGGGCTCGGCGGCCTGCTCGACGAAGCCGAGGTGCGCGACCTGGTCAGCGCGCTGCGGGTGCTGGTCGACCCGCTCGCGGGGACCGCCGCGATGCGGCTGCTGACCGGCTCGCGGTGGCGCCTGGGCGCGGCCGACATCGCCGCGCTGTGGGACCGCGCGCGGGAACTCGGTGCGCAGAACTTCGGCGCGGCGGAGTCGGACGACCCGACCGCGGCCGTCGCGGCGGCGATGCCGGGGGAGCACGCGGAGCAGGCGGGCCTGGTCGACGCCCTGGACGATCCCGGCGAGCCCGAGCGCTATTCCGAGCCCGGCTACCAGCGGATCCGGCGGCTGGGCAGGGAACTCGCCGCACTGCGGCGCAGGCTCGAACAGCCGCTGTCGGAACTGGTCGCCGATGTCGAGCGAACCCTGCTGCTCGACATCGAGAGCCTGGCGCGGCCGAGCGGGGCGGGCCGGATCCACCTCGATGCTTTCGCCGATGTGGTAACGGATTTCGCCACCGCGAGCCCGTCCGCGACGCTGCCCGCGCTGCTGGACTACCTCGCGGCCGCCGAGCGCGCCGAGGACGGCCTGGAGCCGGGCGAGGTGGAAGTCGCCGAGGACCGCGTGCAGGTGCTCACGGTGCACTCGGCGAAGGGGCTGGAGTGGCAGGTCGTGGCGTTGCCGCACCTGGTGCGCGACGTGTTCCCCGGCAAGCGCAAGACGTCCTCCTGGCTGCGCTCGGTCACCGAGCTGCCCGCGGAGCTGCGCGGCGACTCCCAGGACCTGCCGAGGCTCGACCTCGACCGGCTCCAGGGCATGGACCGCAAGGAGATCGTGGAGGCGTTGCAGGTCCACGACGAGGAGTTCGAGCAGCGCAGGCTCACCGAGGAGAGGCGGCTGCTCTACGTCGCGGTCACGCGTTCGGAGCGGACGCTGCTGCTGTCCGGGCACTGGTGGGCAGAGAGCGGTGACAAGCCCAAAGGGCCGTCGGACTTCCTGCTGGAACTGGCCGAGGTCGTGCCGAAACCCGAGCGCTGGGATCCGCAGCCCGCGGAGGACGCGGCGAACCCGCTCGCGGAGGCGGTCCGCAGTGCGCAGTGGCCCGCCGATCCGCTCGGCCACCGGCGGGACGCGGTCGCCGAAGGCGCGAACCTGGTCCTGGCCGCACTGTCCGATGTGGACTCGATCGACGACGGCGACGACGAGGAGGGCTGGGCCCGCGACGTCGACGTGCTGCTCGCCGAACGCGCCGCTGCCGCCCGGCGCCGCGACCAGGTCCGGCTGCCCGAGCACCTGTCGGTGAGCCAGCTCGTCGAGCTCGCCGACGACTCCGAGGCGCTGGCGCGCAGGCTGCGCCGCCCGCTGCCGTACCCGCCGAACCCGATGACCAGGCGCGGCACCGCCTTCCACGCCTGGCTGGAGCACCGGTTCACCTCGACCGCGCTGCTCGACTTCGACGAACTCCCCGGCGCGGCCGACGAATCCGCGACCCCGCACGACGACCTCGAAGCGCTCCAGGAGGCGTTCCTGGCCGGGGCGTGGGCCGACCGCACCCCGCACCGGGTGGAGGTCCCGTTCGAGACCCAGATCGAAGGAATCGTGGTCCGGGGCCGGATGGACGCGGTGTTCGCCGACGCCGACGGCGGCTGGACAGTGGTCGACTGGAAGACCGGCGCCGTCCCGGCGGGCGACCAGGTCCCGGCGTTGTCCGTGCAGCTCGCCGCGTACCGGCTGGCGTGGTCGGAGTTGTCGGGCGCACCGCTGGAAAAAGTGCGTGCGGCGTTCCACTACGTGCGCCACGACCGCACGTTGCGCCCAGCCGACCTGCTCGACGCCGACGGCCTGCGCCGGCTCGTCGCCGAAGTACCCGTCCCGGAGTGAAAACCGGAAAATATCTACACGTTCGAGTGGCCGAGCTTGAGATCGCACGACGCCGCGGACCAGCATTCGCGCCGTGCAGAACACAGACTGGAAGCTGAAGACCCCACCGGACACCGAGGTCGCGGTGGGCGAGGACGTGCTCGCGATGCGGGTGCCGCTGGTCCGGGTGGTGCGCGGTGACGCGGGCGAGTGGTCGTTCCACGGGCCCGGCGAAGACGTCGGCGCGACGAAGACGACGGTACTGGGCGCGGTGGTCGCGGCCTGGCCGCACGTGGCGGCGCTGGGCGACCTGCAGCCGGGGACGACGGCGGTGTGGTCGTGGTCCCAGCACGGCTGGATCGGCGAGTTCGAGTGCCGCTGCGGGGAGTGCGAGCAGCCGGTGGCCGCCGACCTCGACCGCCGGACCTGGCCGTCCGACCTGCACCCGCACCACATCGTGAGCGTGGAGCAGACCGCGCTGTCCGGTCAGGTCGTGCTCGCCGACATCATCTCCACCGAAGGCGGCATCGCGCTGCTCGGGCCCGGCGACCACCGCCGCACCAGCGACAAGATGACCCCGGTCGCGGTCGCCAACGTCATCCGCCGCTGGCCGCACACGATGCACGCCCTGCGCTCGCTGAACGAGGGCCGGGGAATGCGCTGGAACGACTCAGGACTCGCCTGGCACGAGTACGTGATCGCCTGAGGTTCCGTGCGACGCCCGGGAACCGTCAGCGCTCGGCGGCCTGCGAGTCGCGTTCCAGCACTCGCGAGTACAGCACTTCGAGCAGCCAGCGGCCGAAGAGCGAGGAACCGAACTCCGAGGTCCGGTCCTCCGGGCGCAGCACGAGTTCGGCGGCGTCCGCCCCGGCGTTGACCGCGCCGATCCCGTAGTAGTCGAGCTCGATCATCCGCCACGGCTTGTACGGGTGGTCGTGCGGGAGCACCACGGCGCACGGGGCGAGGGTCATGAGCGTTCCGCAGGCGTGCACGGCGTCGCGCGCCTTGGCCACCGGGACGAGGATGCCGAGCAGGTCCACCGCCGCGAGCGGGAGGTGGTCGTGCATGGTCGGTTCCGTCCAGGCGCGGAACCAGGTCGGGTTCAGCTCGGGTTCCCAGCCGTTGGCCGAGCGCCACTGGTGGACGTCCGGGCGGATCCGCGCGACGGCGGCGAACCGAGCGCCGAGCACTTCGACGTCCGGGATGAGATGACCTTCCCACCCTAGGGCGAGAGCCGCGTGCTCCAGCTGTTGCACCGGTGCATGGTAAGCCGCTGGACGCGCTCGTATACAAGAGCACTCCTTCCAGGGTGCGGAAGTCGTTATCGGAACAGGGGTGCGCCGGATGCCGCGGTGGTGCGGCGGGCAGTTAGTGTCTGCTGGCGTGAGCGATCAGCTAGCCGGTTCCGGAGGAAGGCAGATGCGCGGTCCACTGCGCTCGTGCACCCCTGTACCGCCAGGTGCTCCGGCGGAGCGGTCATGAACCGCCGGTCCGGGCGGATCCGGCCGAACCCGTTCGTCGGCCATCCCGAGCAGGACACGGCCGAACGCCTCACCAGCCGCCCCGACCACGCGCTGGTCGGCGTGATCCGGATGCCCGAGGCCACCATCAGCCCGGTCCGCTCGATCGTCCGGCGCATCATCGGCGCGCTGCTCGCGCTGACCGCGAGCGTGCTGATCGTCTACTTCGGCCGGGACGGCTACCGGGACGCCGCGGGCGGTGAGCTGAGCCTGCTGGACGCCTTCTACTACGCGACGGTGTCGCTGTCGACCACCGGCTACGGCGACATCACTCCGATCAGCCCGCACGCCCGGCTGGTCAACGTCCTGATCATCACGCCGCTGCGGGTGCTGTTCCTGATCGTGCTGGTCGGCACGACGCTGGAAGTGCTCACCGAACGGTCCCGGCAGGCGTTCAAGATCCAACGCTGGAGGTCCAGGGTGCGCGACCACGTGGTCGTCATCGGGTACGGAACCAAGGGCCGCTCCGCGGTCCGGGCGCTGCTCGGCGACGGTGCCGACCCGTCGCGGATCGTGGTCGTCGACACCGACCACACCTCGCTGGAGGCCGCGTCGTCCCTCGGGCTGGTCACGGTGAACGGTTCGGGCACGCGCTCGGACGTGCTGCGGGTGGCCGGGGTGCAGCGGGCGCGCGCGATCGTGGTCGCGCCCGCCCGCGACGACACCGCGGTGCTGGTGACCCTCACCGCGCGCGAGCTCGCGCCCAAGGCGCAGCTCGTCGCGGCCGTGCGGGAGGCCGAGAACGTCCACCTGCTGCGCCAGTCCGGTGCGGATTCCGTTGTGGTGTCGAGCGAAACCGCGGGCAGGCTGCTGGGAATGGCGACCACCACGCCCTCGGTGGTGGAGATGTTCGAGGACCTGCTCACCCCGGACGTGGGCCTGGCCATCGCCGAACGCGACGTCGAGCCGAACGAGGTCGGCGGTTCGCCGCGGCACCTGGCCGACATCGTGCTGGGCGTGGTCCGCGGCGGGCAGCTGTACCGGGTCGACGCGCCGGAGGCGGACGCGATCGAGGCCGGTGACCGGCTGCTCTACGTCAAGAAGGTGAGCCCTGCCGACGGCTGAGCGCTTCTGGGAACATCGTTGACGTGGCTCGGCGACATGGTTCGGCATCCGTTGCGCTGGTCCTGCTTGTCCTGGGAACGCTCGGGATGGTCGTCTTCGCGCTGACGTCCTGGCCGCAGTCGCAGCGGGTCGCCAGCTTCAGCGCGGTCCAGCTGCGGCCCGCGACCGCGACCGTGGTGCGGTCCGATCCGTGCGGAGCCGGTACCCGTGGTGACCTGGTCGAGGTGCGGGTCGGCAACCAGACCCGGCAGGCGCGGCTCGACGGCTGCGGTCACGCCCCCGGCCAGCAGCTCGACGTGCGGATCCCGGTCGATCCCGGTGCGGACTTCGTGGTCCGCCCCGGCGCGCCGACCGGAGGGGGCTCCTCCGACGACCTGGTGGACCGGCTCAGCTGGGTGCTGGTCACCATCGCCGGTCTCGCCGGCGGGGGCTACGGAATGCTCCTGCGTCCCCGCCGCGCGGCGTGAGCACCGTCAGTCGACGTCTTCGGGCGGGGAAAGCCAGGTGTTGCACTCGGTGATGCGGTTCTTGTAGAAGCCCTGCTCCACCCAGACCTTGTTGGTCGCGGTGGAGCCGTGGTCGGGCTGGTTGTTGAACTCGTCGCCGCGGTTCGAGGAGTCCTGCAGCGCCGGGAAGATGTAGTCGTTGCTGACGCCGCCGTTCTGCAGCGCCGCCAACGCCATCCCCTCGAAGCAGGTCGCCTGCAGCTCCGAGCGCCGGGTCAGCTCCAGACCGGCGGAGGTCTCGTACCCGCCTGCGTCGTAGCTGGCGTCGCCGTAGGCGCTGTTGATCCCGGTCATGCCCTGGATCGCGTGGCCGAACTCGTGCGCGAACTGGCCGAGGTAGACACCGGCTTCGGTCTGCTGCTCCTTCTCCGCGTAGTAGCGGGCGGTCATGTAGATCGTGTGGTTGCCGGGGCAGTACATCGCGGTCTGGTTCCACGACCTGGTGCCGCACGGGCTGTTCACGTCCTCGCCGGTGGTGACCACGGTCGGCGTGCGGACCGGCAGGTTCGCCGCCTCCAGCGCCGGGGTCCACGCGGCCATCAGGCAGGGCAGCGCGGCCTGGTAGAAGGCGTCCTGGGAGGAGACGTCGGTCGAGAAGGCGGGCAGGTCGCACGGGGTGTTCATCGCGCCGTTGCCCTCGATGTTGAACGGGTTGTCGCCGAGCGCCGGGACCGGTTGCGGACCCGCGTCGGAGTCGGAGCTGGGCTCGGTCGTCTCGCTGCTGCTGTCCGACGTGGAGGTGTCGCTGGAGGACGTCTCGGAGCTGGACGTCTCGCTGCTGGTGCTGGTGTCGTCGTAGTCGGAGGCGTCGCTGCTGGAGCTGGACGACACGGCGAGCACGCCGACGCTTCCGACTGCCAGCAGGAACACGCTGGCAAGCACCACCGCGACGATGGCGCCGGTGTTGCTCTTGCGCGGCGGCGGGCCGAAGCGCGGCACGCCGACGGGCATCGTCGGCGGCTGCGGAGGTCCGGGCGGGGCCGGGTGCGGCCGGGTGAGCGGCATCGTGGCCTGCGGCGGCGGGAGCGGCCGGTTGGCCGGGGGCGGAGCCACCGGGCGCTGCGGCGGTAAGCCGCCGTGCGGCGGCCGTTGCTGCGGCGGCGGTTGGGGTGCGCCCTGCTGCTGCGGCTGACGCGGTTGTTGTGGTGCTTGCGGCTGCTGCTGAATCGGCTGCTGCGGCGCTCGCGGCGGCTGCTGGTTCGGCTGCTGCTGCGGGGATTGCGGCTGCTGCTGGTTCGATGGCCGTTGCTGCGGCTGCTGCTGACCCGGCTGCTGCGGTGGCCGCTGTTGCTGCGGCGGAGGCTGCGGCGGGCGCTGCTGGGGGTGTGGCGGGCGCTGCGGTGGCTGCTGCGGCGGTTGCGGTGGCCAGGGCGGCTGCGTCATGCGCGGACCTCCGGCGAACCGGTGCCGAAGTGTCCGATGTGGACGGTTGGTCGACGATCAGGCAGCGTTCGTGGATCCGTCATCCCGCCAAGTTCCCCTTGCCCGTTGCGCCGATTGCGCCGCCGAGCTTAACCACCGGGCGCTATCGTGCGGGCCGTGTTCAGAAAACGGGGGCTGCCGACCTTCGCCGCGACCCTGGCCCTGACCCTGCTCGGCCTGCCCGCGACCGCGTCTGCGCAGGGCGAACCGAACCAGGGCCTGCCAGGCACGGTGTCCAGCGACGTCGACCTGAAGCTGGAACGCGACGGCAGGCTTTCGGTCACCGAGCGGATCACCGTCCCCGACGGCGGGCTGGTGCACCGCACGATCCCGTTGCGGCAGCCCGCGGGCGGCAACACCGAGCGGGTTTTCACCGTCACCGACCCCAGAATCGAAGGTCAGGGCACCGTCGAGCCCGGCACCCGCGACCTGTCGGTCACGCTGCGGCCCGGGGTGTCGACGCTGAGCTACGTCGTCGGCGGCGCGGTCGCCGACGACGGCGACGTGCAGGACGTGCGCTGGCAGGTGTCCGGTGGCTGGGACGTCCCGGTCGACCGGGTGGAGGTTTCCAAGTTCCTGTCGCCGAAGGTCCCGCAAGGCATCGAGTGCCTGGCCGGACCGGTCGGCAGCCCGGACCAGTGCGACCGCTTCGAGATCAGCCACACGCAGTCGGTGCGCGCGCTGACCTTCGGCCTCGCGCCCGGCGAACGGGTCGACATCCGGCTGTACCTGCCCGCCGGAACGGTCCCCGCCAACGCGGTCGAGGAGGAGACCTTCGACTTCGCGCACGCCTTCTCGCTGACGCCCGGCACCGGCGCCGGTCTCGTGGGCATCGGCCTGCTGCTGATCGGCGGTTTCGGGCTGCTCTGGTACACGCGCGGCCGGGACGCGCGGACGGTGGCCGGGGAAGCCGGACCGGTCGAGGTGCTGATGACCGACGCTTGGGGTGCGGTCAGCTTCGCCTCCCCGGACGGGGTGCTGCCGGGGCAGATCGGCACCGTCATCGACGAGCACGTCGACGTCATCGACGTGACGTCCACGATCGTCGACCTCGCCGTCCGCAACTACCTGTGGGTCGAGGAGCAGCCGGGCGACGACTGGCGGATCGTCGGCATCAACCCGCCGGACGACTCGCTGCGGCCCTACGAGCGCGCGGTGTACGAACTCGTCCTGCCGCAGGGCCGGGCCGAGGTGCTGGTCTCCGAGCTCCGGGGACCGGGGCTCGGTGGTGTGCGCGACCGCCTCTACCACGACGTCGTGGACAAGGACTGGTTCGCGCGGCGGCCGGACTCCGAGCGCAACCTGTTCTGGTGGGGCGGGATCGGCCTGATCATCGGCGGCGCGGTCCTGACCGCGGTGCTGGCGCTGACCAGCTCGCTGGGCCTGCTCGGCATCGGCGTGGTCCTCGGCGGGATCGCCATGACGCTCGGCGCGCGGTTGATGCCCGCGCGCACCACGCGCGGCAGCGCGCTCGTGGCGCAGGTGCGCGGGCTCCGCGACTACCTCCACGGCGTCTCCGCGACCCAGCTCCCGGCGGCGGACCGGGAGACGGTGTTCTCCCGGTCGTTGCCCTACGCGGTGGTGCTCGGCGAGTCCGAGCGGTGGCTGGAGGAGTTCGCCGAACTGGATCCCGGCGCGGACGGAACCCCGGGCCTGTACTGGTACGGCGAAGCCGGGCAGGCGCCCAACCTGCGCCGGTTCCAGAGCCGGTTCCCGGTCCTGGTGGCGAAGCTGAACGCGGCGCTGGGGGCCTAGCCGGGGTTTCGCCCGGAGCGAAGCGAGGCGGATCCGCGCAGGTCGGCGCACCCAACACGCCGAAGCGACCTGCGGGGGGCGAGACACAGCGTGACCGGACGGTCGTAGGCTGCAAGGCATGGTCGAACCCCAGCTGCATCGCGTCACCTTGCCCAATGGGCTGCGCGTGGTGCTGGCACCGGACTCAGCAGAGGGCGCCGCGGAGGCGGGACGGGCCCCGGTGGTCGGTGTCAGCGTGCACTACGACGTGGGCTTCCGCTCCGAACCGGAGGGGAGGACCGGCTTCGCGCACCTGTTCGAGCACCTCATGTTCCAGGGCAGTGAGAGCCTGGAGAAACTCGCCCACTTCCGGCACGTCCAGGGTTCCGGCGGCACCTTCAACGGTTCGACGCACCAGGACTACACGGACTACTACCAGGTCCTGCCCTCGGCCGCGCTGGAGCGGGCGCTGTTCCTGGAAGCCGACCGGATGCGCGCTCCCAAGATCACCGAGGAGAACCTGCGCAACCAGGTGGACGTGGTCAAGGAGGAGATCCGGCTCAACGTCCTCAACCGCCCCTACGGCGGCTTCCCCTGGATCCTGCTGCCCCCGGTGCTGTACTCGACCTTCGCCAACGCCCACAACGGCTACGGCGACTTCACCGACCTCGAAGACGCCACCGTCGACGACTGCGCGGCGTTCTTCGACACCTTCTACGCCCCCGGCAACGCGGTGCTGACCGTCGCCGGTGACATCGACGTGGAGCGGACGACCGAGCTGGTGCACAAGCACTTCGGCGACGTCCCGGCCCGCGAGGTCCGCCCCCGGCCGTCGTTCGCCGAGCCGCACCCGTCCGGCGAGCTGCGCGGGCGCCACGAGGACCCGCACGCGCCGCTGCCCGCGGTCGCCCTCGGCTACCGCCTGCCCGACCCGGTCGGCGACCTCGACGCGTACCTGGCCAACGTCGTGCTCGCCGCGATCCTGTCCGACGGTGACGCCTCCCGCCTCCAGCAGCGCATGCTCCACCAGGAGTCGCTGGTGGTCGACGTGCACGCCGGCTGCGGCCTGATGGGCGCCCCGCTGGACGCCCGCGACCCGGACTCGTTCACCCTCACCGCGATCCACACCCCGGAGGTCGGCGCGGACCGGGTGATCGCGGCGGTCGACGAGGAGCTGGACAAGCTGGCCACCGACGGCCCGACCGAGGACGAGCTGGCGCGGGTCACCGCCCGCTGGTCGGCCGGGCTGTACCGGGAGCACGACCGGGTCATCTCGCGCACGCTCGACCTGGGCAGCGCGGAGCTGCTGCACGGTCGCGCCGAGCTGATCTCCGAGCTGCCCAGGCGGGTGGCCGAGATCAGCGCCGAGGACGTGTCCGCGGCGGCGAAGGCGCTGCGCCCGGACGCCCGCGCGGTGCTTGAGCTGGAACCCGCAAGCGACGCTTCCGCAGGAGGTGCGGCATGACCCGCCCGACCCACCGCAGCGCCGAGGAGATCGGCCGCACCGAGCACGGGCCGAGGCCGCTGCCGCCGCTGGGCGAGCCGCGCGCCGGGAAGCCCCCGGCGACCGTGGACGCGGTGCTGGAGAACGGCCTGCGCGTGATCGCGGCGCGGCACGGCGCGGTGCCGATGGCCGAGCTGCGGCTGCGGATCCCGTTCGCGGGATCGGACCCGTCGCACCCGGCGCGGGCCGAGGTGCTGGCGGAGACGCTGCTCACCGGCACCGAGCGCCGCAACCGCGTGCAGGTCGACACCGACCTCGCGGCGGTGGGCGGTGACCTGCACGCCGGGGTCGACCCGGAGCGGCTGAGCATCTCGGGCAACTCGCTGGCCAGCGGTCTTGGCACCCTGCTCGACGTGCTCGCCGACGCGCTGACCGGTGCGGTCTACGCCGAGCACGAGGTGTCCGGCGAGCGCGACCGGCTGGTCGAGCGGATCGCGGTCGCCCGCTCGCAGCCGCGCGTGATCGCGCGGGAGGAGCTGCAGCGGCACCGCTACGGCGACCACCCGTTCGTCCGGGAGGTGCCGCAGGCCGAGGACGTCGCGGAGGTCACCGCCGAGCAGGTCCGCGAACTGCACCGGGAGTCGGTGCTGCCGCGCGGTTCGGTGCTGGTCCTGGTCGGCGACATCGACCCGGAGCAGGCGGTCGCCGAGGCCGGGCAGCGGCTCTCCGGCTGGCGGGCCGACGCCTCGGCGGCGGAGATCCCCGCGCTGCCGGAGGTCAGCGGCGGTGACGTGCGGCTGGTGCACCGCCCGGGCGCGGTGCAGTCGCAGCTGCGCTTCTCGGCGCAGGCGCTGCCGCGCACCGATCCGCGGTACCCGGCGCTGCAGATCGCCAACCTCGCCTTCGGCGGCTACTTCTCCTCCCGGCTGGTGGAGAACATCCGCGAGGACAAGGGCTACACCTACGGCGCGCACTCGTCGTTCGAGTTCACCCGGGACAACGGCACGCTGCTGGTCGACGCCGACACCGCCAGCGAGGTCACGGCCGCCGCGCTGCTGGAGACCCGCTACGAGTTCGGCAGGCTGGCGCTGGTGCCGCCGACGGAGTCCGAGGTGGAGTCGGCGCGGCAGTACGCCATCGGCGGGCTGCTGACCTCGACCTCCTCGCAGGCCGGGCTGGCGTCGATGCTGGTCGTGCTGGCCTCGTCGGGCCTGGACCACGAATGGCTAGTCGAGCACCCGGGCAGGCTCCGCGCGGTCACCACCGAGCAGGTCGCCGAGGCGGCCCGGCTGTTCGCCCCCACGGCGTTCACCGGTGTGGTGGTGGGCGACGCCGACAAGCTCAGCGATCAGTTGCGGGCGCTGGGCGGAGTGGTTCTGCCATGACCGGATCGGGGTCGCCCTGTGGGATGCTGAACGGGTCATGACTTCGGAGATGTGTGTTCCCGTCCGCGGCGGCTTCCAGCTGGGTGCCGCACCCGTGCTGTCGCGGTCCACAGTGGACAGAAGTGAGATCCTGCGGAACACCGGGGCCGACGAGCTCTGGCCCGGCGGCCGGATCATCCTGGTGGACGCCAAGGGGCGCACCCGCGTCGAGGACGGCCGTCGGCTGGCCCACCAGCCGACGACCGACTTCGGCCACACCCCGGTGCCCGGCGCGGTGCTGCTCGGCGCCGAGGCCGGGGTCGGCTACTGGGCGCTGCGCGTGGAGCAGGACGGCGCCCAGGACGGCTGGCAGGACCTGCGGGCGGCGGGCGCCGTGCTCGACGACACCGACGCCGGTCTGCTGACCACCGCGGTCGGCCTGCTCGGCTGGCACGAAAACGCCCGCTACTGCGCTCGGTGCGGCGCGGCGACGAACCGGGCGCACGCGGGCTGGATGCGCCGCTGCACCGGCTGCGACCGCGAGGAGTACCCGCGCACCGATCCTTCGATGATCTGCCTGGTGCACGACGGCGCCGGCCAGGTGCTGCTGGCCCGCCAGCCGTCCTGGCCCGCCCAGCGCTACTCGGTGCTCGCCGGTTTCGTCGAGACCGGCGAGTCGCTGGAGGCGTGCGTCCGGCGCGAGGTCATGGAGGAGGTCGGCGTCGACGTCTCCGACGTCCGCTACCTGGGCAGCCAGCCCTGGCCGTTCCCGCGGTCGCTGATGCTCGGCTTCGCCGCGGTCGCCGACCGGTCGGCTCCGCTTCGCCCGGCGCCGGGCGAGATCGAGGAAGCCCGCTGGTTCACCCGCGAGCAGGTCCGCGCCGCGCTGGACGCCGACGGCGTCGGCGTCGAGGGGCTGCGCCTGCCGCCCAGCGTCTCGATCGCCTACGGCATGCTCACCGGCTGGGCCCACCACGAGGACTGACCGGGCCCCCGGCCGAGGGCGGCCCGCCCGACACGCGAGTGGAACAGCGGGGCTGCCACGGTCGGGGGAAGGCTTCTGCGAAGATGCCTGGCATGGCCGAACAACCGCGACTCCTGGAAGGCTTGGACCCGGAGCAGCGGGAGGCGGTCATCGCACCGCGGGGCCCGGTGTGCGTGCTCGCCGGTGCGGGCACCGGCAAGACCCGCACGATCACTCACCGGATCGCCTACCTGGTGCAGCGCGGCCTCGTCGCGCCGCAGCAGGTCCTGGCCGTCACCTTCACCGCGCGCGCGGCCGGTGAGATGCGCACCCGGCTGCGCGCGCTGGGTGCGGCCGGGGTGCAGGCGCAGACCTTCCACGCGGCGTCGTTCCGCCAGCTCCGCTACTTCTGGCCGCGGGTGCACGACACCCAGGTCTGGCCGCTGACCGACAACAAGTTCCGGCTGGTCATGCAGGCCGCCGGGAAGGTCGGGCTGCCAACGGAGAAGGAGTCCGTCCGCGACCTCGCCGGTGAGATCGAGTGGTCGAAGGCGTCGCTGATCGGGCCCGAGCAGTACGGCGCGGCCGCCGCGAAGGCCGGGCGGGACGCCCCGGCACCGCCGGAGCAGATCAGCAAGGTCTTCGCGGCCTACGAGAAGCTCAAGAACAGCGCGCAGGTCCTGGACTTCGACGACCTCCTGCTGCACACCGCGGCCATCTTGGAGGAGCACCCGGAGGTCGCCGAGGAGTTCCGGACCCGCTACCGGTCCTTCGTGGTCGACGAGTACCAGGACGTCAACCCGTTGCAGCAGCGGGTGCTCGACGCCTGGCTCGGCAACCGCGACGACCTGACCGTCGTCGGCGACGCCAACCAGACGATCTACTCCTTCGCCGGTGCCGCGCCCAAGTGGCTGGTCGGGTTCCCGCGCCGCTTCCCCGAGGCGACGGTCGTGCGGCTGGAGCGGGACTACCGATCGACGCCGCAGGTCGTCGGGCTGGCGAACCAGGTCATCGGTGCCGCGCGCGAACGGCCCGCGGGCACCCGGCTCAAGCTGGTCGGGCAGCGCCCCGACGGTCCGCGGCCCAACTTCGCCGAGTTCGACGACGAGCCCGCGGAAGCCTCCGCGATCGCCCGCAAGATCGCCCGGCTGGCCAAGCAGGGCGTGCCGCTGTCGGAGATGGCGATCCTGTTCCGGGTCAACGCCCAGTCCGAGGTCTACGAGAAGGCGCTGTCCGACGCCGAGATCCCGTACCAGGTCCGGGGTGGTGAGCGGTTCTTCGCCAGGGCCGAGGTCCGGCAGGCCATGGTGACCCTGCGCGCCGCCGCGTCCCGGCAGGAGCCCTCCGGCGACCTGCCCGCCGACGTGCGCGAGGCGCTGGCCGAGATCGGCCTGACCGACGAGCCGCCCGCGGGCGGTGCGGCCCGCGAGCGCTGGGAGTCGCTGATCGCGCTGGTCGAGCTCGCCGAGGAGCTGGCGGCCGCGGTTCCCGAGGCCGACCTCGCCCGCTACGTCGTCGAGCTCGACGTCCGCGCCGAGTCCCAGCACCCGCCGACGGTCGAGGGCGTGACGCTCGCGTCCCTGCACGCGGCCAAGGGACTGGAGTGGGACGCGGTCTTCCTGGTCGGACTGGTCGAGGGCACGCTGCCGATCCAGCACGCCGACACCGACGCGGCGGTGGAGGAGGAGCGCAGGCTGCTCTACGTCGGGGTCACCAGGGCCCGGGAACACCTCCAGCTGTCCTGGTCGCTGGCCCGCGCCGAGGGTGGCCGCCGCTACCGCAGGCGCAGCCGGTTCATCTACAACCTGGTGCCGGACGACCACCCGGCCGCGCTGCCCTCGAAGGTGCGGCAGCGGGAGTTCGAGGCCCCGGCCAAGCGCGCTGCCAAACCGCGTTGCCGGGTCTGCAACACGACGCTCGCCGGCACCATGGACATCAAGCTCGGCCGGTGCTCGGACTGCCCGTCCGACGTCGACGAGGGCCTGCTGGAACAGCTCAAGGCGTGGCGCAGCGAACGGGCCCGGCAGCTGAAGGTGCCGTCGTACGTCGTTTTCACCGACGCGACCCTGACCGCGATCGCCGAACAGCGACCCGAGGACGAGGCCGCATTAGTGGGAATATCGGGAATAGGCGCCTCGAAGCTGCGCAAGTTCGGATCGGACGTGCTGGCCCTGATCCAGGGCGATCGCCGGTCCTGAACTCGCAGGTCAGGGCGGTTTTTCGCGAGTTGCCGCGAATCTTGGAAAAATAAGTTGCGACCGGCACCCCCGTGCCAATAACCTGCAAGAGCGCGTTGAGCGAGGGGTGGAAACCCCCGCGCGGACCTGGGAAAGGAGGTGGCTTCCGATGACCAACATCACGATGTTCGGTACCTCTGGCCACCCCATGACCAGGGGTGCCGCGCTTTGGCACGTCGGTGCGACCAAGCGACCGTATGGCAACGACGTCGCGGCCCTCAAGGGCGGCGTCATGAAGCCGCGTGCCTTCCGCGCATTTACCCAGTTGATCCAGACCGACCGTTGTCGGTCCGTGCGTGAACGCGTCCTCGATCCCATGATTTAGGTCGCTTCCAGGCTTCTTTCGAAGGCCGCGGACCCGCAACAGCCGGGTCCGCGGCCTTCTTTGTCTTTTTCTGGGGTCCACGTGAAATCCAGCAGCAGCACCGAAAACCGTCGCCGATCCAACACAGGAGGTAGCCCCATGTTGACCACGAGCGTGCCGATATCCGGCGAGGCCGACGCGGTCGGCGCACTACTCGACAGCGCCCCCGCCGTCGGCAGCGAACTGCCCTGCGGGCAGGACCCCGACCTCTGGTTCGCCGAGAGCCCGGGCGAGCTGGAGCAGGCCAAGGCGCTGTGCGCCGAGTGCCCGATCAAGGCCGAGTGCCTCGCAGGCGCCCTTTCCCGCGGGGAACCGTGGGGCGTCTGGGGTGGCGAGATCTTCGAGCGCGGCAGCGTGATCGCCCGCAAGCGCCCGCGCGGCCGTCCGCGCAAGAACCCCGCGCCCGCCGCGTCCGGTTCCGGCGAAGTGCGGACCGGCCGACGAGGGCAGGAGCGAGCGGCATGAACGACACCAGGGTCACCCAGCCAACCGTCGATCTCCGAGTGGAAGCAGGTTTTCCCGTGCTGATGTCCGAAGAACTGACCAGGATCCGGATGAACGATCTGATACGCGAAGCACAACAACAGCGGTTGGCGCACAAGGTCGGCGCCGGGCGTTTGTGGCGGCGACTGGCCGTCTACGCCGCCGACCGCGCCGACCGCGCGCAACGCTGTCAATGAGCGCGAGCCCGGCGAACCCCGTCCGTTGAAGGGGTTCGCCGGGCTCGCGCCCGTACAGTGAGCGGATGGGCGTTCACTCGCACGACAACATCGACTGGAACGACCGCCTGCATCGGCTGCGCGAGATCGACGAGCTGACCGCGCCCGAGACGGCGGCGCTGGTCGAGCGGTTGCTGCGACCCGAGGACCGGGCGGTGGCCGAGATCGGTTCCGGCGCCGGTGGGTCCGCTGCGGCCTTCGCGAGGGCGCTGTCCGGGACGGGCGGTGTCGTGACCGTGGTGGACAGCGCGCCCGAGCTGTTGACGGTCGCCGCGGAAACCGCGCGGAACGCGGCGCCGGATGTCGAGATCCGCCCGGTGCGGGCCGACGCCGCCGACGACGGCCTGCCGGACCTGGTCGGTCAGGCGGACCTGGTGTTCGCCGCGTTCGTCGCGCACCACCTGCCCGACCAGCTCGCCGGCCTGCGCCGGATGGCGGGCGCGGTGCGCCCCGGAGGCCGGCTCGCGCTGGTCGAGTTCGGGCTCGAACCGCGCGTGCTCCCGTGGGACGTCGGGGTCGGCGAACCCGGGCTGGAGCTGCGGCTGATCGCGTTGCGGGAGCAGTGGTTCCGCCGGATGCGGGCGGACATGGACGGTTCGGTCCGGCTGCCGATCGGATGGTCCAGCGCGTTGCCGCAAGCCGGTCTGACCGATGTCGAGACGTGGAGCTACCTGGTCGACCGGCCCGCCCCGGTTTCCGGCGTCGCGCTGAACGCGGCGGTCAACCGGCTCGAATTCCTGCGCAGGACAGCGGAAGAAGCGGGCAGCGCCGAAGACCTGGACGCGATCACCCGGCTGCTCGACCCGGAAAGCCCGCACTACGTGCGCGGGCGCGACGACGTGCAGTACCTCGTCGCGCACACCGTCCACGTCGGGACGAAACCCTGAAGGTCAGTCGTCGAACCCCGGCTGCCACCTGGAGATGATCTCCCGCGCGGCGATCTCGGAGTCGAGCTGGCACAGGATTCCGGTGGCGCCCAGCGTGACCCGGTGGATCAGCAGGTAGTCCGGCGGCAGGTTCAGCGAGCGCCCGGTCCGGAAGTCCGGGCTGCGCAGGTCGCCCACCCGCTCGGCCTGACGCTGCAACCAGCGCCGGGTGAAGTGGAACGTCTCGCCGCGCAGCGGATCCACGAACGGCCCGAGGTAGGCGAGCACGTCGTCGGCGCGCAACTTGCTGTCGGTGTGCACGAACCGGTCGGCGCGCAGCAGCTCCAGCAGCTCGTCCGAGCGGTCGTCGAGCGCCAGCCGCAGCATCCGGCCCATCGTCGTCGGCGGTCCCTCCGGCAGTCGCGCGACCGCGCCGAAGTCGATGACCGCGAGCCTGCCGTCGTCGAGCAGCATGAAGTTGCCGGGGTGCGGATCGGCGTGCAGCAGACCGGCGCGCGCGGGCGACGAGTAGTGGAACTCGCTGAGCAGCCTGCCCGCCTCGTTGCGCTGCTCGCGCGAGCCGGAGGCGATGATCGACGAGAACGGGGTGCCGGTGATCCACTCGGTGACCATCACCTTGGGAGCGCTGGCGACCACGCGGGGCACGAGCACGTCGGCGTCACCGTCGAAGGCCTTGGCGAAGGTGCGCTGGTTGTCGGCCTCGGTGCGGTAGTCGAGCTCCTCGACCATCCGGTCCTGCAGCTCGGTGAGCAGCGGCTTGACCTCGGCTCCGGGGGCCAGCGACTGGAACAGCCGGGAGAAGCGCAGCAGCTGGCGCAGGTCGGAGCGCAGCGCCTCGTCGGCGCCCGGGTACTGGACCTTGACCGCGACCTCGCGGCCGTCGTGCCAGACCGCCCGGTGCACCTGGCCGATGCTCGCCGCGGCGGCCGGGGTTTCGTCGAACTCGGCGAACCGGTCGCGCCACGCCCGGCCCAGCTGCTCGTCGAGCACCCGGCGCACGCTCGCGCCCGACATCGGCGGGGCCGCCGACTGGAGCTTGGTCAGCGCTTCCCGGTACGGCCCGGCCATCTCGTCGGGAACGGCGGCCTCGAAGACGCTCAGCGCCTGCCCGAACTTCATCGCGCCGCCCTTGAGCTGGCCCAGCACGGCGAACAGCTGCTCGGCGGTCTTGGCCGACACCTCGGCGCTGATCTCCTCCGCGTTGCCGCCGGTGAGCCGCTTTCCCCAGCCCGCGGCAACTCGCCCCGCGACGCTGAGCGGCAGGCTGGCGAGCTTGGCGGTGCGGTGCGCCGCGCGGCGGGGGATGTCGGTCACGAATTCTCCTTTTTCGGGCACAGGAAAACTCCCCCGATGACGGAAGTGGTTTCGGCATCGAGAAACCCAGTCACATGCTAGAGCTTTCCAAGCCCGTTGTGGACCGTGATCGACAGTTCGGCGGCCGTCGTTGAGAAGAACAGCGCAGACGCGGTTCGGGCGAACGGGTCGCAATGCGCGGAATTGGCGGGGACCCGGAAATCAGCACAGGTTCCCCTGCGCGCCGGGAACACCCGGTGCGGGTGGAACGGGATCTGCCAGGCGCGATGCCGGCGGGCGGCACGCGGGTGGACCGGCGGGCCCACCCGCGTGCGCGGTCAAGCCTTGCCGAGGATGCGGGTCATCTTGGTGCCGCAGACCGGGCAGGTGCCCTTGGCCATCCGGCGGCCGTTGGTCTCCGTGACCTCGCCGGAGAAGTCGCGCTTGTCCCGGCATTTCACGCAGTAGCCGTTGTACGTCTCGGCCACGGCTCCCTCCTTCGTGTTGTGACCCAGCGTCGTCGCCGAGTCGTCTCAGGCCCGGGTCCGGGCCGCGCTGGGGGAACGGTACAGGCGGAGTAACAGGCCTGCATACATAACGAGGATCGCATGTTCGGCTTAATGGAGTAATCCCTTAGGTGATCACGCGGTGTGAGCGATGCAAGGAAGCTCACAGGGGGCTCCCAATGTCGGGGCCGCTCGCTAAGGTCGGCTCTCGTGGCTGAACCCCAGGTTGAGGTGCGCCGCAGCAAACGTCGACGGCAGACCGTCAGTGCCTACAGGGATGGCGACAAGGTCGTCGTGCTGCTGCCTGCTCGGATGAGCCGAGCCGAGGAAAAGCGCTGGGTGGCGGACATGTTGAGCCGCCTGCAGCGCAGCGAGGTCCGCCGCCGCTCGCCCGCGCGGGACTCCGACGAGGCGCTGGCCGAGCGCTGCCGGGAACTGTCGGCGAAGTACCTGGACGGCACGGCCGAGCCGACCGCGATCAAGTGGGTCCCGCCGATGCGGACCCGCTGGGCCTCCTGCACCCCCAGCGAGGGGACCATCCGGGTGAGCCGCCGCCTGCGAGATGTACCCGGATGGGTGCTCGACTACGTTCTGGTGCACGAACTCGCACACCTGCTGGTACCCGGCCACGGGCCTGCGTTCTGGAAGTGGGTCCGCCGCTACCCGAAGACCGAGCGCGCGATCGGCTATCTGGAGGGGCTCTCCGCGGCGGCCCACCTCGACCTCGGCCTGGACGACGACGCCGACGTCGTGGACGCCAAGGGCTGACCGGGGCAGGGTCCGGTCAGCCGCGCGGCGTGGGGAAGCAGCGGGAATCGGCCGCCGCACGAGTGGGGAATCGCCGCCGCACGGCAGTAGGGAATCGGCCGCCGCGCGGCAGTTGGGGGCCGGTCGCTGGGGCTGGTGGAAACCGGCCGCAGCCCGGCAGCCCGAATCGGCCGTCGCGAGTGGCGGATCGGCCATCGCGGGCAGCGAACCGGCCGCCGCGGGCAGGGAACCGGTCGTCGCGGTCGGCGAGCCGGCCGTCGCGGGCAGGGAGCTGGCCGTCGCGGGTGGCGGATCGGCCAATCGCGGGCGGCCCGGCCGCCACGCGCAGCGAACCTGCCACCGCCTCCGGGGCCAGCCTCGGGCAGCTGGACCCGGAAGCGGCGGCCGTCGTCTACTTGCGCTCGTCCCCGCCGGAGCCCTCGTCCCCGGAGCCTTCCCCGCCGGAGTCCTCCTCCGAGGACTGCTCGGCCTCCTTGGCCTCCGCGCGGCGGATCGCCGCGATCGGGTCGTCGAGGTCCTCCGAGCCCGAGCCCCACCGGTCGGCGAAGTCCAGCGGCTCGTCCAGGTCCTCGCTGCTCGGCAGCAGGTCCGGGTGCTCCCAGACGCGGTCGCGGCTGTCGATGCCGTGCCGCTCGGTCATCAGCCGCCACAGCGTGGCCGCCGACCGCAGCTGGCGCGGCCGCAGCTCCAGGCCGATCAGCGTCGCGAAGGTCTGCTCCGCCGGACCGCCGCTGGCGCGGCGCCTGCGGACGGTCTCGCTCAGCGCGCTCGCACCGGGCAGCCGCTCGCCGATGGCGTCGGCGACCACCACGTCGACCCAGCCCTCGACCAGCGCGAGCAGCGTCTCCAGCCGCTTGAGCGCGGCGTCCTGCTCCGGGGTCGTCTTGGGCTCGAGCATGCCGGAGTTCATCAGCTCCTGCATCGACGCCGGGTTCGTCGGGTCGATCTTGCTGGCCATGTCCTCCAGCGCCGAGGTGTCGACGCTGATGCCGTGGGCGTACTCCTCGACGGTGGCCAGCAGCCGCTGCCGCAGCCACGGCACGTGGCCGAACAGCCGGTGGTGGGCGGCCTCGCGGGCGGCCAGGAAGATCGTCGCCTCGCTGACCGGGCGGTCCAGGCCCTCCACGAACCGGGCGATGTTGGCCGGCAGCAGACCGGCCGTGCCTTCCGGCGCCAGCGGCAGCCCGACCTCGGTGGAGGTGAGCACCTCCGCGCCGAGCTGCGCCAGGCCCTGGCCCAGCTGCGAACCGAAGGTGAGCCCGCCCATCTGGCCGAGCATCGACAGCAGCGGCCCGGCGGCCTGCTTGGCCTCCTCCGGCATCGCCTCCAGCCAGGCGCTGGACATCCGCCGGGCGATCGGGTCGCACAGCCGCTGCCAGGTCGGCAGCGTCTTCTCCACCCAGTCCACCGACGACCAGGTCTGCACGCTGCGCACGCCCGCGGGCAGCGACGTGGTCGGGTCGAGCCACATCTCCGCCAGGTGCACGGCCTCCTCGATCGCTTTCACCTGCTCCTGGCTCGGGCGTTCGGTGCGCTGCGCGCTGTGCAGCTGCTGGATCGCCAGCTGCTTGGCGAGGTCGTAGTTGACCGGCCCCTCGGCGCCGCTGCCCGAGTGGCTCAGCACCTGGCCGAGCTGGGTCAGCATCTGGCCGAGCTGGCCGATGTCGAAGTTGGGCATGCCGCCCGGACCCCCGGGCAGGCTGCCGAATCCGAAGCCGGGGAAGTCCCCGGAGTTCCCGGCGCCACCCTCGGAGCGCCCTTCCGACGAGTCGCGCTTGTCGCGATCGTCGGGGTCCTGCGGGCCGAACCCGAACGGCAGATCACTCATGCTTCCACCGTACGCGGGTCGGGCCGCGAGGCAGAAGGTGTCCACTCCCTCGCCATCAGCGAACACGTACGCTGTCGCCCCGTGACCCGTCGAACGTGGACGCTGTTGACGAGCGTGCTGCTCGTCGTCGCCTTCGGACTGCTCGGCGCGTTCGTCCGAGTGCCGTTCGTGGCGCTCGGGCCGGGGCCGACCTACGACACGCTGGGCACGGAGGGGGACACCCCGGTCATCCGGATCGAGGGCAGGCAGACCTATCCGACCGCCGGACACCTCAACATGACCACGGTGTCGGTGACCGACCAGCTCTCGCTGTTCGGCGCGCTCGGCCTGTGGGTGAGCGGCCGGTACGCCCTGGCGCCGCGCGAGGTGTACTTCCCGCCGGACAAGTCCGAGCAGCAGATCGAGCAGGAGAACACCGCGGCGTTCAACGACTCGCAGACCACCGCCGAGACCGCCGCGCTGCGCTACCTCGGCTACCCGACCAAGGTGCTCGCGGGCGAGATCGTCAAGGGCAGCCCGATCGACGGCCTCGTCGCCCCGGGCGACCGGCTCATCAGCGCCAACGGCGTCCCGGTCACCAACTCGATGACGCTGCGCGAGGTCTTCGCGAACTCCCGGCCCGGCGACCGGGCCGAGATCCGCTTCCAGCACGCCGAGGAGCCCGAACGCGTGGTCGACGTCCAGCTCGCGCCGCACCCCAAGGGCGAGCCGCAGGGCTTCCTCGGGGTCGCCGCGACCGAGCGGCCGGACGTGCCGTTCGGCATCGAGATCAGCCTGGCCGACGTCGGCGGACCCTCGGCGGGGCTGATGTTCTCGCTGGCGATCGTCGACAAGCTCACCCCGGGCGAGCTCAACGGCGGCCAGTTCGTCGCGGGCACCGGCGAGATCGACCCGGAGGGCAGGGTCGGACCGATCGGCGGCATCCCGTTCAAGATGGTCAAGGCCCGCGAGGCGGGCGCGACGACCTTCCTGGTGCCCGCGGACAACTGCGCCGAGGCCAAGGCGCAGGCCCCGGACGACCTGCGGCTGGTCCGGGTCGGCACGCTCGACGAGGCGACCAAGGCGCTGGAAGCGATCAAGGCTGGCCAGACCCCGCCGAGCTGCTGACGGTCAGTCCTCGAAGGTCTCGCTGAGCGCGGCGAGCAGGTTCGGCGCGAGCGAGGGGTCCTCGATCCGCTCGCCCGGCTCGTCGCCCTCGCCGCGCAGCCGCATCACGCAGGCCTCGCCACCCTCGCGCAGCACCGCGGCGACCAGCCGCGCCTCCCGGCGCTCGGGGTGCTCGGCGGCGGCCTGCCGGGCCTGCTCGCCGTCGGTGGGCAGCTCCGCCTCCGCCTCCGGCGGCAGCACCACGATCTCCTGCACGATCGCGCACCCGGCGACCTGGTCCGGCCAGCTGATCCGGGCCAGCGCGTCGGCCAGGTCGTCGGCGGGCAGCGACTCCTGCGCGATCGGGGTCAGCGCGGACTCGGGGTCGAGCTGGTCGGCCAGGCCCGGCTCGGCGGCCAGCAGCTGGCGGGTGGGCACGAGCGCGAACACCTGGGTGGGCTGGTCCCATCCGGCCGTCGCGACGAACTCCTCGATCTCGCGGGCGGCCAGCCGCAGCGCCACGGCCATCCCCTCGCCGGTCTCCGATGACATGGGCCCATCGTCGCACCCGGGACGGGCCTGGTGAGCAGCGGTGCCGCCCGGGCGGGATGTCCGCTTCATCCAATTTTCGAGTGCGGTTCTGGAACTTTGCCGGGGGGTCGTAGAGTTGAACATCACGAGAGGGGTCGCCGGTGCTCGCGGCGGTCTCCAAGCCTGCTGACCGTCATCAGGAGAGTGCGCTGTGGCCATGCGGCCCCCGGTATCAATGCCGAAACTGTCCCGGCGGAGCCGGATCCTGCTGATCCTCGGCGGGGTGGTGCTGGTCGCCCTGCTCGCCGGCTCGCGGTTGCTGGGCACCTACGTGGACTGGCTGTGGTTCGGTGAGGTCGGCAAGCGCCAGGTCTTCACCACCCAGGTGCTGAGCCGGGCCGGGCTGGGCGTGGCCGTCGGTGCGTTCGTCGGCGGCGTGCTGCTGCTCAACCTCTGGATCGCCTACCGGAGCCGGCCGGTGTTCGTCCCGGTCAGCGGCCCGGACGACCCGCTCGCGCGGTACCGCACGGTGACCACCGAGCGCTCCCGGCTGATCGGGCTGGGCATCCCGATCGTGGTCGCGGTGATCGGCGGGCTCACCGCGCAGTCGGACTGGCAGACGCTCCAGCTGTTCCTGCACAGCGTGCCGTTCGGCCAGGCCGACCCCGAGTTCGGCAACGACATCGCGTTCTACACCTTCGAGCTGCCGTTCTGGCGCTACCTGCTGTCCTGGTCGTTCGTCGCGATCAGCGTCGGCTTCCTCGGGGCGCTGGTCACGCACTACATCTTCGGCGGCATCCGGCTGGCGGGCCGGTCCGGCCAGATCGCGGCCCCGGCGCGGATCCAGCTGTCGGTGCTGGCCGGGCTGTTCGTGCTGCTGAAGGCGGTCGACTACTTCTTCGACCGGTACGACCTGCTGCTGTCCCAGCGCAACGCGCTGTTCACCGGTGCCACCTACACCGACCTGAACGCGCTGATGCCGGTCAAGCTGATCCTGATGATCATCGCGCTGTTCTGCGCGCTGGCGTTCTTCGCGGCGATCTTCCTGCGCAACGTGCAGATCCCGGCGATCGCGACCGTGCTGCTGGTGCTGTCGAGCATCCTGGTCGGCTCGGTGTGGCCCGCGCTGCTGGAGCAGTTCTCGGTGCGCCCGAACGCCAACCAGCGGGAGGCGCTGTCGATCGAGCGCAACATCGCCGCGACCCGCAGCGCCTTCGACATCGGGCAGGACAAGGTCGACTTCGTCGACTACGCGGGCAAGACGGCGCTGACGCCCGGCGAGGTCGCCGACGACAAGGGCACGATCCCGAACATCCGGCTGCTCGACCCCAACGTCCTGTCCGACACGTTCACCCAGCTCACCCAGCAGTACAACTTCTACGGCTTCAACAAGAAGCTCGACGTCGACCGGTACCGCGACGCGGAGGGCAACCTGCGCGACTACCTGGTCGCGCTGCGCGAGATCAACACCGACGGCCTCGCCGAGAACCAGCAGAGCTGGATCAACCGGCACATGGTCTACACCCACGGCAACGGCTTCATCGCCGCGCCCGCGGACCGGGTCGACTCCACCTTCCAGGAGGGCGCCACCCAGGGCGGCTACCCGGTGTTCCAGATCAGCGACGTGGCCAACGACGGCAGGGGCGCGATCCCGGTCCAGAACCCGCGGGTGTACTACGGCGAACTGCTCGCCCAGAACGACTACGCGATCGTCGGCGGCAACCCGGGCGAGGCCCCGCGGGAGTACGACACCGACCAGTCCGCCTACACCTACACCGGCCAGGGCGGCGTGCCGCTGGGCAGCTTCTTCAACCGCCTGGTCTTCGCCGGCTACTACGGGGAGCGCAACTTCCTGTTCAACACCGCGATCGGCAGCGACTCCAAGGTCATGTACGAGCGGAACCCGCGCGACCGGGTGCAGAAGGTCGCGCCGTGGCTCAAGCTCGACGGCGACCCGTACCCGGCGGTGGTCGACGGCAAGGTCAAGTGGATCATCGACGGCTACACCACGCTCGACAACTACCCGTACGCGCAGCTGACCCAGTTCGGCGCGGCGACCACCGACACGCTCAACGGCGTCGAGCGGCAGACGAACCAGCCGATCAACTACATCCGGAACTCGGTCAAGGCGACCGTCGACGCCTACGACGGCTCGGTCGACCTCTACGCGGTCGACGAGAAGGACCCGGTGCTCAAGGCGTGGCAGGGCGTCTTCCCCGGCGTGGTCAAGCCGTCCGCCGAGATCAGCCCGCAGCTGCGGGACCACTTCCGGTACCCGGAGGACCTGTTCAAGGTCCAGCGGCAGCTGCTGACCCAGTACCACGTGAACAACCCCGGTGACTTCTTCTCCAACCGCACCTTCTGGGAGGTCCCGCCGGACCCGACCAGCAGCGGTCAGGGCGGCACCAACCAGGGCAACCAGCAGCCGCCGTACTACGTGCTCGCGCAGGTCGAGGGGCAGGACAGGCCGACCTTCCAGCTCACCAGCGCGCTCACCGCGCTGCGGCGGCAGAACCTGGCGGCGTGGGTGTCGGCGTCCTCGGACCCGGACGACTACGGCAAGCTCACCGTGCTGCGGCTGCCGACCAACACCCAGACCCCGGGCCCGAACCAGGTCCAGAACCAGATGGAGTCCACCCCGGAGGTCACCGAGAACCGGACGCTGTTCAACAACCCGCAGGTCACGGCGATCTTCGGGAACCTGCTGACGCTGCCGGTCGCGGGCGGTCTGCTCTACGTCGAGCCGATCTACATCCAGCGCAACGAGACCGAGTCCTACCCGCAGCTGGCGCGGGTGCTGGTGTCGTTCGGCGGCAAGGTCGGGTTCTCCGAGACGCTGGCGGGTGCGCTCGAAGAGGTCTTCGGCCCCGGCGCCGGGCAGCAGGCGGGCGACGAGCCGCCGGGCCAGGACAGCACCCCGCCGCCCGCGCAGAACCCGGGCGAGCAGCCGCCGCCTGCCAGCCCGGAGATGAGCAAGGCGGTCGGCGACATCCGGTCCGCGCTGGAAGCGGTCCGCAGCGCGCAGCAGTCCGGCAACTTCGGCCAGATGGGCACCGCCTACCAGCAGCTCGACGAAGCGCTCAAGCGCTTCGAGCAGCTGCAGGGCGGCGGTCGCTGACGCTGCTCCCGGTGGGGCGCCCGCACCTCGGTGCGGGCGCCCCACCTGCATTTCCAGGGGTCGTGCTTGCGAGTGGTGATGACGCTGATCACTTCTCACGGGACCTGGTTTGCACTAGGATTGGCGGGTCATCTAGTCTGGTGGCACAACACAGCGCGGGGTGGAGCAGCTCGGTAGCTCGCTGGGCTCATAACCCAGAGGTCGCAGGTTCGAATCCTGTCCCCGCTACCAAGATGGTGTTTGGCGGCGCACTTTCGTGCGCCGCCTTCCCTTTTTTCCGATCATTTTGCGGGGCCGAGCCCCGCAGGCCCCACGGTGCGGTGGTCGGGTTTCGTCGGCTCCTCGCTTTTCGCGGTTCCCGGCCTGCTCTCGGACCAGCTTCTTCCGGCTCGGGTGGGTTCTGGCTCGGGTGGTTCTGGCGTGGGTGGGTTTGGCTCGGGTGGGGTGGTTTCTGCTGGTCAGGGGGTTGTTGGACCCCCTGTGAAAGGGGGTTTTTGGTGGGGTGTAGAGTTCTTTTTACAACAGAAATACGGCGCGGGGTGGAGCAGCTCGGTAGCTCGCTGGGCTCATAACCCAGAGGTCGCAGGTTCGAATCCTGTCCCCGCTACTAACGAAGGCCCGGACCGAAATGGTCCGGGCCTTCGCCGTTTCCGCTGTTGCTGTTCCCGCCGGGGGTACGCTCAGAGGCCCTCCGCCCACTTCCGGGCGCAGGCGGGCGAGCACACCCGGCCTTCTCCGCGCACCAGGTGGTGGCGGCGCATGGACCGGCCGCAGACCATGCACGAGTCGGTTCCGGTTTCGAGTTGCACGGGCACCAGGGCCTTCGCGCGTTCGGTGACCTTGTCCGTCATCTTCGCCCCGGTCTCCACGAGCTTGGTACGCAACCAACTGCGATGCACGGTCGCACCTCCAGATCGCCGCACTCCTGGCCGCCGGTCGGTCGGCCAAACAGCAGAGTGCGCGGCGCGCGCCGCGAGCGGCAGTGCGGCCGGGGGATAGCACCTCTTGGTGCGGGCAAGAACGCCCGGACAGGGCAGCGCTTCCGACCCCGGTAGCGCTCCGTGCACCCGCGCGATCCGTTCGGCCGAAGCGAAACCGCTTCACGTGTGAGTTCCGGACGGTCCCGCGACCGGGGAACGGAGTAGTCGTTCGTCCACTCGGACCAGTTCGCTGCAACCACAGTGGACAGAAGCGGTGGCCACTGTGGACACCATCGCGGACACGTGGCACCGTTGGTGGGGTGACCGAGCTGAATGCGACTTCCGCCGCCCTGCTGGGCCTACTGCACGAGGGTCCGAAGACCGGTGGCCAGTTGGTGGCCGCCGCCACCGAACGCTTCGGCGGGTTCTTCAGTGTGACCCGCAGCCAGGTTTACCGGGAACTGCCCGCGCTCACCGACGCCGGTCTGCTCCGGCTCGGCAAGCAGGGGCCGCGCTCCAGCCAGCAGTACGCGATCACCGCCGCGGGCAAGCGCGCCTTCAAGTCGTGGCTGAACACCGAACCGGGGCCGGACAACGTCCGCAGCCCGCTGATCCTGCGGCTGGTCCACTCCGGATCGCTGACGCCGAAGCAGCGGGCCGCGCTGGTCGAGTCCGCCCGCGGTCAGTACGCGGCCAAGCTCGACGAGGCCAAGAACGCCGCCAAGGCGACCACCGACCCGTACGAGAAGGCCGCTGCCGACTTCGCCGTCGCGCACAACCGGGCGGTCATCAAGCTGCTCGACGCGATTCCGGACTAGCGGACGCGAGCGTCCCGGGCGGCCCCTCGGCGGGCCGCCCGGCATCGCAGTTCCGGCGTCCGGGCCGAGTCAAGTACGCTTGAGCACTGTGAATCCCGATGTCGCCGCCGACCTCAAGGAACTTGCCACCACTCTCGAGGGCATCGAGAGCGTGATGGATCTCGACTCGTTGCGCGCGAAGATCGCGGAACTCGAGGAGGAGGCGGCCCGCCCCGACCTTTGGGACGACGTCGAGCACGCCCAGCGGGTCAGCAGCCAGCTGGTGCACCGGCAGGCGGAGCTGCGCAAGGTCAACGACCTCCGCCAGCGGGTGGAGGACCTGGAGGTCCTCTACGAGCTCGCCGAGGACGAGGGCGACGACTCCGGGCTGGCCGAGGCCGACGCCGAGCGGGCCCGGCTGAAGAAGGACCTCGAAGCGCTGGAGGTCCGCACCCTGCTTTCCGGTGACTACGACCAGCGCGAGGCGATGGTCACCATCCGAGCCGAGGCCGGTGGCGTCGACGCCGCCGACTTCGCCGAGATGCTGATGCGGATGTACGTCCGCTGGGCCGAGCGGCACGAGTACGGCGTCGAGGTCTACGACACCTCCTACGCCGAAGAGGCCGGCCTGAAGTCGGCGACCTTCCGGATCAACGCCCCCTACGCCTACGGCACGCTGTCGGTCGAGCAGGGCACGCACCGGCTGGTCCGCATCTCGCCGTTCGACAACCAGGGCCGCAGGCAGACCTCGTTCGCCGGGGTCGAGGTGCTGCCCGTGGTGGAGGAGACCGACCACGTCGAGATCCCGGAGAAGGACATCCGGGTCGACGTCTTCCGGTCCTCCGGTCCCGGCGGGCAGAGCGTGAACACCACCGACTCCGCCGTGCGCATCACCCACATCCCGACCGGCATCGTGGTCTCCTGCCAGAACGAGAAGTCGCAGCTGCAGAACAAGGCCGCCGCGCTGCGCGTGCTCCAGTCGAAGCTGCTCGCGCGCAAGAAGGAGGAGGAGCGGGCCGAGCTGGACGCGCTCAAGGACAGCGGCTCCAGCTGGGGCAACCAGATGCGCTCCTACGTCCTGCACCCGTACCAGATGGTCAAGGACCTGCGGACCGAGTTCGAGGTCGGCAACCCGGACGCGGTGCTCGACGGCCAGATCGACGGCTTCCTCGAGGCCGGCATCCGCTGGCGCCGCCAGCAGGAGACCGCGGCGTAGCTCGCGGCGGTGCGGCGTCGCCGGAAGGACTGCGAACCTAAATCGCATCGTTGTGGTTCAGCCGAGCCCGCCGGGTGACCGGAGGCGCTCTCCAGGCGTGGTCGCGACCCCTGGTGACCGGTCGAAAACCCCAGGTAGCCGGGTGTTCGGCCGCTGGTGCGGGTGAGCGACATCCCTCGAAAGGTCGCGGGTAAACTCACGCCCCGTGATCCGGCTCGAACACGTGTCAAAGGCGTACAAGACGTCGACCCGACCCGCTCTTGAGGACGTCTCGGTCGCTATCGACAAGGGCGAGTTCGTGTTCCTCATCGGCCCCTCCGGGTCGGGCAAGTCGACCTTCCTGCGGCTGCTGCTGCGGGAGGACGTGCCCACCCGAGGACGGGTGTGGGTCGCCGACTGGAACGTCGCCAAACTGCCCCGCCGACGGGTGCCGCGCCTGCGGCAGCGCATCGGGTGCGTCTTCCAGGACTTCCGGCTGCTCAACAACAAGACGGTCGCCGAGAACGTCGCCTTCGCGCTGGAGGTGATCGGCAAGCCCCGGCACACCATCCGCAAGGTGGTGCCCGAGGTGCTGCAGCTGGTCGGCCTCGACGGCAAGGCGGACCGGATGCCGCACGAGCTCTCCGGTGGTGAGCAGCAGCGGGTCGCGATCGCGCGGGCGTTCGTCAACCGGCCGCTGGTGCTGCTGTGCGACGAGCCGACCGGGAACCTGGACCCCGACACCAGCCAGGACATCATGCTGCTGCTTGAGCGGATCAACCGCACCGGAACCACCGTCGTCATGGCGACCCACGACCACGGGATCGTCGACTCGATGCGCCGCCGGGTCGTGGAACTGAGCCTCGGCAAGGTCGTGCGCGACGACGCCCGCGGCGTCTACGGCGTCGGCCGGTAGCGGCCCGCCCCCGGCAACTCCTTCCCCCGACTCAAGCCAGGAAAGCTGACTCAAAGATGCGCGCGAGCTTCGTATTCAGCGAGGTCGTCAACGGCCTGCGCCGCAACGTGACGATGACCATCGCGATGATCCTGACGACGGCCATCTCGGTCGGCCTCCTCGGCGGTGGTCTGCTCGTGGTCCGGCTGATCGACAAGATGCAGGAGACCTACCAGGACCGCGTCGAGGTCGTCGTGTTCATGACCGATGACGTCAGCGCCAACGACCCCAGCTGCTCCCAGCAGCCGTGCGCGAGCATCAAGTCGCAGCTCACCCAGGCGTCGGGCGTGGAGAACGTCCGCTACGAGAACCGCGACGAGGCGTTCGACAACTTCAACAAGGTCTTCGAGTCCCAGCCCGAGCTGCGCGAGGTCGCCCGCAAGGAGGCCATGCCCGCGTCGCTGCGCGTGCAGCTGGAGGACCCGGACCGGTTCCCGGTGATCGAGCAGCAGCTGACCGGCAAGCCCGGGGTGGACAGCGTCGTCGACCAGGCCGACTACCTGAACCGGCTGTTCGACGTGCTCAACGGCGTGCGCAACGCGACGTTCTCGATCGCGCTGGTGCAGGCGCTGGCCGCGCTGCTGCTGATCTCCAACACGATCCAGCTCTCGGCGTTCACCCGGCGCACCGAGACCGGCATCATGCGGCTGGTCGGCGCGACCCGGTGGTACACCCAGATGCCGTTCCTGCTGGAGGCGGTGGTCTCCGGTCTGATCGGCGCGGTGCTGGCGATCGCCGGTCTGCTGATCTCGAAGGCGACGTTCATCGACAAGGTGATGGCGCCGGTCTTCGGCACCGGGATCATCCCGGAGATCGGCTACGCCGACATCGCCTGGGTCTCGCCGATCCTGCTGCTCGTGGCCGCAGGCATCTCGGCGATCACCGGATATGTGACGCTCCGGTTGTACGTCCGCTTGTAGTGTTGCGGGTATGGCGAAGGAAAAGGGCCGCAAGCTGATCGCGCAGAACCGCAAGGCGCGGCACGACTGGTCCGTGCTGGACACCTACGAGACCGGCATCGTGCTGACCGGTACCGAGGTGAAGAGCCTGCGGCAGGGCAAGGCGTCGCTGGTCGACGGGTTCGCCACCGTCGACCGCGGCGAGGTGTGGCTGCGCAACGTGCACATCCCGGAGTACACCGAGGGCACGTGGACCAACCACGAGCCCCGGCGCTCCCGGAAGCTGCTGCTGCACAAGGGCGAGATCGTCCGCCTGATCGGCAAGATCCAGGAGAGCGGGCTGAGCCTGATCCCGCTGTCGCTGTACTTCTCCGACGGCAAGGCCAAGGTCGAGCTCGCGCTGGCCAAGGGCAAGAAGGCGCACGACAAGCGCCAGGACCTGGCCAAGCGGGACGCGCAGCGGGAGATCGAGCGGGCCATGGGCCGGGCCCGGAAGGGCAGTTGGTAGCCGCCGCGCCCGCCGACGACGGGCAGGTCCGGTCGTGGCTGGCGGAGCTCGGGATCCCGGGCCTGGTCGACATCCACACGCACTTCCTGCCGCCGCGGGTCCTGCGCAAGGTGTGGGCGTACTTCGACCAGGCCCGCGTGCACTACGGCGTGGACTGGCCGATCCGCTACCGGCACGCTGAGGTGACCCGGTTGCAGGTGCTGCGCGATCTCGGCGTCACGACGTTCGCGCCGCTGGTGTACCCGCACAAGCCGGGCATGGCGGCGTGGCTGACGGAGTGGGCCGTCGACTTCGGGAACCGGACCCCGGGCGCGGTGCCGACCGCGACCATGTACCCGGAGCCCGGCAGCGCCGAGTCGCTGCGGGCCGCCGTCGAAGCGGGCGCCCGGTGCGTGAAGGTCCACGTGCAGGTCGGGGGTTTCGACCCGCGCGACCCGCTGTTGGACGAGTCGTGGGGAGTGCTGGCCGAGGCGGGTGTGCCTGCTGTGGTGCACTGCGGACACGGTCCGCTGCCGGGCAGCTACACCGGACTGGACGTGTTCGGCGAAGTGCTGGCCAGGCACCCGCGCCTGGTCGCGGTGCTCGCGCACGCGGGAATGCCGGAGTACGAGTCGGCGTTGGAACTGGTGTCGAGGTACCCCGGTGTGCACATGGACACCACGATGGTCGGCGTCGAGTACACCGAGCGACTGGCACCGTTGCCGCGCGACTGGGCCGCACGGCTCGCCGACATCGGGGACCGGATCGTGCTGGGGACCGACTTCCCGAACATCCCGTACCCGTACGCCGAGCAGCTGGCCGCGATCGTCGGATGGGCGAACGCCGACGACCGGCTGGGCGCGCTCTTCCTGCGGGCGGTGTTGCACGACACCCCGGGGAAGCTGCTCCGCACCAGGTCGTGACGGGTACGGGGATATGGGAATGATCGTCAGGTCGGCAGGCGTTATCCTGTTGTTCAGTGGTTCGAAGGACAGGCCGCTGGACAACAGGACGGCCAGGGGGGTGAACGGTTTCGACTCCGTACGTTGATCCAAGGGAAGCGTGCCGGTGCAGGCGGGAGACCACCGTGAGCGTCGCCGCAATTGAATAAGCGCCGACAAGAGTCAGCGCGAGTTCGCCCTCGCCGCCTGAGCGAGGAGCGACTCTGTCGGACCGGGAGCGCCTCCGACCCGGGATCCGGCATCAGCTAGGAGGCTCTTACCGCCAGGTTCGGCCGCGGAACCTGGCGGGACACCAAACAGCGGCTGGGCTCGTCACACCGGCTGGTTCGTGAGACCGGTGGAGCCGAGCAGAGGCACAGCGAACTGCGCACGGAGAAGTCTTGGTGAAGCGACGGAGGACCCGGGTTCGATTCCCGGCACCTCCACCGAGGATGGGCCACCCGTTTTGCGGGTGGCCTTCCTGCTGTTTCGGGGTCGCGACGAACCTGGCCACCGTCAGTCGACGTTGAACGGGATGTTGCGCCACGGGCTGGACGGCTCGTTCAACAGGATCCGGTGCGCCCCGACCACCGGGTGGTAGAACTCGCCGTACGTCTCCTCGTCGAACCGCAGCACCCGGCCGAGGATGTAGCCGGCCGAGAAGTCCGCCCACGAGCGATGCGCCTTTCGGCTCAACTCGCCCGCCTCGAGGATCGCCTGCTCGGCCTCGTTGAAGGTCAGGTACCGGGCGCTCAGTCCCCACCGGGCGAAGTTGACCGCCCGGCCGTAGTCGTATCCCAGCGTCGACGTGACTCGGCCGTCCGGCGGCAGCACGCCGTCGGCGCGGAAACGTGCTTCGTACCGCAGGATTCGCCCGATCAACTCCTGAATGGCGGGGATCCCGCCGGGATCGTTGCCAAGGGCCAGGAACTGGTCGACGCTGATCTTCCGCCACGCCTCCGCGTCGTCCCTCGTGCCCGGCCATCGCCGCGTCATCGCCTCGCGAACGCCGAGCAAGAACTCGATTTGCGCCGGGCTGTTCATGCCTCGCAGAAGAAAGGAAAGCTGCCCGAGGCAACCGTCCCGGTCGGTGACGTTCCACGCGTCGCGCAGCACCAGCACGTCTTCCGCGTAGTGGTCGTAGCAGTCGCCGATGTCGTTCCAGACCACCTTGTTGTGCGTCGCGAGGAGGGCGCCGCACGCCAGGCCGTGCGCGAGTGGACCATGGAGCGGTCCGGTGTACTTGGTGCGCAGGATCGCGTCCGCACCGACTCGCGGGGTGCTTTCCTTCAGGGCTTTCCAGCTTTTGCGCTGCTTGTGGATATCCGGAAAGTGCGCCTCCGTCGGTGTTCCCGGATTGACCACCACCCCGCGCCACTCCGCGAGCACCGCGTCGACCCTCGACAACGGGAGCTCGACCGGGTGCACCACCACGTCCTGGCGAGGTGGGAGCAGCTCCCCTCTGGTGTACACGGGAAGGAGCTTTCGACCATCCGGCCCGTGGAGATACTGCCAATGCGGCAACCCCAGCTTGCTGCTGTCGATTTGCGTCCTGGACGAATAGCCGAACAGGTCGTTGGTAAGCAGGACCCGGAGATAACCGTCCCAGTCGCCGCGGACCTTCGTGGCGTACAGCGCACGTTCGACGTCGGTCGGTAGCGGCGGACCACCAGGCTCGGCTCCGCCAGCACCCGTGATCATTTCCGCCACAACGGCGGACTTTATCAAGGCCGCTGGAGTCGGTGGGTCAGCTCATCGTCGGAGCGACTCCGGCCTCAGCGGCGGGTCTTTGCCTGTTTGGGGTCCGGGTCGATCAGGGTCCGGATTACCGGGGCCGCTACTCGGATCACGTCCTCCAGGTCCGCTTCCGCCAGGTCCGGGAAGCGGAGGAGGTAGCGGCCGCTGGCCAGGCCCATCATCATCGCCGAGTACACACCTGCTCTGAGGCGGGCGTCGGGGAGGTGGCCCATGTGCTTGGCGATCGCGTCCACCGAGTTGGCCGTGACGTGTTCGCGCAGCATCTCCGCTGCTTCCTCGCTCGTCATGCTCGCGCGCAGGAGGACCGACATCGGGGAGATCGGGTCTTTGGCCCAGCCTTCGAGCATGGCTCGGATCTGCTGTTCGGCCGTGATGCCCGTGTCGACCGCGGTCAGCTCGTCGATGGGGATGTCCCAGTGCACCGCTTCGCGGAACAGCTGCTGCTTGTTGCCGAAGTACTTGATGACCGACGACTTGTCCGCGTCCGCTGCGGCGGCGATGGCGCGGATGGTCGCGCGCTCGTAGCCGACCGTCGCGAACGTCTTGCGGGCCGCGAGGAGGATGCGGCGCCGGGTCCGCTCGCCCTTGGTGTCCGCTCCGGTCGTCTCGTCGGTCGTCATGTCGCTCACCCGGCCGTCTCCTGTCTCCTCACCGCGGAGTCAAAAAGGTTACCCGCGGGCAAACCCCCGCCATCCGACTGTAGTTGGTCCGCGGTTGGGCGACGAACCACCGAGGCGCGGCGGCATCGTTGGCGCCGCGCCGCGATCAGCCGTCCTTGTGCGCCACGACCAGGACGTCCTCGCCGAGGTCCGGCAGGCCGGAGGTGACCGGACTGAAGCCCGCCGTGCGCAGCCAGCCGTGGCAGTCCTCGGCGGAGTACTCGTGGCCGCCCGCCGACCACACCCGCATGCCGAGGCTGGACAGGAGCCGGTTCAGCGACGGGGTGCCTTCGGTGATCATGTGGTCGTAGATGAACACCGAGCCGCCGGGCCGCAGCGACCGGTACGCGTTGCGCAGGATGGTGATGCGCTCGTCGACGCCCCAGTTGTGCAGGACGTGGCCGAAGACCATCGCGTCGGCCTCCGGGAGCGGGTCGGTGAAGAAGTCCCCGCCCCGGTAGGTGATCGGCTCGCGGGCGCCGGTGGTGGCCAGGTACTCGTGGAAGGCCGGTTCGAGCGCGGGCAGGTCGAACACGATCCCTTCCAGGTGCGGGTTGCGTGACACCAGCAGGCGGATCAGGTGCCCGCGCGCACCGCCCACGTCCACCACGGACCTGTAGTCCGACCAGTCCAGGGCGCTCAGGGTCAGCGCGACCGGGGTCGCGGCCAGGTCCATGCTGTCCAGGAACGTCTCGGTGACGTCGGCGTCGGCGTAGAGCGAGTCGTACGGGTTGCTGCCTCCGGTCGCGGCCCGGTTGGCCGGGCTGCCGGTGCGCAGCGTGTCGGTCAGGCCGTCGAACGCCGGGTTCAGCTGCCGGTCGCAGAACCGCACGTACCCGCCGATGTAGGCGTGCCCGCCCTTGATCAGGTGGCGCTCGGCGGCCTGCGAGTTGCGGTAGCGGCCCGCTTCCTCCTCCAGCAGCCCGAGATGGACCAGCGCACCGAGGAAGTCGTGCACGCCGGACGACTGGAAGCCCAGCATCGCGCAGATCTTCTCGGCGGTGGCCGGGCTGCCGGAAAGCCGGGAGAACAGGTCGACCTCCACCGCGGTCATCAGGATCCGCGCCTTCCAGTCCCCGGTCAGGATTTCCATGATGTGGCCGAGTCCAGCGAACTCGCTTTCCCGTTCCTGCTCGGTTGTGCTCATTGCCCACCCCTCGGGATCGCTTGCGGCAAAACATAAGTAGACGGTTGTACACCTTGGGGTGTCAAGGGAAGCGCAGGAGGAAAGGCTTGTCCCGCAAGGGAAAGCGAGGGAAATGTCAGGTCAGTACCCGTCGCCGCCGAAGAAGAGCTCTTCGAGGTGGTCGGCGGTGTCGGCGACGAAGGTCAGCGGGTCGGTGAACTCGTTGATGTCGAGGTTCTCCAGCGGCAGCGCGTGGCGCAGGACCAGGTGCTCGCCCATGATGACCGCGCCGCACACGACCGAGGTCTCGCCGATCTCCTCCAGGAAGCGCTTCAGGTCCACGTCGGCGACCAGCCCGCAGACCGAGGCCACCTGCACCCAGTCCTCCCGGCCGTCCAGGATCTCGCGGGCGATGATGATGACCTGGCTGCGGCCGTCCTCGTACTCGATGAGGATCCGGAGCTCGTCGTCGGTGTCCTTGGTGACCTCGTACTCGGAACGGATGAAGTCGGTCAGGTTCTCCCAGGTTGCCACGTTCCCCTCCAGGTTCGTCGATCACCGCCGAGCGTATTGCAACCCGGCCGTCCCGGGGGGCCGAACCGGGCTGGTCCACTGTGGTCGGTCGGGTGGCCCGTTCCCGCTGCGAGTACCGTCCGGAGGTCGATCCAGAGGAGGCAGTGGTGGCGCAGGAGCAGCGGCGGGCCGACCGGATGGCCGCGGACCCGGACCTGGGTGCGCTCAGCGCCCGGCTGCTGTTCTCCGTGCAGGCCGAGCTGTTCGGGACGCTGGCCGAGCGCGGGTTCGACGACCTCACCCCGCGGCACGGCGCGGTGCTGGCCTACCTCGACGAGTCCGGTGTCCGGGCCAGCGAGCTCGCGCGGCTTTCCGGGCTGCACAAGCAGATCATCGGGACCATCGTCGACGAGCTGGAGGCGCTCGGCTACGTGGAGCGGAAACCGGATCCCGCCGACCGCCGGGCGAAGCTGGTGGTGCCGACCGAGCGGGGTCTGGCCGAGCAGCGCGCCGCGGACGGCATCCTCGCAGGCATCGAGCGGCGGCACGCCGAGGCGCTGTCCGAGCAGCGCTACGCGCGGTTCAAGCGGGATCTGCGGTTCATCGTGGAGCGGCAGCGGTCGCGGTGAAGGACACCGCGTCCGAGATCCAGCCGAGGTTGCGCTCGATCACCGCCAGCGACGCCTCGTGGTTGGCCCGGCCCATCGGTTCGCTGGTGCAGTCGGCGAGCAGGACCGGCAGGTAGTCGCGGAACATCGCGTCCCGGATCGTCGACTCGACGCAGACGCTGGTGGTGCAGCCGGTCACGACCAGCGTGGTGATCCCGAGCCTGGTGAGCGTGGCGTCCAGGTCGGTGTCGTAGAAGCCGCTGTAGCGGGTCTTCGGCAGCACGCGGTCGCCGGGTTCGGGAGCGAGTTCGGGCAGGATCTCGGTGTTCCAGGTGCCCTGGACGAGCTGGCGGCCCGTTCCGCCGGCGGGTGTCGGCACGGTCCTGCCGACGCCGGCGGCCTCGTGCGCGAGGCGGTTCTTCGAGCGCGGGGCGCCCATGTCGGCGAGGTCGGGCCGGTAGCCGTGCTGGAGGTAGATCACCGGCATCCCCGCCGACCGCGCGGTCGCGGTCACGCGCGCGATCGGGTCGATCGTCGCGCGGACCGCGCCGATGTCGAGCCCGGCCAGGTCGGCCATGCCGCCCGGGGCTCCGAAGTCGTTCTGCATGTCGATCACGAGGACCGCGCTCTCGGCCGGGTCGAGATCGAGGGCGGCGGGTTTGGCGGGCAGCAGCATCGGGCGGCACTCCGTCATCGAATCTGGGTCATCAAATCTTGGTCATCAATCTTGATAGTCAAGGATGGTGACTAAATTACGCCGGGGAGCTGCCCGCGGCAACTGGTGGGGTTCAGGGGTTCCAGGCGTGCAGCCGCGGGACCCAGCGGCGGACGTTCTGCCGGTAGGCGACGTAATCGCGGCCGAACCGCTTCTCCAGATCCGGTTCTTCCCAGAGCGGGATGTAGGTCTGGTTCAGCAGGAAGAACGCGGCGAACCAGGCCAGCAGCACGGGGGAGCGCAGGATCAGCGACTCGGCGAGCAGGATCGCGAGCACGCCGCTGATCATGGGGTTGCGCACGTGCCGGTAGGGGCCGCGCAGGACCAGCCTGCGCGGCGAGTCCCACGGCGCGAGCGTGCCGTCGCCGTCCCGGTCGAACAGGAAGATCGTCCAGATCACCAGGGTCAGGCCGCCGCCCAGCGCGGCGACTCCGAGGGTGGCCGCCGCCGGGTCGCCGACCGGGCCCAGCGGGAGCGTCAGAGTTCCGATGGTCAGGGTGAGCAGCAGCGGGACGACGATCGTGACCGTCACCGGTGCCACCAGGATCGCGATGGTGTGCCTGAGTATCCGCATAAATTCATCGTACGTTGAATTAGGCGGACCGCAAGGGGACCTGGATCGGTGCGGAACGGGTCAGTCGGACTCGACGAATCCGGTCCAGACGAAGTCGCGTGCGCGGGTGATCGCCACCAGCTGCTGGCGCTGCGACGCCTCCTGCTCCTCCCGGTGGTTCGTCGCGATGCGCGGTTCGTCGGGCAGGAACACCGACCGGAACTCGGTTCCCTTGGCCCGGTGGACGGTCCCGACGTGGATCGCGGGGGAGGGCGTGCCGTCCCACCGGTCCAGCGGGCTGACCTGGAAACCCGCCGCCCGCAGCACGTTCTCCCAGTGCTCGGCCGCGTTGTTGGTGCGGGTCAGCACCGCCGCGTCCGCGGTGTCGTCGAGCCTGCGCAGCGCCGACAGCAGCGCCTCCTCCTGGTCGGGCCCGCGCCAGCGCACCGCCCGGCCGCCGCCCAGGACCGGCAGCGCCGAGCGCAGCGCCACCGTCGGGCCGCCGTCGAGGTCGTCGAAGCGGTTGACCGCGTCCAGCTCGCCCGCCTCGTCCACGATCGCGGTCCGGTTGCGGTAGTTGCGGCGCAGGATCTCGCCGCGTCCGCCCAGCGCGATCCCGGCCTCGGACAACCGCCAGCCGCCCGCGTAGACCTGCTGCTGGCCGTCGCCGACGAGCAGCAGCTGGTTCGGGCCGTCGCCGCTGATCGCGTGCGCCAGGCGCAGGCCGATCAGCGTGAGGTCCTGGACCTCGTCGACCACCACCGCGGTGAACGGGCGTTCCAGCGGCGTGCGGCCCAGCTCGGTCAGCGCGCGCAGCAGGATGTCGTTGTGGTCGCTGACCCCGCGCTCGCCGAGCTCGCGTTCGTACTCGCAGTAGAACTCCCAGACGTGCGCCCGGAAACCCGGCGTCAGGTTGCCGCCGCGACCCCGGCGAGGCGCCGTCTTGTACGCCTCCAGGGAGCGCAGCCCGCGCCCCTTGATGACCCGGTCGATCTCGTCCTTCCAGTACCCGCGCGACGGCCGGGCCGCGGCCAGCGGACCGCCCTGGCCCGCGCGCTGCCAGGCCGCCAGGAACGCCTCCTCGATCTGGCGGTCGTCGGCCTCGGAGTCCCGGCCCCGTGCGGCCAGGAACTCCTTGGCCCAGCCGTGCAGGTGCTGGAACCGGACGCGGTGCCCGACCTGGCGGGCCAGCGAGCGGAACTGCTTCTCGGCGATCCGCGGCAGGGTGCTCAGGTGCGTGGTGTAGAGCAGCTCGCCGCTGCTGCGGCGGGCCAGGTACGCGAGCCGGTGCAGGGCGAGCACGGTCTTGCCGGTGCCCGCCGGTCCGGTGATCCGGGCGGGGCCGGAGTAGCGCCGCCGGACCAGCCCGAGCTGGGTGTCGTCCAGGAAGATCCGCCAGTCCGGCATCGGCCCTTCCAGCGCGCGCTCGAACCGCTGCTCGCGCAGCTCGTCGACGTCGAACAGCCCCGACGACCGGCCGGACACCCCGGTCTCGCCCGCGGCCCGCGGTTCGGGGATCCGCTGCGGGTTCCAGCCGATCGGGGTCAGGTCGAAGGTGCGGCTGCTCAGCTGCCGGGCGGCGCTGAGCGCGTCCGCGCGCTCCAGGACTTCCTCACCGCGCAACAGGATCCGGTCGAGGTCGTCCTCGGCGACGGTCAGGTGCTCGCCGCTGTGGCCGGTGGCCGAGCCCGCCGGTCGCACCACGACGGTGCGCAGCGCGGCCTCGGTCAGCAGGCCGTGCGGGGTGGGCACGCCCGCCAGCAGTTCGGCGGTCCAGACGAAGGCCGCCCTGGCGTCCTCCCAGCCCGGGTCCTCCTCGCGGAGCAGGACCGCGAGCACCCCGCGCGGACCGGCCAGCACCACGTCCGGCCGGTTCTCCGGGGTGTGCGGGGCGAACTGGTTCAGTAGCGTGTACCAGCCGGCCGGGCGCTCCACCGCGAACCGCTCCACGACCCGCTTCTGCCACGGCGGCAGCGGCGGCCTGGCTCGCAGTTCCGCTTCCGCCTGGCGGCGGAGGCGCTCCTCGCGGTGGTGGTGCGTCCCGGTCACCGTTGCCTCCACTGCGGAAACGGGTGCTTCGGCCACCTCCGAGGCTAGAGCGCCGACGGGCGTTTTCTAGCTGCTCAGGCGGGGATCACCTGGATGTCGCACCGGCGGGCCGGGGTTCACCCGGATGCCACCACCATGTCCACTGTGGACAAGGGGAGCGCGCCGTGGCCGAGCACCGCGTCGTGGAAGGCCCGGATGTCGAAGTCCGCGCCGAGGCGGTCGCGGGCCGCCGCCCTGATCCGCTCGATCTCCAGCCGCCCGACCATGTACGACAGCGCCTGGCCGGGCAGCTGGATGTAGCGGTCGACCTCGGCGGCGACCTCCGGCGGCGGCAGGGTGGTGTGTTCGAGCATGTGGTCGACCGCCTGCTGCCTGCTCCAGCCGAACTCGTGGATCCCGGTGTCCACGACCAGCCGCGCGGCCCGCAGCGAGTCCTCGGAGACCATGCCGATGCGGGCGAGGTCGCCGGAGTACAGCCCCATCTCGTCGGCGAGGCGCTCGGTGTACAGGCCCCAGCCCTCGGTGTAGGCGTTGATCGCCAGCAGCCGCCGCAGCCTGGGCAGGCCGGTCAGCTCCTGGGCGAGCGTCAGCTGGAAGTGGTGGCCGGGCACGGCCTCGTGGAACGCGATGACCTCCGCGGTGTAGCGGACGCGCTCGGCGGCCCGGTCGGTGGCGGCGAAGTAGATGCCCGGCCGGGAGCCGTCCAGCGCGGGCGGGGTGTAGTAGTCGCCGGTGGAACGGCCGCTGGACGGCGGGATCGACCGGACCTCGCAGCCCTGCGAGGGCAGCCGCCCGAACCAGTCCGGCGCCGCCGCCTCGGCCCTGCTGATCGCGTCGCGCGCGGTGGTCAGCAGGTCGTCGGCGTCCCGCCAGCGCAGCGCGGGGTCCGAGCGCAGGCGTTCGGTCAGCTCGGCGGGGTCGGAGACGCCGAGCGCGCGGGCGCCCAGCTCGGCGTACTCGCGCCGGAGGTCGGCGCCGATGCGCAGGCCGGTCTCGTGCAGCTCCTGAGGTGTCCGCTGGGTCGTGGTGTGCGAGCGCACCAGGCGGCGGTAGATGTCCCGTCCGCTCGGCAGCCAGCACAGGCCGGGTTTGTCGGCCGGGCGGCTCGCCGGTGCGACCTCGGTGGCCAGCACGTCGCGGTAGCGCCGCAGCGCCGGGTGCACGACCTCGTCGAGCAGCTCGCGGCGCTCGGCGTCGAGGCCGTGCATGTCCTGTTCGAGCAGCGGATCGGTGCCGGGCGCGGCCAGGAGCCGGTCGAGCTGGTCGACAGCCTCCTCCACCAGGGGCTGGACCGGGAGCATGCCGGTGGCCAGCCCTTCCCGGTGGCGCTGGACCACGGTCTCGGTGAACCGCGGAATCGCGGCCAGCCGCCGCAGGAACGCCCGCGCCTGGTCGGCGTCGGTGACCGAGACCCGGGCGAGGGCGCCCAGCAGGCCGGAGACCGGGGCGAACAGCGAGCCGTTGATCCCGTACTCCACCGACCGGGAGTCGATGCGGTCGATCGCGGCCTCGGCCTGGTGCACCACGACGGCGATGGTCAGCCGCTGCTCCAGCTCGGCGTGCTCGGTGTCGACTGCCATCGCGCGCCTGCGCACGTCCTCCAACTGGGCGCGCCGGGACTGCTCGGCCGCGGCGCTGAGGTCGGGCAGCAGGTCGTCTCGGGTGCGGTCGCCGTAGATGCTGGCCCGGACCGGATCCCCTTCGAAGATCAGGTCCAGCAGTTCGTCGGCGAGCTGTTCTGGTGTGGCCACACGCACATCGTCCAGCCGCGCGCGCCACGGGCAAGCCCCCGGGGCAGACAATGAACGCGTGGACCCACTGCACGACCCGGACGACGAGGACCTGCTGCACCCGAGGCAGGCCCGGATGCTCGCGGGACTGGTCGAGAACGCGCGGATGTCGTCGGCCGCGATCCGCTACGGGCTGCGCACCCGGGTCGGGGTCGCGACGCTGGTGCTCAACCAGGACAACCCGCTGCCAACGGCCAACCACGCCTGCGCGCTCTGGGGAACGCTCGCCGAGGTCGCGAGCACGCTGCTGCGGCTGGAGCAGGTCTTCGCCGAGGCAGGGCGGTCCGAGGCCGTCGTCTACGCCTCGCCGAGCACGGTCGCCGAGATCGAGGGCATCGCCGACGACTCGGGTTGGCGCGCGGTGGAGGAGGGCCTGGTGCTGCTGCACCGGGAGCCGCGGGTGACGTGGGTTTCCCCGCGCCCGGCCGAGGACCGCGACCTGCCGGGGATCGCGGAGCTGATCGCCGACGACGCGGGCCTGTCCGAGGCGGGCGAGTCCCGGCTGATCCGCAACCTCGGGCACCGCATCGACGACCCGCGCTGCGTCGTGCACGTCGTCGACGACGCGGATGCCGACCGGATCGCCGGTTTCGCGCAGGGCTTCGTCGAGCACGGCATGGGCCTGGTGGAGCAGGTGGTCGTGCGGCCCGGCAGGCGGCGCCGGGGGCTGGGACGCGGGCTGGCCGTCACGGCGGTCGACGAGCTGCGCGAGCGCGGAGCGCGGCTGGTCGCGGCGCACAGCGACGAGAGCAGGCCCGCGGAGCGGTTCGCGGAGGCGTGCGGGTTTGAGGCGGCCTATCCCGTGACCGCCTACGCCCGGCGGGTGGATGAGCTGCTGTAGTCGGGACATCCGTTGACTGCGGAAAGCCCCTTTGGCAGCCCGAGGGTTGGTGGCGCTGAGGGGCAGGGTCCGTTGCGGGGCGCGGTATCCGATTGACCCGGGCAAATCCGTCTGGTTCGCTTAGTTCGGCTAAAAAGACAGGAGGTCCGGGTGTCCAGCGCGACTGCCGCCGAGTCCACCCCAGCATCCACTCCGACATCCGGTACCGCAGCACTGCCCCGAGAGATCTGGATCCTCGTCGTCGGCAGCTTCATCGTCGCGATCGGCATGGGCATCGTCTCCCCGGTGCTGCCCGCCTTCGCCGCCAGCTTCGACGTCGGCGTCACCGCCGTCTCCTTCATCATCAGCGCCTTCGCCTTCATGCGGCTGGCTTTCGCGCCGGTCAGCGGTCGCCTGGTGTCGCTGCTCGGGGAGCGGCCCATGTACGTCCTGGGCATCACGATCGTCGGCGTGAGCACCGCCGCGTGCGCCTTCGCTGGCTCGTACTGGCAGCTGCTGGTGTTCCGGGCGCTGGGCGGCATCGGCTCGACGATGTTCACCGTCTCCGTGGTGGCGCTGCTGGTCCGCCTCGCCCCCGCGCACCTGCGCGGGCGCGCCTCCGGTCTGTGGGCGACCAGCTTCCTGCTCGGCAACATCTCCGGCCCGATCATCGGCGGCCTGATGGTCGGCTTCTCCATGCGGCTGCCGTTCCTCACCTACGGCGCGACGCTGTTCGTCGCCGCCTTCGCGGGCTGGCTGATGCTGCGCCACTCCACCCTCGCCGCGCCGGACCGCGGCAACGCGGTGCCGGAGATGACGGTCCGCCAGGCGCTGGCGCACCGCACCTACCGCGCGGCGCTGCTGTCGAACTTCAGCAACGGCTGGGCCGTCTACGGCGTGCGGATCGCCCTGGTGCCGCTGTTCGTGGTCGAGGCGCTGCGCTCGACGCAGTCGATGGCCGGCATCGCGCTCTCGGTGTTCGCCGTGGGCAACGCCGCGGTGCTGATGCTGTCCGGCCGGATCGCCGACCAGCGCGGGCGCAAGCCGATGGCGATCATCGGCCTGGTGGTCTCCGCCGTCGGCAGCATCTCCCTCGGACTCAGCGACTCGGTGGTCTGGTTCCTCGGCGCGTCGCTGGTCGCCGGCCTCGGCGCGGGACTGCTCAACCCGGCGCAGAGCGCCGCGGTCGCCGACGTCGTCGGCTCGAAGGGCAAGGGCGGCACGGTGCTGGCCGCCTTCCAGATGTCGGCCGACGTCGGCGCGATCCTCGGCCCGCTGGTCGCCGGGGTGCTCGCCGACCTGGTGTCGTTCCAGGTGGCCTTCGCGGTCACCGGCCTGACCGCGGTGCTCGCGCTGCTGGTGTGGGTGGGCGCGCCGGAGACGCGGTTCGGCGCCCGCTGACGGTGTGTTGATCGAGCTGGACCGGGGTACTCCCGCAGGCACGCACCCTTCGGCGTGTCCGACGCAGGGAGGACGACATGAGCATGATCACCGGAATCCCCGGTAGCGAACTGCCCGAACCGGATCTGTTGCGCGAGCTCCGGCACCTGCACGAGACCCGCCACGACACGTTCCTGCACGGCTCGCCGGACTCGCTGCGCGAGCACACGGCCCGGACCTTCGAGCTGGAGCACGAGTACCTGCGGCGGCACCCCGACCGCGACGTCGACCCGCGGCGGACCAGGGAAGGTGCGAGGGGGGAGCCGCAGAATGCCTAGGCCGCGGATCGTCATCGTCGGCGGCGGGCACACCGGGCTGACCCTCGCGCTGCGGTTGCAGCGGATCCTGCGGGACGGCGAGGCCGACGTCACGGTGATCGACTCCCAGCCGCACATGACCTACCAGCCGTTCCTGCCCGAAGCCGCCGCCGGGTCGCTGGAACCCCGGCACGTCGTGGTGCCGCTGCGGGAGGCGCTGCGCAAGTCCGAGGTGATCACCGCGCAGGTCACCGCCATCGACCACGCCCGCCGCGAGCTCACCGCGACCATCGGCGACGGGACCGCCGAGTACATCAGCTACGACGTGCTCGTGGTGGTGCCGGGCTCGATCTCCCGCGCGCTGCCCATCCCGGGACTCGCCGAGCAGGGAGTGGGGTTCAAGACCATCGGGGAGGCCATCTACCTGCGCAACCACGTGCTGTCCCGGCTGGACATCGCGGCCAGCACCACCGACGACAAGCTGCGCCGCAGGCTGCTGACGTTCATGTTCGTCGGCGGCGGCTACGCCGGGATCGAGGCGATGGCCGAGCTGGAGAGCATGGCCCGCTACGCGATCCGCGACTACCCCGGCATCCACGTCCGGGACATGCGGTGGGTGATGGTCGAGGCGATGGGCCGGATCATGCCCGAGGTCAGCCAGCCGATGGGGGAGTACACCCGGCAGCGGCTGACCGACCGGGGCATCGAGGTCAAGCTCAACACCACGGCGAAGTCGATGGAGGGCGGGCACGTGGTGCTCTCCGACGGCGACGAGTTCGACACCGACACGATCGTCTGGACCGCCGGGGTCAAACCGCACCCGATGCTGGAGGGCAGCGACCTGCCGCGGGACGACAAGGGCCGCGTGGACTGCACCGCCAAGCTCCAGGTACGCGGCACCGTGGACGTCTTCGCCGCCGGGGACTGCGCCGCCGTCCCGGACCTGACCAGCCGCGACCCCAACGCGAAGTGCTCGCCGTCGGCGCAGCACGCGGTGCGGCAGGCCAAGGTGCTCGCGGACAACGTCGTGGCGCTGCTGCGCGGCCAGGAACTGCACCAGTACCGGCACAGGTACGCGGGATCGGTCGCCGGGCTCGGGCTCTTCCAGGGCGCCGCCGAGGTGTACGGGGTGAAGCTGAAGGGCTTCCCGGCGTGGGCGCTGCACCGGGTCTACCACCTGGCCAAGATGCCCACGGCGTCGCGGAAGGCGCGCATCATGGGCGACTGGCTGCTGGAGCTGCCGTTCCGCAGGCAGGTAGTCGCGCTCGGCGAACTGCACGACCCGCGGTCGGAGTTCGTCAAGGCCGCCAACACCCGCGGCCTGCCGCAGCGCCACGGCGGCCAGGCGGGGTGATCACTCCAGCCCGGGCAGCGGCGCCACGCCGTGGTTCCAGCGCACGACCCGCCGGGCCTTGCCGCTCGTCGCGCGCGGGATGTGGCCGGGCGCGAACATGCGCACGACGCAGGTGATGCCCAGCCGCTGCTGCAACGCGGCGGCCAGGTCCCGTTCGAGGACCGCGGCGTCCTCGGCCGCGCTGTAGGGCTCGACCGCGATCCGCAGCTCGGGCCGGGAGGAGTCGCGGCGGTCCTCGACGACCAGGTAGTGCGGCGCGACCCGGTCGTCCTCCAGCAGCACCGCCTCGACCTCGGCGGGGAACACGTTGACCCCGCGGATGATCAGCATGTCGTCGCTGCGGCCGATCACCCGGGTCATCCGCCGCAGCGTGCGCGCGGAACCCGGCACCGGTCCGCACACGGCGGCGACGTCGCCGGTCCGGTAGCGCAGCAGCGGCAGCCCGGTCTTGGTGAGGGTGGTGAACACCAGCTCGCCCGGTTCGCCGTCCGGCACCGGTTCCCCGTCGGTGCCGATGACCTCCGGGTAGAAGTGGTCCTCGGCGATGTTGAGCAGCCCCTCGGAGTCCAGCGACTCGCACGCCACGCCCGGGCCGATGATCTCGGTGAGGCCGTAGATGTTGAGCGCCCGCAGCCCCAGCAGCCGCTCGATCTCGATCCGCATCTGCTCGGTCCACGGCTCGGCGCCGAACAGGCCGATGCGCAGCGACAGCTGGTCGGCGGTGATCCCGGTCGAGCGGAACGACTCGCCGAGGTAGATCGCGTACGACGGGGTGCAGCACAGCACGTCCGGGCGCAGGTCGAGCATCAGCCGCAGCTGGAGGTCGGTGCCCCCGCCGGAGACCGGCAGCACGCTCGCGCCCAGCCGCATCGCGCCCTGGTGCAGGCCCTGCCCGCCGGTGAACAGGCCGTAGCCGAACGCGTTGTGCACCAGCCCGCGGCGGGTCACCCCGGCCCCGGCCAGCGCCCGCGCCATCACCTCGGACCAGACGTCCATGTCGTGCGCGGTGTAGGGCACCAGCGTCTGCCGCCCGAGCGTCCCGGAGGTCCCGTGGATGCACACCACGTCGGTCTCCGGAGCGGCCCGCAGGCCGAAGGGGTAGTGGTCCCAGAGGTCCTGCTTGGTGACGAAGGGGAGCTGGTGCAGCTCGTCGAGGCCGACGTCGGAGCCCCGGCGCACCCCGCTGTCGCGCAGCCGCCCCGCCTGCACGCCGCCAGCCGCCAGCAGCCGGTCGACCAGCCGCTGCAACCGCCGTTCCTGCAGCTCACGACGGCGCTCGGGATCGCACCCCTCGTCCTCCGGCGCCGTCAGCGGAGGCGACACGCGCTGTGCAGTGGTCACGACCCACGGTGTAGCAGAGCGGGCTGCACGCTGGGTAGATCCAACAGGGGTACCCCCCTGCGAAGGGCCTCCGGAGGCTGTTGTACGGTATGCAGGCACGAGATGAACGGGACAGAAAAACCCCGGGAGCCTCGGGCGAGAACTGAACAAGGGGCTGTGGCGCAGTTGGTAGCGCACTTGACTGGCAGTCAAGGGGTCACGGGTTCGAATCCCGTCAGCTCCACTTCGCGATTGGGACGCCCTGCTCACGCAGGGCGTTTCGCTTTTATCGGCTTCGTCATTTTGTTGGGGGAGCGACTCCCCCAAACCCCCTACGGTGCGGTGGTTGGGAGTCGAGTGCTCCTTGCTTTGGGAGTGTTCTCGGCCTGCTCTTGGACCAGCTTTTCGGGGTTGGCTCTTGGGCCAGCTTCCCGGGGTTGGGTTTGTCGTTTTGTTTTGGGCGACGTAGTGGGCTATTGGTCGCTATCGCGAGGGTCTTTCCCGATCTGGGCTTGGTGGAGGGCATGGCGTTGGCCATCCGCTGGGGTGCGGCGGAGAGCGGCGAATCCGGCGCGTCGATGGTCGAGGCGGTCTGCGGGTACTTCGCCGCGGTGACACGCGGGCCGCGGTGCAGTGTGGTGCGTTGGCACCGCGACCCGGGGTGTCAGTTCTCGGGCTTGCTGATCGCGTCCACCAGGTCGTCCAGGCCGGACTTGATCCGGTCCAGCGACATGCCGGTGACGTCCTGCTGGTACGTGACCAGGCAGGCGCCGATCGGCGCGAGCAGGGCGTCGGCCAGGTAGCGGGCGTCGCTGCCCGGGCGGACCTGTTCCACCAGGCCGGCCAGGTGCGCGTGGTGCACCCGGTAGGCCCCGCTGACGTAGCGGGCGTGCGGGCTGTTGGTCTCGGCGACCAGCAGCAGCGCCGACTGCTCCTGCAGCCGGTCCAGCAGCGCGTGCAGGAAGGCCTTGATCCGCTCCACGGGCGGGGCGCCGAATCCCAGCGGCGGCGGCCCGGCCAGGAACGCCTGCTGCAGCTCGACCTCCCGCTCGTCGAGCAGCGCGTAGGCCAGCCCGGCCCGGTCGCCGAACCGGCGGTAGACCGTCCCGACCCCGACCCCGGCGGCCTGGGCGACCTCCTCCATGTACAGCGCCTCCACGCCGCCGCTGCGCACGATCCGCTGGGCGGCGTCGATGATCCGCTTGCGGTTGCGGGCTGCGTCGGCGCGTTCCGGCTGCGGCTGCCCCGCCACGGTCAGGCCGAGTCCGCGACCGTTCATGGCTGACCGATCGGCTGCCATCGCTGCTCCTCTCCTCGGTCCGGTGCGGTCCGGCCACCGGCTCGGGCGATTTCCCCACGTCACCGGTTGGTCGCTGCCGGTGGTTGTCAGGGCGTCTACCCAGGCATACTATGGGATCGTAAACGGAATGTCTTCCGGTTAGGCTCGGAAGGCATGTCGACATCCATCTCCGGAGCTGCGCAGGTGCGCCGGTCCAGCCCGCGACCGCGGGCGCACGGCACGCCTGCCCCTCGAAGGGAGCACCCGTGACAAACATCGGCATCGTCGGAGGCGGGGTGGCCGGCCTCCACCTGGGCCTCTACCTGCGCAAGCACGACGTCCCGGTCACGATCTACAGCGACAAGACCGTCGAACAGCTCGGTACCGGCAGGTTGCCGAACACGGTGGCGCACCAGAACACGACCATCCGGCGCGAGCAGGAACTGGGCATCAGCCACTGGGACCTGGACGAGTACGGCTACACCGCGCACCACCACCACATCGCGGGCGACCCGCCGCTGCGGTTCACCCCGCACGCCTCGGGTCCCGCGCGCGCCCTGGACTACCGGATCTACCTGCCCCGGCTCGTCGAGGACTTCGTCGCCCGCGGCGGGAACTTCGAGACCCGGCAGGTGCAGCCCGCGACCATCGTGTCGCTGTCCGAGCAGCACGACCTCGTGGTGGTGGGCACCGGCAAGGCCGGGCTGTCCAACATGTTCGGCCGCCGCACCGACGCGTCGCCGTTCGACGTGCCGCAGCGCAAGCTGTCGGCCGGGCTCTACCACGGCGTCGCCCGCCCCGACCCGACCGGCATGACGATGAGCGTGTCGCCGGAGGGCGAGCTGCTGGAGCTGCCGATGCACTCCTTCGACGGCCCGGTCACCACCCTGCTGTTCGAGATCAAGCCGGGCGGCGACATGGAGGAGCTGGCGCACCTGCGCTACGAGGACGACCCGGCCGCGTTCGAGAAGGCCGTTCTCAGCAAGCTGGAGAAGTACCACCCGACGGTGTTCGCGCGGGTGAACCCGAGCGAGTTCTCGCTGACCCGCCCGGAGGACATCGTGCAGGGCGCGCTGGTGCCGGGGGTGCGGGAGGACTACGTCCGGCTGCCCAACGGCCGCTACGCGCTGTCGGTGGGCGACGCGCACACCACCGTCGACCCGATGATCGGCCAGGGCGCCAACCTCGCCTCGTACTCCGCCTTCGTGATCGGCGAGTCGATCGTGGAGGACCTCGGCTTCGACGAGCGGTTCTGCGTCAAGGTGGCCAGGAAGCGGGCGCACCGGGTGCTGTCGACGGTCCAGTGGGGCAACTTCATGCTGCGCCGCGAACCTCCGGCGCACCAGATCCGGCTGTTCCAGCGGATGGCCACCGACCAGGCGCTGGCCGACGAGTTCATCGACTTCTTCAACCAGCCGGAGCGGCTCTGGGACGTGCTGTCCACCCCGGAGCGCACCGACGCCTTCCTGGCCGCACACGACTAGAAACGTTTCAGAAGGCTCGGCCGCCGCACCGGTCGGGGAAGACGGGCTCTCAGGTGTGTTCCGGAGCTTCCGGGTGTCCCTCCGGCGGGACACCCGGGAACTCCGGGCCGCGCAGGCGACTCGCGTGCCGGTGAGCGGGTCACGTCGGGGAGGACGTCCCAGAAACCGCGGGCGGCGCGGGCGGAGGTCCGCGCCGCCACGGCCGTGCCGGGCACGGCCCGTTGACCGATCTTCGCGCTGGAGGCGAACATGTCAACAGAATTCGCAGTCGACAGCCGTGCTTTCCGCAACGTCATGGGGCGCTTTCCCAGCGGGGTCACGGTGGTGACCGCGCCGGGAGCCGACGGCGAGGTGCACGGGATGACCGCCAACGGATTCCTCTCGGTCTCCCTGGACCCGCCGCTGATCCTGGTGTCGCTGGCGAAAACCACGCGGATGGCGGAAGTTCTTCCCCAGTCCGGGCGGTACGGGATCAGCATGCTGGCCGACGACCAGGAGTCGCACTCGCGGCACTTCGCGGGCAGGCCGCAGCCGAACCTGCAACCGGAATTCGTGTGGCAGCACGGAGTTCCGCTGTTGAGCGGGGCGCTCGCACACGTCGCGTGCGACGTGTGGGACGCTCACGACGCCGGTGATCACACGCTGTTCGTCGGCCACGTGCGCCATCTGGCGCACCGGGAGGGGGAACCGCTGGTGTTCTTCACCGGCTCGTACCGCGCACTTCACATCTCGCCGGACGAGGACATGTTCTCGCACTGACCGGCGAAAATCCGAGATTCTTGGTCTGACGCCCGCACATCCGCGGGCCAGAAGGGAGAACCTTTTCCATGGCAGCCATCCCTACCGAGGCACAGCGAGCGAAGGTCGTCGACGCACTCCGGCAGGATCTCGAACCCGCGCTCCACGGCTCGGTTCTGCTGCCCTCCGACGACGCCTACGACGCGGAGCGCCTCGGGTTCAACCGCACCGTCGACCTCCGGCCCGAGGCCGCGATCGCGGTGGGCAGTGCGGCGGACGTGGTGCGCACGGTGCGCTTCGCCGGTGAGCACGGCCTCCCGGTCGCGGTGCAGGGCACCGGTCACGGCGTGGTCCTCCCGGGGAACGACGCGCTGCTGATCAGCACCAGGGCGATGGGCGGCGTGCGCATCGACCCCGACGCGCGCACCGCGCGGATCGAGGCCGGTGTGCTGTGGGGCAAGGTCGTCCAGGACGCCGCGACCTACGGGCTGGCCCCGCTGAACGGCTCGTCGCCGACGGTCGGCGTGATGGGCTACGTCCTGGGCGGCGGCATCGGTCCGCTCGGCAGCTCGTTCGGCTACGCCGCCGACCACGTCCGCAGCCTGGACGTCGTCACCGCCGACGGCCGCCTGCGCGAGGTCACCGCGCAGAGCGATCCGGAGCTGTTCTGGGCGCTGCGCGGCGGCAAGGGCAACTTCGGCGTGGTGACCTCGGTCGAGGTCGACCTGTTCCCGCTGTCCACTGTGTACGGTGGCGGGCTGTTCATGCCCGGCGAGTCGCTGCCCGAGCTGCTGCGCACCTGGCGGGACTGGGCGGAGGACGTGCCCGCGAACATGCAGACCGCGATCGCCGTGGTCCGGTTCCCGGACCTCGACGTGGTGCCGGAGCCGATCCGCGGCAAGCTGGTCGGGCACGTGCGGGTGACCTACCGGGGTTCGGCCGAGGAGGGCGAGCGGCTGGTCCGCCCGCTGCGCCAGGTGGCCGAGCCGCTGATGGACACCGTGACGAACATGCCCTACACCGAGATCGGCAGCGTCAACCTCGACCCGATGGAGCCGGGCCCGTTCTACGAGCGCTCCGGGCGGCTCGGCAGCTTCGACGACGCCGCGATCGGCGCGTTGCTGGAGGTCGCCGGTCCGGACGCCGATTTCCCGGTCACCGTGGTGGAAATCCGCCGGATCGCCGGTGCGCTGGCGGTCGAGCCGGAGCAGCCCAACGCGGTTCCGTACCGCAGGCCCGGCTACACGCTGTTCGTCGCCGCGCCGGGCGAGGGCGACCAGGTCGGTACGGTCCGGGCCGCGCAGCAGAAGGTGCTGGACGTGCTGGCGCCGTGGCGGGTCGGTGGGCCGTTCGTCAGCTTCCTCACCGCGGAGGAGGGCGAGGCCGACCAGGTGCGCGGCGCCTACGAGCCCGCTTCCTACGAGCGCCTGGTGCGGGTCAAGAACGAGCACGACCCGGACAACGTGTTCCGGGTCAACCACAACATCGCGCCGGACGGTCGGGCCGACTGAGCCAGTCCACGGGACCGGCCCAGCCGGCTCGTCCGCACCCCCAGGGGAAATCCGCTCGGTCTGCTGGTCACAACGGAGTGACCGGCAGACCGACCACTTTGGTGCGAAGACCACGTCCCCGACGCCGGTTCGCCGCTGAACCGGCGTCGGTTCTCAACGCTGGATCTAGACCGACGCCGGTTCAGCGGCCACCGCGGGCCTGCTGAGCAGCGCGGCCTTCTCGGTGACGCGGCGGCCCAGGTACCGCGCCGCGACGATCGAGGCCGCGGCCGGGCCAGCACCCTCGCCGTCGTTGGAGCTGACGCCGTAGGGGTTGCCACCGGCCTCCTCGATGCACGGGTCGGTGTAACCGGGCGGCACGATGACCGCGCCCCAGTGCATGAACACGTGGTACATGCTGGTCAGGGTGGTCTCCTGGCCGCCGTGCACCGAACCGGCGCTGGTGAGGCCGCTGACCACCTTGTCCGCCAGCAGGTTCTCCGCCCACAGGCCACCGGTGGTGTCGATGAACTGCTTCATCTGGGCGGCCATGTTGCCGTACCGGGTCGGCGTGCCGAACACGATCGCGTCGGCCCAGGTCAGGTCGTCCAGAGTGGCCTCTTCGACGTGCTGGGTCGCGTTCGCGTGCGCCAGCCACTCGGGGGTGCTTTCCACCACCTCGCGGGGGGCGAGCTCGGCGACGCGCCGCAGGCGGACGTCGGCTCCGGCTTCGCGCGCGCCTTCCAGCGCGGCCTGCGCGAGACCGTAGATCGTGCCCGTGCTGCTGTAGTAAATCACGGCAACGCGCGGTCCCGTGGTCATAACGCTACCTCCACCTCACGTGGGAACTTCCCACTGGGAAGCCTAAGCGGAATCCGCTCCGGTTGCAACCGGCTGGGTGAGATCGGTCGCAGGAAATCGCGCTGGGAGGCGGAAACCCCTGCTGCGGACGGGCGCCCGCCGGTGCTGGCGTTCAGCTCCGGCAGGCGCCCGCGTGGTCGAACGGGTTGCGGGGGTCAGGGCTGCGGCTCCCAGTGCTCCAGCAGCGCGGCGAAGGTCTCGAAGGCGGGTTCGTTGTAGCCGTAGGGGGCTTCGAGGTGGACGCTCAGCGGGAAGCCGAGGTCGTGGACTCCGTCGATGACCCGCTTGTAGAGGTCCACGACGGCCTGTTTCCGTTGCTGGAAGCCGAGTTCCGCCGTGCGGGCGACGAATTCCTGCTCGGCGGCGACGGCCGGGTTGCCGGGGTCCTGGATCAGCCACTGGATGAGCTTCTTGCTGCGCTCGACTCCCGGGATGAAGCCGAAGGACAGCAGGACGTCCGGGCGGTGCGGGGTGGTGCGGGCGAATTCCTTGAGGAATCCGACGATGGCGTCGGAGAACAGGAGCTGGGTCATGCCGT
>NZ_BAAAUX010000023.1:0-572 GCF_039534165.1 Saccharopolyspora taberi | reverse complement strand
CTTCCCGCGTCGGGATCAGGATCGACCCGCGGTGCGGGACGACGTCCTGGAACTTGGTGAGGGCGTCGGTGGGGGCCACGCCGGGCCCCTCACCGTCGCTCATGTTGCGCGGCACGCCGACGAAGGCGATGCCGTCGATGTCGGCCTCGCGCAGGCTGCGCAGGCGTTCACCGAGTTGCTGTTCGTCGTGGAAGGCGGTGACCTGCGTGCAGAGTCCGCGCATCCCGTCGAGTTCCGGCCGGATGGTGCGCCAGAAGTCGATGACGTCCATCTTGGGCCGGAAGTCGACCGGGCGGTCGCCGTCCTCCTGGATGATGCCGGGGATCATCACGTGCCTGATCCGCCCGGCCAGCCCGGAGGAGCGGGCGAGCCCGGCGACCTTGCGGCCTTCCTCCACCGCCCTGTCCACGCCGTGGTCGAGGTCCGGCGGGACCATTTCGAGTGCGATCGTGTTCATTGGGCCCCAGCCTCCTGTCGACGGGGTGGCATCACTCGGTTTGCCTGCGTTCGGCGCGTTCCGCTGTTCAGTAGCGGTAGTGGTCGGGCTTGTAGGGGCCTTCGACGTCGACGCC
>NZ_BAAAUX010000022.1:11818-75494 GCF_039534165.1 Saccharopolyspora taberi | reverse complement strand
GCTGCGCTGGGGCCAGCGTCGCGCGGGCGCGCTCGCGCAGCGCGCGCAGCGACGGGGGAGCCGTGTCGTCGACCTCGACGACGGCGGTCACCAGGTCGCCGAACCTCGGGTGCGGGGTGGCGGAAACCAGCACGTCGCGAACGCCGTCGACACCGCGGAGCACCGACTCCACGTCCTCGGCGGACACAAGGCTGGCGCCGGTGTTGAGCACCGCGGTCGACCGGCCGTGGACCTCCAGGGTGCCGTCGTCGTGCAGCGCGCCGCGGTCGCCGACGGTGGACCAGCCGTCGTGCCAGTCCTCCGGGAACCGGACCGCTCCCTGATCGAGGTAGCCGTCGAAGACCATGCCGGAGCGGGCCCAGAGCTGCCCGCCGCGCGCCTCGACGTCGACGACGGGGCGGAGCCCGTCGCCGCGGTCCACCGCGATCAGCGACTGCTCGGCGGAGCCGTAGTACTCGACCAGCTCCCGGCCGCCCAGCCGCGACCGGATCGCGGGATCGAGGCGGGCGCCCGCGCACACGATCGTCCGCAGTGGACAGTCGTCGAGATGCGGCAGCAGGGCGGAGAGCATCGCGGGGACGAGGTGGACGACCGTGGCGCGCCGGCAGGCCGCGACGGCGTCCGGCACCGACCAGCGCTCCAGCAGGTGCACGTCGGCTTTCGCGTGCAGGGCGTGCAGGGCGCCGAACAGGAACAGCGACGAGCTCAGCGGGCCGGGGATCAGGACGGTGTCGTCCGGCCGCAGGCCGAGGTCCAGCGCCGCGAAGCTGTCCAGCCAGGACCTGCGGGAGCGGATCAGCACCTTCGGGCGGCCGCTGGTCCCGGAGGTCGTCGGCAGGTAGAAGCGGCTTTCGGCGTTGCCGACCGGCGCGAAGTCGGCGGTGGGATCGGGGGCGGTGTGTTGTGGGGTGGGTTCGGTGGCGGTGTGTCGTGTGGTCGACTCGGCGGTGGTGTGTCGTGGGATCGGCTTGGCGGTGGCGTGTCGTGCGCTCGACTCGGCGTCGGTGTGTCCTGCGGCCGGCTCGCCGGTGATGTGTCGTGTGGTCGGCTCGCCGGTGATGTGTCCTGCGGTCGGCTCGCCGGTGGCGTGTCGTGTGGTCGGCCCGGGGGTGGCGTGTTGTGCGGTGGGCTTGGCGGTGGCGTGTCGTGTGGTCGACTCGCCGTCGGTGTGTCGTGGGGTGGGCTCGGCGATGGTGTGTCGTCCGGTCGGCTCGGCGGCGGCGAATCCCGTGGTCGGCCTGATGCCGGTGATTCCTGGGGTCGGCTCGCCTGTGGCGTGTCGTGCGGTCGGCCCGGGGGTGGTGTGTCGTGGGGTCGGCTCGGGGGTGGTGTGTCGTGCGCTCGGCTCGCTGGTGGCGTGTCGTGTGGTGGGCTCGGCGGTGGCGTGTCGTGCGCTCGACTTGCCGTCGGTGTGTCGTGGACACGGCCTGGCGTCGAGATCTCCTGCCGGTGCGAAGCCCTCAACCGGCCCGCCCACGACCCCAACCGGCCCGCCCACGACCCCGCCCGGCCCGCCCGGAGACCCAGTGACGATCGCGGCGGGCCGGGCGTCGGCGAAGACCGCCGCGCGTTCGCGGGCGCTCCACGTGGGTTCCACGACCAGCGCCGCCGCCCCGGCAAGGTCCGCGCCGAGGAACCAGCACAGCCGGTCCAGCGCGGTGTCCGCGTCGATCGCGATCCGCTCGCCCGCGTACCCGGCGAGCCGGTGCGCGGCCCGGTTCACCGGGTCCCGCAGCCGCTCCGGAACGCCGCCGGTGATCACGCCGGGCGGGACGCGGCCAGCGCCGGGACGGCGCGGTGCACGGCCACCGCGACCAGCGAGACCGCGACGAGCTTGATCGCGTCACCCGGGACGAAGACCAGTGACTGCACCGCCGCCGCTCCAAGATCACCGGTGAACGCGGCCCAGTACGGGATGCCGATCAGGTAGTCGACGGCCACCCCCGCCGCGTTGGCGACCAGCAGCGTCGCGATCCCCGGGCGCGGCAGCCCGCGCTGCACGATCAGGCCGACCACCACCGCCGAAACGATCCAGCCCAGCACGAACCCGCCGCTGGGACCGGCGAACGGCGCGATCCCGCCGCGACCGCCGGACAGCAGCGGCAGCCCGATCGCGACCAGTCCGACGAACAGCGCGACCGCCGCGCCGCCGCGCCGGGCGCCCAGGACGCTGCCCGCCAGCAGCGGGCCCGTGTTCTGCAGCACGATCGGCACCGCTGCCCCGCCCAGGTAGAAGCCGGGGAAGATGCCGAGCACGGCGATGAACGCGGCGAACACCACGGTCCTGGCCAGATCGGTGGCGGGCGCGGGGTTCCTGGTTCCGGGCACGGTTGCTCCTCGCAGGCTCGCGGACACTACTCGTGATTCACCTGCCCCTTCGGGTCCAGGCGATTCGGGCGGGGACAAGCTACCCGCCATTCCCCTGCGAAGGGGAGGGCTTTGTGAGCTGCCCACAAACCAGGTCAGCCCGCTTTGGCGGCCTCGTCGAGCCGGCGCAGCGCCCCGCGCACCACCTCCGGATCGTGCGTCGTCCAGAACGGCGGCAGTGACGCGCGCAGGAAACCGCCGTAACGTGCGGTCGCGAGCCGGGGGTCGAGGACCGCGATCACCCCGCGGTCGTCGATCGACCGCAGCAGCCTGCCCGCGCCCTGGGCGAGCAGCAGCGCCGCGTGCGTCCCGGCGACCGTGATGAACCCGTTGCCGCCGTGCTCGGACACCGCTTTCTGCCGCGCCGAGGCCAGCGGGTCGTCCGGCCGCGGGAACGGGATGCGGTCCATGACCACCAGTTGCAGCGACCGGCCGGGCACGTCCACGCCCTGCCACAGCGACAGCGTGCCGAACAGCGAGGTCTCCGGATCGTCGGCGAACTTCGTGACCAGCAGCGACGTCGAGTCCTCGCCCTGGCACAGCACCGGCGTGCTCAGCCGCTGCCGCAGCTCCTCCGACGCCTGCCGCGCCGCGCGCATCGACGAGAACAGCCCGAGCGTCCGGCCGCCGGCGGACCGCACCAGCTCGGTCAGCTCGTCGAGGTACTGCGGCGGCAGCCCGTCGCGGCCCGGCGGCGGGAGGTGCCGGGCGATGTAGAGGATGCCGCTGCGCTGGTGCTCGAACGGCGAGCCGACGTCCAGTCCGGTCCACTTCGGACCGCCGGTGTCCGACGGCGCTTCCCGCTCGGTCGCCATCCCCTCGACCGCCCGAGCGCGCTGCTGCGGCGGCAGGCCCCACTGCCGCGCCAGCGTGTCGAAGGAACCGCCCAGCGCCAGCGTCGCCGAGGTCAGCACGGTGGTCCGCTGGCCGAACAGCCGGTCCCGCAGCAGCCCGCCGACCGCCAGCGGCGCGACCCGCACGGTCGGCGGGCGGTTCGGGTCGGCGGCGATCCACACCACGTCCCAGCGCTTGCCCTCGTCGGCGTCGAACGCCTCCAGCAGCCGGACGGCCGTGTCGTGGACGTCCTGGGTCAGCGCGAGCGCGAGCTTGCGGGCGGTGCTGCCGTCGACGTCCTCCTTGCGCTCCGGGCCGAGCGCGTGCATGCACGCCGCAGCCGCGTCACGGGTGGCGGTCAAGGCGCCGCCGAGGTCCTCGGGCATCGCTTCCAGCCGCCGGGGCGCCGTCTCGCGGAGCACCACGTCGAGCCCTTCGCCCGCCTCGTCGAGCCGGTCGGCGATCTCCTGGTCGACGGCCCGCCCGCAGCGGCGGGCCGCGAGCTTGACCGCGCCCGCGGTCAGCTCCCCGGTCGCCGCCGAGGTCACCCGGTCGACCAGGTCGTGGGCCTCGTCGACCATCACCACGTCGTGCTCGGGCAGCACCGGCCGCTCGTCGAGCGCGTCGATGGCCAGCAGCGCGTGGTTGGTCACCACCACGTCCGCACGCCCCGCCTCGGCGCGGGCGCGCTCGGCGAAGCAGTCGACGCCGACCGGGCAGCGGTGCGCGCCGAGGCATTCCTTGGCGGTGACCGAAACCTGCCGCCAAGCCTGGTCGGTGACGCCGGGGACCAGCTCGTCGCGGTCACCGGTCTCGGTCTCGGTCGACCACTCGCGCAGCCGCTTGACCTGGCGCTCCAGCGCGGACGCGGCGAACGGGTCGAACAGCGCGCCCTCGTCGGGTTCCTGCGGGACGTTGCCGTCGATCCGGTTCAGGCACAGGTAGTTGCGGCGGCCCTTGAGGATCGCGAACGTCGGCTTGCGCCCGAGCGCTTCGGCGAGCGCGTCCGCGAGCCGCGGCAGGTCGCGGTCGACCAGCTGGCGCTGGAGCGCGATGGTCGAAGTGGAGATCACGACGGTCGCCTCCTTGGCCACCGCGTGCCGGATCGCCGGGACGAGGTAGGCCAGCGACTTCCCGGTCCCGGTGCCCGCCTGGACCGCGAGGTGCTCACCGGAGCGGATCGAGTGCTCGACGGCCTCGGCCATCTGCGACTGCCCTTCCCTGGGAGCGCCGCCGACGGCCCGCACCGCGATCTCCAGCAGCTTCTTCAGCCCCGGCACCCGGGTGCGGCGACCGGCCGAGACCGGCACCTCGTCGGCGATCTCGGGTGGGAGCTCGTCCTGCTCGTCGAGCTCGAACGCACTCGGATCGGACCACTGGGGAACGGAGGCTGGCACGTCTGAAGACGGTACCGGGCGGCCCTGTCAAGGGTTCAGGAACCGGCGGCTGAACCCGGTGTTCGGCCGGGGCTTGCGGCGCGAGGTGGTGATTCGGGCGGAGAAGGCGGGCCAGGTTGACGTGACAGTCCTGTTTGTTGGTGCGGGTTCTGAAGCGGCAGGGCTGCTTCGGTGATGAGGACAGTCCTGTTGGTTCGTGTGGGGTTCTGAAGCGGCAGGGCCGGTTCGGTGGCGAGGACAGTCCTGTTTCGTTGGTATGGGGCTCCGAAGCGGCAGGACCGCTTCGGGGACCGCTTCGGGGGTCAAGAACCGATCACGGGCTCGCCGACCAGGTCCACGCCCGCCTCGCTCAGCTCCGCGAGCGCGGCGTCCACCGTCGCCCGCGACACGCCCGCGGTGAGTTCGAGCAGGACCGTGGTGGCCAGCCCGGCCCGCGCGGCGTCCAGCGCGGTCGCGCGCACGCAGTGGTCGGTGGCGATGCCGACGACGTCGACCCGGTCCACCCCGTGATCGGCCAGCCAGTCCGCCAGCGTCCGGTCCCGGTGCGTGCCCTCGAAACCGGAGTAGCCGTCGCTGTACTGGCCCTTCGAGAACACCGCCTCGATCGGCGAGACGTCCAGCTCCGGGTGGAACGCCGCGCCCGGGGAGCCCGCGACGCAGTGCACCGGCCACGAGCGCACGAAGTCCGGCTCGTCGCTGAAGTGCGCGCCCGGGTCGACGTGGTAGTCGCGGGTCGCCACCACGTGGTCGTGGTCGAACCCGGCCAGGTACCGGGAGATCGCCGCGGCCACGCCGGCACCGCCCGCGACCGCAAGCGCTCCGCCCTCGCAGAAGTCGTTCTGCACGTCGACGACGATTAATGCCTTGGTCATCTCGGCTCCTGTTTCCTGCGGGGCACCCGCACCCGGTCGGCGGTCGTGGGCGGGGAGGGGTGGTGCCTCATGCCCGCCTGCTGTTTCCTGCGGGGCACCCGCACCCGGTCGGCGGTCATGGGCGAGAAGCGATGGTGCCTCATGCCCGCCTCCTCCTACTGCTCCGCGAACACCGTGGGGATCGCCGGTTCGCCGTGCGAGAGCTTCAGGCCCTCCCAAGGCAGGCTTACCAGCGCCTTCTTCAGTCGAAGCCGATTGTCCTCCAGCGTCGGCAGATCATCGACCCGCTTCCCGCCGCGCATCAGCGGGATCTGGGTCAGCCGGTCGTCCGGCCCCAGCTCCGGAGCGGCGTCGCCGGGGTGCACGACCTCCTCGACCGCGGTGCCGGTCGGCTTGTGCGTCCGGACCGCGATCTTGCGCCCGCCGCGGGAGGTCTTGTGCGTGCTGCGCTTGGCGACCGGCCGCCCGTCGACCTCCACCAGCTTGTAGACCATCCCCGACGTCGGTGCCCCGGAACCGGTGACCAGCGAGGTCCCCACGCCGTAGCCGTCGACCGGTTCCGCGCGCAGCGCCGCGATCGCGTGCTCGTCCAGATCGCCGGAGACCACGATCTTGGTGCCGAAGGCGCCCAGCGAGTCCAGCTGCTCCCGCGCCCGGCGGGCCAGCACGCCGACGTCACCGGAGTCGATGCGGATCGCGCCCAGCTGCGGCCCGGCGACCTCGATCGCCAGCTCCACGCCGCGGGTGATGTCGTAGGTGTCGACCAGCAGCGTCGTGTTCGGACCGAGGCTGGCGACCTGCGACTCGAACGCGGCGCGCTCGGTGTCGTGCAGCAGGGTGAAGGCGTGCGCGGCGGTGCCCGCGGTCGGGATCCCGTAGCGGCGGCCGGCTTCCAGGTTCGACGTCGCGGTGAACCCGGCCAGGTAGGCGACGCGGGCGGAGGCGACCGCGGACTCCTCGTGCGTGCGGCGCGAACCCATCTCGATCATCCGGCGGCCGTTGGCGGCCGAGACCATCCGGGCCGCGGCCGAGGCGATGGCGCTGTCGTGGTTGAGGATCGACAGCACGACCGTCTCCAGCAGCACCGCCTCGGCGAAGGTGCCGCGCACGGTCAGCAGCGGCGAACCGGGGAAGTACAGCTCGCCCTCGGGGTAGCCGTCCACGTCGCCGTGGAACCGGTACCCGGCGAGCCATTCCAGGGTGTCCTCGCCGACGACCCCGGCCTCGGCGAGGTGGTGCAGCTCGGCCTCGTCGAACCGGAAGTTCTCGATCGCCTCCAGCACGCGCTCGACCCCGCCGACCACGCCGTAGCGGCGGCCGTCCGGCAGCCTGCGGGTGAACGCCTCGAACGCGCAGTGGCGGTGCGCGGTGCCGTCCCGGAGAGCGCTGGCCAGCATGGTGAGCTCGTAGTGGTCGGTGCGCAGTGCCGTGCTTGCCGCCGTCATGGTCCCGAGATTACGTGGAACGGGCGGACATGAGCGGGCTCACCCGTGGCCGACGACCGCCCCACCCGCGCGTGCGACCATGGGGACATGACCTCGCCCGCCGAACTGGAGCGCGCGCAACTCGACCCGGCAGAACTCGGGTCGGAGGACAAGCCGTGGGTGACCGTCGTGTGGAACGACCCGGTCAACCTGATGTCCTACGTGACCTACGTCCTGCAGAAGATCTTCGGCTACAGCAAGGACCACGCCACCAAGCTCATGCTCGACGTGCACCACAAGGGCCGGGCGGCGGTGTCGTCCGGTTCCAAGGAGAAGGTCGAGGGCGACGTGGCGAAGCTGCACGCCGCCGGGCTGTGGGCGACGATGCAGAAGGACTCCTGATCTAGTGAACGGCTGGACCCGCAAGAACGGGCACGTGGTGGCCGACCTGTCCCAGCAGGAGGCGGCGGTCATCCGCGGCCTGGTGAGCCAGATCCGCGACATGCTCACGGCCCGCGCCGACGACGCGCCGCAGGACGAGCTCTCCGAGCTCACCGGCATCCGCACCGGCCCGACCACCCCGCCGGAGGACCGCGTCCTTGGCAGGCTGCTGCCGGACTTCTACCGGCGCGACCCCGAAACCGGCGAGACCGACGCCGAGGACGCCGACGCGGCGGGCGCCATGCGGTCGCTGCACGAACCCGAGCTGCTGGACCAGAAGACCGGGGCCGCCGAGCTGGTTCTGGAGACCTGCCCGCCGGACGGCGGCAGGGTCGAGCTTTCCGGTGCGCAGGCCGACGGCTGGCTGGCCGCGATCAACGACGTCCGGCTCGCGCTCGGCACCGCGCTGGACATCGACGAGGAAACTCCCGACGAGCTGCCCGAGGACGACCTCCGCCGCGAACACCTCGGCGTCTACCAATGGCTTACCTGGGTCCAAGACAGCCTCGTCGACGCTGTTATGGGTTGATCGGGCTCGTTTTGCTTGGGGGTGCGGGTGGCGGAACCTCAGGCGTCCGCTGGCTCCGGAATCTTTTTCCGACGTATGCCAATACGACGGAAAAAGCTGTCCTCGCCAGCGAACGCCTGAGAACCCGCGGCGGTGCCGGTTGTTGGGGTGGGCTAAGCGGCTGCGCCGCTTGAAGATGGGTGGACGGCATGGCTGAGTTTCCGGTGGGGCGGCGCAACGCGATCGTCGACGTCGACGGCATCCGGGTCGGTCACGAGCAGCGGCTTGACGAGCACTGGGCCACCGGCACGAGCGTCGTCCTCGTGCCCGAAGGCGCCACCGCGGCCGTCGACGTGCGCGGCGGCGGGCCCGGCACCCGCGAGACCGACGTGCTGGAGCCGACGCACCTTGTCTCGCAGGCGCACGCGATCGTGCTGTCCGGCGGCAGCGCGTACGGCCTGGCCAGCGCGGACGGCGTGATGAACTGGCTCGGCGAGCGCGGCCACGGCGTTCCGGTCAGCCAGCGGCCAGGCGAGGTCGTACCGGTGGTGCCCGCTGCCGTGGTCTTCGACCCGCCCATGAGCGATTGGGGCAACCGCCCGGACGCGGGCTTCGGCTACCGCGCGGCGGAGGCAGCGAGCCGCACGGAGACCCGCGAGGGCAACGTTGGTGCGGGCACCGGCGCCGTCGCCGGAAGCCTCAAGGGCGGCGTCGGCACCGCCAGCACCGTGCTCGACGACGGCACGGTGGTCGGCGCGCTGATGGTGGTCAATTCCTCGGGCGAGGTGATCGACCCCGACACCGGTCTGCCCTGGTTCCCGGTCCCCGGCCTGCGCGCCCCCGATCCCGCCGAGGTCGCCGCCGGACGGCCCGCGCCGGGCAGGCCGCATCGGCACGGCCGTTCGGAGCGCACGCTCAACACGACCGTCGGCGTCGTGGCCACCGACCGGATTCTGACCAAGGCCCAGTGCAAGCGCGTCGCCGTGGCCGCCCACGACGGGCTGGCCCGGGCGGTCCGGCCCGCGCACGCGATGTTCGACGGCGACACCGCGTTCGCCCTGGCCACCGGCACCGGCGGCGAGCTGCCCGAGCCGTGGGCGGTGGCGCTGGACCGCGTCTGCGCGGCCGCCGCGCACGTGACCGCGGTCGCCATCGTGCGCGCGGTGCTGGCGGCGCAACCGGTCGGCGAGGTGACTTCTTACACGAACCGCTACCCCTCGGCGCGGGAATGACCGATCGTCTGGCGATGTTGCTCCGGGTGGAGCACGCAACCCGATTTCACATCATGAGACCCAGGTGTCGCACCCTTTAGGATGGTGGCTGTGCTGGTGATCCGACGCGACCTCGTCGAAGCGATGGTCGCGCATGCCCGACGGGACCACCCCGACGAAGCGTGCGGTGTCATTGCCGGTCCGGAGGGATCCGACCGGCCGGAGCGGCTGATCGAGATGATCAACGCCGAGCGTTCGCCGACCTTCTACCGGTTCGACTCGGGCGAGCAGCTGAAGGTGTGGCGGGCGATGGACGCCGCGGACGAGGAGCCGGTGGTCATCTACCACTCGCACACCTCGACCGAGGCGTACCCGTCGCGCACCGACATCTCGTACGCGTCGGAGCCCAACGCGCACTACGTGCTCGTGTCCACCCGGGATCCGGAAGTCCACGAGCTGCGGTCCTACCGGATCCTCGACGGCGAGGTGACCGAGGAGCCGGTGGAGGTCGTGGAGTCGTACGCGCCGACCGGAGCCCAGGCGATTCCCGACTGATTCGCGGTGGTCGTGAACCGTCACGTGCAAGTCAAAGTAGTCCCGAGCGGACAGGAGGCCCCCATGGCAGTCAACGTTTCCATCCCGACCATCCTGCGCACCCACACCGGTGGCCAGAAGGCCGTCGAGGCCAGCGGCAGCACCATCGAGGAAGTCATCGCCGACCTCGACAGCCGGCACGACGGCCTCAAGGACCGCCTGGTCAAGGAGGGCAAGCTGCACCGGTTCGTCAACGTCTACGTCAACGACGAGGACGTGCGCTTCGCGGGCGGTCTGGAGGCCAAGGTCTCCGACGGGGACAACGTGACCATCCTGCCCGCCGTCGCGGGCGGCATGTGATCTCGTTCCGCAGGGACTTCGCCGGTGCGCCCGGCGAAGTCCCGCGAACACCCTGGAGCTGATCGTGGCCCGTTATGACTCGCTGCTGGACGCGCTGGGCGACACCCCGCTGGTGGGGCTGCCGCACCTGTCGCCAGCCCCGGACGTGCGGTTGTGGGCGAAGCTGGAGGACCGCAACCCGACCGGTTCGATCAAGGACCGGGCGGCGCTGGCGATGATCGAGGCCGCCGAGAAGGAGGGCAGGCTCACCGCCGGGTGCACGATCCTCGAACCCACCTCCGGCAACACCGGCATCTCGCTGGCCATGGCCGCCAAGCTCAAGGGCTACGGCCTGGTGTGCGTGATGCCGGAGAACACCTCCGAGGAGCGCAGGCAGCTGCTCCAGGCGTTCGGCGCCCGGATCGTCTCCTCGCCCGCGGCTGGCGGGTCGAACCAGGCGGTGGCGGTGGCCAAGGACCTGGCCGAGCAGAACCCGGACTGGGTGATGCTCTACCAGTACGGCAACCCCGCCAACGCCAACGCGCACTACACGACCACCGGCCCGGAGATCCTGCGCGACCTGCCGGGCATCACGCACTTCGTCGCCGGGCTGGGCACCACCGGAACCCTGGTCGGCGTCGGCCGCTACCTGCGCGAGCAGAAGCCCGGGGTGCAGATCGTGGCCGCCGAGCCGCGCTACGGCGAGCTGGTCTACGGCCTGCGCAACCTCGACGAGGGTTTCGTGCCCGAGCTCTACGACCCCGACGTACTCACCCGCCGGTTCTCGGTCGGCTCCTACGACGCGCTGCGCCGCACCCGGCAGTTGCTGGAAAGCGAAGGCATCTTCGCGGGCATCTCGACCGGCGGCGTCCTGCACGCGGCGCTGACCATCGCGGAGAAGGCCGCCGCTGCGGGCGAATCCGCCGACATCGCGTTCGTCGTCGCCGACGCGGGGTGGAAGTACCTGTCCACCGGCGCTTACGGCGGCACCATCGACGAGGCCGCGCAGAAGCTCGACGGCCAGCTCTGGGCCTGATGCTTTGAAATGTGGAGCCCCGGCCGGAAACGGCCGGGGCTCAACGCTTACAAGCGCCCGGTGACGCGGAACGGTGTGACCCGCACGGCGATCCGCCGGTCCGCGTCCACCGAGTCCGGCGCCAGGTCGGCGTAGAGCTTGCCGGTGTACTTGAGCGAGATCGCGTTCACCACCTCAAGCCCGGTGTCCGGCGTGACGGTCGCGATTCCCCGGACCGCCGCGTACTTGTACGGGTCCTCCGCCGGGTTGATCATCACCGTCACCCGCGGATCGCGGGCCAGGTTCCGGCCCTGCTGCCGGTCGGTGGTGGTGGAGAACAGCAGGTCCTCGCCGTCGCGCATGATCCAGACGACGGTCAGGTGCGGATGCCCGTCGGGCAGCAGCGTCGCCACCGTCGGGAAGGCGCGCGATTCGTCGAGGTAGTTCTTCAGGTCGTCCGAGAGACCAGCAGCCACAGCCGGATTCCTCACGTGAGAGTGCCGTTTGGTGGCGTACAACCTCCCGGCGGTGGCCGGAATTCCGGCGCTCAGCCGGTGAACGCCGGCGTCCGCATCCCGGTACCGACGCCCGGCAGCACCAGCACCGAACCGTCGTCGTCACCGGGATCCGCGAGCCCGTCGCGGGCCGAGGTCACGTACAGGTCGGTCAGGTCGAAACCGCCGAAGCAGCAGTCCGTCGGCCGCCGCACGGGCAGCTCGATCGAGCGGTCCAGCGCGCCTTCGGGCGTGTAGCGGTCCAGCCGCCCGGCGTCGCGCACCGCGACCCAGACGCAACCGTCGGCGTCGACGCACAGCCCGGCGGGTTCACCGTCGACTTCGCAGAGCGGTCGCCGGCCGGACACCGTGCCCTCGGCGACGTCGAAGTCGAGCACGTCGATCCGCCGGGTCGCGCTGTCGGCGAAGTACAGCAGCGAGTCGTCCGGGCTCCAGCCGAGACCGGCGGGCGCGGACAGGCCGCTCAGGGCGACCTTCGCGGCCCCGCTGTCGACGACCCGCGCCAGCCAGCCGTCGCCGCTCCCGTCCTCCCGCGCGGTGCTCGCCCACAGCCTGCCCTTGCGGTCGATCGCGGTCACCGCGCCCCGAACGCCCTCGCGCGCCCAGTACACCAGCCAGGTCCGGTGCTCCCCGTCCGCGTCGAACAGCGCGATGCCCTCGGCGAGGTGCATGACGATTCCGCCCCGGCTGCGCGGGTGCGCGGAGCTGACGGCCTGCGGCACCTCCATCGAGTAGTTCGTCCCGCCGAACAGCCGGTGCACGGCGTTGGCGGGGGCGTCGACCCACAGCAGGCTGTCGGTGCCGGTGTCCCAGACGGGTGCACCGCCGAGCCTGGCCGCCGCGCGAACCGCGACGTCGAGTTGTGTTTGCGCGGACAATGCAACCCTTTCGGACCCCCGATGAAACCGCGTTAAACCCTATCGGGTCGGATCGAAAGCTCAGGGTGATCCCCGACCCCGGGCAGCCCCGGTTCACGTAGCCTCGATGGTGTGAACCCAGTGCCTGATCGTCGGCGTGCGCGGGTCGTTCCGGCCAATCCGGTCCGGTCCGCGCTGCTGGTGTGCGTGATCGTCGCCGCGCTCTACGCCATCGAACTGGTCGACGTGGTGCTGCCCGCCGACCTGGACCAGAACGGGATCCTGCCGCGCAGCGTCGACGGGCTCGACGGGATCCTGTGGGCGCCGCTGCTGCACGACGGCTGGGGGCACCTGTTGTCCAACACGCTCCCGCTGCTGGTGCTGGGCTGGCTGATGATGTCGGCGGGCGTGCGCGGTTTCGTCGCGGTGACGGCCGTGGTGTGGATCGTCGGCGGCGTCGGCACCTGGCTGGTCGGCGCGCCGGGCACCCACGTCGGCGCGTCCGGCGTCGCGTTCGGCTGGCTGGTCTTCCTGCTGGTGCGCGGGTTCCTCGTGCGCAGCTACGCGCAGATGTTCGTGGCGCTGCTGCTGTTCTTCTACTGGGGCGGCATGTTGTGGGGCGTCCTGCCCGGGCAGCAGGGCGTGTCCTGGGAGGGCCACCTGTTCGGCGCGCTCGGCGGGCTGCTGGCGGCCTGGCTGGTGGCGCGTGGCACTCGGCGGGACTCCGGCACCGCGTCGGCTGGCACACTGCCCGCATGACCAAGGCGCCCATCGGGATCTTCGACTCCGGAGTCGGCGGGCTGACTGTCGCCCGCGCGATCATGGACCAGCTCCCCGGCGAGCCGCTGCGCTACGTCGGCGACACCGCGAACGCCCCGTACGGCCCGATGCCGCTGGCCGAGATCCGCGCCCGCACCCTCGCGATCACCGACTCGCTGGTCGAGGAGGGGGTGAAGCTGCTGGTCATCGCCTGCAACACGGCTTCGGCGGCGTCCCTGCGCGATGCCCGCGAGCGCTACGACGTGCCGGTGGTGGAGGTCGTGCTGCCCGCGGTTCGGCGGGCGATGGCCACCACCCGCAACGGCCGGGTCGGCGTGATCGGTACCGACGCGACGATCAGGTCCCGCGCCTACGACGACGCCTTCACCGCCGCGCCGCACGTCGCGCTCACCACCGCCGCGTGCCCGCGCTTCGCCGACTTCGTCGAGCGCGGCATCACCAGCGGACGCCAGGTCCTCGGCCTCGCCCAGGCATATCTCGACCCGCTCCAGCAGGCGGGCGTGGACACGCTGGTGCTCGGCTGCACGCACTACCCGCTGCTCACCGGGGTCCTGCAACTGGCGATGGGCGACGAGGTGACGCTGGTCTCCAGCGCCGAGGAATCGGCCAAGGACGTCTTCCGGGTGCTCACCGAGCACGACCTGCTCGCCGACCCGGAGACCGGACCGGAGCACGAGTTCCGGGCGACCGGTCCGGCTGAGAGATTCGCCAAACTCGCGCGCAGGTTCCTGGGTCCGAGTCTCGCGGCCGATGCCGTCGAGCCCCTGGGCGTGTCAAGCTCGACGGCGTGAAGCTGACGATCCTCGGGTGCTCCGGAAGCATGCCGGGCCCGGACTCCCCGGCCTCCGGCTACCTGGTCGAGTCCGGTGACACCCGCATCGTGCTCGACCTGGGCAACGGCACGTTCGGTGCGCTCCAGCGGCACGTCGACCCTTTCGACCTGGACGCCCTGCTGCTGAGCCACCTGCACCCGGACCACTGCGCCGACTTCGCCGCGCTGACGGTCCTGCGCCGCTACCACCCGGCGCCGCCGCACGACACCGCGCAGCACCGGCTGCCGGTGCTGGCCCCGGAGGGAGCGCCCGCCAGGCTCGCGGCGCTCTACGCGCCGAGCCCGGAGGAGCTGTCCGAGACCGACCTCACCGACGTCTACGACTTCGCCGCGCTGACGCCGGAGCCGGTGCGGGTCGGCCCGTTCGAGATCCACGCGGTGCCGGTCGACCACGTGTGCCCGGGCTGGGGCTTCCGGATCGCGGCGGAGGGCAAGGTGCTCGCCTACACCGGTGACACCGGCCCGTGCGACGAGCTGACCGAGCTGGCGCAGGGCGTGGACGTGCTGCTGGCGGAGGCTTCCTGGGCGGACTTCCCGGGCGCGCCGGAGGGAGTGCACCTGTCGGGGCGGCAGGCAGGCGAGGTGGCCAAGGGCGCGGGCGCGCGCCGGCTCCTGCTCACGCACCTCCAGCCCTGGGCCGACCCGGAGGCCGTGCTCGGCGAGGCCCGGGCGCACTTCGAGGGCCCGACGGAGATCGTCGCGGCAGGCCGCACCTACGAGGTCTGAGCGCTTGCCTTCGGTCTTTGAAGCGGCGCAGCCGCTTGGCCCGCCCTCGCCACCGGCACCGTCACGACAAGCGAGTGCGAAGACAGTCTCTGAGCGGGGTAACCTCCGGGCGCGGAACCAGGGGAGGGGACACCGATGACGATCACCGCGGTGTGGACGATCACCTCGGCGCAGGACGCCAACGCCGGGGACGGGCTGACGATCGACGAGCCGGACCAGATCGACGAGCTGATCAAGCGGCTGTCCGAGCCCGCGGCGGGTCCGGCGACGATCTGGCACGAGGGCCGCAAGCTCGCCGACACCGCCAGCGGCATGCTCGACCACGACGTGGTCGCGGCGGTCGAGGGCGGCTACGGCTACCTCGGCTACATCGACGCCGACCACGACTACGCCGTCCTCGAAGGCGATCCGTCCTCACCGGAGCTGCACGCCGAGGACGCCGACTTCCCCGCGGGCAGCGGCGTCACCCCGGACCGGCTCGCCGAGGCGCTGCGCGAGTTCCTCGCCACCGGCCTGCGCCCCACCGGCGTCACCTGGCGCGAAGCCGACCTGTCCTGAACCACCCCCGCCCGACCCGCACGCGGGCGGGTTCTTAGGGTGGTGCCGTGGCACGAGCTGACGGGCGGAGCGACGACGCGCTCCGGGAAGTGCGGATCACCCGCGGATACCAGGACTGGCCTGCCGGGTCGGTGCTGGTCGAGTTCGGCCGGACGCGCGTGCTGTGCGCGGCCAGCGTGCAGGAGGGCGTCCCGCGCTGGCGGGCCGGTTCCGGCCTGGGCTGGGTGACCGCCGAGTACGCGATGCTGCCGTCCTCGACGAACACGCGCAGCACCCGCGAGTCGGTCAAGGGCCGCATCGGCGGCCGGACCCACGAGATCAGCAGGCTGGTCGGCCGGTCGCTGCGCGCCTGCATCGACATGGCGGCGCTTGGTGAGAACACGATCGCGCTGGACTGCGACGTGATCCAGGCCGACGGCGGAACGCGCACCGCGGCGATCACCGGCGCGTACGTGGCCCTGGCCGACGCGATCACCTGGCTGAGCGCGGCCGGACGGCTGTCCGACCCGAAGCCGCTGTCCTGCTCGATCGCCGCGGTCAGCGTCGGCGTGGTGGACGGCCGGGTGCGGCTGGACCTGCCGTACGAGGAGGACTCCCGCGCCGAGGTCGACATGAACGTGGTCGCCACCGACCACGGCACCCTGGTCGAGGTGCAGGGCACCGGCGAGGGTGCGACCTTCACCCGGTCCACGATGGACAAGATGATCGACTTCGCGCTGGCGGGCTGCGCCGAGCTGTCCCGGATGCAGGCCGAAGCGCTGGCCGCGCCCTACCCGGGCGAACTCCCCGGAGGTGCGGCATGAGCCGCGTCCTGCTGGCCACCCGCAACGCCAAGAAGCTGGTCGAACTGCGCCGCATCCTCGAAGCCGAAGGTGTGACCGGAGTCGAGGTCGTCGGCCTGGACGAGGTGCCGGAGTTCCCGGAAGCCCCGGAGACCGGCGCGACCTTCGAGGACAACGCGCTGGCCAAGGCCCGCGACGCGGCCGAGGCCACCGGACTGCCTGCGGTCGCCGACGACTCGGGCCTGGCGGTGGACGCGCTCAACGGCATGCCGGGCGTGTTCTCCGCGCGCTGGTCCGGAAAGCACGGCGACGACCAGGCCAACCTCGACCTGCTGCTGGGCCAGCTCAACGACGTCCCGGACGACCGCCGCGGTGGAGCCTTCGTCTCGGCGGCGGCCCTGGTCCTGCCGGACGGCACCGAGACCGTGGTCCGCGGCGAGTGGCGCGGCACGATCACCCGCGCGGAGCGCGGGAGCAACGGCTTCGGCTACGACCCGATCTTCGTCCCGGAGGGCGACACCCGGACTTCGGCGGAACTTTCTCCGGAGGAGAAGGACGCCGACTCGCACCGGGGGCGGGCACTCCGGCTGCTGCTGCCGGAACTGCGGAAGTTGGCGGGTTAGCGGAGGGAGTGGAGCCGGTCGCCAAGCGCTTCGGTACCTCGGAACCTCTCGGCATCGTCGACTCGCACGGTCACGTCGAGGTCGGCCAACAGCGACAGGTCCATTTCTCCGCACTTGCTCAGAGCCAGCAACTTCAGCGCGGGAAGTTGGCCGAGGATATCGAGATCGAGGGTGCCTTCGAAGTAGCGGAGGGAAAGTCTCTCCAGCTTGGTGAGCGCGGTCAAGGCAGGCAAGTCCCCACATTCGGCCGCGCCGTGCAGGTAGAGGCCTTTCAGCCCGGGATGCGCGCGAAGAGGGGAGAGCGAGACCTTCCCTCTGCACCGCACTGTCAGAGAGGACAACGGAAAGCCCTCCGCGTGACGAAGGAACTCCAGGTCTGTGCAGCGTCTGAATAGGAAGATCCGCAGATCTTCGAGCCAGTCCAAGTGTCTGAGCTGGGCGAGGTGCGCGATGCGGTCGACCAGGAGACGGCCGTCTGGCCGTACGGCGTGGGCGAGCACTCGTTTCGCATAGGATTCGGCATCGAAAAGGCCCCAGACAGCCGAGATGTGGCTCTGCACCTTGTCCCGTGGATCCCGCGCATAATCGGCCAGCAACTCCAACGCCTCCGGCCCGGTCCAGGATCCCGTTCAGCAGCTCCGCGCGCCCCGGCCGGTTGAGCAGTGCCGACGCCATGATCACCGTCTCGCGCCAGAACCCGGAAGTCGCCTTCTCGACCAGCATGCGGACGTGGCCTTCGGCCGCCGCCTCCCGCGCGGCCAGGAACTCCTGGAAAGTCCGGTGCACGAAGTCGATCCGGCCCTCCACCGGCGCCCGGATAACACCGCTGCGCTGCACGAGAAAGTCCAGGCACTCGTCCGCCGACGCATCGATGCCGCGCATCGCCTGGAGCTTCCGGTCGATCCGTTCCACTGCGGTCTCGCGCGGCAGTTCGGACCGGCTGTTGAGGTTCAACCAGAACGAGATGTCCTGGAGCAGCACGAGCTTCTGCCGATACGACAACGGAACTTCGTCATGCGCCGGAATTCCGCGCGCGTCCTCGCGCTGGTGGAGCAGCATCTCCAGCGCCGCTTCATAAAGACTCTTGCGGTCTCTCGGCAAATCCCCGCCACGATCCAGATGCAGTGCGCACAACATCGCGCACATCAGCGGACTCCGCGCCAGCCCCCGGAGATGCGCACGAGCATCGAGCCGCGCGAGCAAAAGCCGTTGGTGTTCCTCGATTTCTTCCCGCGTAAATGGGAGAACACCGTCCCCGGCGAGCAGCGCCCGGTGCCACAGTTCGACGAACTCCCGCACCTCGCCGGGAGTCATGTGCTCCAGGTCGACCGCCGCGAATCCTTCGCTGTGCAGCCACTTCGTACCGGCCGCAGCCGGGCGCGAGGTGACGACGATGCGCGTCTTCGGGTAGCTCTTGAGCAGCTGCCCCAGCCAGCGTCGGACCTTCGGGCGCTCCCGGTCCCTGAGCTCGTCGACCCCGTCCACCAGCAGCAACGCCCTGCCCGACGCCAGCTGCCGGTGCGTCCAGCCCTCCGGAAGCGGTCCGAGCGCGGGGCCGCCGGGCCCGGGCACGAACTGCTCGGGCTGGGGCAGGGGCTGACCGGCGTAGCTGCGGAGCTTGATCAGGATCGGGACACAGCCGTTCCACTTCTCCAGATCGCGGTCGAAGTTCCCGCGCGCCGCGCTCACCGCCAGCCAGCGCAGCAGCGTGGACTTGCCCGACCCGGCCTCGCCGCGCACGAGCGTCAGGTCCGCCGCACCCAGCGCCTCCTCGACGCGCAGCGCTCGGGACAGGGCGTCGGAGTGCTCGTGTTCGAACCACTGGGCGAAGAGGTCGTCCTTGCGCGGCGCGTCCTGGTTCACCGTCAGGCTCAGGTAGGCGACGGAGAGCTTGGTGCGCGGCCGGAAGTTGTGGACGTTGACGCCGATGAGCTCCAGGTCGTCGAGATCATCGGCGACCGCTTCCAGGTAGCGCCGCCGGAACTGCTCGTCGTGGTCGGTGCCGGAAGGGGCGTCGAGGCTGGTCAGCGGCACCCGCGCGAGCAGCCGCTCGACACCGGAAAGCACCTCCGTCGCGCGGCGCAGCGACCCCTCCGCCAGCCGCGACTCGTACTCGGGAAGCTCGCGGACCAGGTAGACCAGCTGCACGCAGCACAGGTCGAGCGCCCGGTCGAACAACGCCCGCCCGGCTTCGCCCAGTCCCGCACGGCGGGACGCCGAAGGCACCCGGCGCCGCACCTCCCGCGCCAGCAGCACGGGATCGAGGTCGCTGCCCAGCAACGTTGTGTCCGACAGGTCCGCCTCGTCGAGGGCGTCCACGACCGCCTCCAGCGCCGCGACGCGCTCGCCATCTTCGACGCCTTCCCGCGCGCACAGCTCTTCGAGCTGCTCGCCGACCAGCTCGCCGACCTCGTCGAGCCTGCGGTGCAGATCATTCCGGTTCCGCTGCCGCAGGCCGCCGAACCGCAGCGAGATCAGTTCGGACAGATCCGCACCCCGGCGGATCCCGGCCTTCCGAGCGGCCGCCAGTTCGCCGCCAGCTGCCGGACAACGGCCCTGCCCGCGCCCAAACCGGCGCTTTCCAACCCGGTCAACGCATCCCCCTCAGCACTGAACCGATCATCCCGAAACCCGCGCCCGGCCGACAAGGTGTGACACCGCTCGCCCCGAGGTGAACGCGGCTCGTTCCAGCAGCTAGCTTCCTGGGGTGTTCACCGAATGGTTCGAGTTGGCCGTGCTCGTGGTCGTCGGGTTCCTCTCCGGCGCCATCAACGCGGTGGCCGGGGGCGGCTCGCTGCTGGTCTTCCCAGCGCTGCTCGCCACCGGGATGACCCCGCTGGTGGCGAACGTGACGAACTCGGTGGCGCAGGGGCCGGGCTTCATCGGCGCCGCGTTCAGCCAGCGCACCGATCTCGGCGGGAACCGCCGCCGCCTGGTCAGCACCACGATCGCCGCGGTGGTCGGCTCGGTCCTCGGCTGCGTGCTGCTGCTGGTCCTGCCCGGCTCGGTCTTCGACGCGATCGTGCCCGCGCTGATCGGGCTCGCGGCGGTGCTGATGGCCTTCCAGAACACGATCCGCCGGTGGCTGGGCAACCCGGACGTGGACGCGCCGGACCGGACCGCGATCCTGACCGCCGGGATCTTCCTCGCCTCGATCTACGGCGGGTACTTCGGCGGCGCGCGCAGCGTCATCTTCATCGCGATCCTGGTGCTGGCGGCCAACGACACCATGCGCAGGCTCAACGCGCTCAAGAGCTGGCTCGGGCTGATGGGCAGCGCGGTCACGATGGTGGTCTTCGCGCTGATCGCACCGGTGGACTGGGCCGCGGTGCTGACGCTGGTGCCGACCACGGTGCTCGGCGGCTACGTCGGCGGGAAGGTCGCGCAGCGGATGCCCGCGACTCTGCTGCGTTACCTGGTGGTGGTCATCGCCGCCGCCGTCGCGATCTACATGTTCGTCGACTAGGGGAGGGCACCTGCCGGGTAGGTGCCCTGCCGGTCAGACGCCCAGGTCCTTGCGCAGGCGGTCGACGTGGCCGGTCGCCTTGACGTTGTAGAGGGCCTTGGCGATCTTGCCCTCCGGGTCGACGACGAACGTCGAACGGATCACGCCCTGGACGGTCCTGCCGTAGTTCTGCTTCTCGCCGAACGCGCCCCACGCGGTCATGACGGACTTGTCCTGGTCCGCCAGCAGCGGGAAGGTCAGGCCCTCGGCGTCGCGGAACTTCACCAGCTTCTCCGGCTTGTCCGGGGAGATGCCCAGGACGTCGAAGCCGGCGTCGTTGAGCACCGCCAGGCTGTCGCGGAAGTCGCAGGCTTCCTTGGTGCAGCCCGGAGTGCTGGCGGCGGGGTAGAAGTAGACGACCACCGACCGGCCCCGGAAGTCCGACAGCGCGACGGTCTTGCCGTCCGCGTCCGGCAGGGAGAAGTCGGGGGCGAGGTCGCCTTCGGAAAGTCGTGCTTGTTCGCTCATGCCCCCGACGCTAGCCGACGCCGCTCAGGGCCGGGGGACGCCCATCCCGCCCGCCGCCTCCAGCGACGGGGAGTGCTGGGAGACCGGAACCGGCTGCGCCGGATTCGCCTCCCGGCCGTTCGCGGCGATGATTCCACCCACCAGGACTCCGGCCACGGCCGAGGCGGTCACACACATCGCGCAGATCGTGTAGAGGCGGACGCTCACCGCTGCATCCCTTTCGAAAAAATCAAGAATTCGGGCCGACAACAACAAGATCGACCGCGGTGCGCTTCACGTTACCGAGGTCGCCCGATCGGATTCAAGTTGCGGGTGTTCGATACCACGCGTACACGGGGTGAGGACGCACGCCGACCGATCGCCGTTGGAGGGACGCACATGCCGAGTGTCGCCGACCAGTTCATCGAAGTGCTCGTGCAGGCGGGCGTCCGGCGGATCTACGGCATCGTCGGGGACAGCCTGAACCCGGTGGTCGACGCGGTGCGCCGCACCGACGGCATCGAGTGGGTGCACGTCCGGCACGAGGAGACGGCGGCCTTCACGGCGGGCGCGGAGGCCCAGCTGACCGGCAGGCTCGCGGTGTGCGCGGGCAGCTGCGGGCCGGGCAACCTGCACCTGATCAACGGGCTGTTCGACGCGCACCGCAGCGGCGCGCCGGTGCTCGCGCTCGCCTCGCACATTCCGTCCGAGCAGATCGGCACCGGATTCTTCCAGGAAACGCACCCTGAAGAACTGTTCAACGAATGTAGTCATTTCTGCGAACTCATGTCGCAGCCGGAACAGATGCCGCGACTGCTGCGGAGCGCGATCCAGACGGCGGCGGGCCGCCGCGGTGTGTCGGTCCTGGTGCTGCCCGGCGACGTCGCGCAGCGGCCCGCGGCCCGGCCGACCGGGCAGGGCGTGGTCCACTGCGAACCGCCGACCGTCGTCCCGCCGGCGTCCCAGGTGGCGGAACTCGCGTCGGCGCTGAACAGCTCGGAACGCGTGATGTTGTTCTGCGGCGCGGGAACGCGCGGAGCGCACGGCGAGGTGATGCAGCTCGCAGGCAAGCTGAACGCGCCGGTCGGCCACGCGCTGCGCGGCAAGGAGTGGATCCAGTACGACAACCCCTACGACGTGGGGATGAGCGGCCTGCTCGGCTACGGCGCCTGCCACGAGGCGATGCACAAGGCCGACCGGCTGGTGCTGCTGGGAACCGACTTCCCCTATGACAACTTCCTGCCGCAGGCCAACACGATCCAGGTCGACATCGAGCCCGCCCACCTCGGCAGGCGCACGGTGCTGGACTTCGCGGTGCAGGGCGACGTCGGCGAGACGATCCGCGCGGTCCTCCCGCAGATCCGGCAGAAGACCGATCGGGCGTTCCTGGACCGCATGCTCAAAGAGCACGCCGAGCGGCTGGAGCGGGTCGTCGACGCCTACACCCGCAACGTCGAGAACCAGGTGCCGATCCACCCCGAGTACGTCGCCGACGTGCTCGACGACCTCGCCGCCGAGGACGCGGTGTTCACAGTGGACACCGGGATGTGCAACGTGTGGGCGGCCCGCTACGTCACGCCCAACGGCAGGCGGCGCGTGATGGGCTCGTTCGTGCACGGTTCGATGGCCAACGCGCTGCCGCAGGCGATCGGCGCGCAGAGCGCCGACCCCGGCCGCCAGGTCATCGCGATGGCGGGCGACGGCGGGCTGTCGATGCTGCTGGGCGACCTGCTGACGCTGCGCACCCACCAGCTGCCGGTCAAGGTCGTGGTCTTCAACAACTCGTCGCTGGGCATGGTGAAGCTGGAGATGCTCGTCGACGGCCTCCCGGATTACGGGACCGACCACGACCAGGTGGATTTCGCAGCCATCGCGACCGCGGCGGGCATTCCCGCCACGCGGGTGGAGAAACCGGGCGAGGTGCGCGACGCGCTGGCCGAGACGCTGCGCCGCCCGGGCCCCGCGCTGATCGACGTGGTCACCGACCCGAACGCGCTGTCCATCCCGCCGCGGATCACCGGAACGCAGGTGAAGGGATTTGCCCTGGCGGTGAGCCGGACGGTGCTCTCCGGCGGTGTCGGGAAGATGGTCCAGCTGGCCCGCAGCAACCTCCGGAACGTGCCGAGGTAGCGGCGTCGGTCGCTGCGCCGATCGGTTGGTGGTGGCTGCCATGGGCGCGCTGATCACCTATTGTCACCGAGTTGTCGAAGGGTGACTCGATGGTGACGCAGGGTGGGCAGGGGTGGACACTGGGATCATGACAGTGAGTCCCACCGTGCGTCGTCGTCGTCTCGCCGCGGAGTTACGCCGACTCCGGGCCATGGCGGAGGTCACCCAGCAGCAGGCCGCCGCCCACCTCGGCTGCACGCAGGCCAAGATCGGTCGGTTCGAAACCGCGAAGCGGTCTCCGTCGGTCGGTGACGTCTCGGCGCTGCTCGACTTCTACGCCGTCGACGGGCACGAGCGGGACCAGTTGATCAACCTGGCCAGGGATGCCCGGAAGCGCGGCTGGTGGCATTCCTACAGCGACGTGCTGCCGGAGTGGTACGAGACCTATGTCGGTCTGGAAGCCGAAGCGTCGTCAATTCACACCTACGAGTCAGAGGCCATTCCGGGGTTGCTGCAGACCCGGGAATACGCGCACGCGATCACAAAGGCGACTCTCATTCGGGCGGCCGAGTCGGAGATAACCCGAAGAGTCGATCTGCGGATTAAACGGCAGCAGCGCGTTACCGGCCCGAACCCGCTCGAGTTGTGGGCGGTCGTCGGCGAGGTCGCGCTGCGGCGTTGCGTCGGTGGGCCGGGAGTGCTGCGCAGGCAGCTGGAGCACGTGCTCAAGCTGGTAGAACAGCCGAACGTGACGCTGCAGGTGATGCCGTTGGACGCGGGTGCGCATCCGGCGCAGGCTGGTCCGTTCGTGATCCTGCGCTACTCCAATCACGTGGATCCCGACGTCGTTTATTTGGAAACCCACGTGGGTGGACTCTACCTCGAAAGGGAGATCGAGCTGTCCAACTACGTGACGATGATGGACCATTTACGAGCACATGCGATAGACCCGGAGGGGTCTATTCAACTCATCAACGAGCGCATAGGAGAGCTGTAGATGGAATGCATCACCGGCTGGCGCACCAGTACCCGTACCCAGGGGCAGGGGCAATGCGTCGAGGTCGGCTTCGGGGTCGAGCGGGTCGGGGTCCGCGACACCAAGAACCGCGCCGCGGGACACCTCACCGTTGAACCGCAGCGGTGGCGCGAGTTCGTCAGCGGGGTCAAGCGCGGGGTCTTCGACTCCTGACCGCGTGGGTGGCTCCGCCGTCTCGGTGGGCGGAGCCCACCCGGTGCCGACGAGGAGGACAGGGTGGACGGTGGATTCGACGAGGCCCGTGGATTCGACGCGGCCGGTGGATTCGACGCGGCCGGTGGATTCGACGCGGCCGGTGGATTCGACGAGGCCACCGCGGCGCGGATGCGGGCCAACCAGGCGAACTGGGACGCCCGGACTCCCGTGCACGTGGCCAGCGAGTTCTACGGGCTGGGAGTCCGGCGGCCGGTGGACTGGTTCGCTCCGTTCGAGTGGATCGACATCGGTGAGCTGGACGGTCTCGACGTGCTGCATCCGCAGTGCCACCTCGGAACCGAGACGCTGGCGTTCGCCGGCCGGGGCGCGCGGTCGACGACGGGACTCGACTTCTCGTCCGCCGCGATCGACCAGGCCCGGCGGATCGCCGCCGAAGCCGGCGCGAACGTCGAGTACGTGCACGCCGACGTCTACGACGCGGTGCACGCCCTCGACGGCCGCGACTTCGATCTGGTCTACACCGGCAAGGGATCGCTGTGCTACCTGCCGGATCTCCAGCGGTGGGCGGGAGTCATGGCCGAACTCCTGCGTCCCGGCGGAGCCCTCTACGTGGTCGAGTTCCACCCGGTGCTGAACTCGCTCGGCCCGGTCCCCGGTCCCGGCGACGGCCCGGAACTGCTGCTCCGCCACGACTACCTGCCCGGGCGCGGCCCTGTGAAACGCGACGCGACCCGCACCTACACCGACGGCCCGCCGCTGAGCGAGGCGACGGTCGTCTACGAGTGGCCCCACAGCCTCGGTGAGGTGATCAACGCACTCGCCGGCGCGGGCCTGACCATCCGGAGCCTGCGGGAAACGGAGCTGCTCCCGTGGCCGCGGTGGGAATCGATGGTGCGCGCGGACAACGGGTGGTGGCGTCTGCCCGACACCGACCCCCGCGTCCCGCTGATGTACGCGCTGCGCGCGGTCAAACCCGGCTGACCTCCCTTTCGAGGAACGGCTGGAGCAGGCCCGGAACGGCATGCTCGGCAACCGCCAGTCCTTCTCCCGCGGACACGTCGGGGATCTTGTACGCACCCGCACCGGCGGCGGTGATCGCCGAGACGGTGACGAGGCCGGAACGGCGCTGGAACAGCGACTGCTTGACCCGCCAGCCGATGATTCCGGTCCGTTGCAGGGCCACCGTGCGCCGGATTCCGGTGCCACGCCTCATGATCAGGTACTTGGGGCTCACCTGGTGCCCGAGGCTGCGGTAGGCGTCGAACCCAGCCGCGATCGCGATCGCCACGCCCACCACCGTCACTACCGCGATCGTCCACATTGGAATCCAGCCGAGCGCGGCCGAGACCACCGCGGCGGCGATGAACGGGACCGTGGCGGCGATGCCCCACGTCACCCGGCGCCGGAGCGCGACCCGCGGATGACCGCGCAGGGCGCCGTTGGTCGGTGGTTCCGGTTCCCGGAGTACGAGCGCCGCGACCCGCTGGGCCTCCGCGCGCGGAGCCGGCGGCAGCAGCGCCTTGCTCTCGGTGTGCTTGCCGTCCTTCGACTCCTGGAGGCCGGTCGCCACCGCGTTGGTGCGGGCCCCGCGGGCCCACCGCAGCACCAGCGGCTCGGCGACCTCGACGCCGCGCATCCTGCGCTCTTCGAGTGAAACCGATCGGGTGGTCAGCAGGCCGCGCCGGACGCGCAGCGTGGTGTCGCGTTCGCGGGTGAGGTGGAACCCCCACCACATCTCGACCGACAGCGCGAGCGCACCGACCATGCCGGAGATCACGGCGGCGATCGCGCCGCCGGTGATCGTCAACCACAGCGGTACGTCTTTGAGCCACTCGCCGATGATTGCGAAGACGTTGTACGCCTCCAGCAGTTCCCGGAACGAACCGAAGGCCGAGCCGATGGCACCCCAGACGATCGCCGCGAGCGAGACCGTCAGGGCTCCGTATCCGAGCCAGGCCGGTTTGAGCACCGCCAGCACGCCGTCCGCCGGTGGGGCTTGCTCTGCGGTTCCCGCGGTTCCGGGCTGGGGGCTATGCAGCAGCTCGTGGCGCAGAGCCTCGGCGTCGGCCTTCGGGATCGCGTCGAGCTTGAGGTCGGCGTCGTCGCCGCCGGACTGCCCGGTGCCGATCTTGACCACGGACAGGCCAAGCACCCGGTGCACCGGGTCCGCGGTGAGGTCGACGCTGCGGATCCGGTCGCGGGGGATCCAGCGGTGGCTCCGGGACAGCGTTCCCTTGCGCAGCTCGACGCGTTCGGAGGTCACCCGGTACCGCGTCACGGACCACTCGTAGCCCGCCCCGGCGGACAGCAGGACGGCGATCGCCAGCCAGATGCCCGCGGTGATCAGGAGCGGGGTCATGCCCGCGCCGGACAGCAGCATGATCGCCACGGTCGGGATCAGCGGTGCCAGCACGAGGACCGCGGTGGCGAAGATCGTCCTGCTGTCGAGCCGCTGCCAGCCGTCGTCACCGGTACCGGCGACCGCCGGACCGTCGGGCATGGCGGGCCGGTCGCCCTGCGGGGATGTCACGTTGCATCACCCCGGGTCGCCTGGGTGGTGGCGGTCAGCTGGTCGACCAGGTCGCTCGCGACCTGGCGGTCGAGCCCTTCGATCGTGAGCGGTCCGGCCGCCGACGCGGTGGTCACGGTGACGCTCGCGAGGTTGAACAGCTGCTGGACGGGTCCGCGAACGGTGTCGACGGTCTGGATCCGCGACATCGGTGCCACCCGCCACTCCTGGCTGATCCAGCCGGAGGCGGTGTAGACCGCGTCCGCGGTGGTCTCCCAGCGGTGCACGGCGTACCGCCAGCGCGGCATCACGAGGATGTAGGCGATCCCGGGCACGACCACCACGACGAGCGCGAGCAGGAGCCACAGGCGCGCGGGCGGGATGGTCGCCGCGCAGATCGCGAGCGCGATAGCGGGAACCGCGACGGTCAGCAGCGCCTGGACGGTCCAGCAGGAGATCGCCCGGCGGTCGACGCGATTGCGGGGTGGGCGCAGCTTCGGCGCTGTGATCCGCACGGTCGGTTCGGACACGATTGCCTCATTTCTTGTTGCGTGCCGGTCATTCTTCCAGCGGCTCCGCCGGTCGCGCGCCGAAACGGCACCGTGCCGTGCCGGGCGGGCGTCGTGCGCGGTCACAGGTGTCTGACCTCCGGCCAGAGGACCGCCCAGCTCTCCTGCTTGCCGCTGAGGAACCACATCGCGGTGTTCCCGGGAAGCTGCTCGACCTCGGTGAAGTGCTCCCGGAGCGCGCCGGGGTCCGAACCCACGTAGAGCACGTGCTGGGCTGCTTCGTCCGGTGGCGGGAAGTAGCCGTAGCCGCGGTGCGGGCTGAACGCCCGGGGCAGTCCGTTCTCGGACCCGAGCACGTCGAGGTACGACGCAGCGACGTAGTTCTGGGTCAGGATCGCGGTGTGCGATCGGGTTTGCTCCGGAAGGGCGTTGTAGGCGTGGCCGGCGTCCGCGACGAGCGTGGGGCTGGTGATTCCGAGGAGCGACGACGTGAAGCCGATGGACAACCACACCACACCCAGCGCCGCGGCGGCCGACAGGCCGAACGCGGGCCAGGCGACCCAGCGCAGCCTCGCCCGCTTGACCTCGCGGCGCCGTTGCAGGCCGACCGCTCCGGCCGCGAAGGCGACGCCGTAGAGACCGAGCAGGTAGTACGGTCGTGCGGCCGTCGCGACGAAGAAGACGTAGAGCAGGACCGTTGTCACACCGAGGAAGCGGTACATCCGCATCTCGGCCGCGGTCACCAGTCGCCACACGCCGTAGCACAGCAGCGGCGCCCCGGCGATTCCCGCGTACAGCAGCGTCGATGCCGCGGTGCCCAACCGCCCCCCGGACAGCACGGGCGTCTCCTGGGCGACCACCGGCCCCATGCGCAGCTGCGGCCAATCGTGGTTCGCCTGCCAGATCAGCGTGGGCAGCGCGATCAGCACCGCGATCGCGGCAGCGGCCAGCAGCATCGGCCGGGCCAGCTGCCGCCTCGGGCCGAACACGAGCATGGTGAGCAGCAGCGCCGCCCCGAGGATCAGGATCTGGAACTTCGTCTGGAGCGTCAGCCCCGTGACGGCTCCGGCCGCGAGCAGCAGCCGGTCGTCCGGTCGGCCGTCGTGGTGCAGCCGGATCCACCGGACCAGCAACCAGGTCAGCAGCAGCCACAGGGTCGGTTCGAAGGTGTAGGGCGTGACCCAGTGGCCGATCAACGCCGCCCACAGCCCGGTCGCGGTGGCCGCCGAGGCGATCACCTGGGCTCGCCGGTCGCCGCCGAACTCCCTGGTGATCAGCGCGGTCAGCGGTACCGCGGCTGCTGCCACCAGGACGGCGGGCAGGCGGAGCAGCGGCAGCGAGCCGGGTGCGAGCCAGTCCATCGCGGCGGCCACCAACGGCGCGATCGGCGGCTGGTCGGCGTAGCCCCAGTCCGGGTGGTACTTCCCGGCCGCCAGCATGTAGACCTCGTCGATCCAGTGCTCGCCGAACGGGCTGACCGCGACGTGCACGAGCACGACGGCGCAGGTGATTGCGAGCACCGGCCATCGCGCCAGCGGATGCGGATGCCCGGCGGCGGGTGCCGCTGCCCTCGCGCCGAGCGTCGCCTGAACCATCGTTCCCCCTCGTCTCCACAAGATCTGCCGACGATTCAACTTGGAGCGAGAGCCGCCCGGCTACGGCGCTTAGTCGTGTTCAGAACGACGAAGGTCGCTAACTTCGGGACCAACTGCAACTTTCGTAGGTTCCGGACCCGACGCTGGAAGGGTTTTCCGGAAAAGCCGGGCGGAGCGTGGCTACGGTGTGCCACATGAAGCGCCCCCTGTGGCGCCTGCTCTGGAACACCAAGCGCGAGGCCACCTTCGACATCGGTCTGGTCATTTTCCTGACCGCGCTCGACAAGGTGCTGAAGCACTTGTTCCCCCCGGACACGCCGCCGGACCAGTACGACTGGATTGGCGGCATCGGCATGAGCGGCGCGCTGACCGACCTGTGCGGTCTGGCCTTGCTGGCCAGACGGCGATATCCGCTTGCGCTGCTCACGTTCGTCGCTGTCCTGGGCACGATCCAGGCGGTGCTCATCGAGCAGGGGCCGGGGCCGCTGCTCATCGTGAACCGGATGGATGACGCGTGGACCACCGGGGAGACCCCGTTCGCGATCTACGCCGTCGTCGTCTACACCGCGACGCGAGCCCGGTGGCTGGTCGGCTGGGGCCTCATCGGACTGCTGATCTTCCTGGCGGCCCGGCCGTGGGTGGAGACACCGGCCAGCGTGATCTCCAGCGCCGTCATCCTGACCGTCTTCCCAGCGCTGCTCGGGCTCTACGTGAGCGCGCGAAGACGCCTGGTCCAGGCGCTGCGGGACCGGGCGGAGCGGGCCGAGCGCGAGCAGCACCTGCTCGCCGAGCAGGCGCGCGTGGACGAGCGGGCGCGGCTGGCGCTGGAGATGCACGACGTGGTCACCCACCGGGTCAGCCTGATGGTCCTGCAGGCGGGCGCGTTGGGGATCACGGCCAAGGACGAGGAAACAAGAGCCGCTGCCGAACAGCTGCGGTCGAGCGGCTGCGAGGCGCTGACCGAACTGCGCGATTTCGTCGGGGTCCTGCGGCGAGGTCCGGACGAGGAGGAGCACCGGGAGGAAGCGGAGGTGGGGCCATTACCCGACCTGGCCGATCTGATCGAACGTTCGGAAGCCGCCGGCATTTCCGTCGAGTTCGAGGAAGAGGGCAGTTCGGCCAGGGTGTCGCCCGCGGTCGGCCGCACGGCCCGCCGCGTGGTGCAGGAAGCCCTCACCAACGTCTACAAGCACGCCCCAGGAGCCAAGGTGTGGTTGCGTACCGCCTATACCCCGGACCGGGTGCGGTTGATCATCCGCAACTCCGGATCATCGGTGGTGCCTGCCGCGGACCTGGCGCTGAGCGGGTCGGGAACCGGTCTGCTGGGGTTGCGGCAACGCGTCGACCTGGTCGGTGGAACGCTGCGCGCGGGCTACCTGGGCGACGGCGGGTTCGAGGTCGACGTGGTGCTGCCCGCTTACGTGCCGACTTCGGAGGCTGCCAGTGAGTGAACCGATTCGCGTCGTCGTGGTCGACGACGAGCCGATGGTGTGCGCGCACCTGCGCACGATCCTCGGCTCCGCGCCGGACATCGACGTCGTCGGCGACGCCCAGGACGGTGCCGCCGCCGTGGAGGTGGTGGTCCGCCGGCTACCCAGGGTGGTGCTCATGGATCTGCGGATGCCGGGGGTGGACGGCCTCACGGCGATCGAGCGGATCACGCAGCTGCCGAACCCGCCCGCGGTCGTGGCGCTCACGACCTTCGACGCCGACCAGTACGTGCTTCGCGCGTTGCGGGCCGGTGCGGCGGGGTTCCTGGTGAAGTCGACTCCGCCGGAGGACCTGATCGGCCTGGTCCGGGTGGCCGCCGACGGGCACACGGTGCTGTCGCCGGAGGCGACGCGGCGGCTGGTGGCGGCGTCGTCCGACGAGAACAGCCAGCGCGCCAGGACGCTGGTGCAGGAGCTCACCGACCGGGAGCGCGAGGTGCTGATCTGCCTGGGGCAGGGCATGTCCAACGCGCAGATCGGGGACGCGCTGTTCCTGTCCGAGGCGACGGTCAAGGGATACGTCTCGCGCATGCTGGTGAAGCTCGAATGCAGCAATCGGACGCAGGCCGGACTCCTGGCGTACGACGCGGGGCTCGTGTCGCGTTGAGGCGTCCGGCGCAGCACCGGACGCGTTGAACGGACCAACCGGTTGCGAAGCGGTCGCTAGCCCGAGCAGTTCAACGATCAAGAGGCGCATCTCCGCCGAACGGGTCTGGAATATTCCAACCAGGATAGGTACACCAGAACTGACACGTTCCGCTCAGTGGCGGTCGGGGCCTCGCGGACGTGTCAGCCACGGTACGGGGACCGTTGGCAGCCGCGGTCGCAACGGCGGCGGTAGAGGTGTCTCCGGTGCGTTCGGGGCGCGCCGGGGACACCTCTGTGAAGCCGGCGGGCAGCCCGCCGATGGCTGCGACTTTCGTACTGGATCTTCTGGTAAACGGCAATTATCCGTTCTTTTGGTCCGCCTGCCGTGCCGATTATCGTGCGGTCGATCGGTTGCTGTGCGTAGCAGTTGCCGCACCGTTCTGGGGTCTTCGTGAGCACGACTGCCTCAGGGCACGACAGACAAGGAGATCACCATGGTCGATGGCTCCCGCAAGTTCGCGCGGTTAGCCGGAATCACCGCGGTCGCCCTGTCGGCGCTCGCCGCGGGTTCCGTCGCGAACGCCGCTCCGGACACCTCGTCGGACGTCCGCCCGTTCATCGTCGGTGGCGAGGACGCCAACATCCAGGACCACCCGTTCACCGTCGCGCTGGTGACTCCGGACGGTCAGCAGTTCTGCGGTGGCACGCTCGCCGCCCCGAACAAGGTCGTCACCGCGGCGCACTGCACCGTCGACTCGCAGCCCGCTGACATCAACGTGGTCAGCGGCCGGACCGTGATGAGCTCCGGTGAGGGAACCCAGTCCAAGGTCACCAACGTCTGGGTGCACCCGGAGTACCAGGACGCCGCGCAGGGCTTCGACGTCTCGGTGCTGACGCTGGAGGCGCCGGTCCAGGAGGCCCCGATCGAGCTGGCCAAGGCCGACGACCCGGGCTACGCGCCGGACACCCAGGCCACCATCCTCGGCTGGGGCAACACCAGCGAGGGCGGCCAGCAGGCCGACCACCTGCAGAAGGCCAACGTCCCGATCACCTCCGACGACACCTGCAAGCAGGCCTACGGCGAGTACAACCCGGAGGGCATGGTCTGCGCCGGCCTGCCCGAGGGCGGTGTCGACAGCTGCCAGGGTGACTCCGGCGGCCCGATGGTCGTCGAGAACAAGCTGGTCGGCGTGGTTTCGTGGGGCGAGGGCTGCGCCCGTCCGGGCAAGCCCGGCGTGTACGCCCGCGTGGGCACCTACTACGACGCGCTGATGGAGCAGATCAACGCGGGCAAGTGACGCGCGGTCGACTCCGGGACGGGGCGGATCCTTCGGGGTCCGCCCCGTTGTTCGCGCTCACTGTCCACTTCGGACTTACGAGTGGCGGCGCAGGCCGTCGTGGATCAGCCACTGGCCGAGCGTGTAGGTCGCCATGACGCCCGCGTCCGCCGGGCGGCGCCACTTCTCCGCCAGGCCGAAGCGGGCCAGGGCCAGCAGGCTGTCGGAGGCGACGAACGTCGCCGCGCCCGCCAGCACGCGTCCGGAGCCGGGGCCGCGCAGCGTGGTCGCGGCAGCGGCCATCGTCCCGATGGTGGCCGCGTAGGCCATGACCGGGCGGCGCAGCGGCCCGGCCATCCGGCCGAAGGCCGCCGCGGAGGCCGCGGTAGCGGCCGCGATCGGGAGCACGTGCAGCGGCTTCGGGCGTTCGCCGCGGGCGGCGAAGGTCGCCGCGTAGGCGACGTGGGTGCCGAGGAACGAGGCGAGGCCCGCGCGGAACGCGCGGTCGTCGTCGCGGAGCAGGGCGACGTCGCCGACCCAGGAGCCGGCGAGGCCGAGCGCGGCGCCGAGCCGCGCCGGGCGGAGCTCGGCGGCGAGCGCGGGCATCAGCGCCGTCTTGGTGAGCCGCCGCTCGCGCGAGCGGCCCAGCAGGGCCATCGCGGTGTCGGTGGCAGCGGCCAGGGCGAACAGTCCGCGCACGTTCTCGCCTCCTCGGCAGCGGATCAGCGGGTCCGGTCGAGCTTACGGCAGGGCTTTTTCCCAGTAGGCTTGGCGAGTCACCGATCGGGAGGCGCCATGGCGGTCACGGTCGCGCCGGAGGTCCGGGACGCGCTCGCGGACGGGAACCCGGTCGTCGCGCTGGAATCGACGCTGTTCACCCACGGCCTGCCCCGGCCGGAGAACCTCGCGGCGGCGACCGGAGCCGAGCGGTTGCTCCGCGACCGCGGCGTGGTGCCCGCGACCGTCGCCGTGATCGGCGGCACCCCGGTGGTCGGGCTCGCTCCCTCCTCGATCGAGCGGCTGGCCTCCGACGACCGCGCCGCGAAGCTCAGCCTGCGCGATCTGCCGATCGCCGCGGCCCGCGGGCTCAGCGGCGGCACGACCGTCGCGGCGACCGCGTTCCTGGCGCACCAGGCGGGAATCCGCGTCTTCGCCACCGGCGGCGTCGGCGGCGTGCACCACGGCGCGTCGACGTCGTTCGACGAGTCGGCCGACCTGCTGACCCTGGCCTCGACGCCGCTGGTCGTGGTCAGCGCGGGCGTGAAGTCCGTCCTGGACGTGCCCGCGACGCTGGAGCGGCTGGAGACCCTCAGCATCCCGGTCGTGGGGTACGTGACCCGGCGCTTTCCCGGTTTCTACGTGGCCGATTCCGGGCTGGGGCTTGACCATTCCGCCGACACGCCCGAGGAAGTCGCCGCGATCTTCCGCGCTCAGCGCGCGCTCGACGTGCCTTCGGCTCTGCTGGTCGCGAACCCGGTTCCGGCCGACGAACAGCTCGATCCCGAGGCGCACCAACGGGTTTTGGCCGAGGCGTGGGAAGCCGCCGCGCAGCAGGGGATCAGCGGTCACGCCACCACGCCGTTCCTGCTCGACCACATCCGGCGGGCCACCGGCGGCCGGAGCCTGGAGGCCAACGTCGCGGCCTACCGCAACAACGTCGCCGTCGCCGCCGAGATCGCGAAGGCGCTATGACCGTTCCGGTGGTGCTGGACTGCGATCCCGGGCACGACGACGCGATCGCGATCCTGCTCGCGGCGGCGTCCGACGCGCTCGATCTGCGGGCCGTCACCACCGTCGGCGGGAACCAGTCGCTGGAGAAGGTGACGCGCAACGCCTGCCGGGTGCTCTCGGTCGCCGGGGTGACCGACGTGCCGGTGGCCGCTGGTGCGTCCGGGCCGCTGGTCCGGCGGCTGCGGGTGGCCGCTGACGTGCACGGGGAGTCCGGGCTCGACGGCCCCGAGTGGGGCCCGACCACCGTCCGGCCGAGCGAGGTGGGCGGGGTCGAGCTGCTGCGGCGCACGCTCGCCGAGGCGGAGTCGCCGGTCGCGGTGGTCGCGGCCGGGCCGCTGACCAACGTGGCCGCGCTCCTGCTGGCCCATCCGGAGATCACCGGGCGGATCCGGGAGATCTCGTGGATGGGCGGGAGCACCGGGCGCGGCAACGTCACACCGCTGGCCGAGTTCAACGCCGCCACCGACCCGGAAGCGGCACGGATCGTGTTCAGGTCCGGACTGCCGGTGACGATGTGCGGGCTCGACGTCACCCACCAGGCGTTGGTGACTCCTGATGTCCTCGCCCGACTGCGCTCTCTCGGCACCACCGTCGGGGACATCGCGGTCGACCTCATGACCTTCTTCGGCTCGACCTACCGCGAGGTGTTCGGCTTCGAGGCCCCGCCGCTGCACGATCCGGTCGCCGTCGCCCGGGTCGCCGATCCGTCGCTGGTGCGGACGGTCCGGGTGAACGTCGAGGTCGAGACGCGGGGCGACTTGACCGCCGGTGCGACCGTCGCCGACCTCGCGAGGCGGACCGGGCGAGCGCCGAACGCCGACGTGGCGCTCGGGCTCGACGCCGACCGGTTCTGGGACCTGGTGGTCGGCGCGCTGGCCGCCTACCGCTGATCGGCCGGGTCGACCCCTTGCCAGACCTGCCCCGACCGTGGAAAGTCGGGAGGCTGCGCCGGACCGGCCTGGTCGTGGGGCGACGCCCCTCCCGGCCGAGCCAGGGCGGTCCGCGCGGCGTCATCGCGAGCAGAAGGAGCGAGATGAGGTTTCTGAGGTTGGGCCCGGTCGGGGCCGAACGACCGCACGTGGCGGACGAGCAGGGCCGGCTGTTCGATCTGTCCACCGTCACCGCCGACATCGACGCCGGGTTCCTCGGGGGAGACGGGTTCGCCCGCACCCGGGCGGCCCTGGCCGCAGGCGAGCTCACCGAGGTGCACGACCCCGCCGACGGCACCGGTCTGCGGGTCGGCGCGCCCATCGCGCGGCCGGGCGCGGTGCTGTGCATCGGCCAGAACTACGCCGCGCACGCCGCCGAGTCCGGTTCGACGCCTCCCGAGGTGCCGATCCTGTTTCTCAAGCACCCGAACACCGTGGTCGGTCCCTACGACGACGTGGTGATCCCGCGCGGGAGCACCCGCACCGACTGGGAGGTCGAGCTCGGTGCCGTGATCGGCCGCCGCGCCCGGTACCTCGACAGCGCCGAGCAGGCGGCGGAGTGCGTCGCGGGCTTCGTCGTGTCCAACGACGTCTCGGAGCGGGCGTTCCAGATCGAGCAGTCCGGCGGGCAGTGGTCGAAGGGCAAGTGCCACGAGACGTTCAACCCGGTCGGTCCGTGGCTGGTTCCCGCCGAGGACCTCGGCGACCCGCAGCGGCTCGGCCTGCGGACCCGGGTCAACGGGCAGGCCAGGCAGGAGTCCAGCACGGCCGACATGATCTTCGCGGTGGCCGAGATCATCCGGCACCTGTCCCAGTACGTCACGCTGGAGCCCGGTGATCTGGTCAACACCGGAACCCCGGAGGGCGTCGCGATGTCGGGCCGGTTCCCCTACCTCGCCGCGGGCGACGTGATGGAGCTGGAGATCGACGGGCTCGGCACCCAGCGCCAGCGGCTCCGGGCCGCCTGAGAACCGCCGAACGGCCCGGCACCTCGAAGGTGCCGGGCCGGAAGCGGGCCGGGGCTCGCCGGGCTCCCGACGGCGGCCCCGGCTGCAGACGGGTCCGTTGTGGACGGACCCGGTGTCAGCGGGCGAAACCGGCCGCCTGCGCCATCTTGGCCAGCTTGAGCGCCTTGGCGTAGCGCAGCACCGGCGGCATCCAGCACAGCACCAGCGCGACCAGGTTCACCACCATCGCGATCACCATCATGATCTCGATCGAGTCCGGCGGGGAGGACACCGAGACGAAGATCAGGTGCACCAGCGCGTTGATGAGGGCGAAGATGGTGATCAGCACCCGGGCCCAGGTGTGGCGGGCGAAGACGACCCAGATCAGCATCACGACGCTGAAGAAGATCTCGATCCCGGCCCAGACGCCCAGCTGGGCGGCGTAGCCGTCGATCATCTGGTCCCACATCTCGGGCCAGCTCTCCTTCAGGGACATGACGTCGTCGGTGCTCACACCGCTGGCCTCGAACAGCCAGCTGTAGGAGTCGAGCGCCTTCTCCACGTTGTCCTCGGCCAGGCCGCGGCCACCGGCGTAGATCATGATCGAGCTGATCAGCGGCAGCAGCACGGCGATCGCGCCGACGATCTGCAGCACGAGCAGCATCACCGGCCGCTTCGGGGGTCCGGCCGGGGCCCCGCCGTGCGCCGGGGCGGTCTGCGAGTACGTCACTGTCCTACTTCTCCTTGGGGGATCGGAAAACGGCAGGATCCGGCACCGCGCGCAGCTGGGAATTCCGGGAACGCTTGGGGGAAGCGGGCCCGGATCTCGCGACGAATCCGCGGCGCGACCGCGTGGTCCGCCGCGACTCGTGCGCGCGTGGTGTTTCGGGAATTCCTTCCACCGAGCCGCGCTGCGCCGGCGCACCGCGGTCTCGTTGCTTGCGAAGACCCAGACGTACGCCCGCTGCCGCGGGTTCTGCTCCCGGTGCGAACGTTATCCGTTCGAAACCATCGGCCGTCCGAGCCGCGGAGATCATTGCATTGAGCTGCAAGCGATTCCAGGTCTGCGGCAAAGAATTCCCCGGATAATTTGATGTGAAGTGGGGATCAGTTGCGGGGTCTACACTCCTTGTTCGCCGCACTCGAAAGCGAGAAGGACCATGCCGTTACCCGGACCCCTGAGGCTGCCGTCGCCGGACGGCCGGAGCAGGCTGCTCAACACGTCGGCGGCGCTGCTCGACACCACAATGGACCAGCTCAGAACCCTGGTCGTGGTGTACGAGGAGGGAACCGCGCTGCGCGCCGCCCGAGCTCTCGGCCGCGAGCAGTCCAGCGTGCAGAAGCAGCTCGACACGCTCAACCGGAACTTCCGGGAGCTGTGCGGTGAACAGCTGGTGCTCAAGCAGGGGCGTGGCAAGGACGTGCTGTTCACCGGCAGTGGCAAGGCATTCGTCGAGATCGCCCGCAAGACGCTGGACGACTGGCTGGACGGCGTGGACGAATCGCGCAGGCTGCTCGGTGAGACGATCACCGTCGGTACCACCAGGTTCACGCTCGGTTTTTTGGCGAACGCGGCCGAGCACATCTCCGACGAGTTCCACCAGCGCGGGGTCGAGCTCAAGATCGTGCACCTGCGCACGAGGGATCTGCTCTCGGCGCTGCGGGACAAGCAGGTGGACCTGGTCTGCGGCAGCGCGCTCACGCACAGCGGTCCGGACGAGGGACTGCTGCCCTACGACGTGATGGAGTGGCGCCGCAGCGGGCTGACGCTGGTGACGAACCTGCCCGAGAGCCCGCTGCTCGGGAACTCGCTCGGTGCGCGGGAACTGCCGACCCTGCCGCTGGTGATCCCCAGCAGCGGACTGATCTCGGGATTCCTCCGGGGCTGGTTCGGCCCGGAGTTCCGGTCCAAACTCGACATCGCCGCCGAGATCGACGACGTGCGCTACGGCTTCGAGCTGCTGCGCTCGGACCTGCTGCACGCGTGCATGCTGGTGACCCAGGGGATAGGGGAGGCCGCCGACGACGGCCGGATGCCGGAGGGGCAGGGGCTGCGCACGGTCGAGCTGGTCAACGACCTGGAGCCGAAGCTGGAGGTCCTGGTGGGGGCGTTCACCCGGCGCGGCGAGCGGGAGTCCTACACCCCGGACCACCCGCTGAACCGGCTGTGGGACGCGCTGTCGCTGGAGAACGCCCGCTGGAAGGGCCTTGAGGTGTCCTGAGCGCGGGAGTGCTTTTCCCCGCACCGCAGGCGATTCCGGTCCTGTCGCGCGAGGTCGGGCACCCGGGCTGCGGCATTCGGAGTAATCTAAATGTGAATCCATTTCGTTTTTCATCCCGATTCACTAGCGTGCGCCACGTCACCAACGAAGGGACCCGCGCATGTCTCGACGTCAGCGCGTCGTGGCGGTGGCCGGTGCCGCGGCGGTGGTGGGTTCGCTGCTGGCGGCGCCGGTCTCGGCCGCCGAACCCGCTCCGCCGCCGGTCACCGACTACTGCGGCGACCAGTGCCACCACATCCTCCCTCCCGGGCAGAACGGCAACGCGACGCTGGCCGAGCTGGCCGCGCACATGCTGTTCGGCACCCGCCCGAAGCATTCCGACGACCAGATCGGCAAGTACGACCAGCTGGTGCCCGGTTACCGCGAGCTGACCACCGGCACCATCGACGAGTTCTTCAACGACAACTCGTTCGGCGTGCCCGACGACCAGGTGGAGCGCAGGTACCAGCCCCGCGCGGACGTCACCGTCGTGCGCGACAAAACGGCGGGGATTCCGCACATCTACGGCACCACCCGGTCCGGAACCACCTTCGGCGCGGGGTACGCGACCGCCGAGGACAAGCTGTTCCTGATGGACGCCATGCGCCGCGCCGGGCGAGGTGAGGTGACGCCGTTCGCCGGTGGCGCGGAGGCGAACCGCCAGCTGGAGCAGCGCTTCTTCGCCAGCTCGCCCTACACCGAGCAGGAGCTCCAGGCCCAGATCGACAGCGCCGCCCAGCACGGCGAGGCGGGCAAGCGCGCCCTGGCCGACGCGCAGTCCTATGTGGATGGGATCAACACCTACATCCAGCAGTCCCACAGCGGCCGGTACTTCCCGGGCGAGTACGTGGCGACCGGGCACATCGACGCGATCACCAACGAGGGCCGGATCGAGCCCTTCAAGCTCACCGACCTCGTGGTGCTGGCGTCGCTGGTCGGTGCGCAGTTCGGCGGCGGTGGCGGCAACGAGGTGCAGAACGCCGTGGCCCGCATGTCGTTGCACGAGCGGTTCGGTCCGGAGCGGGGCGAGGAGGTGTGGCGGGCGTTCCGCGCCGAGAACGACCCGGAGGCGATCTCCACGCTCCACGATGGACAGTCGTTCCCGTACGCCCAGTCGCCGGCGAACCCGCAGGGCGCGGCGATGCCCGACAGGGGATCGGTGATCCCCCAGCAGCTGGTGTTCGACCCGACCGGCTCGGCGACCCGGGAGGAGCCCGACACACAGCCGGATTCCACGACCCGGCCGCCGTTGCCACCGGGTGAGATCAGCGATCCGGTCGCTCCGTTGCGGGGCATGTTCGACGACGGCGTCGCGCCGGGTGCGATGGCGGAGCCGAGGGGGATGTCCAACGCCCTCGTGGTTTCCGGCGCGCACACCGAGAGCGGCCACCCGGTCGCCGTTTTCGGCCCGCAGACCGGGTACTTCTCTCCGCAGCTGCTGACGCTCCAGGAGCTTCAGGGGCCTGGCATCTCGTCCAAGGGCGCTTCCTTCGCCGGGCTGAGCTTCTACACCCTGCTCGGTCGCGGTCAGGACTACTCGTGGAGCGCGACGACGGCGGCGCAGGACATCATCGACACCTACGCCGTCGAGCTGTGCGAACCGAGCGGAGCGCCGGTCACCAGGGATTCGAACTACTACCTGTTCCGCGGCGAATGCCTGCCGATGCAGACCGTCGAGCGCAAGAACGCCTGGGAACCGAACCTCGGCGACGACACCCCGGCCGGTTCCTACCGGCTGGTGTCCTTCCGCACCCGCTACGGCCCGGTGACCCACCGCGCGACCGTGGGCGGGAAGCCGGTCGCCTACACGACGGCTCGCTCCACCTTCATGCACGAGGTCGACTCGATCATCGGGTTCCAGAAGTTCAACGACCCCGGAGCGGTGAACTCGGCGGAGACCTTCCAGCGCGCGGCGCACGACATCAACTACACCTTCAACTGGTTCTACGCGGATTCGAAGGACACCGCGTACTTCAACTCCGGTGCCAACGTCGTCCGACCACCCACTGTGGACCCGAGCATGCCGGTCGTCTCGGATCCCGCGTTCGAGTGGCAGGGCTGGAACCCGGCGGACAACACCGCCGACTACACGGCCTTCGCCGAACATCCGAACTCGGTCAACCAGGACTTCTACATCAGCTGGAACAACAAGCAGGCGCAGGACATGACCGCCGCCGGCCTGGAGATGACAGCCGTGCAACGCGGAGATCTGCTCGACGGGCGGGTGCGGGACCTGATCGCCGGCGGCGGCAAGGTGAACCGGGTCAACCTGACCCAGGCCATGGCCGATGCGGGGGTCACCGACTTACGCGCGGAGCGGAACCTCCCGGACCTGCTGCGGGTGATCGACAGCGCGCCCGTGACCGATCCGCGGACCGCGGAGCTGGTCGAGCGGCTGCGGGCGTGGCAGGCCGATGGCGGCAAGCGGACGGAGACCGAACCGGGCAGCAAGACCTACGCCCACGCCGACGCGATCGAGCTGATGGACGCCTGGTGGCCGCTGCTGGTGCGAGGTGAGTTCGAGCCTTCACTCGGCCCGGACGCCTACGGCGCCCTGACCGACGTGATGGGCATCAACGAGTCGCCGTCGGGCTGGCAGAACGGCGAACCCGGCCTGCACGTCGGGCAGGGGCACCAGGGTTCGGCGTTCCAGCACGGCTGGTTCGGCCAGGTGTCCAAGGACATCCGGGGCGTGCTGGGCGATCCCGTGGCAGGCGGTTTCGACCGCCCGATGTGCGGGGACGGTGATCTGTCCGCGTGCCGCCAGATGCTGCTGGACACGCTGCGGCAGGCGGAGGCGGCCCCGTCGGAGGAGACGTACCCGGGAGACGCCGACTGCGAGGCCGGCGACCAGTGGTGCGCCGACTCGATCGTGCACAGCAAGATCGGCGGGATCAGCCAGGAGAAGATCAGCTGGCAGAACCGGCCGACCTACCAGCAGGTGGTCGAGTTCCCGGCCCACCGCTGAGGATTACCGGTGTGGCGGTGCCTCGGACAGCACCGCCACACCGGGGTCAGCCGTCGAACTTGAGCGGCGTCAGCTGCTCGATGTCATTGCGCCGCCGGAGTTCCTCGATAGCGGTGAAGTCGATCTCGCCCGGCGCATCCAGGATCTCCAGCAGTTCCTCGAAATACCGCTCGTGGTTGGTGGGCGGCGCCGACTGGAAGAACATCTTCGCCGGTTCCGCGGTGGGGTTGCGGAACGCGTGCGGACACCCAGGCGGGACGAACATGACGCTGCCCGGCCCGGCACGGTGAACTCGTTGTCCCGTAGCGCTTTCCCACTCGGTCCAGTTCGGACCGGTGCGCGTGATCGGTTCGAACGCGAGCAGGTCGAGTTCGCCGTCAAGCACGTAGAAGAGCTCTTGGCTCGTCTTGTGCACGTGCGCGCCGACGTCGAAACCGGGCGGGACGACGACCTCGAAGCTCGACGCCGCCGCCGTCTCGTCGTCGGTGACCTTGAACGTCACCTGCTGCGCTCCGGTCGTGATCGTGCGCCCCTCGCCGGGCGGGACGATGAGTCCGGTCATCACCACTCCACGGGAAGCTCGACCGGACCGCGGATCAGCGCGTCCGGTTGCCAGCGGACCTCGTCGGGCGCGACCGCGAGCCGGAGGCTCGGCAGCCGGTTGAGCAGCGTGGACATCAGCAGCTGTTGCTCCATCCTGGCCAGCAGCGGTCCCATGCAGTAGTGCGTCCCGTGGCCGAACGCCAGGTGCTGGACGTCCGGCCGGTCGATGTCGATCCGTTCCGGTTCGGCGAACACCTCGGGGTCCCAGTTCGCGCAGACGTAGGAGACGTGCACGACGTCGCCCGCGCGGATGCGCACGCCCCGGATGTCCACGTCCTCGGTCGCGATCCGGGGGATCCCGACGCCGTTCTTGTGCGGGATGAAGCGCAGAAGTTCTTCCACCGCACGGGGAACCGCGCCGGGCTCGGTGAGCAGGCGCTCCTGCAGCCCGGGTTCGGTGAGCAGCAGGTAGACCATGTTCGAGCTGTTGTTGCGGACGCCGTGCCATCCGTTCAGCGCCACCAGCAGGGTCAGCGCGGTCAGCTCCTCGTCGTCGATCTCGCCCCGGTCGCGGGCCTCGGCGAGCACCGTCAGCAGGTCGTCGCGCGGCTCGGTGCGGCGTCGCTCGGCCTGGGCGAGGAAGTAGGCGGAGACGTCGCTTTTGATCCGGTTGACCCGGTCGACCGCGGCCTGGTCGCGGGTCTTGGTCAGGACCGTGGTCGCGCAGTCGGTCAGCCAGGCGTGCTCGGTCTGCGGAATCCCGAGGAGTTCGCCGACCACGGCCATCGGGAACGGCGAGGTCACGTGCCCGATGATGTCGGCGGGCGGCCCCGCGGCCAGCATGGCGTCCACGAGGTCGTTGAGCGTCAGCTCGGTGCGGCGCCGGATCTGCTCGACGTTGCGCTGCGCGAACGCCTTGGCCACGACCCGGCGCACCCGGGCGTGCTCGGGCGGGTCGGAGAAGCTCACCGCGCGGTCCGCCGGGATCCGGTGCTTGGTCATCAGCGGTGTCGGTGCGCCGATCACCGCGGCCCGGCTGAACCGCGCGTCGGAGGTGACGAACTTGACGTCCTCGTAGCGGGTCACGATCCACGCCTCGCCCTGGCCGTAGGCGAGGCGGACCCTTGCCACCGGTTCGTTGTGCAGCATGTCCCGCAGTTCCGGGTCGAAACCCAGACCCGCGATGTCGGCCGGGACGTAGTCGCGCGGCATGTCAGCTCGCCTCCAGGAAGGACGTGCGGGGGGAGTCGATCGGGCGGTGGATGTGGACCTCGCGCGGAACCCAGGTGCCCACGCACATCTCGGCGGTGATGCCCGGACCGAACCCGGCGATCACCCCGCGCGCCGACGCGGTCAGGGAGCCTTCGTCGAACACCCGGCGCAGCGCTTCCAGGACCACGGCGCTGGCGATGTTCCCGTAGTCGGTGAGCGTCGACCTGCTGTGCCGGAACGCCACCGGCGGCACGCCGAGGAACTTGGTGAGGTCGTCCAGGATCCGGGGACCGCCCGCGTGGATGACGTAGAAGTCGAGCTCGTCGACCTCCCACTGGTGGTCCTCCACCAGCGCGCGCAGGGCGGGTGCCAGCGGCTCCATCGTCTTCGGCACCCGCTTGTCCAGCCGGAAGTGGAAACCGGTGTCCTTGACCAGGTAGGAGATCCAGTCGGTGGTGTCGGGGATCAGGTACGAGCCGTTGCGCTCCAGCCGGACCCCGGTCCCGCCGCGGCCGCGCACCACCGCGGCGCCGACCGCGTCGCCGAAAAGCCCGTTCGACAGCAGGGAACCGACGTCGCTGTCGGTCGGCTGGTAGCACAGGGAGCAGAACTCGCAGGCGACGATCAGCGCGTTGGCGTCGTCGTAGGCGGTGCAGAAGTCGTGCGCGCGGTTGATCGCGGCGCCGCCCGCGGCGCAGCCGAGCTGCGCGATCGGCAGCTGGCGGGTGTCGTCCCGGAAGCCCATCGAGTTGATCAGCCACGCGGTCAGCGACGGCATCATGAAACCGGTGCAGGAGACGTAGATGATCAGGTCGATGTCCACGGCCCGCAGTTCCGCGTTGGCCAGCGCCTTCCGCACGACCTCGGGCACACGAGCCCTGGCGTGCTCCTCGTAGATCCGGTTGCGCACCTCGAACCCCGGGTGGCTCAGCGTCTCGGCGATCGGGCGGATCAGGTGGCGCTTGCGGACACCGGTGTTGCTGATCAGCCGCAGCACCAGCGGGAGCTGCGGGTGGTCGGCGTGGAACGTGCGCGCCAGGTCGAGGGTTTCCTCGACCGTGATCACGTTTTCCGGAACCGCGATCTCCGGTCTGCACAGAACTGCCACCGATGCCTCCCGATGCGCATTGATGCCTGAGAACAACGACCACAGAGGACGGCGCCGCCCCTTCAGACGCGGGTTCGGCATGGGAACGCTGGAAAAAACGTCCGCGGAACATGATGTGCCGGATGAGCGGGCCACGCGACTCCGCGGGTGGCCCGCGACGACTGAGAGGGGTGACCGCGAGCGTGCGGCGACGCCGGTCGGGTGACCGCGTGGTGACGATCGGGTGCAAACGATCGGATTACGCCCGAAGGGAATTCACGTGGACCCGACCGGCCGGGAGATGCGGAACAGCTCGGTGAAGCGGTCGAGCAGCGCGCTGTCGCCGGAGATCCGCACGCTGCCCTCGGCCAGCGCGGTCCGGGCGGTGATCTCGCCGGAGAGCAGGGAGCGCAGCCGGGGACCGGCCTCGACGACCAGATCGGCGCCGGGCAGCTCGCCGGCACCGGCCGCCAGCTCGCCGTCGTCGACGCGGGCGTGCACGACGATCTCGCCCATCCGCAGCTCGAAGCCGACGTGCGCGCCGCGCGCGGCCTCCGGCCGGAAGGTGGCCCGCAGCGCCATGACCATCGAGTCGGTGGTGACGATGTCGTCCGGACGGGCCTCGCCGAGCGAACGCGCACCCCAGTGGCCGAGCCGCAGCACGACGTCTTCGAGATCGCGCCCGTACTCGGTGAGCTCGTAGACCACGGCCGCGGCCGGGCGGGGCAGGATGCGCCGCTGGACCACACCGGCGTGTTCGAGCTCCTTCAGCCGGGTCGACAGGACGTTGGTCGGGATCCGCGGCAGCCCGCGGCGCAGGTCGGTGAACCGCTTCGGCCCCACGGCGAGGTCGCGGACCAGCAGGAGCGCCCAGCGCTCGCCGACGATCTCGAGCGCGTGCGCCAGGCCGCAGAACTGCCCGTAGGTGCGGGTCCCCATGTGCTTGATTCTAACCTCGGTGCGCCTTGGGGAGCGAAGTTGTAAAAAGCAAGTACGATGGGTTTGCGGCGAACGAAGCGGCGGGAGGGATGACCATGCTTACCGACACCAAGGCGTTCAGCGGTTTCTCCGTGGACGACATCCCGAAGGCGAAGGAGTTCTACGGCCAGGTCCTCGGCCTCCGGGTCACGGAGGAGCACGGGATGCTGACCCTGCACATCGCGGGCGACCGGCCCACCCTCGTCTACCCGAAGGGAGACCAGCACGTCCCCGCGTCGTTCACGATCCTGAACTTCCCGGTCGACGACATCGAGAAGGCGGTCGACGACCTGACGGCGCGCGGCGTCACCTTCGAGCGCTACGCGGGATTCGGCGTTGACGACAAGGGGATCTTCCGCGGCGGCGGCCCGCTGATCGCGTGGTTCAAGGACCCGGCGGGCAACGTGCTTTCGGTGCTGGAGCTGGACGACTGAGGACGGGGCTCACCCCACCCCGCGCACCCGGCTCACGAAAACCCCGCCCAACAACGTCGCCCCGGCGGAAGCGACGAACAACCCGGAATACCCGCCGAAAGCGCCCAAGATCGGCGTGGCGAGCAGAGGGGCCACGACCTGCGGTAGCGAGTTGGCGATGTTGAGCACCCCGAGGTCCTTCGCCCGGTCGTCGGCGGCGGGCAGCACCTGCGTCAGCAGGGCGAGCGCCACGGCCCAGTAGATCCCGAAGCCCAGGCCCAGCAGCGGAGCGGCGCAAAGCGCCGAGCCCCACGTCGGCCGAACGGCCAGCAGCAGCGCGGCGAGCGCCATCAGCGCGCAGGACACGAGCACGTGCGGCTTGCGCCGCCCGGTGCGGTCCGACAACACGCCCGCGACGACGCCGCCGACGGTGAGCGCGGTGCCGTAGAGCCCCATCAGCACCAGCAGCCCGGTCTCGGGATCGGGGTGGTGCACGACGTCGCCGAGGAAGAACAGCAGGTAGAGCGTGCCGAACGCGTTCCCCAAGTTGATCGCGAAGTGGCAGCTCCAGCCCCATGCGAAGTCGGGGAACCGCCGTGGCGACACCCACAGCCGCCCACGCCGGCGGGACGGCACCACCGCGTCCGGAGTCCGCAGCGCGAACCCGGCCGCCGCGAGCACGACCAGTGCCGCGCACGCGAGATAGCCCTCGGCCAGCCCGGTCACCAGCAGCGTCACCACCAGCGTTCCGGCAACGGTGCCGAGCATCTGGCTGATGCCCACCAACCCTCCAACCCGGGCCCGCTGCACCACCGGAACCCGGTCGGGGAGCGCCGCGACCAGGCTCGCCAGCATGGCGTTGAGACCGGCCTGCACCACGCACCAGCCGACCGTCATCGTCACCACGTCGCCCGCCGCGGCGAGCACCGATAGTCCCGCCGCGCCCACGACGGCACCGCCCAGCGTCCACGGGTGGCGGCGGCCGGTGCGGTCCGAAAGCGCGCCCGCCAGCGGGTTGGCCACCACCGACACCGCCGCGCCCACCCCGGTCACCACCCCGAAGACGAGCTCCTTGTCCCCGGTCGCGAGCAGTTCGGCCTGCCGGGGCAGCAGGACCTGGATCGGCGCGTAGAAAGCCAGCCACAGCCCGAGATTCGCCAGGAACAGCAACGAGATCCAGCCGGCGCGCACCGGCACCGCGGGCTCGGCCCGAACGGTCACCCCGACCGCTCGATGACGCCGCGGTACCAGGCGAACGAGTCCTTCGGGGTGCGCGCGAGCGTGTCGTAGTCGACGTGCACCAGCCCGAACCGCGGCGCGTAGCCCTTGGACCACTCGAAGTTGTCCAGCAGCGACCAGACGAAGTAGCCGCGCACGTCGACACCGGTGGTCATGGCCTCGTGCACCGCGCCGAGGTGGGCGTCCAAGAACTCGATGCGTTCGGTGTCGTGGATCCCGTCGAAGCTGCAACCGTTCTCGGTGATGTGCAGCGGCGGCAGGTCCGGGTACCGCTCGTGCAGCAGGACCAGCAGCTCGCGCAGGCCGTCCGGCACCACCGGGGACCCGTTGGTGGTCATCGGGAACCCTTCGAGCGGGCTGAGCTCGAACGGCAGCGGGCCGGGCGACCGCGGTGCCCGGACCGCCATCGGCTCGTAGTAGTTGACGCCGTAGAAGTCCAGCGGCGCGGCGATCGACGGGAGGTCGTCGGCGAAGCCGTCCGGCAGCCGGTCGTGCAGCACCTCGGGATAGCTGCCGAGCAGGACCGGGTCGGCGAACAGCCGGTTGATCAGCGCGTCCAGGAACTCCACCGGTTCCGGGTCGTCGCCCCGGACCGGGCTGTGGTTGTTCGCGGTGCCGACCGTCCGCGCGCCTGCCGACCGGAGCGCCGCCACGGCCCGGCCGTGCGCGAGGAGTTGGTGGTGCGCGGTCGGAATCGCGTCCAGCAGCAGCGCCTTCCCCGGCGCGTACTCGCCGATCCCGTAGCCGAAGATCGAGGTGACCATCGGTTCGTTGAGCGGGATCCACATCTTCACCCGGTCCGCGAAGCGCTCGCCCGCGATCGCGGCGTAGTCGGCGAACCGCTCAGCGGTGTCCCGGCTCAGCCAGCCGCCGTCGTCCTCCAGCGCCTGCGGGGTGTCCCAGTGGTGCAGCGTGGCGACCGGCTCGATCCCGGCTTCGCACAGCGCGTCGAGCAGGCGGTCGTAGAACGCGATGCCCTCGGGATTGGCCGGTCCGCGGCCTTCGGGCTGGATGCGCGGCCAGGCCAGCGAGAACCGGTAGGCGTCCACGCCCAGCTCGGACATCAGCGCGACGTCCTCGGGGTAGCGGTGGTAGTGGTCGGTGGCGACGTCGGCGTTCTCCCCGCGCGCGACGCGGCCGGGGGTGGCGGTGAAGGTGTCCCAGACCGAACGCCCGCGGCCGCCTTCGGAGGTGCCGCCCTCGATCTGGAACGCCGAGGTGGACACGCCCCAGACGAAGTCGGCGGGGAAGCGCGGAACCGGCATCTCGATCACTCCAGACGTGAAATTTGTTCGGAATATAGTGCCGGTCCGGTTGGCGGGAAAGGGGCGAGCAGGACGAACTTGACTCTGACACCGATGTCAGATTTTGTGTTCGGGACATGAGGAATTCCCGGTCGTGGAAGGAGTGAACGCCATCAGCTACCACCACGGCGACCTGCGGCGCGCGATCCTCGACGCCGCCGCCGAAGCGATCACCGAATTCGGCCCCTCCGGCTGGAGCCTGCGCGAGCTGGCCCGCCGCGCGGGTGTCTCGCACGCCGCGCCCGCGCACCACTTCGGTGACAAGAAAGGACTGCTGAGCGCGCTGGCGGCCGAGGGGTACACGCTGCTCAGCGATGCCCTGGAGGCCGAGGGCGACGACTTCGTCGAGGTCGGCATCGCCTACCTGCGGTTCGCCATCAACCACCGCGCGCACTTCGAGGTCATGTTCCAGCCCGGCCTCTACCGGTCCGACGACCCCGCGGTGGTGGCCGCCCGCGAACGCGCCGACGCCCTGCTCGTCACCGGCGTCCGCTCCCAGCAGGGGAGCCGCCCGGACGAGGAGACCACCGCGCTCGCCGCGTGGTCGCTGGTGCACGGCTTCGCCGGGCTCTGGCTCACCGGCGCCATCTCCGAGCGCGGCGATCCGGAGGAAGTGGCGCGACCGGTGCTGCGCAGGCTCTTCGAGAGCTGACGAGCGCGTTGACTTCGCCCGCGCGCGAACTCATAGGTTGCCGGGCGTGGAGTTGCGCGGACCCGGACCGCTGGCTGGCGGCCAGCACCGAGCCGCATCCGCCGGACCTGCGCCGGATCCGGGAGCAGCGCATCCCGGCAACGTCGACACGGTGCTCGTCGCGGGCCGGGTGCTCAAGCGCGGTGGTCGGCTGCTGCGCTAGCGGCCGACGCCGCCGTCGAGGCGCTCGCGCAGCAGGTCGACGTGGCCGTTGTGCCGGGCGTACTCGGCGAGCAGGTGCAGGAGCACCCAGCGCAGGGTGACCGGTTCGCCGGTTGACCGGCGGATTCCGGTCTCGTCCAGGGAGGCGGCGCCTGCGACGATCTCCCGCGATCGGTCGCACTCCCGCCGCCAGGTGTCCAGCGCCTCGGCGAAGTCGCCGTCCAGCCGCTCGAAGTCCTGCTCCGGGTCGTCGTCGGAGTAGTGCAGCAGCGGCAGCTGCTCGCCGGCGAACTGGATCCGCAACCACCAGCGCTCCACGCCCGCGAGGTGCCGGACCAGTCCGTGCAGGGACAGGCCGGATGGCGGGACCGCGCGCTCGTTGAGCTGCTCGGCGGTCAGGTCCGCGCATTTGACCGCCAGCGTCTCCCGGTGCCAGTCGAGGAACGCGGTCAGCGTCTCGCGCTCGCCCGCGACTCCGGGCGGATCGGCCCGGTTCGCGTCCGCCCACATCTGCGTCATGCGACGCACGATCGCAGACACCGCCGACAGGTTCCGCCCGGTTTGAGGTCCAATTTGAATCTTCAGACGGAAAGCTCAAGCAATTTCCGTCAGAAGTCTCAAAAAGGACTTCAATGAGACACTTGAAGGGTCTTGTTCTCCCGCATGGAAGGGGCTCGTGGCGTGAACGCCGACGAGATGAACCACCACATCCGCGAAACCTTCGACGGAATCAACGTCCTGGAAAGCTCCGGCGACCTGTTCTTCCTCTATGACCCGGACCGCGATCTCCCACCGGAGCGCCAGTTCCCGTTCGCCACGATCGTGACCGGCGACAACTACGACACCGTCTCCGACCTGGACCCCCCGGGTGCCTACCGCCTCAACATTGGCCTGACGAAAGCCACCTACACCTCGCTGTTCGGCGCCCCGCCCGCGGTTCGCGACGAGAAAGGCGTGCTGGAAACGGGATTCGACCACGCGGTGCGGGATCGACTGATGCCGCACCCGATGTACGCCTCCCAGCACTGGGTGTGCGTGGTGAACCCGGGCGAAGCGACTCTCGACGCCGTTCGCGGGCTGCTGGCCGAGGCGCACGGCTTCGCCGCCCGCAGGCATGCCAACCGGCGGGCCCGGACAGCGCGCTCCTGAGGGGTGTCCGCTGTGGACGCTGAAGTCGGCTTCAGGAGCAGTCGGTACTGCCGTGACCGCTGGTCCGGGAGCAGGCCGGGAACGGCACCCAACGCGAGGAGCCGTCGAAAACCAGCCACCGCACCGTGGGGGCCTGCGGGGGCTCGGCCCCCGCAACCAACAAGCCGGGCAACGGCGAAACCGCAGCTGCGGTGAGCAGCATCCGCCGCCTCGTGGGGCCGGTGGGACTCGAACCCACACTGGCTAGGACCTAAACCTAGTGCCTCTGCCAATTGGGCTACGGCCCCCGCGCTGGGTGACAGCCTATCGTCAGAGTTCGGGCTCGCCGACGGGTGTGCGGCCTGCGACACTGCGAACCGCCGGTGGGAAGGCTTCGCCTGGGTGATCTACCGTGTCATCAGCCGGTGAATACGAGGAGGACACGTGGCACGTGATCCCGATGCCATCCAGCGCGACATCGAGCAGGCGCGCGACGCGCTGGCAGCCACATTGGACGAGTTGAGCGTCAAGGCGAACCCGAAGCGGTTCGTGGAGTCCGGCAAGGCCACCGCGCGGGAGAAGCTGAACGACCCGCGGGTGCGCTACGCGTTGATCGGCGTGGGCGCGCTGGTCGCGATCGTCGTGGTGCGCAAGATCTTCCGCTGACGCGGTGCGCAGGGCCCGTGAGTCCGCCGAGGGCTCACGGGTTCTTCAGCAGCGGGAGCAGCGCCTCCCGCAGGATGCGGTTGACGAACCGCGCGTCCAGCGGGTCGTCGACCAGCATCAGCCGGTACATCAGCCCGGCTCCGGCGAGTTCGACGACCGTGTCGACCGGGGCGTCCGGGCGGATCTCACCGCGGCTGATCCCGCGCTCGATGATGCGCCGCAGCACGTCGCGCTGGGGCAGCAGGAACGACTCGCGGAACGCCGCCGCCAGTTCCGGTTCGTGCGGCAGCTCGCCGACCAGGGCCTGCGCGGCCTTGCCGACCGGCCCGGTGAGGAAGGTCGCGAACGCGGTGAGGAACTCGCCGAGGTCCCGCTCGACCGAACCGTGGTCGGGTTCGGGGATGTTGCGCTGCACGAGCTGGTTGCAGGTGTCGATGACCAGGTCGAGCTTGGACTCCCAGCGCCGGTAGATGGTGGCCTTGCCGGCGCGCGCCTGCGCGGCGACGGCGTCCATGGTCAGGGCGCGGTAGCCGACCTGGGCCAGCACTTCCATGGCCGCTTCGCGCAGCGCCGCGTCGCGGCTGGCGTCGCGCGGCCTGCCCCTGCCGGAGCCGGGGTGCCTGGACACCGTCCGCTTCTCGTCTGGGGCACTGCTCGTCGGCGCGTTCACGCAGTCATCCTAGAGACCGAACCCGGTTTGGGCGTGTTTTCCGGTATCACTCACAGTGCTGAGCGGCTGCGGGAGCGGCGGGACGAGCCGTCGGCGGCCGCCGCGGCCTGCCGGGTGGCCTCGTCCGACAGGCCGTGCCTGGCCTGCAGGTAGGCGGTGCTGAAGGCGAACCCGTCGCCGTCGAGCAGGTGGATCACGACGCGGCCGTGCGGGCTCGGCGCGAGCTGTTCGATCAGCTGGTCGGCCTTGTCCCTGGCGGCGATCAGGCCGGGCGCGTTGGCGGTCCTGCGCTCGTTGCCGTTGCTGACGGTGACCGACCAGTCGTCGCCGTCCGGCACGTAGTTGGCGGTGATGTGTCCTGTTGCCATGGTGTCTCCTGGGTCCTGCGGGACACCCGCACCCGGCGGCCTCCGGGTCCGGCTTGCTCGGCGGTCGCGCGACCGCGCGGCCCGGACCCGGCAGCACGGGTGCACCCGACGGGCCCGTGCTGTCGGTCCGGGCAAAGCCGCGGTCACTGCACGCGTGGGCCACCGACTGTACGTGCCGGGAACGGTCGATCATCGTCCGGGCTTGGTGGCCGCGGGTCAGCCCGGCAGGTCCTCCGGGCGGTCGATGTCGAAGCCCTCGGAGATGTCGTCGCAGGTCACCAGGGCCACTTCGTGCTCGCGCAGGTAGTGGCGGGCGCCGGAGTCACCGGTCGCTGCCTCGGCCGCGCCGCGCCAGTGGTCGCGGCCGAGGAGCACGGGGTGGCTCCGGCGCCCTTGGTGCGTCGCCGCCGCGAGACGGGCGTGACTCGCGTTGGCGGCGACGCGCCGCACCGCTGACGGGCCGATTCCCGGCATGTCGACCGGCGTGATCAGCGCTGCGGAGACGGTGTCGGCATCGGTCGTGCGCCCCAGCGCTTCCAGCGCCGCGCGCAGGGACGAACCCATGCCGGTGGGCCAGTCCGGGTTGACCACGACGGTCACCCCGGACAGCTCGGCCCGGTCGAGCACCTGGTCGGCCGCGGCGCCGAGCACGACCACGACCGGGGAGCACCCGCCCTCGGCGAGCACCCGCGCGGCGCGGTCGACCAGCAGCGTCCCGTGGTAGTCGACGAGGGCCTTGGGCATTCCGAACCGGCGGCCCGCGCCGGCGGCGAGCACGACTCCGGCCACGCGCTCAGGCATGGGCGTGGATTGGGCCGTCGGTGCGGGTCAGCGAGCGGCCGCTGCCCCGGGTGCGGGTGGCGATGATCTCCGCCGCGATCGACACCGCCGTCTCCTCCGGCGTGCTCGCCCGCAGGTCGAGCCCGATGGGGGAGTGCAGCCGGTCCAGCTCGGCGTCGGTGAGCCCCGCCTCGCGGAGCCTGCGCAGCCGGTCGGCGTGGGTGCGGCGGGAGCCGAGCGCACCGACGTAGCCCGCGTTGCCGCGCAGGGCGCGTTCCAGCACCGGGACGTCGAACTTCGCGTCGTGGGTCAGCACGCAGATCACCGTCCGCTCGTCCACATCGCACTCGGCGAGGTACTGGTGCGGCCACCGGACGACCACCTCGTCGGCGTCCGGGAAGCGGGCCGCGGTGGCGAACACGGCGCGGGCGTCGCAGACGGTGACGTGGTAGCCGAGGAACTTGCCCTGGCGGGCCAGCGCCGCCGCGTAGTCGATGGCGCCGAACACCAGCATGCGCGGCGGAGTCGCCCACGACTCGACGAACACCGCATCGTCGCCGCAGAGCGCGCGCAGCCCGGTGACGTCCTGCGCCAGCATGCCCCTGGCCTCGACCGCGATCCGGTCGTCGAGCTCGGGGTCGACGGTGGAGCCCTCCACCCGGTCCGGCCACACCGCGACCGCCGCGCCGGTGGCGAGCGCCCGGGCCAGCGCCACCGGTTCGCCGCGGACGGTGGCCCGCAGCGCGGACACCAGCGCCGCGTCGCGGCGGGGATCGACGGGCTGGATGTGCACGTCGATCTCCCCGCCGCAGGTCAGACCGACCGCGAACGGGTCGTCCGGGTCGTAGTCGTAGTCGTGCCGGCTCGGCTGGTCGGTGCGCAGCGCCTCCAGCGCCGCCTCGTGCACCGACCCCTCGATGCACCCTCCGGAGAGGCTGCCCAGGACGGCACCATCCGCTTTCACCGCCATGGCCGCGCCGGGCCCGCGGGGCGCGCTGCCCCGCACCCCGACGACCGAGGCGATCGCGAAGCGCTCACCCGCTCCGGCCCATTCGAGCAACTGCTCGGCGATGTCACGCATGGTGCTCTCCCTGTCGGTCAGCCCCCGAGTAGGGCTTCTATTCCTTCCACGCCGAAGTACAGGGCGAACACGACCGACAGGATTCCGACCAGCCAGCCGATCTCGTTCGCCTTGCCCCTGGCGAGCTTGATGACGGTGAACGCGATCAGACCCGCGCCGATTCCGTTGGTGATCATGTAGGTGAACGGGATCAGCGCGATCGTCAGGAACGCCGGGATGACGAAGTCGCTGTCGTTCCACGGGATGTGCCTGGCCTGGCCCATCATCATCCCGCCCACGACGACCAGCGCCGGGGCCGCGGCCTGCGCCGGGACCACCGCGGCCAGCGGCGTGAACAGCAGCGTCAGGCAGAACAGCGCGCCGGAGAAGACGCTGGCCAGGCCGGTGCGGGCGCCCTCGGCGACACCGGTGGCCGACTCCAGGAACACGGTGTTCGGCGACGAGCCGGCCAGCCCGCCCGCGGCGGCGGCGACGCCGTCGACGGCGAGGATGCGGCCCATGCCCTCGATCTTGCCGTCGCGGGCCAGGCCCGCCTCGGACCCGACGCTGGTGATGGTGCCCATCGCGTCGAAGAACCCGGACAGCACCAGCGTGAACAGGAAGACCGTCGCCGCGATGCCGCCCGCCGATGCGAACCCGCCGAACAGGTCGACCTGGCCGAAAAGGCTGAAGTCCGGGGTGGCGACCAGGCTCGCGGGCATCTCCGGAGCGATCGTGCCCCAGGCGTCGGCGGGCACGTCGAACACCGCGTTCAGCACGATCGCGAGCACCGTGCTCGCGCCGATCGCGATCAGGATCGCGCCGGGGACGCGCCGCGCCATCAGCACGATCATCAGCAGCAGGCTGAACGCGAACACCGCGATCGGCAGCCCGACCAGATGACCGCCCTCGCCCATCTGCACCGGCACCGTGGTGTTGGCCGCGTCCGGTTTGCGGGTGACGAACCCGGCGCTGACCAGGCCGATCAGCGCGATGTAGAGGCCGATGCCGACGGTCAGCGCGATCTTGAGCGGCGCCGGGATGGCGTTGATGATCCTCTCCCGCACCCCGCTGACCGCGAGCACGATGATCAGCACGCCTTCCAGCACGACCAGGCCGAACGCCTGCGCCCAGGTCATCGACGGCGCGATGGTGAACGCGACCACGGCGTTCACGCCGAGCCCGGCGGCCAGCGCCAGCGGCGCGTTGCCGACCATCCCCATCAGGATCGTCATCACGCCCGCGGTGACCGCGGTCGCGGTGGTCAGCTGCTCGCTGGTCAGCGCCACGCCGGTGGCGTCCTCGGAGGAACCGAGGATCAGCGGGTTGAGCATCACGATGTAGGCCATCGCGACGAAGGTGGTCAGGCCGCCGCGGAACTCGCGGGACAGCGTGGAGCCGCGCTCGGTGATCCGGAAGAAGCGGTCGATCGGCGATCTCGCGACCGGAGCGGGTCTTTCCTCGTTCAACTGCTGGGTCATGAGTCCTCCCATGCCGGTGGGCGCCCCCGCGTGATCTCGAAATCACCCGGACTGCTCCTCGGCGGCGCTTTTGCGCGCAGGCGGAAGCCCGCCGCCGATTCTTTGGAGGGGCGTTTAGCGAATGTGAAAGGGAAAACGGCCGGTTGGAAGGTTGTGCCTCGGCCGTCGGGCGGATCGGTTCACCCGGAATAGGAGTGCCGCGGATCCGCCCGCAGGGCATCGCCTCGACCCGGTCGTCTCGGCGATGCCACGTGCGTCGTCGGGTCAGTAGTCGATTCGGTCGGTCTTGTTCCGCCAGGCGTCGAAGGCCTCGTTGCGGTTGGACATCTCGACGCGGCGGACCGGGGTCGGCCACTCGGACTCGGGGTTGCTGAACAGCTCGTAGAAGGCGCGGTCGTCGAACCCGGCGACGGCCGCGTCATCGCGGTCGGCGGCGTAGAGGACGCCGTCCATCCGCGCCCACAGCGCGGAGGCCATGCACATCGGGCACGGCTCGCACGAGGTCACCAGCACGCAGCCGTCGAGCTTGAACGTGCCGAGCTCCCGGCAGGCGTTGCGGATCGCGGTGACCTCCGCGTGCGCGGTGGGGTCGAGGTTGCTGGTCACCTGGTTGTTGCCGGTGGCCACGATCTCGCCGTCCTTGACGATCACCGCGCCGAACGGCCCGCCGCCGTTGGCGACGCTGCTGGTGGCTAACTCGATGGCCTTGGCCATCCAGTCGGATTCGGCCCCGACCTGGACGTCCACTGTCATTTTTTCCAACTCCTGGTTCCGGTGTTGCTGAGTTCAGACGATGTGCTCGGGTGCGACCGGCGTGTGCGGGAGTTCCTTCCCGGTGGCCGCGCGGATCGCCGCCACCACGGCGGGAGTGGTCGAGATGGTCGGCGGTTCGCCCGCCCCGCGGACGCCGTAGGGCGCGTTCGGGTCGCCGCGCTCGATCACGTCGACGGTCATCGGCGGCATGTCGAGGATGGTGGGGATCAGGTAGTCGGTGAACGACGGGTTCCGGATGTTGCCCGCGTCGACCTTGATCTCCTCCATCACCGCCAGCCCGAGGCCCTGGGCCGAACCGCCCTGGATCTGGCCGACCAGCGCGTCCGGGTTGACCGCCTTGCCGACGTCCTGGGACACGTCCAGCTGCACGACCTTGACCAGGCCCAGCTCGGTGTCGACGTCGACCACCGCGCGGTGCGCGGAGAACGCGTGCTGGACCTGGACCTGCGGGCTCTGGCCCGTTTCGTCCATCGGGAAGGTCTGCCGGTGGTGGTACTCCCGGGTCTCCTCGATGACGTCGTCGCCGAGCACGTCGGCGATGTCGGCGAGCACCCCGTTCACCGCCGAGACGACCTTGCCGCCGTTGAGCGACAGCTGCGCCACGTTCTCCTGGTACTGCTCGACGACCCGCTGGAAAAGCACGTCGCGGACTGCCTCGCAGGCGGTCTTGACCGCACCGCCGGTGACGTAGGTCTGCCGGGACGCCGAGCTGGAGCCCGCGGGCCCGACGCTGGTGTCGTTCGGGTGGATGTTGACCCGCTCGACGCCGAGCTCGGTCCGCGCGATCTGCTGCTGCACCGTCACCAGGCCCTGCCCGACCTCGGCGGCGGCGGTGTGCACCATCGCCATCGGCTCGCCGCCGACGACCTGCAACCGCACCCGCGCGGTGGAGAAGTCGTCCGCGCCCTCGGCGTAGCAGATGTTCTTGATCGTCACGCCGTATCCGATGCCGCGCTTGACTCCCTCGCCGTGCGTGGTGTTGGACGCCCCGCCCGGCATGTCCCGGATGTCGACCGGATCGGTCCGGTTCTCCGGTGGCAGCGGGATGTTCCGCAGGCGCTCCAGCAGTTCGGCCACCGGCGCCGGGTAGTCCAGCACCTGGCCGGTGGGGATGGTCTCGCCCTGGCTGATGGCGTTCCTGATCCGCAGGTCGACCGGGTCCATCCCGAGCGCGTCGGCCAGTTTGTCCATTTGGGACTCGTAGGCGAAGGTCGGCTGCACCGCGCCGAGTCCGCGCATCGCGCCGCACGGCGGGTTGTTCGTGTAGAGGCCCCAGCCTTCGATGTCCACATTGGGCACCACGTACGGCCCGGCGCCGAGGGTGGTGGCGTTGCCGACCACGACCGGGGTCTTGGAGGCGTAGGCACCGCCGTCGAAGTACTGCCGCGCCTTGACGTAGACCAGCTTGCCGTCGCGGGTCGCGCCGTGCTCGTAGTACATCTTGGCCGGGTGCCGGTGCACGTGGCCGTAGAAGGACTCCTCGCGGTTGTAGACCATCTTCACCGGCCTGCGGGTGTGCAGCGCGAGCATGCACACGTGGACCTGGATGGACAGGTCCTCGCGACCGCCGAAGGCGCCGCCGACTCCGGACATCGTCATCCGGACCTTCTCCGGCGCAAGCCCCAGCACCCGCGCGGTCTGCCGCAGGTCGGAGTGCAGGTCCTGGGTCGCCAGGTACAGGTCGACGCCGCCGTCCTCGGCGGGGATCGCCAGGCCCGACTCCGGACCGAGGAACGCCTGGTCCTGCATGCCGACGGTGTAGGTGCCGGAGACCACCACGTCGGCCTTCGCCTCCGGGTCGCCCTTGATGATCTTCTGGTGCCGCACCACGTTGCCCCCGGCGTGCAGCTTGGGCAGCGATTCGTCGTGCGCGGCGGCCTGCGGGTCGGTGACCGGTTCCAGGACCTCGTAGTCGACCTCGATCAGCTCCAGCGCGCGGCGCGCGGTCTCCGGGTGGTCGGCGGCAAGCAGCGCCACCGCCTCGCCCTTGTAGCGCACCACGTCCTCGGCCAGCGCGGGCTGGTCGGCGTGCTTGAGGCCGTAGAGGTTCTCGCCCGGCACGTCCTCGTGGGTGAGCACGGCGAACACGCCGGACGCCTTCAGCGCGGGCCCCACGTTGATCGACCGGATCCGGGCGTGCGGGTGCGGGCTGCGCAGGGTCGCGCCCCACAGCATGTTCTCGGCCCACAGGTCCGACGCGTAGGCGTACTCGCCGCGCACCTTCAGCGCGCCGTCGGGGCGCAGCGGGGACTCGCCGATGCCACCGGCGATGGCGTCGTTGAGGTCCTGCGGGCTGTGAGCGGGAGCCTTCCTGCTCATCGGGCAACCTCCTTGATGCGGGCGCTGGCCCGTCGAAGTTCGTGCGTGAGGTCCGACTCGAAAGTCCTGGTCAGGTGGCCGTCGTGGACGACGGCTTCGCCGCCGCACAGCAGCCGCTCCAGCTTCGGCAGCGGTCCCAGCACCAGGGCGGCGACCGGGTCCTCGATGCCCGCGTGCCCCAGGCCGTCGATCCGCCACACCGCGATGTCGGCGAGCTTGCCCGCCTCCAGCGAGCCCAGCTCGCGGTCGCGGCCCAGGCACCGCGCGCCGCCGCGGGTGGCCATCCACAGCGCGTCCCGCACCGACAGCGCCTCCGGCCCGTACTTCGCGCGGGCGGTCAGCAGCGCCTGCCGCATCTCGTGCCCGAGGCCGCCCGCCTCGTTGGACGCGACGCCGTCGACGCCGAGCCCGACCGGGACCCGCGCGTCCAGCAGCGGCCGGACCGGCGCGACCCCGGCCCCGACCCGCCCGTTGGAGCTGGGGCAGTGCGCCGCGCCGGTGCCGGTCTCGCCGAAGCGGGCGATCGCCTTGTCCGACAGGTGGATCGTGTGCGCCAGCCACACGTCGTCGCCGAGCCAGCCCAGGTCCTCGGCGTACTCGGCCGGGGTGCGGCCGAACTCGGCCCGGCACTGCTCTTCCTCGTCCACGGTCTCGGCCAGGTGCGTGTGCAGCCGGACCCCGCGCCTGCGGGCCAGCTCGGCGGCCTGGCGCATCAGCTCGCTGCTGACCGAGAACGGCGAGCACGGGCCGACCGCGACCCGCACCCGCGACTCCGGCGCCGGGTCGTGGAACCGGTCGATGGCCTCCTCGGTGCCCGCGAGCGCGGCGTCGAGGTCCTCGACCACCGAGTCCGGCGGCAGCCCGCCCTGCGACCGGCCGCGGTCCATCGACCCGCGGACCGCGTGCAGCCGCACGCCGACCCGCTCCGCGCCGGAGACGACGGCGCCGAAGACGTCACCGCCACCGCGCGGGAAGACGTAGTGGTGGTCGGCCGCGGTCGTGCAGCCGGACAGCGCCATCCACGCCAGGCCCGAGGACGCCGCGGCGTGCGTGATCTCCTCGTCGATCCCCGCCCACACCGGGTACAGCGCGGTCAGCCAGCCGAACAGGTCGGAGTCGACGGCGTATCCGCGCGTGGCCCACTGGTAGAGGTGGTGGTGGGTGTTGACCAGTCCCGGGGTGACCACGCAGCCGCTCGCGTCGACGTGCCGCACCGGCACGTCCTGCTCGGGCGCGCGGCCGGGGCCGACCGACAAGACGCGGTCGCCTTCAACGACGATGTGCCCCTCGGCGTGCTCGGTACCGCTGTCGTCCATCGCGACGACCGCGCCACCTTCGATGACCACCCGGCTCATGCCCGCTGGGCCTTCCGCTCCGCGGCGAGCCGGACCGCGTCCATGATCTTCTCGTAGCCGGTGCAGCGGCACAGGTTGCCCGCCAGCGACTCCCGGATCTCCGCGTCGGACGGGTTCGGCCTGCGGTTGATCAGGTCCTGGGTCTGCACCAGCAGGCCCGGCGTGCAGAAGCCGCACTGCACGGCGCCGGCGTCGATGAACGCCTGTTGGACGGGGTCGAGTTGTTCGCCTTCGTGCATCCCCTCGACCGTGCCGACCTCGCGGTCCTGCGCCTGCCCGGCCGCGACCAGGCACGCGCAGGCCGGGACGCCGTCGAGGTAGACCGTGCAGGAACCGCATTCGCCCTGCTCGCAGGCGTTCTTCGAACCCGGCAGGCCCAGCCGCTCGCGCAGGACGTAGAGCAGGCTCTCGCCCTCCCACACGTCGTCGGCCTCCTGCGGCCGGCCGTTGACGGTGAACTTCAGGCGCATGCTTGCCTCCCGGAACAGTGGTCCTTCCAGACCCATTGCAAAGTCCTGCGGGCCATCACCGCGAGCGCGTGCCTGCGGTAGTCGGCGGTGCCCCGCACGTCGTCGATCGGCGAGGCCGCCTCCCGGACCAGGTCGCCGAAGCGCTGCACCACCGAGTCGGCCAGCGGCTTGGGCGCCTCCCACAGGTCGGCGAGCTCGCCGTTGATGAACTCCTCGGCGGCCAGGGCCCGGCGGGGTGTCGGGGCCGCCGAACCGAGCCCGGTGCCCACCCGGCGCTGCTCGGGGTGCAGCGCGATGGCGAAGTTGCAGACCGCGATGACCATCGCGTTGCGGGTGCCGATCTTGGAGAACTGCTGGGCGCCGGTGGCCGGTGCGATGTGCACCGCGGCGATCAGCTCGTCCGGCTCCAGCGCGTTGCGCTTGACGCCGGTGAAGAACTCGGCCGCGGGCAGCATCCGGGTGCCGCGCACCGACTGGACCTCGATCTCGGCGTCCGAGGCCAGCAGCGGCGGGTGCCCGTCGCCTGCGGGCGAGGCGGCACCGAGGTTGCCGCCGAGCGTGCCGCGGTTGCGGATCTGCGGCGAACCGACCGTCCGGGACGCGATGGCCAGGCCGGGCACCCGGTCCCCGAGCTCGTTGATCAGCCGGGTGTAGGGCAGGGCGGCGCCGATGCGCAGCCTGCCGTCCTGCTCCGACCAGCCCGCGAGCTCGTCGACGCGGGTGAGGTCCAGCAGCGTGCTGGGACGCCGGTGGTCGAAGTTGATCTCGACCATGACGTCGGTCCCGCCGGCGATCGGCGTCGCGTCGGGGTGGGTGGCCTTGGCGTCGAGTGCCTCCCGCCAAGAGGCCGGGCGGACGAAATCCACGGTTGTACTCCCTGTCACGGCCGTCCAAAGGTGTGAGTCAGTACACATCCACCGCCTGGGCGGTGACTAGCGGTGGAAGAACCGAAAAACCCGGGCCCGCCGCGCGGGCGGTTGGTATGTTCCTACAAACGTGTTTCCGGAGCGTGAGCTCGGGATTGGCACCGTCGGGTGACCGCTCAAGCGATGGCGGCAGCCACCGCTTACCCGGCAGGAGTCCGGAGAAACTAGGGTGCGCGGGTGCTGCTACGCGATCTCCTCGCCGACCCGGAGCTGGGCCTGGTGCTGCTCACGGGTGAGGAGTTGCTGGACCGGCCGGTCCGCGGCGTCTACATCACCGACCTGCTCGACCCCCGCCGCTACCTGGGCGGCGGCGAGCTGGTGCTGAGCGGCCTGGTCTGGCACGGCGGCCCGGAGGACTCCGAGCGGTTCGTCTCGGCGCTGGCCGACGCCGGGGTGGCGGGCCTGGCGACCGGGACCGCCCGGCTCGGCAGCGCGCCGCCGGACCTGGTCGAGGCGTGCGCGCGGCACGGCGTCCCGGCGTTCGAGGTGCCGCTGGCGGTCAGCTTCAACACGCTCGCCGAGCGGGTGCAGCGGCGCGGCGCCGCGCCCCGCCGGGAGCTGGTGTCGGCCGTCGCCGCGGGCGCGGACCTGGAGCGGGTGCTGCGGATGGCCGCCCGCGAGTTCGGCGCCGACTGCTGGGTGCTCTCGCGGACCGGGTGGGTCGTGGGCGGCACCGCCGACCTCCCCGAAGACGACCTCGACGAGCTGGTCGGGCACGCCGACCGCCTGCCGCGGACCGTCCACCTCCACGAGCGCTCGTACGTGCTGTGCCCGGTCGAGTCCGACACCGAGCCCGCGGCGGCCCGCTGGTTCGTGGCCGTGCGCGGCGCGGGCGAGGAGTGGAGCGGGGAGGAGGAGGCCCTGGCCGCCGACCTGGGCACGGTCGTGGCGCTGTTGCGCGCCCGGGTCGACGAGGCCCGCCAGATCGCGGGCCGCTCGGTCGAGTCCGCCCTGGGACGGCTGCTCGACGGCGCCCTGACTCCCGCGGAGGTCGCGGTGCGGCTGGAGACGGTCGGTCTCCCGCCCGGCGAGCCGCTGCGCGCGGTCGCGCTCCAGGCGGGCGACCGCGCCGCCTCGACGACGCTGCTGCGCGAGATCGCCGCCGCGACCGGCCTCGCGTCGGTGTCCGCGCCGCTGCGCGACGGCGCCTCCGCGGTGTTCGTCGACGACGAGAGCCACCTGCTGGCGCTGGAGGAGCAGCTGCGCCGGATCCTCGCGCGGGTGGAGCCGTGGTTGCCGGAGCGGTCGCTGACCGTCGGTCTCAGCGACGTCTCCGCCGTCGCCGGCCTGCGCGGCGCGCTGGAGGAGGCAGGCTACGCCCGGCGGCTCGCCGAGCAGCGGCGCGGTCGCGCCGGGCTGGCCACCGGCGCGGAGCTCGCCTCGCACGAGGTGCTGCTGGCGTCGGCACCGGACGAGCTGCGGCGGTCCTACCGCGACCGGCTGCTGTCCCGGCTGGCCGACTACGACCGCGTGCACCAGTCCGATCTGGTCCGCACCCTCCGCGTCTTCCTGGAGACCTCGGGGTCGTGGTCGCGGTGTGCCAAACAACTCCACGTGCACGTGAACACATTGCGTTACCGGATCCGGCGGATCGAGGAGATAACCGGCCGCGACCTCGGGGATTTCGCGTCCCGGGTGGATTTCTTCCTCGCGCTGGAACTCGACCGCGGAGCGGACTGACCGCGTCCGGCCGTGGGTGTCATCACAAGCCCGGGGCAACGGTGGTGAGCGGTTCGAAATCCGCTTCCGCGCGAGGTACCGTGCTGGGTCGGCGAACGCCACGGGGACCGTTCGCGCCACTCCCCGCGACCCCGAGACGGAGGTATCCGGATTGACCGATCCGTCCGCCACCGCCGATGTGACGGACCGCCCCAGCGGCGCCGCCGAATCCGTTGTACCCCAACGGGTTCGTGAGTTTCTGGACAGCACGGAGACCCCCTGCCTGGTCGTGGACCTGGCGGTGGTGCGCCGCAACCACGGAGCGCTGCGGTCGGCTCTGCCGGACGCCCGGATCTGCTACGCGGTCAAGGCCAATCCCGCCCCCGAGGTGGTCGGCGCGCTGGCCGCGCTCGGAGCCTCGTTCGACGTCGCCAGCCCGGGCGAGATCGACCTGTGCCTGGCGCAGGGCGCCGGCCCGGAGCGGATCTCCTACGGCAACACCATCAAGAAGCGGCGCGACATCGCCCACGCCTACGAGCGCGGCGTGCGGCTGTTCGTCACCGACAGCGAACCGGACCTGGTCAACATCGCCGAGGTGGCGCCGGGCGCACAGGTGTTCTGCCGGATCCTGGTCGACAACAAGGGTTCCCGCACCCCGTTCGGCCGCAAGTTCGGCTGCCCGCCCGAAACCGCCGTCCGGCTGCTGCGGCAGGCCCGCGAGCTCGGGCTCGACCCCTACGGCGTGTCGTTCCACATTGGATCGCAGCAGCTGGACCCGGCAGCCTGGGAGCACGGGATCAGCGCCGCGCGGCAGGTGTTCGAAGGACTCGCCGGGCACGGCATCGCGCTGCGGATGGTCAACCTCGGCGGCGGACTTCCCGGTTCCTACACCGAAGCCGCGCCCCCGCTGGCCGAGTACGCGCGCCGGATCGAGCAGTCGCTGGACCGCCACTTCGGCGCCGACCGGCCGGACCTGCTCGTCGAGCCCGGGCGCCAGATCGTCGCCGACGCCGGCGTGCTGCGCAGCGAGGTCGTGCTGGTGACGCCGTCGGCCGCCGACGACCGGCGCTGGGTGTACCTGGATGTGGGGCGCTACAACGGTTTGGCCGAAACCGAGGGCGAGGCGATCACCTACCGGCTGCGCACGTCCCGCGACGGCGACCCGTGCGGCCCGGTCGTGCTCGCGGGCCCGACCTGCGACGGCGACGACGTGATCTACCAGCGCAACGTCTACGAGCTGCCGCTGACGCTGCGCGGCGGCGACTGGGTGGACCTGCTCAGCGCCGGTGCCTACACGGCGAGCTATTCCTCGGTGTGCTTCAACGGAATCGCCCCGTTGGCCACCTACTGCGTCGACGGCGATGAACGCGCCTGATCGGGCGCACCGGGTTCTTCTCGATGGCGAAATCTGCGAAATGATGGGAGGTCGATAGATGTCGATTGACACCGGGACCCTGCAGCCGGTCGGTCTGTTCACCGGCCAGCACGTCCTCGCTGAGCTTGAGGGCGTCGATCCGGATCTGCTCGACGACGAGCAGTTCCTGCGCGAGGCCCTCAACAGCGCGCTGGTCCGGTCGCACGCCACGGTGTGCGAGATGATCGCCAAGCGGTTCGAACCGCAGGGGGTCACCGTGTTGGCGCTGCTGTCGGAGTCCCACGCCTCGATGCACACGTATCCGGAGAACGGCTCGATCTTCATCGACGTGTTCACCTGCGGGC
>NZ_BAAAUX010000022.1:7763-11772 GCF_039534165.1 Saccharopolyspora taberi | reverse complement strand
CCCGACTTCGGTGAATACTCAGACCATCCACCGCGGCCACGACTTCCCCGCGTCGTGACCGGCTCCGACGTTGACAAGGAGGACCTCGCGTTGATGGAACTCGACGGGCACCGCTGGATCCAGGAGCCGATGGGCGAGGGGATGCGCAGGCTCTGGCGGATCGACGAGGTGCTGTGGGAGGGCGACACCGAGTACCAGCACGTGGTGATCGGCCGCACCGACCAGGGGATCTCGCTGTTCTGCGACGACGACCGGCAGAGCACCGACTTCTCCCAGCTCGTCTACCACGAGGCGATGATGGTGCCCGCGTTCCTGCTCGCCGAGAAGGTGGAGCGGGTGCTCATCATCGGTTCCAGCGAGGGAGTCGCGAGCCAGATGTCGGTCCAGGCGGGCGCGACCCGCGTGGACCACGTCGACATCGACCGCGAGTGCGTCGAGGCCTGCGCCGAGCACCTGCCCTACGGCTACGCGCTGGACGAGCTGCCCGCCCTGGAAAGCGGTGCGGGCCCGATCCGGCTGCATTACGCCGACGGCGCGACCTTCCTCGACCAGGCGCCACCGGAGGGCTACGACGTGGTCGTGGTCGACCTGCCGGACGAGCGCGAGGACGACCAGGACGGCCAGCACAACCGGCTCTACGGCCTGGAGTTCCTCCAGCGCCTGCAGACCGTGCTGTCGCCGGGAGGCGTCGTCGCGGTCCAGGCGGGCTGCCCGACGGTGTGGCGGAACAAGACGCTGATCCGCGCCTACAACCGGTTCCAGTCGCTGTTCGACACCGTGACCTACTTCGGTTCCGACGAGCACGAGTGGGCGTTCCTGTTCGGCCGCGTCGAGCCGATCGACGACCCGACGAACGTGCTGCTGGAGTCGTTCCCGAGGAGTTCCTACCAGCCGGCGACGATCGACGAGGCGAGCCTGATCGGCTGCACCGTGCCGCCGTTCTCGCTGCGCAACCAGAGCTGACCAGGCGGTCGAAAAGGCGTCTCCCCGCCGGGGAGGCGCCTTTTTCCGTGCTCCCAGCCTGGTGGTGCCGCACCCAGGATGACTCCGCCCTGCCTGCGGGCCACCGCCCCGGCGAAGCTGGAAACCGAGCACAGGGAGGAAAAACCGATGCAACGCAGGATTCTCGGCCGCACCGGCATCTCGGTCAGCGAGTTCGCGCTCGGCACGATGATGCTGGGCGAGTGGGGCAACTCCGACCACGACGACGCGATCCGGCTGGTGCACGACGCGCTCGACGCGGGCGTCAACCTGGTCGACACCGCCGACATGTACTCCGGAGGGGAGTCCGAGCGGATCATCGGCAAGGCGCTCAAGGGCAGGCGCGACGAGGTCGTGCTCGCCACCAAGGGTTTCTTCCCGATGGGCGGGGATCCCAACCAGGGCGGCAGTTCCCGCCGGTGGATCACCCGCGCGGTCGAGGACAGCCTGCGCAGGCTGGACACCGACCGCATCGACCTCTACCAGGTCCACCGGCCGGACCACCACACCGACCTGGACGAAACCCTGTCGGTGCTGTCGGACCTGGTCCGCGCGGGCAAGATCATGGCGATCGGCTCGTCGGACTTCCCGGCCGAGCGGATCGTCGAGGCGCAGTGGGTCGCGCGGGAGCGCAACCACATCGCCTTCCACACCGAGCAGCCGCCGTACTCGGTGTTCGTCCGCGGCATCGAGCGGTCGGTGCTCCCGACCGCGCAGAAGTACGGGATGGGCGTGCTCACCTGGAGCCCGCTCAACAGCGGCTGGCTGACCGGCCGCTACCGGCGCGGCACCGAGATCGAGCTCAACGACTTCCGCCGCATGATCGCGCACAAGTTCGACCTCGGCCTGCCGGGCAACCAGCGCAAGCTGGCCGCGGTCGAGGAACTGGCGCGGGTGGCCGACGACGCCGGGCTGTCGATGACCCACCTGGCGCTGGCCTTCGCCGCGAGCCACCCGGCGGTGAGCTCGGTGATCCTCGGCCCGCGCACCACCGGTCAGCTCGCCGACGTGCTGGGCGCCGCCGACGTCCGCCTCGACGACGACGTGCTGGACCGCATCGACGCCGTCGTAGCCCCCGGCACCGACCTCAACCCATCGGACATCGACTACACGCCCCCGGCACTGGCCAAACCGGAACTACGCCGCCGCGCCCCCAAGCAACGCCCAACCCAGCCATCGTCTTCAAGCGGCGAAGCCGCTTAGCCCACCCGACCAACCGGCACCGCCGCGGGTTCTCAGGCGTTCCTCGGCGAGGACAGCTTTTTCCGTCGTATTGGACATACGTCGGGAAAAGATCCCGCAGCGAGGCGGCGCCTGAGGTTCCGCCACCCGCACCGCCACCCAAAACGCCCCCGGAGACAGCCACTCACGCCTCGGTGGGGTGCTCCTCGGAGGAGGGACGCAGGTACGGATGCATCCCGGCCTCGCTCTCCCGAGGGGCGAACCACTGCTCGAAGGTCAGCCCCCGCTCCCGGAACTGCGCCTCCAGCCGGGCGCTGAGCTGGTCCTCGGAATCACCCAGCGGCATGAAGTCCACCAGGTAGAGGTCCTCGTGCCCGGTGTCGGCGAACGCCCGCCGGGCGAAGGCCGCGAACACCGGTTCGCCCTCGTCCCAGGTCATCAGCTCCGCCGCCTCCAGCAGCACCTGCGCCTCGTTGACGAACAGGCGCAGCGCGAGCGCCTCGGCGACGGTCCGCGGCGGGGTCCAGTCCCGGTCGGTCAGCCGCGACGCCACCGCGGCCGACGACAGCAGGAACGCCCGGGCGAACCACGAGTCGTACCGGTGCTCGTAGCACTGCGGCAGCTCCTCCAGCACCAGCAGCCCCACCGCGTCGTCGGCGGTGGCGTTGTTGATCGCCAGCGCCAGCTCGTCGTAGAAGATCTCGTCGGTGACCACCCGCACGGCGTGGATCAGCGCCCCGGCCGCCAGCCGCGCGGTCTCGGCGGAGTCCGTCCCGAACGCGTCGAGGTCGAACGCCCGCAGCCGCCCGGACAGCTCGGTGAGCCTGCTGCGCCACTGCTCGGTGTCGAGCGTGGCCTCGGACTCCTCGGCGCTCTCCAGCGCCTCCTCGATGGCGGCCTCCAGCCCGGAGTCGTCGGCCGCACCGATCCGCTCCGCCGCGGCCAGGCTCTCGTTGAACTCGTCCTCGGTGATCCGGACCTCGGAATGCGCCACGCTCCAGCCGACCAGCAGCTCGCTCTCCCCGATCAGCTCGTTGAGCACGGTCGCCGCGGCCTGCTCCGCGGGCAGCAGCGCGGGCGCGTCCAGCGCGAGCACCACGCTGGCGCCGCTGGGGTGCACGGTGATGCGGTAGTCGAGCACGTCGATTTCGGCCTCGGCGGGCCCGGCGACGCCTTCCACCAGCGCCAGCTGGCGGTCGAGCAGCGCGGCGACCCCCTCGCGCTGCAGGGCGTCCAGCTCAGTCGCATCGACCGGCGGTTCGAGCTCCGCCGTCACCACGTAGTCCACCGCTTCTCGCTCTCTCCCTCGGGCGGTCGGGCCGATCGTACGTCCGGTGTCGGGCCCGGACCCAGCGGTCGGGGCCGGACCCGCGCGCCGATCAGCGATGATGGGCGGCGTGACGACGACTCTGACGGTATTCGGAAGCTGCAACATGGACCTGGTGGCCTACGTGGACACCGCTCCGAACCGGGGTGAGACGGTGCTCGGGCACCGGTTCACCACCGTTCCCGGCGGCAAGGGCGCCAACCAGGCGCTGGCCGCGGCCAAGGCGGGGGCGGACGTGCGCATGATCGGCGCGGTGGGCCGGGACGAGTTCGGCACCCAGATCCGCGCGAACCTGTCCGAGTCCGGGGTGGACACCCGCGGCCTGCGCACCGTCGAGGGCCGCAGCGGCACCGCCCACATCACGGTCGACTCCGAAGGCGGCAACTCGATCATCGTCGTACCGGCGGCCAACGGCACCGTCGACGACCTCGCTCCCGGGGACGAGGAGCTGATCGCGGGATCGCGAAGCCTCCTGCTGCAACTGGAGATCCCGTTCTCCGGAGTCGCGGCGGCAGCCGC
>NZ_BAAAUX010000022.1:0-7750 GCF_039534165.1 Saccharopolyspora taberi | reverse complement strand
CGCCGCAACGGCGTCCGGGTGGTGCTGACCCCGGCGCCGGCAGCCGAGCTGCCCGCCGACCTGCTGTCCAACGTGGATCTGCTGGTGCCCAACGAGCACGAGGCCGCCGCGCTGGTCGGCGAGCACGAGCCGGAGCGCGCGCTGGCGGCGCTGCTGGAGCTGGTGCCGGAGGTGGTGATCACACTCGGCGGCGAGGGATCGATCTACGGCAACCGCGCGGGCGAGGTCGTGCGGATGCCGAGCTTCCCGGTGCGGGCGGTGGACACGACCGCCGCCGGGGACACCTTCGCCGGCGTCCTCAGCCTCGCGCTGGGGGAGGGCGACGACGTCGAGCGCGCCCTGCGCCGCGCCTCGGCCGCCGCCGCGGTGTCGGTCCAGCGCGACGGTGCCAGCAGCTCGATGCCCACCCGGCAGGAGATCGCGGACTTTCTGGCCCGGGTCTGAGCACTCCCCGTAGTCCGCGCAATTACTGGCGGCGCATAAAGTCGACACGGGCGGTAAGAGCCCGAGTCCGTTTTCGCGGGTGGCCGGTTCTAATGCGGGTCAGTAGTCCGGCCACCCGCGGTCCGAGCTCACTGAGCGTTGTCGTACGCCTCGACGACCTCGGACGGAATCCGCCCCCGGTCGGAAACCTGCATGCCCTGTTCCCGGGCCCATTCCCGAATGGCCTGGTTGCGCTCGCGGTCGGCGGCGCTGGGGGCCGCCGCGGGCTTGTTCTGCTTGCCACCCGGGCGCTTGCGACCACCGGTGCGACGGGCGTTGGCCACGTAAGACGCCAAAGAGTCGCGGAGTTTGGCCGCATTCGCCGAGGACAGGTCAATTGAGTAGTTGACGCCGTCCAGGCCGAACTCGACCGTGGACTCGGCTTCCGAGCCGTCTACGTCGTCGACCAGCTGAACTGTGACCTTCTGTGCCACGGTATCCCTCGATTCCGGTTCGTTTTTCCGTCGTCTCCGCGACAGCTTACGGCGAAGAGCGAGCGAACAATAAACGATTGTTGCGGGAATGTTCCACTCAGTCCCCGTGGCCGGGATGGCCGATCGCGCCCGCTGTGTTTCAGATTACTTCCGGTGTTTTCGGCTGCGTTGCTACCGTGTCGGGGTGTGGGCCGGTGCGGCGGCGGTCGCCGCGCACGTGACCCGCACGGCGGTTATCCGCCGCCTCAGGTGCTGTTCTATCGTTGGGTACGAGACAACGGCGATCCCACGTGCTACAACGTGGTCGAGGGTCGCACTGGAGTCTCGCCTGTAAGTGTCGCGGATCGAGGCGGGGCACGTTCCCGAGACAGGTGATCATGGCAGAGCGGATTCAGGTCGAACTCGTCGACGACATCGACGGGTCTCCTGCCCAGCACACCGTCACTTTCGCGCTGGACGGCGTGACCTATGAAATCGATCTGAGCGAGCGAAATGCGCAGCGGTTGCGCGGCGTCTTCGAGCGCTACATCTCCCGTGCCAGGACCCCGCAGCGGGTCACCCGCGGCACCCGCGAGCAGGAACGCGAGGAGCGCGAGGCCCGGCAGGCGAACCGCCAGCTCACCGAGCAGATCCGCGGCGCGGCCCAGCGCACCAGGGAGCGGCTGAGCCAGAAGGCCCAGGAGCAGGAGACCGAGGCCGGCACCGCCGAGCCGGAGCTGCCCGCGCTGATCGAAGAGGCGCAGCCCGAGCCGAAGGCCCCCGGGCCGAAGGACAAGGCGACGGATCCCGCGGTGCCCGCGGTCTCGCTGCCGCAGTTCTCCTCCGCCGTCGACTGAAAGATTCCGGCCCGGTCACGGGCATGGACACGCAGTAGCCGGGGTCGTACCGTTTCGTCGATCAACGAATCGGGGAGGCCCCGTTGCGAGTTCGGTCCGGTCGGTGCGCGCGAGCCGCCGTGCTGGCCGCCGTACTCGGGCTGACCGCGTGCGCGCCGCTGGTCGACGTCGAGCGCACTGCCGCTGAACTGCGCACTTCCGTCGACGCGCCAACGGTTCGCGGGGGCGAGGCGGTGATCGCGCTGGACCAGGAACCGGACCGGCTCGACCCGACCCTGGCCACCACGCTCGCCGGCCGCCAGATCTTCGCGAGCACCTGCGAGAAGCTCTACGACGTCGATCCGGCGGGCCGCGTGGTCCCGCAGCTGGCCACCGTGCTCCCGCAGGTCTCGTCCGACGGGCGCGAGCTGACCATCCAGCTGCGCCCGGACGTCCGCTTCAACGACGGAACCCCGTTCGACGCCGAGGCGGTGCGCCGGAGCCTGGACCGGCACCGGCAACTTCCCGGCTCGGCGCGCCGGGTGGAGCTCTCGGCCGTCGAATCCGTCGAGGTCGCGGGCCCGCTGTCGGTTCGATTACGGCTGTCCGCGCCGTCGGCGCCGCTGCCCAGCGTGCTGGCCGACCGCGCGGGCATGGTCATGTCCCCCGCGCAGCTCGACCGCCTCGGCGAGAACTTCTCCGACCACCCGGTGTGCGTCGGCCCCTTCGAGTTCGACCAACGGGTCGCCCAGGACCGGATCGTGTTGCGCCGCAGCGATTTCTACTACGACCGCGACAAGGTCAACCTCGACCGGCTCGTCTACCGCGCGGTCCCCGACGACAACATCCGCGTCGCGAACCTGCGCTCGGGCGAGTTCGACGTGATGTGGGAGGCAGGCCCGCCGGACGTGCCGATCCTGGCGCGGGAGCCGGGAATCGTCCTGCTCAACACGCCCTCCGTGCAGTACGTGGGAATCACGGTCAACATCGCCAACGTCGAGGGCTCGCCCGGCGACGTGCCCGGCCCGCTGGCCGACGACCGGCGCGTCCGCGAAGCGCTGTCGCTGTCCATCGACCGGGCCACGCTCAACAAGATCTCGTTCAACGGCCTCTACCAGCCCGCCTGCGGACCGATCCCGCCGACCAGCGAGTTCGCCACCCCGCGCACCCAGGCGTGCCCGCCGCACGACGTGGAACGCGCCAAGCGGCTGCTCGCCGAGGCGGGTGTGCGCACCCCGCTGCGGGTGGAGCTGATGCTGGCCAACGACTCCACCTCGAACCGCACCGGCCAGGTCATCCAGGCGATGGCCGCCGAAGCGGGCTTCGACGTCGTCCTGCGCCCAACCGAGTCGACGAGCTCGATCGCGGCAGGCAGGAAGGGCCGCTTCCAGACCTTCCTGATCGGCTGGTCCGGCAGGCCCGACCCGGACGGCAACATCGCCGCGATGCACACCGCGGGCAGCTCGCAGAACTACAGCGGCCACGCCACGCCCGAGACCGACGTCCTCATCGGACAGGCCGCCGCCGAGCAGAACCCGGACCGCCGCCGCGAGCTCTACGAGCGGATCGTCGACCAGCTCCGGCAGCGCAACAACGTCATCTACCTCTACCGCCAGCAGTACTACACCGCGCACTCGGCGGAGCTGGCCGGAGTGGCGGTCTACCCCGACGGGATCATGCGGATGGCCACCGCCGGACACGTCAGGAGCTGAGGCATGCCGCGCGGTTACGCCCTCAACCGGATCCTCCAGTCCCTGGTGACGCTCGTGCTGGTCTCGCTGGTGGTCTTCGCCGGGTTGCGGGCGCTGCCGGGCGACCCGGCGATCGCGCTGGCGGGGCCGGAGGCCGACGACGCGGCGATCGAGCAGATCCGCCGGTCCTACGGCCTGGACCAGCCGATCCCGGTCCAGTACCTGACCTGGCTCGGCCGGGCCGCGCGCGGCGACTTCGGCGAGTCCGCGAGCACCGGCCTGCCGATCGGCGAGATCATCCTCGGCCGCATCCCGGTCACCCTCGAACTCGCCGCGCTGAGCCTGCTGTTCGCCGCCGTGGTCGGCCTGGCCGCCGGCGTGGTCTCGGCGGTGCGGCGCGGCACCGCGCTGGACTGGCTGGGCAACGGCTTCTCGCTGTTCGGCCTGTCGGTCCCGAACTTCTGGCTGGGCCTGATGTGCGTGCTGGTCTTCGCGGTGTGGCTGGGAGTACTGCCCGCGTCCGGCTTCGTCCCCCTGTCCGAGTCGCCGGCGGGCAACCTGCAACGCATGGTGCTGCCCGCCTTCGTGCTCGGCAGCGGCCTGGCGGCGGTGCTGATGCGGCAGCTGCGCTCGTCCATGTTGGACTCGCTGAGCTCCGACCACGTCCGCACCGCGCGGGCCAAGGGCGCGGGCGAGTGGCGGGTGGTCTGCGTGCACGCGCTGCGCAACAGCCTGATCACGGTGATGACGATCCTCGGCCTCCAGCTGGGCGCGCTGATCTCCGGAGCGGTGGTCACCGAGCAGATCTTCGTGCTGCCCGGGTTCGGCAAGCTGATGGTGGATTCGGTGTTCACCCGGGACTTCCCGGTCGTCCAGGCGGCGGTCCTGGTCACCGCCACCGGCTACATCGTCGTGAACCTGCTGGTCGACCTGCTGTACTCGGTTGTCGACCCCCGCATCCGGGTGCGTGGAGGCGCGGCATGACCCACGCCCTCCGGAGACGCCGGATCCTCGGCCGCCTCCTGCGCCACCGCACCGGAGCCTTCGGCCTGGCGCTGGCCGCGGTGCTGGTCCTGGTCGCGCTGGCCGCGCCGCTCGTCGCACCGGCGGACCCGGCGGCGGTCGACTTCGACCGCGTGCTCCAGCCCCCGTCGACGACGGCCTGGCTCGGCACCGACGAACTCGGCCGCGACCAGCTCTCCCGCGTGTTCCACGGAATCCGGTCGTCGATCGTCGTGGGCGTGCTCTCGGTCCTGCTGGCGCTGGTGGTGGCGACCCCGCTGGGACTGGTGGCCGGATACCGCCGAGGCGTCACCGACGCCGTTGTCTCCCGGGTCACCGACACCCTTCTGGCCTTCCCGTTCCTCGTGCTGGCCGTGGGACTCGCGGCGATCCTCGGCGCCTCGCTGCTCAACGCCGCCCTGGCGATCGGGATCTCCCAGATCCCCAACCTGATCCGGGTCGTGCGCGGGGAAGCGCTGCGCCTGTCCAATGAGGACTACGTCGCCGCGGCCGTCGCCGCCGGTGCCCGCAGCGGCACCGTCCTGTTCAGACACCTCCTGCCGAACTCGGTCAACGCCCTGCTGATCCAGATCACGGTCGCCATCCCCGCCGCGATCATCGGCGAGGCGCTGCTGTCGTTCCTCGGCCTGGGCGTGCAGCCGCCGACCCCTTCGCTGGGCGTGATGCTCGCCGCGGCGCAGACCTACTTCGCGCAGGCACCGTGGCTGGTCGTCTTCCCCGGGCTGACCGTGGTGCTGGCCACCCTCGGCTTCAACCTGCTCGGCGACGGCCTGCGCGACGCGCTTGACCCGCGTGGAGGACCGATGAGCGATGCTTTCCGGCCCGCCGACCGGTCCCGCGAGTTGTCGGGGCGCCGATGACTGTCCTGACCTGCACCGACCTCGTCGTCCGCTTCCACACCGAGGACGGCGGCACCGACGCGGTCCGGGGGATCGGGTTCGCGGTGGAGGAGGGCGAGATCCTGGCGGTGGTGGGGGAGTCCGGATCGGGCAAGAGCGTGACCGCGATGGCGGCGCTCGGCCTGCTCCCGCCGACCGCCGAGGTGACCGGCTCGATCCGGGTCAACGGCACGGAGATCGTCGGCTGCGCCCCGCGCGACCTGCGCCGCATCCGCGGCAACGAGGTCGCGATGATCTTCCAGGAGCCGATGACCTCGCTGAACCCGGTGTTCACCATCGGCTGGCAGCTGGTCGAGGCCATCCGCCTGCACACCGACCTGAGCACCCGCCGCGCCCGCGCCCGCGCGGTGGAACTGCTCGAAGCGGTCGGCATCCCCGAACCCCGGCGCCGTCTCCGCCACTACCCGCACCAGCTCTCCGGCGGGCAGCGCCAGCGGGTGCTGATCGCGATGGCGCTGGCCTGCGATCCCCGGGTGCTGATCGCCGACGAACCGACGACCGCGCTCGACGTCACGGTCCAGGCCGGGATCCTGTCCCTGCTCCGCGACCTGCGCGACCGGCTCGGCACGGCGATCCTGCTGATCACCCACAACATGGGCGTGGTCGCCGACATCGCCGACCGGGTGGTGGTGATGTACCGGGGCGAGGTCGTCGAGCAGGCGCCGGTGGAGCAGCTGTTCGCCGAACCGCAGCACGCGTACACCTCCGCACTGCTCGCGGCCGTGCCACGGCTGGAGGTCGTGCCTGCGCCCGAACCGGAGGAACCCCGGAACCCGGTCCTCGAAGTCGAAGACCTGGTCATGACCTATGCGGGCCACCGCGTGGTCGACGGGGTCTCGCTGCGGATCGACCGCGGAGAGGTACTCGGTCTCGTCGGCGAGTCGGGTTCGGGCAAGTCCACGGTCGGCCGTTGCGCCACCAGGCTCACCGAGCCCACGTCCGGCCGGATCGCCCTCGACGGGCAGGACATCACCCACCTCCCGGCCCGGAAGCTCCGCCCGTTGCGGCGCAAGGTCGGCATCGTTTTCCAGGACCCCGGCTCGTCCCTGGACCCGAGGATGCCGATCGGCGACAGCATCGCCGAACCGCTGCGGCTGCACCGCGTCGCGAGCGGCCGGGATCTGAAGAGACGGGTCGCGACCCTGCTCGACGCGGTCGAGCTCGGAGCCGGAACGCACCGCCGCTACCCGCACGAGCTCTCCGGCGGTCAGCGGCAGCGGGTCAGCATCGCCCGTGCACTCGCCCTGGAACCGGAACTCCTGATCGCGGACGAACCGACCAGCGCGCTCGACGTCTCGGTGCAGCGGTCGGTGCTGGAACTCTTCCTCGAACTGCAGGAGCGGCTCGACTTCAGCTGCCTGTTCATCAGCCACGACCTGGCGGTGGTCAACCACCTCGCCGACCGCGTCGCGGTCATGCACCAGGGGAGGATCGTCGAAACCGGAAGCACGGCCCAGGTACTGAACGACCCCGCCCACGACTACACCCGCAGGCTGCTCGCGGCCGCGCCGGTTCCGGACCCGGTCCGCCAGCGCGCGGGGCGCGCCGAATGACCTCCGGACGCAGAACCGCACCGCGCCCAGTACTGCGACGCGGTGCGGTCCGGAAGTCAGATCAGTCCTCGGCGCGGTGCCGCCGGCCCCCGCCGGACTTCGCCGCCTTCTTGCCCTCCGCCTTCGGCTGTTCGGCGCTCTCGGCCAGGGCGGCAGCGAACTCCGGAGGGGCGCTAGGACCCCAGTTGTTCTCCTCCGGATCGGTAAGCGTCTGCTGCAGCTCGGTGTAGATAGGCGTCGAATCCACTGCTACCCCCGTTCTGACGGTCGACACGACAGGCTACCTGCGTCGGCGCGCCCGATCCCGCAACGACGGGAGGTCCACCCGAACGTGCACTTCTCCTCCCGGCCATCCGCCCGCTCCCCGCAGAGCCCGTCGATTCAGCGTCTGACCTGCTGTTTTTCCCATTTGAGGGGGGTGGTGTTCAAGGGGTGTTCAGGGTGCCGTAGAGTTCTCCATGTCAGCGCGACACGGGCCGGGAAAACCGGGCCGGGCCTGGCGGAAAGCTTCTAGGTTGACAACTTGATGCGGTCTCTCCGGTGGAGATGCGGGGTGCGGGACGGAAACGGACCCCCCTGGAAACGCCGGAAACGGGGCCTGCTAGAGTTATCGACATAAGCGAGAGGAAATGCTCCCCGGAGCTTTGCGGCCTAGTGTGGTTGCGGGTGATGGTGTGGGTGTGTTCTTTGAGAACTCAACAGCGTGCCGATGATTTAGGTTAGTGTAGCTTTTAAGCTAGCCCCCGAATCATGCACACAGGTTTTGTGTGGTGGTTTGGGTTTCTTTGAGTATCACGCTCCGACCCCTGTGGGGTTGTTGAGTGTGTGCTGGGATTGTTTCAACAAGGCATT
>NZ_BAAAUX010000021.1:10400-39177 GCF_039534165.1 Saccharopolyspora taberi | reverse complement strand
TCGCCAAGCGCTTCGCCGACGCCCGCGCGGGCAAGAACGGCCTCCTGCTCCCCTGACCTCTGGGTTTCGGCAGTGAATGCTCCGACAAGCCGAGCTGCCGAACGCTTCGGGGCCCTCTTTTCCCGCTTGGAGGGCCCCGAAGTGCTTTTCAGGACTCCCGTTTCGCCCGGCGGATCCGCCAGAGCACGAAGACCAGCGCGACGACCGCCACCATCAGCAGCACAGTCGCATCGGTGACGCCCGCGATGACGCGGCCGATTCCGACCTGCAATGCGTACTGGCTGTCCACATCGGTCAGTCCGCCGAGGTTCGCGGTTCCCTCGGTGAGCACGAACAGCAGCCCGATGCCGATGAAGACCAGACCGGACAACAGGTTCGTGGTGTGCACGCGGAACCGGCCGAGGGAGATCTCCTTCCCCCGCAACCACTTCCGGTTCCGGATGTCGAACCGCTCCCACAGCAGCGCCAGCACGAACAGCGGAAAGGCCATCCCCAGCGCGAAAACCGCCAGCAGCACCGCGCCGTAGACCGGGGAACCGCCTGCCGCCGACACGGTGAGCACGCCGCCCAGCAGCGGCCCCGCGCAGAACCCCGCCAGCCCGTAGACCGCGCCGAGCGCGAACACCGAGAGGTTCGAGGAGATCCGGATGCGCCCGGTGAGCTGCTGCGCCGCGCTGATCCCGAAGCCGCGCCCGGAGATCTGGAGCAGGCCGAACCCGATCAGCACCAGCCCGCCGACGAGCGTGACGGTGTCGCGGTAGGTGGTCAGCAGCGCGCCGAACAGCCCGGCCGCCGCGCCCAGCGGCACCAGCGTCACGCAAAGGCCCAGGTAGAACACGGTGCTCCTGGCGAGCAACCTGCCGAGACCGTCGAAGGCGTACGCGAAGAACGACGGGAGCAGCAGCGCCGAGCACGGGCTCAGCAGCGAGAGCAGCCCGCCCAGGAACGCACCCAGGACGCCGATCTGCGTCATCGCCGCCGGGCCCGCTCGATCACGTCGACGAAGTGCTCGATCGGTTGCGCGCCGAGCACCGGCTCACCGTTGATCACGAACGTGGGCGTGCTCGACACCCCGAGCTCGGAGCCCTCCATCGCGTCGGCCTGGATCGCGGCGAACGCGGCGGGATCGTCCAGCTCCGCCTCGAACCGCGCGAGGTCGGGCACCCCGGCCTGCCGGGCGAGCTCGACCAGCCGCTCGCGCGGCATCGGCGGGTGGCCGCTGGGCGGCGCCTGCGCGAACGCGGTGTCGTGGAACTCCCAGAACCGGCCCTGCGCGGCGGCGGCGCGCCCGGCCATGGCCGCGTCCAGCGACTCCTGGCCGAAGATCGGGAAGTCGCGCCACTCGACGCGCAGGTCGTCGCCGAAGCGCCGGAGCAGCTCCGGCTCGATGTCGCGGCCGAACTTCGCGCAGAAGGGGCAGCGGAAGTCGGAGTAGTTGACCAGCACCACCGGGGCGTCCGGCCGCCCCTTCGCGACCGGGTCGCCGGGATCGCGCCGGGCGAGCTTGTCCAGCGGGCTCTCCGGCTGCGGCGGTGGCGGCGCGGCCTGCGGCTGGTTCTGCGTGGCCAGCACGTATCCGAGCAGGAACACCACAGCCGCGGCGAGCACCCCCGCCAACACGTTGAGCCGACGAACCTTCCCGTTGTTGCGCACCGTTCGACCTCCGCTCGACTACTACTACGGAGGATAGTAGACAGTCAGAGCGAGCCGGTGGACAGGCAGTACAGCAGCACCAGACCCGCGACGACGCCGATCGCGACCACCGCGGGCGACACCGCGGCGAACACCGCCCCGAAGTACCCGGCGCGCCGCCGACCACCGGGCGCGGCCCGCAGCCAGTGCAGCCGCAGCTCGACCGACTCCCGGGACATCGCCAGCGAGCCCTGCGGCACCCCGGCAGCGCGGACCGCCCGCAACGCCGAGCGCACCGAGCCGTGCCCGCACCGGCTCGCCGCCGCCGCGTCCGCGGCCAGCTCGACCAGCACGCGCACCACCGGCGGCGCGGCGCGGAACAGCGGGACGAACGGCAGCGCCCGCCCCAGCACCTCGGCCATCAGCACGAGAACGTGGTGGCGCCCGGACAGATGTGCGCGCTCATGCGCGAGGATCGCTTCCCGCTCGGCGCTCCCCAACCGCGAGACCCCGGTCGTCGCGACAACCGCGCCGCGCCTGCCGCCCACGCTGTACGCGACCGGAACGTCCTGCTCCAGCCACAGCACCGGCGACCCCGGCTCCACGCGGGACAGCACGCGCAGCGCCTGGAGATGGCGGCGCCGACGGCCCGCGTCGTCGCGGGACACCTTCACCGCGACGAACAGAACGCGCGCCACCGCAGCGAAAACCGCCGTCGCCGAGACGATCCGCGCGACGTGCTCCCACACCGGATCTCCCCCGGCCCGGACCACGTTGACGCAGCTGTTCGCCATCCCGATCAGGTGGTCGGCGCCGGTGTGCGGCACCAGCAGCAGCGCCGCTCCGGTGCTCGCCCCGGCGAGCACCACGACGGCGGAGGCGATCCAGACGGTCAGCGCGACGCCCGGGCGGACGCGTGGGCTGAGCGTCGCGCGCAGGTAGAGCGGCCCGGACAGGGCGATCAGCACAGCACCCGCGAGCAGCCCGATGGCCAGCGTCACGAGTCCCGCTCCAGGGCGCGGCGGAGCAGCTCGGACTCGCGGTCCGACACCGACCGGGCGAAGTGCAGCAGCACGGACTCGGCGTCCCCGGAGGAGTCCAGGACCTCCCGCAGCAGGCTCGCGCCCGCTTCCTCCCGGGAGCGGACCGGCCGGTAGCTGTAGGCGCGACCGCTCATCTCGCGGCTCACCCAGCCCTTGCCGTGCAGGTGGTCCAGAACGGTCATGACCGTGGTGTAGGCGCGCTCGCCTCCCAAGCGCTCCAGCACGTCGCGCACCCGCATCGGCTCGCCGGACGTCCACAGGACGTCCATCACCTTCAGCTCCAGCTCACCCAGTCCGAGCATGACCCGCAGTCTAGGGACCGCCCCGGAAAGCGCCCGGGCCCCGACTCCCGAAGGAGCCGGGGCCCGAACTGTTCCCGAACTGACTGCCGCTCCCACCACGAAGCGGACGTGTATTAGGTTAGCCTAACCTGCCATCGTGAGCAACCCCGTTCCTCCGACGGAGTAGCACCGCCGCCCCGACCAGCGTCGCGACCAGCGACAACAGCCCGCCGACGAGCAGCGGCGAGCGCGGCCCCAGCACCTCCGCGAGCCAGCCCGACGCCAGGCCGCCCAGCGGTTTGCCGCCGAGGAACACCAGCATGTACAGGCCCATCACCCGGCCCCGCATGCTCTGGTCCGCGCCGAGCTGCACGGTGGCGTTCGCGGTCGTGGTGAAGGTCATCGCCGTCACGCCGACCGGGATCAGCGACACCGCGAGCAGCCAGTAGGACGGCATCAGGGACGCGACCGCCTCCAGCACCCCGAACGCCGCCGCGCCGATCAGCAGCACCCGCATGCGCGGCTTGCGCCCCCGGCCGCTGCGCAGGGCCGCGAGCGCGGCACCGGCGAGCGTGCCGACCGCGAGCATCGTGATCAGGAAGCCGTACCCGTCGGCCTCGCGGTGGAAGGTGTTGCGCGCCAGCACGGCGAAGGTGTTCTCGAAGTTCATGCCGAACGTGCTCAGGCACATCATCAGCATCAGCACGGTGACCAGTTCGGGGCGTTTTCGCACGTAGCGAAGGCCCTCGCGGAGCTGCCCCGGCGACTTCGGCGCGCGTTTGGCGCGGTGCAGCCGGGTCACGTCCATCAGCACCAGCCCGAGCACCACCGCCGCCGAGCTCAGGCCGTTGAGCAGGAAGACCCAGCCGGTGCCGATCCCGGTGATCAGCAGCCCGGCCAGCGCGGGCCCGACGATCCGGGCCAGGTTGAAGGTCATGGAGTTGAGCGCGACCGCGTTGGTCAGCACGTCCGGTCCGACCATCTCGGAGACGAAGGACTGCCGCACCGGCGCGTCGACGGACGCGAAGCAGCCCAGGACCAGGCACAGCGCGTAGACGTGCCAGAGCTGCACGACGCCGGTGACGTCGAGCACGCCCAGCACGAGCCCGCACGCCCCGAGCGCGCTCTGCAGCCCGATCAGCAGCTTGCGCTTGTCGAACCGGTCGGCGACCACGCCCGCCCAGAGCGTGAGCAGCAGCGTCGGCATGAACTGCAGCGCCACCGCGATGCCCAGCGCCGCGGCGCTGCCGCCGGAGAGCTCCAGCACGAGCCAGTCCTGCGCGGCCCGCTGCATCCAGGTCCCGGTCAGCGAGACGATCTGACCGGAGGCGTAGTAGCGGTAGTTGCGCTCCCGCAGGGAGCGGAACATCCCGCCCCCCGTCGCGGATAATCGCGATGGGTTGCCCGGAATACCGGGGCTCACCCCCGGCCGACTCGAAGTCTTCTCGGGCAACTGCGCGATCAACTCCTCCGGGTCAGCGACTCGCCAGCCGATCGATGATCTCCGCGGCCCGGCACAGCGTGTCGCGCTCTTCCTTGCTGAGGTCGGCGAGCTGGAGGTCCAGCCAGCGCTCGCGCGCCGAGACCTCCTCGTCGATGCGGGCCTTGCCCGCCTCGGTCAGCTCGACGATGGCCTGCCTGCCATCGGTCGGGTGCGCCCGGCGGGCCACCAGCCCGGCCTCCTCCAGGCTCGCGATCACCCGCGTCATCGACGGCGGCTGCACGCCCTCCTTGGCGGCGAGCGCGCCCGGTGTCATGGCGCCCACCTTGTTCAGGCACGCCAGTGCCGACATCTGGGTGAGCGTGATGGCGGAGCCGGTGCTCTGCGCGCGCAGCCGGCGGTTCAGGCGAACGACGGCGACCCGGAGCCTGCTGGCCAGGGTGCGTTCGCGCTCCGCAATATCGGACACGTCGTTAGTCTACCAAACTATATCGGCGAAATCGGACGAAAATCGTGCAGATCGGTCACGACTTGCCGGAAGAGCCTAGCGGTCCGGTGTACCGGCGGTCACACGCCGAACAGATCGCCCACGGGCCCGGCGACGAAGTAGAGCACGAACGCCGCCGCCACGACCCACATCAGCGGGTGCACCTTGCGCATCCGGCCGGTCGCCACCTGCATCACCACGTAGCTGATGAACCCGGCGCCGATGCCGTTCGCGATCGAGTAGGTGAACGGCATGATCACGATCGTCAGGAACGCGGGCAGCGCGATCGTGAAGTCCGACAGGTCGATCTGGCGGATCTGGCTCATCATCATCGCGCCGACGACCACCAGCGCCGGTGCCGCCGCCTCCACCGGGATGACCTGGTAGAGCGGGGTGAAGAACATCGCGGCCAGGAACAGCAGGCCGGTGACCACGTTGGCCAGCCCGGTCCGCGCGCCCTCGGCGATGCCCGACGCCGACTCCACGAACACGGTGTTCGAGCTGGCCGACCCGAACCCGCCGACGACCGCACCGGCGCCCTCGACGGCCAGCGCCCTGCCCATGCCGGGCAGGTTGCCCTGCGAGTCGGCGAGGTTGCCCTCCTTGCCCAGGCCGGTCATGGTGCCCATGGCGTCGAAGAAGTTCGCCAGGACCAGCGTGAACACCAGCATCGCCACCGCCAGCGCGGGCAGCCGGGTCCACGCGCCGAACGAGATGTCGCCGACCAGCGCCAGGTCCGGCAGGCCCACGACCTGCTCGGGCAGCGACGGGTAGCCCAGGTTCCAGCCCCGCGGGTTGACGCCCTTGGACGGGCCGACCGCGACGATCGACTCGATCACGATCGACAGCACCGTGCTGGCCGCGACGCTGATCATGATCGCGCCGCGGACCTTGCGCGCCACCAGCACCGAGGTCAGCACCAGCCCGAACACGAACACCGCCGTCGGCCAGGACGCGATCGAACCGTCGATGCCCAGGCCCACCGGGACCGTGGTGTTGGCGGCGTCGGGCAGCCGCCGCACGAAACCGGCGTCGACCAGCCCGACGAAGGTGATGAACACCCCGACCCCGACCGCGATGGCCGCCTTGAGCTCAGCGGGAACCGCGTTGAACACCGCGGTCCGGAACCCGGTCGCGACCAGGACCAGGATGATCACGCCGTCGATGACGACCAGGCCCATGGCCTCCGGCCAGGTCATCTGCGGGGCGATGGTCACCGCGAGCAGCGTGTTGATGCCCAGCCCGGCGGCGATGGCGAACGGGTAGTTCGCGACCAGCCCGAACAGGATCGTCATCAGGCCGGCGACCAGCGCGGTCACCGCCGCGACCTGCGGGACCGGCAGAATGTTGCCGAGCACGTCCCGCTTGGCGGTGGCGTCGTCGGCCGAGTAGCTGCCGAGGATCAGCGGGTTGAGCACGATGATGTAGGCGACGGTCACGAAGGTGACCACCCCGCCGCGGACCTCGCGCCCGATGCTGGAACCCCGCTCGGTGATCTTGAAGTACCGGTCGAGGGCGGTCTGTCTGGTGCTGTTGCTCATCTGGGCGCTTCCCGGGCGTTGCATCGAAGTACCGATGTAGCCTGCCTGACGTGGTAGAAGACAGCGAATCCGCCCCCACCACCGCGGGGCACCGGCCGGTGCCCGGGCTGCCGCGCAGGCTCGCGGAGCCGACCCCGGTGGTGCTCGCAGGCACCCTGCTGTGGCTCGGCGGTGCTGTCGCGTTCGCGGTCGTCGCCCCCGGCAGCATCCAGTTCTGGACCAGCCTCGTGGGCTGCGCGCTGGGCGTGGCCGGCTACGGGGTGTTCCGGTGGCAGCGCTCGGCGTCCCGCCGCGGGGCGCGGGGCGCGTGGAAGGGGCTGTCCGGACTGGACGGCTGAGTTTGTCACTTCTTCGGGGACTTCTCGTCACGTCGAGCCGCTAATCTGCTCAGTCGCGAGCCACTACCAGTGGGGGAGTTCACGACTGTGCCGTCCAAGATCGATATCGACCTGCTCGAATTCGCCGTCCTGGCCGATCGGTCCGGAATCAACCGCGTACCGGCGGTCGCCTCCTACAGCAACTACGCGACGCCGTTCCACAACATCCCGGTGCAGCTCGCGGAGGCGGAGCAACGGTGCAGGCAGCGGGGGCTGCTGACCCCGGGCGGCGAGATCAACGACCGGGTCCGCGAACTGATCGGGATCTACCCGCACGTTTCGCTGGAATACGATCTCCGGTTCTCGGCGCAGAAGGGAACGGAACTGCGCGCCTGCGTTTCCCAGGCGGGAGAGACCGCGGTTCGCACAATCGTCGAGGGCGATCACGTGGTGCTGGACAAGGTCCGCCCGGTGGACATGATCCCGGCGCTGATCGCGGTGCTGCCGGAACTGCAGCCCGCCCGGATCCGCCCCCCGCTGAGCATCGACCTGACCGAAATGCGCGCGGCGATGGCCGACGTGTCGAAGCACGGCAGGTCGGACAACGAGGCGATCGAGCAGGCCCTGCGCTCCCGCGGGGCGGACGTCCGCCCGCTGCGGCAGATGACCCAGCTGCTGGACGGCCCCCGCCAGGGCCTGGGCGAAATCGGCGTCACGGTCTGGGATCCGCGCCGCAAGGAGCACCGCGGCGACCAGACGATCCGGATCATCGACCTGGAATCCGGCCGCACCGCCGTCTACAACAGCGGCAACCAGCGCATGTTCGCGGGCGCCGACACCAGCACGTTCACCCGCGTCCTCGGCGAGATCGCAACCGAGACCAGGCGCGACGTCATCTGGTGACCGCGGCCGAACGGGCGAATCCGCGACCAGCGGGAACGGCCTTGGTCCCAGTTCCGTCCGAGCACTACGGATGCGACTGCAAACCTGGCAAGCTTGGTCGCGACCATGGACCGACGTATGAAGACAAGGAGGTAGGAACGTGTTCGACAGCGCGCGCTCTGCGGTGATCCACACCGCGGTCAACGCCGGTGGCGTCGCCCAGCAGGCGTCTTTCTCCGTCGACGTCGACAGGATCCCGGCACTGATCACGCAGTACAAGGAAGCCCGGGACAAGCTGGCTTCGATCGTGCCCAAGGCCACCCGGCTGGGGACGATCGTCGTCCCGCCCGGCGAGGACGAGATCAGCGGGCAGCTCACCAAGGCGCTGAACCAGATGGCCGGTGGCAAACCGGGCAGCTTGCTCGAAGCCGTCAACGACGGGATCAAGAGGCTGAACCACCAGATCGCACAGCTGGAAGCAGCCCTCCGCGACTACCAGGCCGCCGACGAGGCCGCGACGCCCAGCCAGGCATAAGGAAGAGCAACGTGCTACGACGCCCAGTACTGGTCACCCTGTCCCTTGCCGCCGCCTTGAGCCTGTCCGCCTGCGCTCAGGGTGGTTCCGGGAGCACGACGCCGCCCGGCACCGGCGACAGCGCCCCCACGTCCGAGTCGAACGCGGCCGACCCCGCGCTGAAGGTCGAGGCGCCGCTGAACCTCAAGGCCGTCAGCGATGGCTGCCAGCTGCTGACCGACGGGCAGTTGGCCCAGCTCGGCGGCGGAGGCGCCCCGACGCCGTTCGACACCGAATGGGGTCAGAAGGGCTGCACCTGGACCAACGACGCCGTGGTCATCGAGGTCGCACCGGATTCGAAGCAGGGCGGCGGCTTCTCCCGGATCCAGCGGAACAAGAACAGCTTCCTGACCTACGCCGAGACCAAGGTCGCCAACTACCCCGCAGCGCGGGTCAACCAGGCGGAACTGCTGTGCGGCGTAGCAGCCGGAGTCTCGGACGAGGACACCGTTCTCGTGAGCGTCACCCGCTACAACAGCGACGCTCCCCAGCACGCCGACCCGTGCGCCTTCGCCGAGAAGGTGTTCACCGAGGTCATCAAGAACATCCCGCCCCAGAGCTGACCGCAGCTCACCGAAGCAGGAGGGAGGAACCCCGTGGTTTTACCGGCACTCGTCATCGGAGGCACGCTGCTCGCTGCCCCGAGCGACAGCGGGAACACCGACGAGATCATGAAGGAAGTCGGGTTCAACCACCCGGAGAAGTACGGCCAGATCCACGGCGGCAAGGACGTCGGGCCGCTCCACACCGCAGTGGACGTCTGGCAGGGCGACATCGCCAGGGCGTTCAACGACGTCTCGGAGATCCTGAGCAAGGCCAACAGCGACGCCCAGCTCGCCTGGACCGGTCAGGCCGCCGAGCAGCACGGCAACTCGACGAAGCCGATGGTCCAGTTCGTGGACGACTCGAAGACGGTCTCCGAGCAGGTCGCGCAAGCCGCGCAGCAGCAGATCGGCAACTTCTCGGGCGTCAAGAACGGCATGCCGGAGCCGGTGAAGGTCGACGCGACCGACAGCCTGCTCGAAAAGGGCGGTGCCTGGCTGGTCGGCGGTGAGACGGACCTGCAGAAGCAGGAGCGCGAAGCGACCGCCAAGGCCGAAGAAGCCAAGCAGCACTACAACAACTACAGCGACAACGTGGCTGCCACGTCGTCGTCGCTGCCGACCTACCCGATGGCGCCGGAATCGACTTTCGAAGCCGGTCACGGCGGGTTCCAGCAGAACCCGACGATCAGCTCGCCGACCAACCCGGGTGGTGGCGGCAGCACGCAGCCGATCGGTGACGGTGGCGGGTCCGGTAGCGGTGGTTCCGGTTCTGGCAGCGGATTCGGGTCAGGTTCCGGTGGATCCGGCGGGTCAGGTTCAGGTTCGGGCTCCGGTGGCTCCGGTGGCTCCGGCGGTTCCGGCGGTGGCCTCCCCGGCGGCGGCTCCAGCGGTAGCGGCTCGACGGGGCCGGCCGGCAGCGAGTCGTCGTGGTCGACGCCCCCGAGCACCACCGGCCCCGGCCCCATCACCGGCGGTGGCGGGACCGGTCCGAACCCCGGGCCTGGCCTCGGCAACGGCTACATCCCCGGTATGCCCGCGGGCGGAGGCACGGGCACCGGGTCCGGCGTCGGCTCCGGCGGACGTGGTGGCGCCGGTGGTCTCGGTTCCGGACGCGGTAGCGCTCTCGGTGCCGGTGGTCGTGCCGGTATCGGCGGGCTCGGTGGCGTCGGCGGTGCCGCGGGCACGACCGGTTCCGCGGGTGCGCGCGGTGGCGCCGGCGCCATGGGCGGCGCGGGTGCGCGCGGCCGTGGCCAGGAGGGCGAAGAGGACCTGGAGCACGAGAACAAGTACTGGATCGACACGGACGAGGCTTGGGACGACCTGGGGCTGCCCAAGGTCGCTCCGCCGGTCCTGGGCGACTGGGGCAACGAGAACCGCTGACCCCCGCTCCGCCCGCTGGCCGCGCACCGCTCCGGTGCGCGGCCAGCGCCTTTCTCACCCCAACACAAGCCTTTCCAGGCTTCGCTGGCCTGATCGAGTGAACCAGCCCGATCAGTCCACGCAGATCAGTTCGTTCTGGATACCGTGCCCTTGCAAATTCGATCAAGGGAAACCCATGAATGACTCCATCAGAGCCACATATGAGGTCATGATCGCCACATCGCAAAAGCTGCACGCTGCGGTGGCGACAATCAGACCGGAGGGCACGGACTTTCAATCCGCCGCGGCACTCGAAGACGCAGTTCCACCACCCACCGAGGACCAGTGGGTCGTCAATCCGCTCGAATCGATGCACATGGAGATCGCCTCCCAGATCAGGGGATCCTACCGCGACGCACTGGCCGCAGTGGACGAATTCACCAGGAACGCGGCAGCGATTCTCGAGGAGACCGCGGTCAACGTCAAGAAGTCAGCTGGCGAGTACATGGCCAGGGAGGCACGTGCCGGCCAGGACTTCGACCGGCTCCGCGGCGAGATCGATCAGAAACCGGGCTGACCAGAGCTGAACACCTTCCTTCAACTCGGAGGCGGACACTTGAGAAACCCCCTGGACCACGTTTCAAGTGACTTCTGGCAGGTGACCAAGGATTTCGACACTCTCTGCCTGATGATCCCCGAAAAACCAGGGCCAGGACAGGCCTTGAACCCGATCACGGGCCAGCTCGTGGCCATTCGAGAGATTGACATCGCCAGGATCAAGAACGTGGCCGACCAGTCCTGGGGTGGCGACGACGTTTCCGGCAGTCTCAAGCATGCTGCTGAACAATCAGTGCAGATGATCAACGATGCGAAGGCGTACGCCGCTGAGGGATGGCATGGCAGGGACTTCGTAGCGTTCACCGAACGGCTGGAGTCCCTGCGGAAAGCCATCGAGAAGGCGATAGAGCCTGCGGAGGAGATGGCGGAAAGCCTCAAGAAACTCGCTTCAGCCCTCGAGGAGACGCTAGCGGACACGATCACCACCATCGCCGGATTCGGCGCTCTGATTTCAACCCTGGTGGGCGTTGCTTCGGCCGCAGCCGTCATACCCGAACCCACCGTCAGCAAAGTGGTCGCGCTGGTCGCCGCAATATTGGCGGCAGTTTTCAGCGCAGTTTCCTTCGTAGGCGCCATCCTCAAGGGCAACGAGACCCGGCAGAAGGCAGCAAGCGCAGTAATCCAAGAGTGCACCGACACGGTGAACGCACTCAAGGCCGGTTAGGAGCAGCAGTGGACGCCCAGGTCAGGATCGAGCAGGCGATGGATCAGCTCAGCAGGAACCTGCAGCGAGCCAAGGAAGACCCACAAGCCGTCCTGGAAGGGAAGTTTTCCGGAACTTCGCCTTCTGGAGCCGTCACGGTGTGGGTTGATTCATTGGGACGAGTCGACCACATCCGCATCGAGCCGGATGCGTTCTCCAGCGGCGGCGAAAAATTCATCATGGATGAATTCATGGCGGCCAACTCCTCTGCCAGGCGCGCGGCGGAAAACCTGGAATTCGAAGACACCGGCGCCGGCTCAAGAACAACCACCACCGGAGAAGCAGAACAGTACGACGAGGTGCCACAAAGCTTCCTCGAATCAGGGTACTGAGCCAAGCGGAAGATGTTCAGCACAGCTATCCGGACGAGCGAGGACACAGCGTGCCAAGACTGACTGCAAATACCCGTACCCCAATCCTCCTGATCGCTGTATTCCTGCTGGCTTCGTGCTCGGGCCGGGCACCCGCCGAGCCCGGGTACCGAGAACTTCCCAATCCGTGCCAGCTCGTCGGGCCGCCGTCCGCAGCCGACCTCGTGGGCCCTGCTGAATCCGAGCTGAGCGGCTTCGACGAGCCCGATCCCGAGGCCAAGAGCACCTCTACCTCACAAGCATGCGTATGGGACAGCAGGGCAGCGCCTGGCTGGGGCGAGATAGTGCTGGTGAATCTTCGCGTCCAGGTCACGATCCACCTCCTCCAGGATGGCTCACCAGCTGTCGAACCGGCCAAGGACAGCAGCCAGTTGCAAGAACACTCGATGCAGGCCGCCCCTCCACCACTGGCGCTCGGAGATCAGTCGTTCGTCCGGTACACCGACCAAAGTGGAGTTCAGACGAGTTCCTTCTACTTCAGGAAAGCCAACGTCGAGGTCACCGTCCACTATCGCGGCCAAGGAGAAAACTTCACCGGAGCGGAAGTGAACAAGCCGCGCGAGGAGCTCGAGAACGCCGTGCACGGCGTCGCAGCAGAGGCACTCGAAAAGCTCGGCCCACCCAAGTGACCCACGCCCGTGTCCCGCTGACCCGATCACCGCAAGAGCGTCGTGGCCTCCGGATCGGCGAGCAGTGCGGCGAGTGCGAAGCGCTCACCCCAGCGGCCTGCGGCCCAAGCCAGGGCGCGGCCGAGGCCGTCCGGGGTTCGCTCGGCGTGGACGTTGCCTGCGGTGTCGACCCACCAGTGCACGCGGTGGTCGGTCGTCGCGGTCTGGACTCGCAGGGTGTCGTGCAGGGTGACCTGGCCTTCCGGGATCACGACGCCCAGGAGTTCGCAGGTCGTGGCCACGCGGCCGACCTCCGGCCAGCGTTGGGTGCGGCCCTGGCCGCGGACCTGCATGGCGTTCTCCTCCGACGCCAGCGGTAGGTCGAACAGCTCCGCCAGGGCTTCCGCGTCGTACTGGTCCGGGCTGCCGCCCGAGACGATCAGCGGCGCGTCCAGGACGCCCAGCATCCACGGCTCGTCGAGCACCGCGGCGCGCTCCGCGCTGACCACCGCGCCGGACACCGATCGCACCGCCTGCGGCGGGTCGATCTCCGCCGGGTCGATCAGCGCGCACGCCACCGCCTCGGCCAGCGCGCGGTGCGCGCGCAGCGCGGTTCCCGCGCGGATCGGGCGGTCCGGGTCGCCGAGGCGCTCCATCAGGTCGATCGCGTCGTCGACGTCGTCGACGCGCATGGTGTCGCGGACCCCGGCCAGGCGCAGCTGTTCCGCGTCCAGGCCGACGTCCGGGACCGGGTCGTAGATCCCGGCGATCTCCTCCGCCTCCGGCAGCCGCCAGTGGCGCGGCGGCCTGCCGGACAGCGCGGCGAACCGCGCGATCCACCAGGCCGGGTAGCCGTCCGGGTCCTGCAGGGCGCGGTAGGTGTCCGCGTCGCCGGTGAGCAGGCGGATCGCGGCGGGCCAGGCGTCCTCGGCGACCAGGTCCAGGTCCCTGATGCCGACGAACCTGGCCGGGGGCCACTGCTCCGGCCGCGCGTCCTCCTGCTCGATCCACCACTGCTGCGCGTCCGCGAAACCCGCGTCCGCCTCGGCGGGCTCCTCCTCGACGACCACCACAAACGAGTCGACGACACCGACCGAGCGCAGCAGCCCGGCGGGCCAGCGCGCCGCGAAGTCCGCGTCCAGCACGCCGAGCGGCGCTTCCTCGGACAGCACGTCCAGCAGCGCCGCGTCGGGCAGCAGGAGTTGGTCCGCGCGGCGGAAGTCGCCTTCGGAGTCCGGCAGCGCCAGCGCGCCCAGCCAGTCGCGCGGCTGCGCCTTCTCCACCAGCCCGAGGACCGCCTCGGCCAGCCGCCCGGTGTCCACACCGGACCGCGCGTCGGTGACGCTGCTGCGCACGGCTTCCTCCAACGCGGGCGAGTCCAGCAGCTCCGCCGGTCCCGCCGCGTGCGCGCCGAGCTGCTCCAGCAGCGGGTGCGTCGCGTCGGGGTGCGCGATGCGCAGCCCAGAGATGTCCAGTGTGGACAGAATGCCCGCGGGGTCGGAGTCCGAACTCAGCAGCACGTCCCGCACGCCCGTCACGGTGCGGCCGTCGGCGAGCGGGACCGGCAGCGCCGTGAACTCCTCACGGGCGCGGGGATCCTGGCTCACCAGCGGGCGCAGCGCTTCGTAGAGCCGGTACCACCACGAGGGTTCGCGTTCGAGCCCGGTGACCGCCTGCACCAGCTCCGCCGCACCGAGGCGGCCCACCTCCAGCGCGCTCAGCGCTTTCTTGTGGCGCGCCTCGGAAAGCTCGGCGGTCAGCAGTCCGGGAACCGAGTCCCGCAGCAGCTCCACCAGGTCCGGCAGCGGCTGGTCGAGCACCCGCGCCTCCAGCGGGGCGACCGCCGCGCCCGCCGCACCCGGCAGCCAGGACTCCACCCGCAGCCGGTCGCCCACCGCCTGCCGCAGCTTGTCGTCCACATCGGACGCCGGGAAGCCCGGCAGCGGGACCAGCGCCGACCGGTGCTCGGCCGCGACCTTGCCGACCAGCTCCGGGTAGCTCTCCGCGGCGAACACCAGGATCGCGTCGACCGCCGCCGACGTCGACACCCGCCTGCGGTCGGCCTCCATCGGCACACCCGCCAGCAGCCGCGCGGGCAGCGACAGCCGTTCGTCCGTCGGCGTCGGCGCGTGCAGGACGTCCCGGTCCAGGGGCCGCGGGACGCCGTCGGCGTCGATCGGCAGCGCCCAGCACGCCCACCACGCGGTGTCGCCCCTGGCCTCGACGCCGAGCCCGGTCAGCTCCGACTCGGCGAGCCTGCCGGAACCCCGGTGCACCAGCCAGCGCTCGCTGCCACCGGGACCGTGCACGACCAGCCGGTCCGCCGACTCGTCCTCGCGCCGCCAGCTCTGCTCGCCGATGTGGATCTCGGCCAGCGCGGGCAGCGCCAGCAGCAGATCCGCCGCCTGCTCGGCGAAAGCGGCCAGCAGCGCTTCGGGGTCGATCCCGGGCCGCAACGGCAGCCGGACCTCGGTGGCGAAGCCCTCCGGCGGCGCGGCCTCGACCGGCCACACCAGCCGCAGCACCGGCACCTCTCCGCCGCGGGCCGCCAGCTCCTCGGCCGGTCCGGGCAGCCGCGCGGCTTCCTCCCGGGTGCGCTCCGCGGAGAACAGGACCCCGCCGGAGGCCGACACGACCCGCGGCTCGTCGGTCACCGCGAGCACGGCCGCGAAGCCCACGCCGAAGCGGCCGACCGCCGCGCTGCCGCGCTTGGCCGACGCGCGCAGCGAGGCCAGGCCCGCCACGCCCTCGGCCGTCAGCGGCGCGCCGGTGTTGGCCACGCGCAGCTCGCCGTCGACGACGCGGACCCGGAGCACTCCGCCCTCGCCCGCGGCGTCCGCCGCGTTCTGCGCCAGCTCCACCAGCAACCGGTCGCGGTAGCCGCCGAGGCGCAGGTCCTCCTCCGCGTTCGCGTCCTCGCGGAAGCGCGTCGGCGACGCCTCCCACGACTGGAGCACGGACCGCCGCAGTTCGGCGGTCCCGAAAACGTCCGGTGCGTTCACCTTCGCCACGATTCCCATCTGGAAGCCCGGCTCGACGCCGGGCGGCTGCGGTGCGGGACTCAGCGCGAAAGGGCCCGCGAGTCGCTGGAACCCACGGGCCGGCGTTCGTCGGCGGTGTGGCGGGGTCGCGCTGCCCGCACCGCTGGGCAGAACGACCCCGGCACCCCCGAAGATCAGCCGCGTGGCTCGTAGTCGAGGGTGGCGTCGTCGTAGACGACCTCGGCGACCGGCACCGTGGACGAGGTGTCGACCTCGGCCTGGGAGTGCGCGCCGCAGCCGAACTCGACGTGCACGACCCGCCCGTCGGCCGGGGCGATCTCGTTGGCGCAGACGCCGAAGGCCGCGCCCATCGAGCCCGCCAGCTGCATGAAGAACCCGCAGGTCCCGCAGTTGCCGGGGGCCAGCCGGGCGATGTCGGAGCGGGGGCCGAAGTCGCCGGCGTGCCAGCGCTCGGCGGCCTCCGCGCGGCCCTCGCGGCTGAGCACCCGCTCGCGTCCGAGCCCGACCTCCCTGGCCAGCGACTCCACCGCCGGGTCGTCGCTGGCGAGGTAGCCGGGCGCGAGCCTGGGGTCGTCCGGGCCGCTGGGCAGCAGGTCGCCCGCACCCAGGTCGCCGGGGCGGATCCGCTCGCTCCACGGCACCCACTCGGGCGCGGTCAGCGCGTTCGGCCCGGGCAGCAGCACGACCTCGCTGACCGTGACCTCTTCACCGGGCACGGCGGCGACCGTGACGGCCCACCGCCAGCCCACGTAGCCGGGGTAGTTCGACTCGAAGTGGTGGGTCACCGCGTGCGGGCCCTCTGGCTCGAAGCCGACGTGCGCGCCGACCGGGTCGCCACCACCGGCGTCCACGGTGAGCACCGGCGAGCCGATCGGGTCGGCCCCGGGCGCAGCCTCGTCCTCCGCCGCGGCGCGGGCGATGTCCACCGCCTCGACGAGCGCGGGGTCGGGGCGCAGGATCGCGCCGCCGGCCTCCACTGGGTCGTCGAACGACGCGCCTGGGCTGGTCATCGGAGCAGGCATAGGCGTCACATGCTCGATTGTGCCGTACGGGGTCGGCGACGCCTGCGCCCGTGTCAGGCTTTCGGGGTGCGGTTCTTGTTGACAGGACGTGGGCTGGCCGGTGTGGTGCTCTTCTGCTGTCTGGGGCTGGTGGCGTGCACGCCGCAGGTACCAGCGCAGCACGACGGCGAGAACCACCGCGAGCAGTCCGATCAGGGCGTTGGGCACGCGGGAAGCCTGCCACACCTTCGAGTCGAGGTGACCAACGTGCTCCCGCACGACCGCTCCTCATTCACCCAGGGACTGGAACTGGTCGGCGACACCCTCGTCGAGGGCACCGGCACCTACGGCGGCTCGGTGCTGCGGGCGCTCGACCCGGCGACCGGCGCCGTGCACCGGGAAACCCGGCTGAGCCCGGAGCTCTTCGGCGAGGGAATCACCGTTGTGGGTGACCGTATCTGGCAGCTCACCTGGCAGGAAGGGGTCGCGATCGAGCGCGACCGGGCGACGCTGGCCGAGCTGCGCCGGGTGGCGTACCAGGGCGAGGGCTGGGGGTTGTGCCACGACGGATCGCGGCTGGTCATGAGCGACGGCAGCGCGCGGCTGACGTTCCGGGACCCGGTGACCTTCGCGCCCGCCGGGGAGGTCACGGTCCGCGCGGAGGACGAGGAGGTCGGCGAGCTCAACGAGCTGGAGTGCGCGGGCGGCGCGGTGTGGGCCAACATCTGGGGCAGCGACGAGATCGTCCGGATCGACCCGGCGAGCGGCCGGGTCACCGCGGTGGCCGACGCGTCGGGGCTGCTCGCCCCGCACGAGCGGGCCGGTACCGACGTCCTCAACGGCATCGCGGCGATTCCCGGCACGGACGAGTTCCTGATCACCGGGAAGTACTGGCCGCACCTGTACCGGGTCCGGTTCGTCCCCCGGTGACGAACCGGCGGGCGACCGGCGTGAGGCAGGATTGGCGGCATGGGTTCACGGCGTGATCAACAGTCGCGTGGACGCGCGGGCTGGGGCGCCGGTCAGCGCGGCAGGCGCGGCCAGTACGAGCAGCGGGGCGGGACCGGGCGCGGCGAGGAGGAACGGCCCGCCGAGCACGGCTTCGACGCTCCCCCGCGCCGGTACCCGTGGCAGGAGGACCCGGACTACTCGCGCCGCGTCCGCCCCGGCCTGCCGCCGCTGCCGCCGGACCACCACTCCTACGACTCCGACGACGAACCCGAGGAAGAGGCGCCGCGCGGCACCGCGCCGCCGCGCAAGCTGACAGTCACCCGCGTCGCTGCGTGGCGCAGCCGCGACCTGACGCAGCGCGCGGTCCGCCTGTTCATCTCCGCCGCGCACGCCGACGGCGCCGACCGCTCCGGACTGGCGAAGTTCATCTACGCGGTCATGGGCAACTACGCCGTCGACGCCGCGATGGCGGTGGCGCTGGCGAACACGCTGTTCTTCTCCGCCGCGACCGGCGAGAGCAAGGACAAGGTCGCGCTCTACCTGCTGATCACGGTCGCGCCGTTCGCGGTGATCGCGCCGGTGATCGGCCCGGCGCTGGACCGGTTGCAGCAGGGCAGGCGGCTGGCGCTGGCAGCGTCGTTCGGCATCCGGGTGCTGCTGGCGGCGGTGATGGCGCTGAACTTCGACAGCTGGCTGCTGTACCCGGCGGCGCTGGGCTGCATGGTGCTGTCGAAGTCGTTCGGCGTGCTCAAGGCCGCGATGACACCGCGCGTGCTGCCGGACGCGATCACGCTGACCACCGCGAACTCGCGGCTCACCACCTTCGGCATGGCCGCGGGAGGCGTGTTCGGCGCGGTCGCGTCGGGGTTCGCGTGGCTGCTCGGTTCGGAGGGCGCGCTGTGGTTCATGGCCGCGATGGCGGCCGTCGGGGTCTGGCTGTGCCTGCGCATGCCGGGCTGGGTGGAGAGCACCGAGGGCGAGGTCCCGGCCACCATGAGCGCCCACCCGCGCAAGGCGAAGCGGAGCCCGCTGAGCGGGCACGTGGTGGTGGCGCTGTGGGGCAACGGCGGGATCCGGGTGCTGACCGGGTTCCTGACGCTGTTCGCCGCGTTCGTGATCAAGCAGACCACCCAGCAGGAGCCGTTCATGCAGCTGGTGCTGCTGGGCATGGTCGGCGGCGCGGCGGGGATCGGCAGCTTCCTCGGCAACGGCGTCGGCGCGCGGATGCGGTTCGGCAAACCGGACCGGCTGATCGTGGCCTGCCTCGGCAGCGCGCTCGCGGTCACGGTCTGCGCGGCGGTGCTCGCCGGGCTGCCGATGGCGGTGGTGGTCGGCCTGGTCGGGGCGACCGCGAGCGCGCTGGCGAAGGTGTGCCTGGACGCGGTGATCCAGCGCGACATGCCGGAGGAGTCGCGGGCGTCGGCGTTCGGCCGGTCCGAGACGGTGCTCCAGCTGAGCTGGGTGTTCGGCGGTGCGCTCGGGGTGCTGCTGCCGCCGGTGTTCTGGGTCGGTTTCACCGTCGTCGCGGTGCTGCTGGCGCTGGTGCTGGCGCAGACCGTGCTGGCGGGTCGCGGTGGCAGCCTGCTGAGGTTCGCCCGGCGGCAGCAGGTCGCGGCGGCACCGTAGGCTCGGTACGTGTTCCGAGGACTGAAACCGCTCCTGCTGATCGGTGCGGGCGCGCTGCTCGCCGGCTGCGCCGCGCCGAGCGAACCGCAGGTCACCTTCTACTCGCACGGCACCTCGGTGGAGGTCGCCCCTGCCCAGTACTGCGAGGCCACCGGTCAGACCTGCGCCCCGCCGCCCGAGGACCCGACCGGTGAGCTGCGGGTACCGGGCCGCGAGGTGCTGCAGATCTCGGTGCCCGGGGAGGTCGCGAGCACCCCGTGGCAGGTCGCGTTCATCTACCGGACCGCGGCGGGCGAGGAGATCGGCGGCAAGACCGCCGTGTTCACCCCCGGCGACCGCCACGCGTACACGCTCCAGCTGCCGCCGGACGGCGTGGCTCTGGAGCACGTCGAGGTGCAGCAGTTCTCGGCGCTGCTGACGCCCGGCACCGAGGGCGGCGTGGACTTCGTGATCAGCGGAAGCTGGATCCTCGACGTCCGTCCCTGACCTCGGGTTTCGCGCGGTCGGCCGATGCTCGTCGGCGTTTTCGCGGCTACTGTTCGAAGTTCAGCTCTGCTCTGCGAACCACTGGATCGGCAGAAGGAGCACGCCGTGGACGGTTCCCGGGTCGACCGCAGATCGTTCCTCGCGCTTTCGGCAGGTGCCGGCGCCGTGCTGCTGGGCAGCGGCTCGGCGTCGGCCCGGGGTCGTCCGGCCGTGCCCGCGGCCGGTGAGTTCGTCCGGATCTACGATCCGAGCGAGGACGTGCCCTGGTACATCAACGATCACTGCCTGGTCCGGGCCGACGGCTGGCACCTGTTCGGGATCACCCACGAAGAACCCGCGGACCCCGAGAACGAGCACCTCTTCGCGCACGCCACCGCGCCGTCGCCGCACGGCCCCTGGCGCAAGCGGCCCATGGCGCTGACCGTCGATCCCGGCTACGGCGAAACCCACCTCTGGGCTCCGCACGTCGTACCGCACAACGGGACGTACCACATGTTCTACGCGGGCGGCGGCCACGACCGGACCCGGACGGCGATCAACCTCGCGACGTCGACGGACCTGTTCACCTGGACCCGCCACCCCGGCGGTCCGCTGTTCCACGACGGGTACGAGGCCCGCGACCCGTTCGTGACCCGCATCGGCGGCCGGTGGGTCTGCTACTACACGGCCACCGACGACCCGTCCGGCGGACACCACGTGGTGGCCTACCGGACCAGCCGGGACCTGATCAGGTGGAGCTCCCGGAGGGTGGCCTTCACCAGCAGCCGGGTGGGAACCGCGGGAGGGGACGCGGAATCCCCGTACGTGGTGCGCCACGGCGGCGACTTCTACCTGTTCGCCGGACCGTGCGGCGCCTACGACGGCACGCCGGAGGGCTACAGCTGCACGGCCGTGTACCGCAGCCCGAACCCGTTCGACTTCCCGCTGGAGAACCGCGTCGCGAAGATCCCGGCGCACGCCCCGGAACTGCTGCACGACTCCGACGGCTGGTGGATCACCCACTGCGGCTGGGGCCAGGGCGGCGTGCACCTGGCCCCGCTGACCTGGCACCCGTGAGCCGGGCAGGCCCAACCAACCCAGCCATCGTCCTCAAGTGGCGAAGCTGCTTAGCCCACCCTGCCAACCGGCACCGCCGCGGGTTCTCAGGCGTTCGCTGGCGAGGACAGCTTTTTCCGTCGTATTGGACATACGTCGGAAAAAGAACCCGCAGCCAGCGGACGCCTGAGGTTCCGCCACCCGCACCGCCACACAGAACGAGCCGATACAGAGATTTACGCGCCGGGGTCGAGTTCGCGGGCCACGGCGCGGACGACCTCACCGATGCGCTTGGAGACCTTGCGGTCGGGGTAGCGGCCGCGGCGCAGGTCGGGCAGGACCTTCAGCTCCAGCAGCTTGATCATGTCGTCGACCATGCCGTGCAGTTCGTCGGCCGGACGGCGGCGCGCCTCGACCACCGAGGGCGGCGGGTCGAGCAGCTGCACCTTCAGCGCCTGCGGGCCGCGGCGTCCCTGGGCCATGTCGAAGTCGACGCGCTGCCCGGTCTTGAGCGATTCGACACCGGACGGCAGCGCGGAGGACCGCACGTACACGTCCTCCCCACCATCCTGGGTCACGAAGCCGAAGCCCTTCTCCGCGTCGAACCACTTGACCCTGCCGGTCGGCACTGTCCTCACCGTTCCCTGTCGTGTCGCGCTCCTGCCGGTCCTGCCGGACCGAACCACAGCTCGTCCCTGCCGCGTCCGCCCGCCGGGGCACCCGCCCCGGCACGACGAAAGCGCCCCGAACGCTCCACGCAGTGACGGTGCCAGACCTGGGCTGGGCCAAGACCTGGCCTGGGCCAGGACGTGACCTGGGCCAGACATGGCCTGGGCCAAGACAAGGGCTGGTGTCAACCGAGCGTGCTCGGGGCGCGTCCTACTCAGGGTACCGGTAACCGCACCGTCATCGTCCAGCCTTCTGCGCGCTGCTTCCGCAGCCCGAATAGGCTGCGACGCATGGCCAGTTCGAGTTCCAGGTCTCCCGTGATGCCGCTGGCGATGGGCATGTTCGGGCTCGGCCTGATCGCGGTCGTCGTCGTGTTCGGCGCCTTCGCCACGGGCGTCGAGGACCTCCCGCTGTGGCTGAACCTGGCGACGCTGCTCGCGCCTGCCGGGCTGATCATCGGCGTGGTGACGAGCATCGCTCGAACCCGGCGAGCCAGTCGGGGAACGCGGTGAGGTCGTCCAGCACGACGTCGGCTCCCGCTTCGGCGAGCGCGCCCGCGTCGTAGGGCCCGGTGGCCACCGCGACCGCGACCGCCCCGGCGGCCTTCGCGCCGACGATGTCGCCGAGGTGGTCGCCCACGTAGACGTCGGCGCCCTCGGCGCGCAGCACGGTGCCCTTGGCCGCGGCGAAGACGTCGCCGCTGAGGTGGTCGACCCGCCAGCCCAGCGCGCTGATGTGCCGGGCCGCGTTGGGCTCGTACTTCCCGGTCACCACCAGGCTCCGGCCACCGCCCGCGCGCACCGCGGCCAGCGCCTCGCCGGCACCGGGCATCGGCTCGGTCACCGGGACGACGACGGCCGGGTACAGCTCGCGGAACCGCTGCACGATCCGGTCGACCAGCGGTTCGTCGAAGTCGTGCCGGGCGCGCAGCGCGTCCGGGAGCGGCGGGCCGAGGTTGGCCGCGAAGTGCTCGCCGTCGAGCGGCACGCCGAACTCCGAGCCGAGCTCGGCGAACGCGCGGACCAGGCCCTCCCGGGGGTCGATGAGGGTCAGGTCCAGGTCGAATCCCACTGTCGCCACCCGCTCAGGTTACGTAGGCGGGTCCGGCTCACTCCGGACCGAGGTCGAGCAGGCGCCGGGCCTGCTCCCGCATCTCGACCTTGCGGACCTTGCCGGTGACGGTCATCGGGAACTCGTCGACCACGTGCACGTAGCGCGGGATCTTGTAGTGCGCGAGCTTGCCGGTGCAGTACTCGCGCAGCGTCTCGGCGGTCAGCTCGGCCGCGCCCTCCCGCAGCCGCACCCAGGCCATCAGCTCCTCGCCGTAGCGCTGGTCGGGAACGCCGATGACCTGCGCGTCGAGGATGTCGGGGTGGGTGTGCAGGAACTCCTCGATCTCGCGCGGGTAGATGTTCTCCCCGCCGCGGATGACCATGTCCTTGATCCGGCCGGTGATGCCGACGTAGCCGTCCGGGTCCATGACCGCGAGGTCGCCGGTGTGCATCCAGCGGCCCGCGTCGATGACCTCCGCGGTCCGGTCCGGCTGCTCCCAGTAGCCCAGCATCACCGAGTAGCCGCGGGTGCACAGCTCGCCCGGCTCGCCGCGCGGCACGGTCAGGCCGGTCACCGGGTCGACGATCTTGACCTCCAGGTGCGGGCCGACCCGGCCGACCGTGGACACCCGGCGCTCCAGCGAGTCGTCGGCCCTGGTCTGGGTGGACACCGGCGAGGTCTCGGTCATGCCGTAGCAGATCGACACCTCCGCCATCCCCATCCGGTCGATGACCTGCTTCATCACCTCGACCGGGCAGGGCGAACCGGCCATGATCCCGGTGCGCAGCGAAGACAGGTCGAAGTCGGCGAAGCCTTGGTGGTCGAGCTCGGCGATGAACATCGTCGGCACCCCGTACAGCGACGTGCAGCGCTCGGCGGCGACCGCGGCCAGCGCGGTACCGGGGTCGAACCCCTCGGACGGGATGACCATCGCGGCCCCGTGGCTGGTGCAGGCCAGGTTGCCCATCACCATCCCGAAGCAGTGGTAGAAGGGCACCGGGATGCACACCCGGTCCTGCTCGGTGTACCGGCACAGCTCGCCGACGAAGAACCCGTTGTTGAGGATGTTGTGGTGCGACAGCGTCGCGCCCTTGGGGAAGCCCGTGGTGCCCGAGGTGTACTGGATGTTGATCGGGTCGTCGGCCGACAGCCGCACCTCGGCCAGCCGCGCGGGGTCGCCGTCGCGGTCGAACAGCCCGTCCCACTGGTCGCGGTCGAGGAACACGACCTGCTCCAGCGCCGGGCACTTCGCGCGGACCTCGTCGACCATCGCGACGTAATCAGACGACTTGAACTCCTGCGCCGAGATCAGCAGCCGGATGCCGGCCTGGTTGAGCACGTACTCCAGCTCGTGCACCCGGTAGGACGGGTTGACGTTGACCAGGATCGCGCCGATCTTGGCCGTGGCGTACTGCACCAGCGTCCACTCGGCGCGGTTCGGCGACCAGATGCCGACCCGGTCGCCCTTGCCGAATCCCGCCGCGAGCAGGCCGAGCGCTAGGGCGTCCACGTCGGACACGAACTCGCGGTAGGTCCAGCGGCGACCGGTGGAGTGCTCGACCAGCGCGTCCCGGCCGGGGAACCGGGCGGCGGTGCGGTCGAGGTTCGCGCCGATGGTGTCGCCGAGCAGCGGCACCTCCGAGATCCCCGACGCGTAGCTGAGTTCCACGGTCATGCGGTCCTCCCGATCGCGGCCTTGGTGAGGCGGTGCCCCGGGGTGAGGCGAACCACTGCATCTTCACCCAGGCGTCCGGCGGAGTCGAGCGTCAGCGGTCTGGCCTAGAGTCCCGGATCATGCGCGCCTACGTCGTCGATTCGTTCACCGACCAAGCCTTCAGCGGGAACCCGGCGGGGGTCGTGCTGCTCGACGCCCCGGCGGACGCGGTCTGGATGCAGTCCGTCGCCGCGGAGCTCAAGCACTCCGAGACGGCGTTCGTGGTGGTCGGCTCCGGTGCCGAGCCCAAGCCGCTGCGCTGGTTCACCCCGGACACCGAGGTCGACCTGTGCGGGCACGCCACCCTGGCGACCGCGCACGTGCTCGGCGGCGACCAGCGGTTCGACACCCGCAGCGGCGTGCTGACCTGCACCGCGGGAGCGGACGGCTGGATCGAGATGGACTTCCCGGCCGACGTGCCCGAGCCGGTCGAGCCGTCCGAGGAGCTGATCGCCGGACTGCCCGGGCTGACCATCGACGAGGTCGCCGAAGGCGTGTCGAAGGTGCTGGTCCAGGCCCGGTCGGCGGCCGAGGTCCGGGCGCTGCACCCGGACTTCGACGCGCTCGCGCAGGTGCCCAAGCAGGGCGTGCTGGTCACCGCTCCCGGCGACACCGACGACGTCGACTTCGTCAGCCGGGTCTTCGCCCCGAGGGTCGGCATCCCGGAGGACCCGGTGACCGGCTCCGCGCACTGCACGCTCGCGGTCTGGTGGGCGCCGAAGCTGGGGCGGACGGAGTTCGTCGGGGAGCAGGCGTCCGCGCGCGGCGGCACCGTCGGGATGGTGCTGCGCGGCGACCGCGTGACGCTTCGGGGACGGGCCGTCACCGTCCTCGAAGGCGACCTGCACGCGTGAGGTTCTGTATCTGAACCGGGTTTGAAGCGGCGCATTTGAAGCGGCACAGCGGGTTCTCGGGGTTCGCTGGCGGGGAAAGTCCCGTTCGCTCCTATGGGAGTCCGAAGCGGCAGGACCGCTTCGGGCTGTCACCCTGGACGCATGAGGTTGTTGCTCAACATCATCTGGCTGGTCTTCGGCGGTCTGTTCATGGCCCTCGGCTACGCGGTCGCCGGTGTCGTCCTCGCGATCACGATCGTCGGGATCCCGTTCGCGATCGCCTCGTTCCGGATGGCCAACTTCGCGCTCTGGCCGTTCGGCAGGCGGCTGGTCGACGAACCTCGGGCGGGCGCGTTCTCGACGCTGGGCAACGTGCTGTGGCTGCTGCTGGCCGGGTGGTGGCTGGCGCTCGGCCACGTCCTGACCGGCATCGCGCAGTGCGTCACGATCATCGGCATCCCGCTGGGGATCGCGAACTTCAAGCTGATCCCGGTCTCGCTGTTCCCGCTCGGCAAGCGCGTGGTGGACGCCGACTCGCCGTACGCGTTCATCGGACGATGACACCCGAACGGTGACATTGGACACAGCCGCGTGTGGTCGCGGCGGTTCCGGACTCTCACCTGGTGTCCGGAAACCAACCGACCAGAGGCAGCACATGATCACGGATTTGGAGTTGGAGCGGGTCGCGGCGGCCATCGAGCGGACGCTGCGCGGGCCCGCCGGGGCGGCGGGCTGGGAGCAGGTCGAGCGGCTTCGGCTCCAGTCCGACCTGCTCGACCGGCTCGCCGCCGCCCAGCGGCACTGGTCGGGTTCGATCAGCCACCGCGCCGAGCTGGTGCGCGACGCCGCCGAGCGGATGGCCGACGAGCTCAACCACGCCCCGGTCGCGCCGCCGCCCGGCGAGCCCGCCGAGCAGGAGTGGGCGCTGCGCAGCGTCCCCTCGCAGTTGCAGTGAAGGTCAGGCGCCGAACGGGTCCAGCACGTGGTCGGTGAGGTCGGCGATCGAGCCGACCACCTTCGTCGGGCGGTACGGGAACAGGTCCGCGGTGTGCGGATCGGAGATGCCCGACAGCACCAGGATCGTCTGCAGGCCGGACTCCAGGCCGGACCGGACATCGGTGTCCATCCGGTCGCCGATCATCAGCGTGTTCTCCGAGTGCACGCCCAGCCGCCGCAGCGCTGAGCGCATCATCAGCGGGTTCGGCTTGCCCACGTAGTAGGGCGCGCGGCCGGTGACCCGCTCGATCAGCGCGGCCACCGCGCCGGTCGCGGGCAGCGTGCCCTCCCGGCTCGGGCCCTTCTCGTCGGGGTTGGTGGCGATGAACCGCGCACCGCCCTCGACCAGCCGGATCGCCTTGGTGATCGCCTCGAAGCTGTAGGTCCTGGTCTCGCCGAGGATGACGTAGTCGGGCTCGCGGTCGGTGAGCACGTACCCGATGTTGTGCAGGGCCGTGGTCAGCCCGGACTCGCCGACGACGAAGGCGGTTCCGCCCGGCCGTTGCTTCTCCAGGAACTGCGCGGTCGCCAGCGCGGAGGTCCAGATCGCCTCCTCCGGCACGTCGAGTCCGGTGCGGTGCAGCCGGGCACGCAGGTCGCGCGGGGTGTAGATCGAGTTGTTGGTGAACACCATGAACGGGATCTCGTGCTCGCGCAGGGCGTTGAGGAAGGCGTCGGCACCGGGAACCATGTGCTCCTCGTGCACCAGCACGCCGTCCATGTCCATCAGGTACGTCCAGGGGGCTGCTTCAGTCACGCACCAGATGATCCTCCGGACAGCGGGTGAATTGCCACCTCTGCGGCCTTGACGACGAACCACACCCGCTCCCCCGGAGCCAGCGCGAGGTCGGCGACGGCGGCCGGGGTGACATCTGCGGCGGGCGCGCAGTCGCCCACCGAACCCCGCACGCGCACCACGTCGCCGCGCGGTTCGAGGCCGGTGACCTGCACCGGGATCGCGTTGCGCGGGCTGCCGCCGGGCAGTTCGCGGTGCACGGCCACCGCGGCGGGCGCGAAGACTGCGGCGGCGGGCTCGCCCTCGTCCAGCGGCTCGGCGACGTGGCCGGTGAGCGTGATGTCACCGAGCGCGAGCGCCCCCGCGGCGGCGGTGCCGGGCAGCAGGTTGAGGCCGGCGATCCGGGCGGTGAACGCCTCCCGGGGCCGGGCCAGCACCTCCCTGGTCGGGCCCTGCTCGACGATCCGGCCGTCGAGCAGCACCACCAGCCGGTCGGCCAGCACCACCGCGTCGAGGACGTCGTGGGTGACCAGCACCGTCGGGTGCTCCTGGTGTTGCAGCACCCGGTGCAGCAGGCCGCGCATCGCCGGCGCGGCGTCGATGTCCAGCGCGGCCAGCGGCTCGTCGAGCAGCAGCAGCTCGGGGTCCGCGGCCAGCGCCCGCGCCAGCGCGACCCGCTGCGCCTGCCCACCGGACAGCTGGCCCGGCCTGCGCCCTGCCAGCGTTTCGGCGTCCACTTCGGACAGCCAGCGCTCCGCGGTGCGCCGCGCTGCGACCTTGCCCGCGCCCGCGGCGCGGGGGCCGAAGGCGACGTTCTCCAGCGCACTCAGGTAAGGGAACAGCAGCGGGTTCTGCGCCAGCAGACCGACACCCCGCCGGTGCGTCGGGACGTGGACCCGGCGCTCGGTGTCGAGCCAGACCCGCTCGCCCAGCTCGATGCGACCGCGGTCGGGCACCAGCAGCCCGGAAAGCGCGGAGAGCAGCGTCGACTTCCCGGCCCCGTTGGGCCCGAGCACCGCCAGCACCTCGCCCGGCCGGACCGCGAGCTCCGCGCTCAGCGCGAAGTCGTCCCGCCGGACCTCGATCTCGGCCCGCAAGCTCATCGCGCCGTCTCCTCCCGGTCGCCGCGCCACGTCACGACTGCCCCTCCACCGCTCTCGGCCGCGCCACCACGATCACCAGCAGGGCGACCACCACGAGCAGCAACGACATCGCGACCGCGGCGTCCACATCGGACTGGGCGGTGGTGTAGATCGCCAGCGGCAGGGTGCGGGTGGTGCCCTGGAGGCTGCCCGCGAACGTGATCGTCGCGCCGAACTCGCCCAGCGCCCGCGCGAAGGCCAGCACCAGGCTCGATCCCAGCGCGGGCAGCATCAGCGGCACCGTCACCCGCCGGAACGCCAGCCAGGGACCGGCGCCGAGCGTCGCGGCGACCTGCTCGTAGCGGGCGCCCGCCGTGCGCAGCGCGCCCTCCAGCCCGACCACCAGGAACGGCATGGCGACGAAGGTCTGCGCCAGGACGACGGCGGCGGTCGTATACGGCAGCCGCACGCCGAAGACGTCGAGCGCCTGCCCGAGCAGTCCGGTCCGGCCCAGCAGGTACAGCAGGGCCAGGCCGCCGACGACCGGCGGCAGCACGAGCGGCAGCAGCACCAGCCCGCGCACCACCCGCATCCCGCGCAGGCCCGACCTGGCCAGCACCAGAGCCAGCGGTCCGCCCAGGACCAGCGAGAGCGCGGTGGAGATCAGGCCGGTCCGCACCGACAGCTCCAGCGCGTCGAGCGCGGCCGGGCTCGTCAGCAGCGCGGGCAGCCGGGCCGGGTCGACCCGCAGGAACAGCCCGGCGACCGGCAGCACGATCAGCGCCAGCCCGAGCAACGCGGGCAGCCACAGCGCACCGGGCACCGCGCCCGCCCGGGACGATCCCCGGGTCCTGTTCCCGTGACCGGCGCGGGCGGACCACCGACCTCGGTTCTCGTGATCGGCTCTAGACAACCGCCACACCCCAGTTCCCGCGGTCGGTCCGGGACGACCGCTGCTCCCGGTTCCCGTGATCGGTCCGGGACGACCGCTGCATCCGGCTTCCGTGATCGGTCCGGGGCGACCGCTGCCTCCGGTTCCCGCGATCGACCTGGGCCAACGTCCGGCTCCCGCAATCGGTCCCGGCCGACCACCGCACCCGGCTTCCGCGAACGGTCCGGGCCGACCACCACACCCGGCTCCCGAGATCGGCCCCGGCCGACCACCACATCCGGCTCCCGCAGTCGGGCCGG
>NZ_BAAAUX010000021.1:0-10388 GCF_039534165.1 Saccharopolyspora taberi | reverse complement strand
GCCCCCCCCCGCTGCCTCCGGCTCCCGCGACCGGCCTGGGCCAACCGCCACACCCGGCTCCCGCGGTCGGCCCGAGACGACCGCTGCCTCCGGCTTCCGCGACCGGCCCCGGCCGACCGCCGCACCCGGCTCCCGAGACCGACCCCGACCGACCACCACACCCAGCTCCCACGACCGGCCGGGTTCCTGCCGGAGGTCACGGCGCGGCGAACCCGCGCGCCCCGAGCACCTCCCGCCCGACCGGGCCGCGCACGTACTCCAGGAACTGCGCGGCGAGTTCGGGCTCCGGGGCGCTCTTGAGCGCGGCGATCGGATAGGTGTTGACGGCCTGCTGCGCCTCGGGGAACTCGATCGCGTCGACCTTGTCCGCCGCCGACCGCGCGTCGGTGACGTAGACCAGACCGGCGTCGGCTTCTCCCGCCGCGACCTTCTGCAGCACGGACTTGACGTCGTCCTCCTCGCTGGCCGGAGCCAGCTGGACCCCGGCTGCCTTCTCGACCTGCTCGCTCGCCGAACCGCACGGCACCTGCGGCGCGCAGACCACGACGACGCGGTCCGGTGCGGTCAGGTCGGCCAGCGAGCGGATGCCCTTCGGGTTGCCCTTCGGCACCGCGATGGCCAGGCGGTTGGTCGCGAACGGCTGCGCGGCCCCGTTCAGGTTCGCCGCCGCCCTGTCCATGTTCCTGGTGTCGGCCGAGGCGAAGACGTCGGCGGCGCGACCCTGGTTGACCTGCTCGGCCAGCGTCGACGAGCCCTGGTAGTCGAAGGTGACCCGCACGCCGGGGTGGTCGGCGCTGAACCGCTGCCCGAGCTCGTCGAAGGACTCCGTCAGCGACGCGGCGGCCAGCACGGTCAGCGTCCGCTGCTGCTCGGAACCCGCCTGCCCGCAGGCGCCGAGCAGCAGGACCGCGAGCAGCCCCGCCACGATCGCCCTGAAGCGCATCATGATCCTCCCGGTGTCTCCACTACGACGGTCGTCGACTTGACCACCGCCACCGCCAGCACTCCCGGCTCCAGCCCGAGTTCGCGCACCGCCTCGGTGCTCATCAGCGACACCACGCGGTGCGGGCCGCACTGCATCTCGACCTGGGACATGACCCGGTCCGACACCACCTCGGTGACCAGTCCGACCAGGCGGTTGCGGGCGGACCGGCCGACGCCGGAGGGGTCGGGCGCGGAGCGGGCCTGCTCCCTGGCGAAGCGGGCCAGCGCGGCCCCGTCCACCACGAGCCGACCGGAGGCGTCCCGGTCCGTGGGAAGGTGACCGCCGTCGGTCCAGCGGCGCACAGTGTCGTCGCTGACCCCGAACAACCCGGCCACTTCGGAAATCCGATAGTGCGGCACGAGGTTCACATTACTTCCGCACCAGCGGGAGCAACCAGCCTCCAGTACCCGAAAATGCGGATCTGTGATCGACTTCGTAGCTTTCTCCGATCCGGCTACCTGCGATGACACGGACTTTCAGCGGAGAACCACAAAAGCCAGCCACGCGATCGAAATCGAGTCCTTCGCGCGTTAGGGTCGACTGGTGACCGCGGTGGACCTGGGGATCCCGGTCGTGCCCCACACGACCGACGTCTCGACTCGCCCTGACACGCCGCACCTGGTGGACCGCTTCGGCCGCGTCGCCACCGACCTGCGGGTGTCGCTGATCGACAAGTGCAACCTTCGCTGCACCTACTGCATGCCCGCCGAGGGCCTGCCCTGGCTGAAACGGGCCGAGCTCCTCGACACCGGCGAGATGATCAGGCTGATCAGGATCGCGGTGGAGACGCTCGGCGTCACCAACGTCCGGTTCACCGGCGGCGAACCGCTGCTGCGCCAGGACCTCGTCGAGATCGTCGGCGCGACCGCGCAGCTGCCCTCCGCGCCGAAGACCTCGCTGACGACCAACGGGATCAACCTCGCCCGCTACGCAGACGACCTCCGGAGTGCGGGGCTGCACCGGGTCAACGTCTCGCTGGACACCCTCGACCGCGACACGTTCCGCGAGCTGACCCGCCGGGACCGCTTCGACGACGTCCTGTCCGGGCTGGAGGCGGCCAAGGCGGCGGGGCTCGAACCGGTCAAGGTGAACGCGGTGCTGATGCGCGGGCTCAACGAGCACGAGGCGTGCGACCTGCTGCGCTACTGCCTGGAGCACGACTACCACCTGCGGTTCATCGAGCAGATGCCGCTCGACCCGCAGCACGGCTGGGACCGCGGCCAGATGGTCACCGCGGACGAGATCCTGGAGATGCTGCGCGCGGAGTTCTCGCTGACCCCGCACAGCGCGGAGCGCGGGTCGGCCCCGGCGGAGCGGTGGCTGGTCGACGGCGGGCCGGCGACGGTCGGCGTGATCGGCTCGGTCACCCGGCCGTTCTGCGCGGCCTGCGACCGCACCCGGCTCACCGCGGACGGCCAGCTCCGGTCGTGCCTGTTCTCGACGACCGAGACCGACCTGCGCGGGCCGATGCGCGCCGGGGCGGCGGACGAGGACCTGGTCCGGCTGTGGCAGGAGACGATGTGGGCGAAGGCCGCCGGGCACGGCGTGGACGGCGACGGCTTCGCCCAGCCGTCGCGCCCGATGAGCGCGATCGGAGGATGAGCGCCGTGCACGAGCAGGTCGGCGTCAAGGTGCGGTACTTCGCGGGGGCGCGGGCCGCGGCGGGCATCGCGGAAGAGACCGTGGTGGTGATGCGCTCCGGCGACGGCGCGCCGCGCGCGTCGGACGTCATCGACGCGGTGCTCAGCAAGCACGGGGAGCGGCTGGCGAAGGTCGTGCCCGCGTGCAGCTTCCTGCTGGACGGGCTGGCCGTGCGGGACCGTTCCGTCGAGGTCAGCGACGGCGCCGAACTCGACGTGCTGCCGCCTTTCGCCGGGGGCTGAGCCGGGCTGGGGTCGCTCGTGGGCTTTCGCCGTGGGACGGCTGGTTGCGGGCGCCCGAGCCGGGGCCGAGCCGGAGGCTCGGGGCGGGCGCGATGAGGCCTGGGCTGCGCGGCGGGGCCTGGGCTGGGCGATGAGGCCTGGACTATGCGGTGGATCCTGGGCTGTGCGGTGGAGCCTGAGCTGCGCGGTGGCGCTTGAGCCGCAGGTCGGGCGGGCGGCTGGAACCTGGATCGCGCCTGGTCACAGCGTGGGCACTTGCACTTGAGCCGCAGCCCGGGGACGCGCACCGGCGTTCCAGTCCGCCTGTCGCGCGCGGGCTGGCGCTCGAGCCCCGCCTGCTGCCTCTCCGCCTGAGCCACCACATGTCGGCCAACACCGCCTGAGCTTCACTCACCCGTCGCCGCCGCCTGAGCCGCTCCCGCTCGTCGGCGGCCGACGTGCCGCACGCCCGTTTCCGCTGCTCACAGCGCCGCCTCACCGCCGCCGGAACCTCACCCCGACCGCCCCCGGCTGTTCGCCGCCGGCTGACTCCCGCCGGGCCTTGTCCTTATCTATCTGCACGCGCGCAGGCGCGCGTATATACAACATGCCCCGGCGTGTCGTCATAGCTCATCCGAGTGATTTCGGAGGGTGTTCGAACAGTGCTTCCCCCTCGCCGGAAGACCTCGGAGGTCTCCGGGTGAGCCCTTCCGCGCGGTCGATCAGCGCGATAGAAACGCGTCGGATTTCTATCGCAAATTGACACGACCAGTGTGCGCTCGGACACGATCAGCTAGCAGCGCCGAACGGCTCCCACACGCCTGCGGCAACCCACATCCCGGTTACAGCGCGGCGGCGCAGTCGTTGCGAAGGCGGAAATGGGGTGATCCACGCCTCACTGACGGTGATCGATATCGGCGCGGACACGAGTTGATAACGACGCTCTGATCAGCAGCTATACCTCGGATCGGACTACCGAACCCCGGCGTTACTGTGACCACCGTCACATACGCGGAGATTTCCGATCGCTCCGGCGATTACGTAGTGTCGCTCCTCGGTCGGCCCCGAACCGACCGAACGAAAGTGGAAGCCCGCAGCGCCGAACCCTGTCCGGCGGGCTTCCGGACCCCGAAACGAACACACCGGACAGGGGCGGGGGAACCACCACTGGGCGCCCCGAACGCCCTAGGGGTGAAGCCGGTTCGCCGAACCGGCCGGGCTGCCTCTCAGCCCGAACCCGACAGCTCACTTCGCAGGCGCGGCAGGAGAGAGGGACATGGCTCGCTACACCGGCAAGCACCGCAAGCCGTCGAATACCGCCCGCACCGCTGCCCGGATCGCCGTCGCCGGCGCTGTCATCGCGACTCCGCTCGCGATCGCCGCGCCCGCCAACGCCGCGAACTGGGACGCCCTCGCGCAGTGCGAGAGCAGCGGCAACTGGAGCGCCAACACGGGCAACGGCTTCTCCGGCGGCCTGCAGTTCACGCCGTCGACCTGGGCGGCCTACGGCGGCACCCAGTACGCCGCCAACGCCAAGGACGCCACCCGCGAGCAGCAGATCGCCGTCGCGGAGAAGGTCCTGGCCAGCCAGGGCAAGAACGCCTGGCCGGGCTGCAGCGCCAAGCTGAACTGGACCAGCGGCAGCACCAAGACCCAGACCAAGACCCAGACGAAGCCGACGACCAAGACCCAGACCACCAAGACGACCACCCGCAGCACGGTGCAGTCGAACGGTGCGGACTACACGGTCCAGGCCGGCGACACGCTGGGCAAGATCGGTGAGAAGTTCGGCGTCGACTACAAGGACATCTTCGAGCGCAACACCGATGTCCTGAAGGACCCGAACCTGATCTTCCCCGGGCAGAAGCTCGACATCAAGTGATCTGTCCCGGTCGCAGCGACCGGGAAGGAGCGCGGCCGCGTCAGCTCCCCGAATGCTGACGCGGCCCGCCCGCAAGAACTCGGAACCCCACCGCCAGCCCCCAGCGGTGGGGTTCCGTCACATCCGGGCCCGCGCTACGGGCAGTTGACCCATTCCTCGGTGTTGTCGTCGAAGACCTGGCGCTTCCAGATCGGCAGCCTGCGCTTGACCTCGTCCACGAGTTCCGCGCAGGCGGTGAACGCCTGCTTGCGGTGCTCGGCGGCCACCGCGCACGCCAGGGCCACGTCACCGATGCCGAGCAGGCCGATCCGGTGCGCCACCGCGAGAGCTCGCACGCCCTCGAACCGGGCGGCGATCTCGCCGGCCACCTCGGCGATGACCGCGTTCGCGGACGGGTGGCCGGTGTACTCCAGCTCCTGGACCCCGCGCCCGCCGTCGTGGTCGCGGACCACGCCGCCGAAGGTGACGACCGCCCCGGCCGCGTTGTGCTCGACCAGCTTCGCCAGTTCCTCCACGCTCAGCGGCTCGTCGACGACGTCGGCCCGCAGCACGGCGGCCGGTTCGTGCACCGGGCGCTCGTGGTCACCGCCGTGGAGCTGGTCCACCGCGTGGTCGAGGACGCCGTCCAGCACGCCGAGACCGTCCTGGACGCCACCGCGGGAGCCGGGGAGGTTCACGATCAGGGTCCGGCCTCCCACGCCGGCGAGACCGCGCGAGAGGACCGCCGTGGGCACCTTCGGCAGCCCGGCCTGGCGGATCGCCTCGGCCAGGCCCGGGATCGGGTAGTCGAGGACGTCGGCGGTGACCTCGGGCGTGCGGTCGGTGGGGTTGATCCCGGTGCCGCCGGTGGTGATCACGACGTCGACGCCGTCGGCGACCGCGCGGCGCAGTTCCTCCCCCACCGGATCACCGTCGGGGACCACCGCGGGCCCGGTCACGGCGTAGCCGCGCGAGCGCAGCCATTCGACGATCACCGGGCCCGTCCTGTCCTCGTAGACACCGGCGGCGGCCCGGTTCGACGCCGCGACCACGCGAGCTGTGCGCGTCATGGAGCTTCTCCCCTGCGATTCAGACTTCGCGGACCCAGGTGCCGGTCTTGCCGCCCTCCTTGCGCTCGACGCGCACCGCGTCGAGCACCGCGGCCGGATCGACGGCCTTGATCATGTCGTGCAGCGCGAGCCCGGCGCCGGTGACCGCGGTCAGCGCCTCCATCTCGACACCGGTGCGGTCGGTCGTGCGCACGGTGGCGGTGATCCGCACCTCCGCCTCGCCCGGCTCCAGGTCGACCTTGACGCCGGACAGCGCGATCGGGTGGCACAGCGGGATCAGGTCCGGGGTCCGCTTGGCGGCCATGATGCCCGCGATCCGGGCGGTCGCGAGCGCGTCCCCCTTGGGCAGGCCGTCCCGCCGCAGGAGGGCGATGACCTCGGCGGTGGTGCGCAGCACCCCGCTCGCCACCGCCGTCCGGGCGGTCACCTGCTTTTCCGACACGTCGACCATGCGGGCCGCGCCCGCTTCGTCGACGTGCGTGAGATCGCTCTGCGCCATGCCTCCAGCGTAGAGCTCGGGTCAGTACTCCAGGTCCTCGGCCATCGACCACGGCACCGCGGAACCGCCCGCCGAGCTGTGGGCCGGACGGGCCACCTTGCGCACCGCTTCGGCGACGGCCGGGGCCACCGCCGAGTCGAAGACGCTCGGCACGATGAACGAGGCGTTGAGCCGCTCGCCGTCGACGACGTCGGCGATGGCGTTGGACGCCGCGATCATCATGTCGTCGGTGATCTCGTTCGCGTGCGCGTCGAGCAGGCCGCGGAAGACGCCGGGGAAGGCCAGCACGTTGTTGATCTGGTTCGGGTAGTCGCTGCGCCCGGTGGCCACGACCTTGGCGTGCTTCTGCGCCTCCAGCGGGTCGATCTCCGGGTCCGGGTTGGCCAGCGCGAACACGATCGCGTCCGAGTTCATCGTGGCCACGTCGTCGGCGCTGAGCAGGTTCGGCGCGGAGACGCCGATGAACACGTCGGCACCGGCGACCGCGTCGGACAGCGTGCCGGTGCGGCCCTCGGCGTTGGTGTTGGCCGCGATGGACCGCAGGTTCGGGTCGGTGTCGCCGCGCCCGGTGTGCACGATGCCGTCGATGTCCACGGCGATGACGTCGGCCGGGCCCTTCTTCTGCAGCAGCCGGATGATCGCCGAGCCCGCCGCGCCGACGCCGCAGACCACCACGCGGCACGCCGAGAGGTCCTTGCCGACCACGCGCAGGGCGTTGCGCAGCGCGCCGAGCACGACGACGGCGGTGCCGTGCTGGTCGTCGTGGAACACCGGGATGTTCAGCTTGTCCCGCAGCCTGCGCTCGATCTCGAAGCAGCGCGGCGCGGCGATGTCCTCCAGGTTGATGCCGCCGTAGACGGGAGCGATCAGCTCGACCGCGCGGATGATCTCCTCGGTGTCCTGGGTGTCCAGGCACACCGGCCAGGCGTTGACGCCCGCGAACTTCTTGAACAGCGCCGCCTTGCCCTCCATGACCGGCAGCGCGGCCTCCGGGCCGATGTTGCCGAGGCCGAGCACGGCCGAACCGTCGGTGACCACGGCCACCGAGTTGCGCTTGATCGTCAGGCGGCGGGCGTCCTCGGGGTTCTCCGCGATCGCGGTGCACACGCGGGCGACGCCGGGCGTGTAGGCGCGGGACAGGTCGTCGCGGTTGGTCAGCGCGACCCGGGAGTTGACCTCGATCTTGCCGCCGAGGTGGACCAGGAAGGTCCGGTCGGAGACCTTGCGGACCCGGACGCCGGGCAGCTCGCCCAGCCCCTCGGTGATGTCGCTGGCGTGGTCGGCCGACAGGGCGTTGCAGGTGAGGTCGACGACGATGCGGTCGGCGTGCGACTCGACGACGTCGAACGCCGTGATCACGCCGCCCGCTCGGCCGACGGAGCCGGTCAGGTCGCCTGCGGCGCTGGCCGACGGCGGCGCCTCGACGCGAACGGTGATCGAATAACCCGGGCCAGGAACCGGCATGGCACACCCCTGTCGCAAGACGATCTATGGACTTGGCCGGGCGACGCGCCTGACCTGGTGGTCGAAGCAGATCACCTATCCGGGGTGAAGCCCCTGCGGACTTCTAAAGCGACCGAAGTTCACCCGGCACGAAAAATCCTAGAACTTTCCCAAGTGTGAGCCATCTCCGGGCCGACTACCGGCACCCGGGCCTTGACAAAACGTTGAACGCGAAGTCACACTCCGCCACCCAATGGGCCGCCCCGCCAAGCAGAAAGGCGTCCCACCGGAGTGGGACGCCCGCACGCGGAGGAACCGCGCTGATCACCGGCCCTGGGCTGATCGTCAGCCCTGGGACTACTTGTTGATCTTCGTGACCGGGTGGGAGTACGGAACGGCGTCCGCGGCCAGCGGGAAGCTGGTGTCGCCGAACGGCGACAGCGCGCCCTGCTTGTCGGTGAGCAGTTCGGTGACCGGGTGCTCGCCGTCGGCGACCTTCGGCCACGCGGGGTCGATCCGGTCCTTCTTGGTCTTGCCGGCCACGTCGTTCCTCCTGACCACTCGGCACCTTGCGCATCCAGTTTGCCGGATGCGCCTGCCCGTCTCACCCATGGGTAGCGCGAGACACACCGCGAACAACGCAAGGCAAAGGGCCCCGGTCACGGCGTCACAACGAGGACCGCCGACGGCCCCGCGCTCGGTATCGTTGCGGGGATGCCTGCACTCGCCGACTGGCTGCGTGAACGCAGCGACGAAGAACTTGTCGCGCTGCTGCGCGCACGGCCCGACCTGGCCACCCCGCCGCCCGCGGACAGCGCCGTGCTGGCGACCCGCGCGGGAGTCCGGTCGTCGGTGGCCCGGGCCTGCGAGGACCTGGACGCCTTCGCCCTGTCGACGCTCGAAGCGCTGGTGCTGCTGGACGCCGACGCCGCGCCGACCTCCCTCAGCGCCGTCGCCGACCTGCTCGGCCGCGACGTGACCGTCGAGCGGGCGCGCAGTGCGGTCGACGGGCTGCGGGCCCGCGCGCTGGTGTGGGGCGACGAGGCGGAGCTGGCGATCGCGCCCGCCGTGCGGGAGGCGCTGCCGACCTTCCCCGCCGGGCTCGGCCGCCCGGCCGAGCACCTCACCGAGGCGCAGGCCAAGGCCGTGCTCGCCGACCTCGACGAGGAGGAGCAGGGCCTGGTCGCCCGGCTCGCCGGTGGCTCCCCGATCGGGCAGACCAAGGACGCGGGCAAGCAGGTCCCGCTGGAGCAGGCGGCCAACCCGGTCCAGCGGCTGCTGGCCAGGGGGCTGCTGCTGCGCCGCGACGCCCAGACCGTCGAGCTGCCCCGGCAGCTGGCGTTCGCGGTCCGCGGCGACCACCCGATGGGCGCGGTCGAACCGGAGGAACCCCTGCTCGACCTGGTCGAGCGCGGTCGGGACTCGATCGACTCGACCGCCGCGGGCGAGGTGCTGGAGCTGCTGCGCCACGTCGAGCTGCTGCTCGAATCCTGGGGCGAGGACCCGCCCGACGTGCTGAAGTCCGGCGGTGTCGGGGTCAGGGAGGTGCGCCGCACCGCGAGGACGATCGAGATCGACGAGACCAGGGCCGGGCTGATCGCCGAGGTCGCGGTCGCCGCCGGGCTGATCGCCGCGAGCGAGGACGCCGCCCCGCAGTGGGTGCCGACCTACCAGTCCGACAGCTGGCTGGCGTCGATGCCCGAGACCCGCTGGTCGGTGCTGGCGCGGGCGTGGCTGGCGCTGCCCCGGCTGCCCGGCCTCATCGGCGCCCGCGACGAGAAGGACCGCCTGCTCGGGCCGCTCTCCGAGGAGCTGCGGCGCCCGCTGGCACCGCGCGACCGGCGGCGGATCCTCGACGTGCTCGACGAGCTGCCCTCCGACCACGGCGTGCGCTCCCCCGACGACCTCGCCGCGGTGCTCGCCTGGCGCGCGCCGCGCAAGGGCGGCAGGCTGCGCGACGACCTGGTGCGCTGGACGCTCGCAGAAGCCGACGCGCTGGGCATCACGGCCCTCGGCGCGCTGTCCACCGCCGGGCGGGTGCTGCTCGCCGACGGCCCGGCCGAGGCCGCCCGACACGTGGCGCTGCCCGAAGCGCTCGACCACGTGCTGGTGCAGGCCGACCTGACCGTGGTCGCCCCCGGCAGGCTCGAACCCGACCTGGCCGCGGACATGAAGCTCGTCGCCGACGTCGAGTCCGCCGGTGGCGCCACCGTCTACCGCGTGAGCGAGGGCAGCGTCCGCCGCGCCCTCGACGCCGGGCGCACCGCCGACGACCTGCACGCGCTGTTCCGCACCCGCTCGCGGACCCCGGTCCCGCAGTCGCTGACCTACCTGATCGACGACGTCGCCCGCAGGCACGGCAGGCTCCGCGCCGGGACCGCGTCGGCGTTCCTGCGCTGCGACGACCCGGTGCTGCTGGCCGAGGTGCTGGCCAACGCCGCCGTCGGCGAGCTGGAACTGCGCCGGATCGCGCCGACCGTGCTGGTCAGCCCGCTGCCGCTGGCCGAGGTGGTGGACGGGCTGCGGGCGGCCGGGTTCGCCCCGGCGGCCGAGGGCCCGGACGGGCAGGTGCTCGACCTGCGGTCGAGCGGGCGGCGGGTGCGCGGGCGCAGCCGCCCGGCGCAGCCCGCGGCGATGTCGGTGCCCAGTGCCGACCAGCTGGTGGAGC
>NZ_BAAAUX010000020.1:245862-254646 GCF_039534165.1 Saccharopolyspora taberi | reverse complement strand
GCCAAGCCGCGCCGCCGGCGGCCAACCCCCGCGCCGCCGCTGCCGAGCCGCGCTGCCGCCGCTGCTGAGCCACCCCGCACCGCCGCTGCCGACCCGCGCCGCCACTGCTGAAGCCCCGCACCGCCGCCGCTGAAGCCCTGCGCCACCGCCAACCCCCGCGCCGCCGAACCCCCTGCGCCACCGCCGAGCCGCTCCGCCGCTGATTTCCGAATCATCCCGGCCGGTGTGACACTGGTCCGGGGTGGACCCCTGGGGGCGGGGTGACACTGAGGTGGGCCATGCACACTCCGGATACGCGAACCGAAACCTGGGTGCTGGGAGCGCCCAACTCCACTGTGGACAGAACAGTGCCCGGAGGGGTGTCCACAGCGGATCTCGCGACCTACTGCCTGATGCTCGGTGACGACGCGCTCGTGCTCTCCGGCCGGTTGTCGGAGTGGGGCGCGCGGGTCGCCGAGCTGGAGGAGGACGTCGTGCTCGGCGGCATCGCGCTGGACCTGCTGCGCCAGGCCAGGACCCTGCTGACCAGGGCGGGCGAGGTCGAGGGCGCGGGCAGGGACGAGGACCGGCTGGCCTACTTCCGGGACGCCTCCGAGTTCCGCAACGTCCGGCTCGCCGAGATCGCCTGCGGTCCCGGCCAGACCGGCGACTTCGCCGCGACCATCGCCCGCCTGCTGGTGCTGTCCACCTGGCGGCTGGCGATCTACGAACGCCTCGTCGGCACCCGCGACCCCGTGCTGTCCGACCACGCCGCCCGCTGCCTCGGCGAACTGACCGCCCACCGCGACCACGCCCTGCAGTGGACGATCCGCCTCGGCGACGGCACCGCCGCCTCCCGGGAGGCGATGGCCGCCGGGCTGGAGCGGGTCTGGCCGCTGACCGCCGAGCTGTTCCGGCCGCACCCGGTCGAGCTGGCGCTGGCCGAGGTGGGCTGCGCCGTCGACCCCTCGACGGTCCGGGACCGGGTGGCCACCACGCTCGACGAAGTCCTCTCGGTCGCCCGCCTGGACCGCCCGGATCCGGCGGTGTTCGACCGCTCCACCGGTCCCGGCGGCCGCGACGGCGTCCATACCGGTGCTATGGAGTTCCTGCTCGCCGAAATGCAGTACTTGGCCCGTTCGGCGCGGTAAATGAGTAGTTCTCCGCAAGAACGCCAGTACCCCGCGGGTGCACAGTGAAGCAATGGCCGGGAACCCAAACCCGGCGCGAGCCGTCGCACGGACGGGCTTCGGGATTGCGGTGGAGTCGGGGGTCGCTCCAACGCGGAGCGGAAGGGCACAACTCGACATGGACAGGTTCTGGGTGCAGGTGGTGATCGCACTGGTCGCGGGAGCGCTTGGCGCCGCGGCGGTGCTGACGTTCTACGTGTTGAAGCGGCAGGCGCGGGACCAGGCTCCGGAGCAGCCCCCGACCACCCCGGCGGAGCCGCCCTCCGCGCCGGACCGCTGGCTCCCGCAGCTCAGGCGGTGCGAGCAGGCGGTGCGCCGCGCGGCTCTGGCGGTCGACTCGGTGTCGTCGGCGCAGGCGCGCCAGGCGCTTCGGACGCTGGTGGTGCGCATGGACGCGGAACTGCCCAACGTCCGCGCGCTGGTCGAGCTCGGGCGCAGCCTCGATGCCGACGAGGTCCGCGAGGAAGCCGTGCTGCGCCGGGTCTTCCAGCAGCTCGACGACGCCGCGACGCGGTTCGGCATGATCACCGATCACGTGCTGGAGACGGTGGTGCAGCTGGTGGCCGACGCCGATCTCAGCCAGATGCACGAGCAGGTCATGGTGCTGCGGGAGCAGTTCCCGCTGCTGCGGCCGATGTCAGCGGTCTTCGGTCCGGCGACCGCTCCGCCCCGGTCGCTGATCTCCGCCTGAGCCGCGCGCTCAGACCGTGGATTCCGACCACCAGTGGAAGACCTTCTCGGCGACTCCCGGCGCGGCCACGAGCAGGCCGTCCGCCGGGATCGTCGCCCGCTCGCCGCGCCGGTCCAGCACCGCCGCCCCGGACTCCATCGCCAGCGCCAGCGCCCCGGCGACGTCCCACTCCTCGTACGAGTCCAGCACCGCCGCCGTCGCGTGCCCCAGCGCCACCTGGATGATCGCCAGCGCCGGTGATCCGAGCAGCCGGACGCCGACCTGCGCCGCGGTCGCGTTGGTGATGAACCGGTCCATGCCCTTCCACGGGCCGGTCCTGGTCAGCTCCGTGCACACGATCCCGGCCCGCGTTTCCTGCTGGTCGGACAACCGCACCGGGGTTCCGTTGGCGCGCATGCCGCGCCCGCGCGCCGCCGCGTAGATCTGGCCCCGGTAGGGGTCGGCCACCACCCCGACGACCGGGCCGTGCTCGTCGAGCATCGCCAGGCTGTAGGCGCACCAGGGAAGTCCGGCGACGTAGTTCGCGGTGCCGTCGACCGGGTCGACCGACCACCGGAACCGGGCCGAGCTCGACTGCGCCGCCCAGTGGTCGGCCACCGTCGTGCTCGGCGAGGTCTCGAACTCGTCGCCGAACACCGGGATCCCGGGGAACTCGTCGGCCAGCACCCGCCGGGTGTGCCGTTCCAGGATGCGGCCGGTGTCGGTGACCCAGTCGAACGGCGACTCGGTGGCCGCCGGCCGCGCTCCCCGGCCCGCCGTCTCGGTGATGACGTCGGCGGCGTCGTTGGCGAGACGCCCCGCGATCTCTAACGCTCGGGAAACCAGGCCGGGCTCGATCTGCTGAGCGGGCTCGGAGGGCAAGGCGGTCATGCCGCCTCAGCGTCATAGCGCTCGGTGACCGCCGCGCGACGCGGAGGTGGACGGGGAGGAATGACGAAGCCAAAAAGTGGGGTGCTGCGGTGGTTTCGGGTTGCGTGGCATATCCCGGTCCGGCCGCGGCTTCCGGAAAGCCCGCGCTGAGCCGGATTTCTCGGCCAGGAGGGTGACGTCCCGGGCGTGTTGGGGGTGTCTTCGGTTGCCGTTGGCGCGCGTGTCACGTTGCGGTCGTCTGATCGCCGGTCCGGCCGTTCACCGTGTCCTGCGTGCGCATCGCTATCGTGACCGAGAGCTTCCTGCCCCAGGTCAACGGGGTGACGAATTCGGTTCTGCGGGTGCTTGAGCACCTGCGCCGCCGAGGGGACTCGGCGATCGTGGTCGCCCCCGGTGCCGGCCCGGAGGACCACGAGGGCACCCCCGTCGTCCGGCTCCCCTCGGTGGACCTGCCGGTGGTCTCCTCGCTGCCGATCGGCTTCCCGACCCGGCGGCTCGTGCAGTCCCTCCAGGAGTTCCGGCCGGACGTCGTGCACCTGGCGTCCCCGTTCATCGTCGGCGCCCGCGGCCTCGCCGCGGCCCGCAAGCTCGGCGTCCCCGCCGTCGCCGTCTACCAGACCGACGTCGCCGGCTTCGCCGAGTCCTACGGCCTCGGCCTGACGGCCCGCGCGGCCTGGCGCTGGACGCGCAGGCTGCACTGCGGCGCCCAGCGCACGCTCGCGCCCTCGACCTGGGCGGTCGAGGCGCTGCGCGACCACGGCGTGCCGCGGGTGCACCGCTGGGGCCGGGGCGTGGACACCGCCCGCTTCGCCCCGAGCCGCCGCGACGCCTCGCTGCACGCGGAGCTGGCGCCCAACGGCGAACTGCTCGTCGGCTACGTGGGCAGGCTGGCGCCGGAGAAGCACATCGAACGGCTGGCGGTGCTCAACGACATGCCCGGCGTCCGGCTCGTCGTGGTCGGCGACGGGCCGCAGCGCGCGAGCCTGGAGGAAGCCCTGCCCGGCGCGGCGTTCCTCGGCCTGCGCACCGGCGACGAGCTGGCGCGGATCTACGCGAGCCTCGACGTCTTCGTGCACACCGGGCCCTACGAGACCTTCTGCCAGGCCGTGCAGGAAGCCATGGCCTCCGGTGTCCCGGTCATCGCCCCGGACGCCGGCGGCCCGCGCGACCTGGTCCTGCCCGGTCGCACCGGCTACCTCCTGCCGCCGGGCGACGCCGCGGCGCTGCGCGGCGCCGTCGACTCGCTGCGCGACGCCGACCTGCGCGCCCGCTTCGGGCAGGCCGCCCGCGTGGCGGTCGCGAAGCGGACCTGGCCCGCGGTGTGCGAGGAACTGGTCGGCCACTACCTCGACGTGCTGGGCACGGCCTCGCGCGCGGCGGCCTGACGTGGCGTTGCCCGACCTGGTGCGGCGCCGGCTGGGCACGGCCTCGCGCGCGGCAGCCTGACCCGACCGGCCCATCCGCGGGGCGTAGGCTGCGGGCGTGGCTAGGGCAGGTTTGGACAAGGATCCGCGCGAGGTCGCCGCGATGTTCGACGGCGTCGCGGGGCGCTACGACCTGACCAACACGGTGATCTCCTTCGGCCAGGACCGGCGGTGGCGCCACATCACCCGCCGGGCCCTGGACCCCAGGCCCGGCGAGCGCGTCCTCGACCTGGCCGCGGGCAGCGGCGTCTCGACCGTCGAGTTCTCCAGGTCGGGCGCGTGGTGCGTGGCCGCCGACCTGTCGGTGGGCATGCTCCGGGCCGGCCGCAAGCGGGCGGTGCCGATGGTCGCGGCCGACGCGCTGCGGCTGCCGTTCGCCGACGACTCCTTCGACGCGGTGACGATCATGTTCGGGCTGCGCAACCTGACCGACACGGTGGCCGGGCTGCGCGAGATGGCCCGCGTGGTCCGCCCCGGCGGCAGGCTGGTGGTCTGCGAGTTCTCCACGCCGACCTGGCAGCCGTTCCGCTCGCTGTACATGCTCTACGTGATGCGGATCCTGCCGCTGGTCGCGGGCACCGTGGCCTCCAACCCGGAGGCCTACACCTACCTCGCGGAGTCCATCCGCGAGTGGCCCGACCAGCGCGCCCTGGCTGGCAAGATCGGCGAGGCGGGCTGGGAGCGCGTCGCGTGGCGCAACCTGACCAGCGGTGCCGTCGCCGTGCACCGGGCCTTCAAGCCCGGCGCGTGAGCGGACGGCCGGACGCCGGAGCGCCCCAACGGGCGAAGCCGGCCCCCGCAGGCACCGCCGCCTCCGTCGGCCGGTCGGCCGACAGCTGTGTTCACCTGCGGCGATAGTCACCCGGGCGGCCTATTTCGCGGGCTCGATCGCGGGCTGGTCGCGGCTTAGACTCGGGAATTAGTGAACTCGTTCACAAGCGGGTTCGGGGAGTCTGAGCAATAGGAGTGTCATGACGAGCGCCACCAGCCGCCGCGGGCCGAACGACGACGCCGACGTCATCGTCGTCGGTGCCGGTCCGGCCGGCTCGACGGCCGCGACGTACCTGGCCCGCGCGGGCCTGGACGTCCTGCTACTGGAGAAGAGCACCTTCCCGCGCGAGAAGGTCTGCGGGGACGGCATCACGCCCAGAGGCGTCAAGCAGCTCGTCGACCTCGGCATCGACACCCGCGAGGAGGCGGGCTGGCTGCACAACCGCGGCCTGCGGGTGGTCGGCGGCGGCGTGACCGTCGAGCTGGACTGGCCGAGCCTGGCCGACTTCCCGCCCTACGGCGTGGTCCGTCCGCGCAACGACTTCGACGACATGCTCGCCCGCGCCGCCCAGCGCGCGGGCGCCCGGATGGTCGAGGCCACCACGGTCACCGGAGCAGTGACCGATGAGCGGACCGGACGCATCACCGGCGTCGAGGCCAAGACCGGGAAGGAACGCGTTCCGGTCACCTACCGGGCGCCGCTCGTGCTCGGCTGCGACGGGGTGTCGGCCCGGCTGGCGCTGTCGATGGGCATCGAGAAGCGCGACGACCGCCCGATGGGCGTGGCCGTCCGCCGCTACTACGACAGCCCGCGCACCAAGGACGACTTCCTGGAGTCGCACCTTGAGCTGTGGGACCGCTCGAACCCGGCCAACCCCGTCCTGATGCCCGGTTACGGCTGGATCTTCGGCATGGGCGACGGCACCGTCAACGTGGGTCTCGGCGTCCTGTCGACGTCCAAGGCCTACGGCAAGACCGACTACCGGCAGCTGCTGCGGTCCTGGCTCGACGGGACCCCGGAGGAGTGGGGATTCCGCGAGCCCAACGCCACCGGCAAGATCGGCGGCGCCGCGCTGCCGATGGGCTTCAACCGGGTCCCGCACTACCGCGACGGGCTGCTGCTGGTCGGCGACGCGGGCGGGATGGTCAACCCGTTCAACGGCGAGGGCATCGCCTACGCCATGGAATCCGCGCGGCTGGCCGCCGAGTGCGTGGTGCACGCGCTGTCCCGGCCCGCCGGGCCGTCCCGGGAGCGGGCGCTCGGCCGGTACCCCTCGGCGGTGTCCGAGGCGATGGGCGGCTACTTCCGGATGGGCAACATCTTCAGCAAGTTGATTGGCAATCCCACGGTGATGCGGATGGCCACCAAGCACGGTCTGCCTAGGACGACCCTGATGCGATTCGTGTTGAAACTGCTGGCAAATCTCTACGACGCGAAGGACGGTGACGCCATGGACCGTGTGATCAGCGCCACTACTCGCCTCACCCCTAGCGCCTGACGGCGCGAGTCTGGTCAGATGTTCCCTGCGATGTGTGGGAAGTCATAAAGTTAGGTTCGCCTCACTACGGAACCGGCACGGCCGACCGCATAGAGTGCGCAACTACAAGCCGTGAACGTGATTTCGGTCTCGGCGGGGGCCACCGAAGGAGGGCAGCGCAGGTGCTTGATCCCTACATCCCCTTGGTGCTGATGTTCGCGTTGGCGCTGGGCTTCGCGGTGTTCTCCGTGGCGATCGCCCCCCTGGTCGGTCCCCGCCGGTACAACAAGGCCAAGCTCGACGCCTACGAGTGCGGCATCGAACCCTCGCCGCAGCCCGTCATCGGCGGCGGCCGGATGCCCGTCGCCTACTACCTGACGGCGATGCTGTTCATCCTCTTCGACATCGAGATGGTCTTCCTCTACCCGTTCGCGGTCTCCGCGGACGCCCTCGGCCTGTTCGGCGTGGTCGAGATCGTGTTGTTCATCGCCACCGTCGGGTTCGCCTACGTCTACGTGTGGCGGCGCGGCGGACTGGACTGGAACTAGCCGCAGCGACGCGGGAAGGAGTGCCGGAGATGGGGCTGGAAGCAAAGCTGCCGAACGGCATCCTGTTGGCCAACGTGGAGAAACTCGTCAACTGGACCCGGAAGACTTCCATGTGGCCGGCGACCTTCGGGTTGGCGTGCTGCGCGATCGAGATGATGACCGTCGGCGGTTCCCGCTACGACATCGCCCGGTTCGGCATGGAGCGCTTCTCGGCCACTCCGCGGCAGGCCGACCTGATGATCGTCGCGGGCCGGGTGACCAACAAGATGGCCCCGGTCCTGCGCCAGATCTACGACCAGATGCCCGAGCCGCGCTGGGTGCTGGCGATGGGCGTGTGCGCCTCGACCGGCGGCATGTTCAACAACTACGCCGTCGTGCAGGGCGTGGACCACGTCGTCCCGGTGGACATGTACCTGCCGGGCTGCCCGCCGCGGCCGGAGATGCTGCTCGACGCGATCCTCAAGCTGCACGCCAAGATCATGGACGAGCCGATCAACGCGAAGCGGGCCGCGCTGCGCGCCGAGAGCGGCGCCCGCACCGAGCTGGTGCCCTCCTCCGAGCGCTACGCGCCGAAGAACCGCTCGCAGCGCAAGCGCGCCGAACGCCAGCAGGCCGCGCAGCGGCGCGAGATGGGCGGCGGCTCGGTGGCGCTGGAAGGCCGGAAGACCGGCGAGAAGAACTTCGAAGAACTCGGCGCGGGCAGGTGAGTCCGATGACCCAGAACCAGACCACTCCGGACCCCGGCGAGCCGGGCTCCAGCGCGGAACGGCCCGGCGGCCTGGTGCCGGCCGCGGGCGGCGCGGAGGTCGTCGCGGGCCGGGCCCGGCAGGGCATGTTCGGCGTCCGCGGCAGCGGCGACACCTCCGGCTTCGGCGGCCTGCGGCTGCCCGCCTACGTCCCGCCCCCGGCCGAGCGGCCCTACGGCGGCTGGTTCGACGACGTCGCCGACGCGCTGCTGGAGTCGTTGCGCGCCAAGGACGTTCCGGCCGACGCGGTGCAGCAGGTGACCGTCGACCGCGGCGAGATCACCTTCTACGTCCACCGCGACCACCTGCTGGAGACCTGCCGCTCGCTGCGCGACGACCCGGCGCTGCGGTTCGAGCTGTGCAGCTCGGTGTCCGGTGTGGACTACGGCACCGAGGTGCCGCAGCGGCTGCACTCGGTCTACCACCTGACATCGATGACGTACCGCCGCCGGATCCGGGTCGAGGTGGCGTTGGACGTCGACGATCCTCATGTCCCCTCCGTCGTCGAGGTCTACCCGACCGCCGACTTCCAGGAGCGGGAGGCGTGGGACATGTTCGGCATCGTCTACGACGGACACCCCGCGCTGACCCGGATCCTGATGCCCGACGACTGGGACGGGCATCCGCAGCGCAAGGACTACCCGCTGGGCGGGATTCCGGTGGAGTACAAGGGCGCCGAGATCCCCCCGCCCGATCAGCGCAGGGCCTACTCGTGAGCCGGGCCGCAGCGAAGGGGTGCTGGAGATGAGTACCGAACCACTGGTCGACCCGTACGCGGCGTCCGCCAGGGAGACCACCGAGGGCCGGGTCTACACGGTCACCGGCGGGGACTGGGACGAGTTCATCGGCGAGACCGCCGGTGAGGAGCGGGTCGTCATCAACCTCGGCCCGCAGCACCCGTCCACGCACGGCGTGCTGCGGCTGGTGCTGGAGCTGGAGGGCGAGACCGTCACCAAGGCCCGGTCGGTGATCGGCTACCTGCACACCGGGATCGAGAAGAACGTCGAGTACCGCACCTGGACCCAGGGCGTCACGTTCGTGACCCGCATGGACTACCTCGCCCCGCTGCACAACGAGGCCGCGTACT
>NZ_BAAAUX010000020.1:227170-245810 GCF_039534165.1 Saccharopolyspora taberi | reverse complement strand
CCGGGTGCTGCTGATGGAGCTGAACCGGATCTCCTCGCACCTGGTCTTCCTCGCGACCGGCGCGATGGAGCTGGGCGCGACCACCGGCATGACCTACGGCTTCCGCGAGCGCGAGGAGGTCCTGCACCTGCTGGAGTTCCTGACCGGGCTGCGGATGAACCACGCGTTCATCCGGCCCGGCGGGGTCGCGCAGGACCTGCCGGAGGGCTTCCAGGAGAAGGTCCTGGACTTCATCAAGGTGATGGACTCCCGGCTCCCGGCCTACGACAAGCTGTTCACCGGCCAGCCGATCTGGAAGCAGCGGCTCAAGGACGTCGGCTACCTGCCGCTGGACGGCTGCCTCCAGCTCGGCATCACCGGCCCGCTGCTGCGCTCGGCCGGGCTCGCCTGGGACCTGCGCAAGATCCAGCCGTACTGCGGCTACGAGGAGTACGAGTTCGAGGTGCCGACCAGCACCGACGCCGACTGCTTCGCCCGGTACCTGCTGCGGCTGGAGGAGATCCACCAGTCGCTGCGGATCATCCGGCAGTGCGTGGACAGATTCGAGCCGGGCCCGGTGATGGTCGAGGACGCCAAGATCGCCTGGCCCGCCAAGCTGACCATCGGGCCGGACGGCATGGGCAACTCGCTGGAGCACGTCCGCAAGATCATGGGTCAGTCGATGGAGTCGCTGATCCACCACTTCAAGCTGGTGACCGAGGGCTTCGACGTGCCGCCGGGCCAGGTGTACTCGCCGATCGAATCGCCGCGCGGCGAGCTCGGTTACCACGTGGTCTCCGACGGCGGCACCCGGCCGATGCGGGTGCACGTCCGGGAACCCAGCTTCGTGAACCTGCAGGCGATGCCCGCGATGGTCGAGGGCGGGCTGGTCGCCGACGCGATCGCGTCGGTGGCCTCCATCGACCCGGTGATGGGCGGGGTGGACCGATGAGCGACGACACGACCCCCTTCGGCGAGGATGTGCGGACCGACGCCAAGCAGATCATCGGCCGCTACCCGGAGTCCCGCTCCGCGCTGCTGCCGATGCTGCACCTGGTGCAGTCGGTGGAGGGGCACGTCAGCAACGCGGGCATCGAGTTCTGCGCGGAGCAGCTGAACCTCTCGACCGCCGAGGTCAGCGCGGTCGTCACGTTCTACACGATGTACAAGCGCAGGCCCTGCGGCCAGCACCTGGTCAGCGTCTGCACGAACACGCTGTGCGCGGCGCTGGGCGGCGACGCGATCTACAAGACGCTCAGCGACCACCTCGGCGTCGGGCACGACGAGACCGCGGGCGCCCCGGGCGAGGAGGGCTCGCTGACGCTGGAGCACGCGGAGTGCCTCGCGGCCTGCGACCTCGGGCCGGTCCTCCAGGTCAACTACGAGTACTACGACAACCAGACCCCCGAGAAGGCGCTGGAGCTGGTGAAGTCGTTGCAGCGCGGGGAGAAGCCCGCTCCGACGCGCGGCGCTCCGCTGTCGGACTTCCGGGGCGCCGAGCGCCAGCTGGCCGGTTTCTTCGACCGGCCGGGCGGGACGCTCGAGGACACAGTGGACGGTCCGTCGGCGGCGGACGAGACGCTGCGCGGGGCGCGGATCGCGCAGGAGCGGAGCTGGACCGCTCCGGCGATGCCCGACGACGCGGAGATTCCGCCGCTTCCGGACAAGAAGTGAGGGGTGGCCATGACCGAACCGAAGCCCAGTCCGCTGACACCGGTGCTGACGAAGCGGTGGCTGTCGCCGAACTCCTGGACGCTGGAGACCTACGAGCGGCTGGAGGGCTACACCGCGCTGCGCAAGGCGCTCCGGGCCGAGCCCGACCAGCTGATCGAGCTGGTCAAGTCGGCCGGGCTGCGCGGTCGCGGCGGTGCGGGTTTCCCGGCGGGCGTGAAGTGGAGCTTCATGCCCAAGGAACCGGTCAAGCCGCACTACCTGGTCATCAACGCCGACGAGGGCGAGCCGGGCACCTGCAAGGACATCCCGCTGATGATGGCCGACCCGCACTCGCTGATCGAGGGCTGCGTGATCGCCAGCTACGCGATGCGCGCGAACAACTGCATGATCTACGTGCGCGGCGAGGCCCTGCACCCGATCCGCCGCCTGCAGAACGCGGTCCGCGAGGCCTACGCGGCGGGCTACCTCGGCAAGGACATCCTGGGCTCGGGCTTCGACCTCGACATCGTCGTGCACGCCGGGGCGGGCGCCTACATCTGCGGTGAGGAGACCGCGCTGCTCGACTCGCTGGAGGGCAAGCGCGGCCAGCCGAGGCTCAAGCCGCCGTTCCCGGCCGCCGCCGGTCTCTACGCCTGCCCGACGACGGTGAACAACGTCGAGACGATCGCGTCGGTGCCGTTCATCGTCAACGGCGGTTCGGACTGGTTCCGCACGATGGGCCGGGAGAAGTCGCCGGGACCGAAGATCTTCTCGCTGTCCGGGCACGTCGAGCGGCCCGGCCAGTACGAGGCGCCGATGGGCACCACGCTGCGGGAGCTGCTGGAGCTGGCGGGCGGCATGAAGGACGGCATCCCGCTGAAGTTCTGGACGCCGGGCGGCTCGTCGACGCCGCTGTTCACCGCCGAGCACCTGGACGTGCCGCTGGACTTCGAGGGCGCGGCCGAGGCGGGCTCGCTGCTCGGCACCACGGCGGTGATGATCTTCAACGAGACCGTCTCGGTGCCGTGGGCGGTCATGAAGTGGACCCAGTTCTACGAGCACGAGTCCTGCGGCAAGTGCACCCCGTGCCGGGAGGGCACGTACTGGCTGGCGCAGGTGCTGGAGCGGATGGTCGAGGGCCGGGGCACCGAGGAGGACATCGACACCCTGCTCGACGTCTGCGACAACATCTTCGGCCGCTCGTTCTGCGCGCTCGGCGACGGCGCGGTCAGCCCGATCACCAGCGGCATCAAGTACTTCCGCGAGGAGTTCCTCGCGCTGTGTGAGAAGAACCAAGAGTCCGCACTGGTAGGAGCGGCACGATGACGCTGGCGCAAGAACCGCAGACCCGCCCGGTTCCCGAGGGCCACGTCCGCCTGACCATCGACGGCGTCGAGGTGGACGCGCCCAAGGGCGAGCTGCTGATCCGCACCGCGGAGCGGATGGGCATCGTGATCCCGCGGTTCTGCGACCACCCGCTGCTGGACCCGGCGGGCGCGTGCAGGCAGTGCCTGGTCGAGGTCGAGATGAACGGCCGCGCGATGCCCAAGCCGCAGCCGTCCTGCGCGATCACGGTCGCCGACGGCATGGTGGTCCGCACGCAGAAGACCTCGGCGGTGGCCGACAAGGCGCAGCAGGGCGTGATGGAGCTGCTGCTGATCAACCACCCGCTGGACTGCCCGATCTGCGACAAGGGCGGCGAGTGCCCGCTGCAGAACCAGGCGCTCAAGCACGGCCGCAGCGACTCCCGCTTCCACGACACCAAGCGGACCTTCGCCAAGCCGGTCTCGATCTCCTCGCAGATCCTGCTGGACCGCGAGCGCTGCGTGCTCTGCCAGCGCTGCACCCGGTTCTCGAAGCAGATCGCCGGTGACCCGTTCATCGAACTGCTCGAACGCGGCGCGGTGCAGCAGATCGGCATCGCCGAGGAGCAGCCGTTCCAGAGCTACTTCTCCGGCAACACCATCCAGATCTGCCCCGTCGGTGCGCTGACGAGCGCCCAGTACCGGTTCCGCTCCCGGCCGTTCGACCTGGTGTCCACGCCCGGCCAGTGCGAGCACTGCGCCTCGGGCTGCGAGATCCGCAACGACTGGCGGCGCGGCAAGGTGATGCGCCGCCTGGCGGGCGACGACCCCGAGGTCAACGAGGAGTGGATCTGCGACAAGGGCAGGTTCGCGTTCCGCTACGCCACCGCGACCGACCGCTTCACCCGGCCGATGGTCCGCGAGGACGGCAAGCTCCGCCCCGCGTCGTGGACCGAGGCGCTGCGCCTCGCCGCGGACGGCCTCGCCGCCGCCAGGGACGCCGGCGGTGTCGGCGTGCTCCCCGGCGGCCGGCTGACCGTCGAGGACTCCTACGCCTACGCGAAGTTCGCCCGGATCGCCTTGCGCACCAACGACATCGACTACCGGGCCCGGGCGCACTCCGCCGAGGAGCTGGCGTTCCTGGAGTCCACTGTGGCTGGTACGGCGCCGGACGCCGGGGCGGTGACCTACGCCGACCTGGAGGCCGCTCCTGCGGTGCTGTGCGTGGCCTTCGAGCCGGAGGAGGAGTCGCCGATCGTCTTCCTGCGGCTGCGCAAGGCCGCCCGCAACGGGAGGACGAAGGTCTACCACCTCGGGCAGTGGAACTCCCCGGGTGTGGACAAGACCACGGTGATCGTGCACGACGGCGGTCCGGTCCGCACCGGCTCGCTGGTGACCTGCCCGCCCGGCGGGGAGGCGGCGGCGCTGGCCGAACTCCCGTCCGAAGTGGACGAAGCGCTGCGCGCGGAGGGCGCGGTGCTGGTGGTCGGCGAACGCGCGGCCGAGATCCCCGGCCTGCACTCCGCGGTCGTGCGGACCGCGGCGGCCACCGGAGCCCGGGTCGCCTGGATCCCGCGGCGCGCGGGCGAACGCGGCGCCATCGAGGCGGGCGCGCTGCCGACGCTGCTGCCCGGCGGCAGGCTGGTCCGCGACGACGCGGCCCGCGCCGACGTCGAGCAGGCGTGGGGCCTGGAACCGGGCGCGCTGCCCGGCGCGGCCGGGCGCGACGGCTCCGGCATCCTCGCTGCGGCAGCGGCCGGCGAGCTGTCCGGCCTGCTGGTCGGCGGCGTCGACCCGGACGACCTGCCCGACCCCGGCCTGGCCGAACGCGCCCTGCACCGGGCGGACTTCGTGGTCAGCCTGGAGCTGCGGCCAAGCGCGGTCACCGAGCACGCCGACGTCGTGCTGCCGATCGCCCCGAACGCCGAGCGCGCCGGGACCTACCTGAACTGGGAGGGCCGCCGCCGCGAGTTCCGCACCACCATCGACGGCACCGGCGCGCTGCCGGACTGCCGGGTGCTGGACACCCTCGCGGTCGAGATGGACGTCGACCTGTTCACCCAGACCCCGGCCGCCGCGGCCGGCGAGCTGGACCGGCTCGGCACCGCGTCCGGGGCCCGGCCGCCCGCGCCGGACGAGCCCGCGCCGCGGGTGCGGTCCGGACCGGACCACGTGCTGCTGGCCACCTGGCGGCAGCTGCTCGACGACGGCTCGCTGCAGGACGGCGAACCGAACCTCGCCGGCACCGCGCGCCGCCCGGTCGCCCGGATCTCGCCGCGCACCGCGCAGCGGATCGGGCTGACGCCCGCGCAGCGGGTCGAGGTCCGCACCGCGCACGGTGCGATCTCGCTGGAGGCCGAGATCACCGAGATGCCCGACGACGTGGTGTGGCTGCCCGCCGACTCCGGTCCGTCGAAGGTCCGGCGGGCGCTCGGCGCCGGGCACGCGGCGGTGGTCGAACTGCACGCCACCACCCCGATCCCGGCAGGCGGGAACGGCCACCGGCCGCACCCCGAGGGAGGGAGAGCATGACCAGGACCGCGGAACTGCTCGCCGACGACCCGATCTGGCTGGTCCTGATCAAGGTCGTGGTGATCTTCGCCTTCCTCGTGGTGATGACGCTGCTGACGATCTGGGCCGAGCGCCGCGTCATCGGCCGCATGCAGCACCGCCCGGGACCGAACCGGGCCGGTCCGTTCGGCATCCTCCAGTCGCTGGCCGACGGCCTGAAGCTGGCGTTCAAGGAGGACATCCGGCCGGTGCTGGCCGACAAGTGGGTGTTCTTCCTGGCCCCGGTGATCTCGGCGACGCCCGCGCTGGTGTCGTTCTCGGTGATCCCGATCGGCCCGGAGGTCACCGTCTTCGGCGAGCAGACCGCGCTGCAGCTGGTCGAGCTCCCGGTCGGGCTGCTGGTGGTGCTGGCCTGCGCGTCGATCGGCGTCTACGGCATCGTGCTGGCGGGCTGGTCGTCCGGCTCGCCCTACCCGCTGCTGGGCTCGCTGCGCTCGGCCGCGCAGGTGATCTCCTACGAGATCGCGATGGGGCTGTCGTTCGTCGCGGTGATCATGTACGCCGGGACGCTGTCGACCTCGGGGATCGTCGAGGCGCAGAAGGACGGCTGGTTCTTCCTGCTGCTGCCGTTCAGCTTCCTGGTCTACGTGGTGTCGATGGTCGGCGAGACCAACCGCGCCCCGTTCGACCTGCCGGAGGCCGAGTCCGAGCTGGTCGGCGGCTTCCACACCGAGTACTCGTCGCTGAAGTTCGCGCTGTTCTTCCTCGCCGAGTACATCAACATGGTCACCGTCTCGGCGCTGGCGACCACGCTGTTCCTCGGCGGCTGGCACGCGCCGTGGCCGCTGACGCTGATCGGCGGCGGGGTGCTGGACACCGGCTGGTGGCCGGTGCTGTGGTTCCTCGGCAAGACGCTGGCGTTCCTGTTCTTCTTCATCTGGCTGCGCGGCACGCTGCCGCGGCTGCGCTACGACCAGTTCATGAACCTGGGCTGGAAGTTCCTGGTGCCGCTGAGCCTGCTGTGGATCATCGCGGTCACCGTGATCCGGGTGCTGCGCAACGAGGACGCGGTCAGCTCGCAGCAGTTCCTGATCGGGGGCGGGGTGATCATCGCCGTGCTGCTGGTGGCGACCTTCCTGATCCCGGACCGCAAGCCCGCCGCGGGCTCGGACGAGGTTCCGCTGGCGGGCAGCGACTACCCGATCCCACCGCTGGACCTGGAAGTGCCGAAGGCCCCGCCGCGGCGCAGCCCGGTGCGCACGGCCGCCCCGGCCGGGCAGCTGCCGGGCGACGGACCGACGGGCGACGGGGAGACCAAGGAGGAGCCCCATGGGAGTGTTTGATCCGATCAAGGGCTTCGGCGTCACCTTCTCGACGATGTTCCGCAAGGTCGTCACCGAGGAGTACCCGGAGGTCAAGAAGATCCCGGCGCCCCGGTTCCACGGCCGCCACCAGCTCAACCGGCACCCGGACGGGCTGGAGAAGTGCGTGGGCTGCGAGCTGTGCGCGTGGGCCTGCCCGGCGGACGCGATCTTCGTCGAGGGCGGCACGAACACCGAGGACGAGCGCTACTCGCCCGGTGAGCGCTACGGCATGGACTACCAGATCAACTACCTGCGGTGCATCGGCTGCGGCCTGTGCATCGAGGCGTGCCCGACGCGGTCGCTGACGATGACCAACGAGTACGAGACCGCCGACGACAACCGGCAGAACCTCATCTACACCAAGGAGGACCTGCTCGCCCCGCTGCTGCCCGGCATGGAGCAGCCGCCGCACCCGATGCGGCTCGGCGAGAACGAGCAGGACTACTACGTGCGCGGTCCCGAATTGGCCCGCCAAGCCGGGGTTCCGGAAGGCGAGACCGTCGAGACCGGCTCTGAGGAGGCGCGGCGGTGATGCTCGCCCAGCTTCTCGCGCAGACGCAGGCCCAGGACGTGGTGGGGACCGGCGAGGCGGTGGTCTTCTGGATCCTCGGACCGCTGTCCCTGCTCGGCGGCCTCGGCATGGTCTTCGCCCGCAACGCGGTGCACTCGGCGCTGTGGCTGGTGCTGACGATGCTCAGCCTCGGCGTGCTCTACATGGCGCAGAGCGCCCCGTTCCTCGGGTTCACCCAGATCATCGTCTACACCGGCGCGATCATGATGCTGTTCCTGTTCGTGCTGATGATGGTCGGGCGGGACTCGTCGGATTCGGTGGTGGAAGTGCTGCGCGGGCAGCGGTTGTGGGCCGCGCTGGCCGGCGTCGGCTTCGCCGCGCTGCTGGTCGCCGGGCTGGCCCGGGCGCTGACCGGCGTCCGGCCCGCCGCGCCGCTGGACCCGTGGACCCCGCAGGGCGGCGGCGCGGGCGGTCTCGGCAGGCTGATCTTCACCGACTACCTGTTCCCGTTCGAGCTGACCTCGGCGCTGCTGATCACCGCCGCGCTCGGCGCGATGGTGCTGGCCTACGGCGGCAAGGGCCGGGCCCGCCGGATCACCCAGCGCGAGATGGTCGAGGCGCGGTTCCGCGGCGAGCAGGGCCGGGTGTCCCCGCTGCCGGGGCCGGGCGTCTACGCCACCGCCGACTCGGTGGCCGTCCCCGCGCTGCTGCCGGACGGCTCGGTCGCCCCGGAGTCGCTGTCGGAGCTGCTCGACAACCTGCCCGCCGACCGGCTCAGCGAGGAGCGCCGGGCCGTCGCGGGCGAGGGCGAGGAGCCGGGCCCGCACGCGCTGACCGGTGCCGAGGAGCCGCCCGAGGAGCCGGAACCCGAGCGCACCAACGGCAACGGGCCGCGCACCAACGGCAACGGACAGGAATCCGAGCACGCGTCCCCCGAGGAGGTCAGGCAGTGACCCCGACCTACTACCTGCTGTTGTCGGCCCTGCTGTTCAGCATCGGTGCGGTCGGCGTTCTGGTGCGGCGCAACGCCATCGTCGTGTTCATGTGCATCGAGCTGATGCTCAACGCGGTCAACCTGACGCTGGTGACCTTCGCCCGGATCGACGGGTCGGTGGACGGCCAGGTCATGGCGTTCTTCGTGATGGTGGTCGCCGCCGCCGAGGTCGTGGTCGGCCTGGCGATCATCATGTCGATCTTCAAGACGCGTCGCTCGGCCTCGGTCGATGACGCCAACCTCCTGAAGTACTGAGAGGCGCGCGATGACGAGTTTCGTGGCCGGGGACCACCCGGATGTTGTCAGCGCGGCCGGGGCGATCCAGCAGAACGCCTGGCTGCTCATCGCGCTGCCCGCCCTCGGTGCGCTGATCCTGCTGCTGGCGGGACGGCGGGCCAACGGCTGGGGCCACGTCCTCGGCTGCGCGACGGTGATCGGCTCCTTCCTCTACGGGATCGCGCTGTTCGGCTCGATCGCCGGGATGCCCGCGGCGTCGCAGGTGCGCGAACTGCACCTGTTCTCCTGGATCCCGGTGCAGGCGCTGCAGGTCGACTTCGGGCTCCGGCTCGACCCGCTGTCGATGGTGTTCGTGCTGCTGATCACCGGCGTGGGCGCGCTGATCCACGTTTACTCGGTCGGCTACATGGCCCACGACCAGGAAGGCCGGACCGGCCGGAGCAACACCGAGCGGCGCCGGTTCTTCGCGTACCTGAACCTGTTCGTCGCGGCGATGCTGATCCTGGTGCTGGGCAACAGCTTCGTGACGCTCTACCTCGGCTGGGAGGGCGTCGGCCTGGCGTCCTACCTGCTGATCGGCTTCTGGCAGGGACGGCCGTCGGCGGCAGCGGCGGCGACCAAGGCGTTCGTGATGAACCGCGTCGGCGACATCGGCCTGGCGCTGGCGATCTTCCTGCTGTTCGCCAACCTCGGCACCACGCAGTACACCGAGGTCTTCGCCCGCGCCGGTGAGCTGTCGCCGGGCGTGCTGCTGGCGATCACGCTGCTGCTGTTGCTGGGCGCCTGCGGCAAGTCCGGCCAGGTCCCGCTCCAGGCGTGGTTGCCGGACGCGATGGAGGGCCCGACCCCGGTGTCGGCGCTCATCCACGCCGCCACGATGGTCACCGCGGGCGTGTACCTGATCGCCCGCGCCAACCCGCTGTTCACGCTGTCCCCGGACGGCAGGCTGGTGGTCACCATCGTCGGTGCGGTGACGCTGCTGGTCGGGTGCGTCATCGGCTGCGCCTACGACGACATCAAGAAGGTCCTCGCGTACTCCACGGTCAGCCAGATCGGGTACATGATCCTGGCGGTCGGACTCGGCCCGGCCGGGTACGCGTTCGGCATCATGCACCTGCTCACGCACGGCTTCTTCAAGGCCGGGCTGTTCCTCGGCGCCGGTTCGGTCATGCACGGCATGAACGACGAGGTCGACATGCGCAAGTACGGCGGCCTCTACAAGTACATGCCGATCACCTTCGCCACCTTCGGCCTCGGCTACCTGGCGCTGATCGGCTTCCCGTTCCTGTCCGGCTTCTACTCCAAGGACGCGATCATCGAGGCGGCGTTCGGCCAGGAGGGCTGGCGCGGCTGGGTCTTCGGCGGTGCGGCGCTGCTCGGCGCGGGCATCACGGCGTTCTACATGACGCGGCTGGTGCTGATGACGTTCTTCGGCGAGAAGCGGTGGGAGAAGATCAAGGCCAGCAACGGAAAGGACTTCCACCCGCACGAGTCGCCCGCGGTGATGACCGGCCCGATGATCGTGCTGGCCATCGGCTCGGTCGCGGCGGGCATGTTCTTCGCGACCGGCGACCGGCTCGCCACCTTCCTCGCGCCGTCGCTGGGTGAACTCCACGAGAGCCACCACGGCGTGCTGCCGCACGAGGTGATCCCGGTCCTGACCGTCGCGCTCTCCGCGCTCGGCGTGCTGCTGGCCTGGCTGCTGGTCGGCCGCAAGCCGGTTCCGGTGCAGCGCCCGGCGAAGGTCTCGCCGATCGTCCGCGCCGCCCGCGCGGACCTCTACGGCAACGCGCTCAACCGCGGGCTCGTGGTGCTGCCGACCAGGTTGCTCACCCGCGGTCTGGTGCGCGTCGATCGGCACGCCGTGGACGGCACGGTCAACGGCATCGCCGGGATGCTCGGGTTCGGCTCGCAGCGGATGCGCCGCTGGCAGACCGGATTCGTCCGCTCCTACGCCCTTTCCATGCTCGCAGGCGGTGTGCTGTTGCTCGCCGCCCTGATGGCCGTGGGGATGCCATGACGACTGTACTGATGGGCCACATTTTTCCGCCGGCTCATCGAGGCCGACCGGGTGCGGGTGTCCCGCAAGACGCTGAGGAGGACTGATGGGCCACACTTTCCTGCCGGCTCATCGAGGCCGACCGGGTGCGGGTGTCCCGCAAGACACTGAGGAGATCCGATGACCCTGCTCCTCGCACTGATCCTGCTGCCGCTGCTCGGCTCGGTGGTGGTGGCGCTGCTGCGCGGCAACGCGCCGGTCGCCAAGTGGACGGCGCTGGCGATCTCGCTCGCCGAGGTCGTGCTCGCCGCGGCGGCGTGGGCGGCCTACGACCCGGCGGGTCCGCGGTTGCAGCTGACCAGCTCGGCGGAGTGGATCCCGGCCTTCGACATCCGGATCTCCTTCGGGGTGGACGGCATCGCGCTGGTCATGGTCGCCGTCATCGCGCTGCTGATGCCGCTGGTGCTGGGCTACAGCTGGGGCGAGCGGCTGCCGCAGGGCCGCACCCACGGTGGGTTCTTCTCGCTGCTGCTGCTGGAGCAGGCGCTGACCGTCGGGGTCTTCGCCGCGACCGACGTGTTCCTGTTCTACGTGCTGTTCGAGATCATGCTGATTCCGATGTACTTCCTCATCGGCGGTTTCGGCGGCGAGAACCGCACCTACGCGGCGGTGAAGTTCTTCCTCTACTCGTTCCTCGGCGGCCTGATCATGCTGGCCTCGGCCATCGGCGCCTACGTCTACTCGGCGCAGGTCCTCGGCCAGGGCACGTTCGACTGGGCCAAGCTGGTGCCGGTGCTGGCCGACGCGCCGACCTCGGTGCAGGTGTGGATCTTCCTCGGGTTCTTCGCCGCGTTCGCGATCAAGGCGCCGCTGGTGCCGTTCCACACCTGGCTGCCCGACGCCGCCGCCGAGGCTCCGATCGGGGTCGCGGTCATCGTGGTCGGCGTGCTGGACAAGGTCGGCACCTTCGGCTTCCTGCGCTACAGCCTGCCGCTGACGCCGGAGGCGTCGAAGCTGCTGGCGCCGCTGGTGCTGGTGCTCGCGGTGATCGGCGTGCTGTACGGCTCGTTGCAGGCGTTCGGGCAGACCGACCTCAAGCGGTTCGTCGCCTACGTGTCGATCGCGCACTTCGGGTTCATCGCGCTCGGCATCTTCGCGTTCACCTCGCAGGCCAACGTCGGCGCGGTGTCGTACATGATCAACCACAGCATCGCGACCGGCATGCTGATCCTGGTGATCGGCATGGTGATCAACCGCGGCGGTTCCACCCGCATCGCCGACTACGGCGGCATGGCGAAGGTGACGCCGGTGCTCGGCGGGCTGCTGCTCGTCGCCGGGCTGAGCACCCTGTCGCTGCCCGGCACGAACTCGTTCATCAGCGAGTTCCTGGTGCTGATCGGGTCGTTCCCGACCCAGCCGGTCTACACCGTGCTCGCCACCATCGGCATGGTGCTGGCCGCGGTGTACGTGCTGCGGCTGTACCAGCAGCTGATGCAGGGCCCGGTGCGCGGCGACGCGCTGATGGCCACCGCGGGCGGTCCCGGCGCGGTGACCGACCCGAACAAGCCGGGTGCGCACCGGCTGCGCATCACCGACGTCAACTTCCGGGAGACCGCGGTGCTCGCGCCGCTGGTCGTGCTCGTGCTGGCGCTGGGCTTCTACCCGCAGCCGGTGCTGGACGTGATCGGCCCGTCGGTCGGCGCAACCATGAGCGAGGTCGGTGTCACCGACCCCGTGACCTCGCAGGGAGGTAACTGACAGTGAGCCAGGGTGTCGAGGTGCCGCTGATCGACTACGCGGCGATCCTTCCGGTCTTGGTGATCCTCGGGGCGGCCTGCGTGGGCGTGCTCGTCGAGGCGTTCCTGCCGCGCCACCAGCGGTGGTCGGTGCAGGTCGGGCTGAGCCTGCTCGCGCTGGTCGGGGCGGGCGTCGCGCTGGCGCTGCACGCCCGCGCGGGCGGCACCGGCGTCACGACGCTGGCCGACTCGCTGGCCATCGACTCCCCGACGATGTTCCTGTGGGGCACGCTGCTCGCGCTCGGGCTGGCCTCGATGCTGCTGATCGCGGACCGGTCGGTCGAGCCGGGTGGGGCGTTCGTCGCTGAATCCAACGCTGAGTCGAACGTCCTCGGCTCCTCCGACGGGATGACCCGCGCGACCGCGGCGGTGGCGGGCATGCGGACCGAGGTCTTCCCGCTCGCACTGTTCGCGCTCGGCGGCATGATGACCTTCTGCGCGGCCAACGACCTGCTGACGATGTTCATCGCGCTGGAAGTCCTGAGCCTCCCGCTCTACCTGATGTGCGGTCTGGCCAAGCGGCGCAGGCTGCTGTCGCAGGAAGCCGCGGTGAAGTACTTCCTGCTCGGCGCGTTCGCCTCGGCGTTCTTCCTCTACGGCCTCGCGCTGCTCTACGGCTACGCGGGCTCGGTCAAGCTCCAGGCGATCGCCGACGCCACGGCGGGCACCGACCGGTCCGACACGCTGCTGTTCGCGGGCCTCGGCCTGCTGGTCGTCGGTCTGCTGTTCAAGGCGTCGGTCGGCCCGTTCCACACCTGGACCCCGGACGTCTACCAGGGCGCGCCGACCGCGGTCACCGGGTTCATGGCCGCCTGCACCAAGGTCGCCGCGTTCGGCGGGATCCTGCGGGTGCTCCAGGTGGCGTTCGAGGCGTCGAGCTGGGAGTGGCGCGGCGTGCTGTGGGCGGTCGCGATCGTGTCGATGGTCATCGGCGTGGTGCTGGGCCTGACCCAGAGCGACATCAAGCGGATGATCGCGTACTCGTCGGTCGCGCACGCCGGGTTCCTGCTCATCGGCGCCATCGCGCTCACCGACCGGGGGCTGGCGAGCACGATGTTCTACCTGCTGGCCTACGGGTTCACCACGATCGCGGTGTTCGGCGTGATCAGCCTGGTCCGCAAGTCCGATGGTGAGGCTACTCACCTTTCCGACTGGGCCGGGCTGGCCAAGCGCTCGCCGGTGGTGGCCTGGGTGTTCACCTTCCTCCTGCTCGCCCTCGCCGGGATTCCGATGACCAGCGGTTTCGTCGGCAAGTTCGTGGTCTTCGAGGCCGCGCTCGCCGACGGGATGGCCCCGCTGGTCGTGGTGGCCCTGGTGGCGAGTGCGGTCGCGGCGTTCTTCTACCTTCGTGTCATCGTGCTGATGCATTTCAGCGAACCGGCCGAGGACGGCCCCACCGTCAACGTGCCGGGCGCCTTCACGACGGCGGCGATCACGCTCGGCGTGGTCGTGACGTTGCTGCTTGGCGTGTTGCCGACGTTGGCGCTGGACTGGGCCAACCTCGGCGGCTTCGTGTCGTAGAGTGCTCGCCCGTAGGGGCTAGCCTGGGGGAGCGAAGGCGACGGTGACGTGAGCAGGCCAGCGGGTGAACCGAGCAGCAGGGGCATGTCGGGTCCGAGCGGATTCGACATCCCCGACCGGGCATTGGCCGATTCGGTCCAGCAGGGCATCGCCGAGGTCGAGGCGCTGCTGCACGAGTCGGTGCGCAGCGACCTGGAGTTCGCCACCCGAACCTCGCTGCACCTGGTCGACGCGGGCGGCAAGCGGTTCCGCCCGCTGTTCGCGCTGCTGGCCGCGCAGTTCGGCGATCCGCACGCCCCGGACGTGATCAAGTCCGCGGCGATCGTCGAGATGGTGCACCTCGCCACGCTCTACCACGACGACGTCATGGACGAGGCCACCATGCGGCGCGGCGCCACCAGCGCCAACGCCCGCTGGGACAACTCGGTGGCCATCCTGACCGGCGACTTCCTGTTCGCCCAGGCGTCCCGGCTGGTCGCCGACCTGGGCACCGACGCGGCGCGGGAGATGGCCCGCACGTTCGAGGCGCTGGTCACCGGCCAGATGCGGGAGACCGTCGGGGTCGGCAGCGACGAGGACGCGGTCGAGTTCTACCTGAAGGTCATCCACGAGAAGACCGGTTCGCTGATCGCGGTCGCGGGCAAGTTCGGCGCTCATTTCTCCGGAGCCGCGGAAGAGCAGGTGCAGGCCGTCGAGCGGATCGGCCGGCTGCTGGGAACCGCGTTCCAGATCTCCGACGACGTCATCGACATCGCCTCGCCCGCCGACGAGTCGGGCAAGACGCCGGGTACGGACCTCCGCGAAGGCGTCCGCACGCTGCCGATGCTCTACGCCCTGGCCGACCCGGCGACCGACGCCAGGCTGCGCGACCTGCTCGCCGGCCCGCTGGACAACGACGCCGAGGTCGACGAGGCGCTGAAGCTCCTCCGCGAGTCCGACGGCCTGGCCAAGGCCCGGCAGACGCTCGACGAGTACGCCGGCGCCGCGCGCGCCGAGCTTGACGTGCTGCCCGCAGTGCCCGCGCGCGACGCGCTCTCGGCGCTGATCGACTACGTCGTCGCCCGCACGCGCTAGCGCACCCGATGCTCGCGGTGGTCGGCTCCGGATCGCACTCGGCGCTGCCGCGGGTCGCGTGCCGGTCAAGTCGAGGTAAGAATCTGCCCCCTTCTCGACCGCGTGAGCGGGGTCTTGGCGATACTCGGGGGCCCGAGCACGCACCGCCGCTTGCTCGCGCCGATGGATCCTGAGGAGGGACGTCGCCCGTGACGTGGCTGTTCACCCAGGTGTGGCTGTGGAGTCTCGCCGCCTTCGCGCTGGGATCGCTGATCACCTGGCTGCTGTTCGTGCGGCCGCTCCAGCGCCGCCTGGAATCGGTGATCGCGGAACCCCCGGGCCACGAGGCGCGTTCCGCGGTCGAGGACACCCGGACCGACATCGAGGAAGCACCGCTCGACCTGCTCGACCCGCCGGAGCCGGACCGCCTCGGGCCCGCCCGCGAGCCGGAACCCGAGTTCGGCAACTGGGACCGCCCGCCGCGGCCGTGGTCGGCGCGCGTCCCGGCGGAGATGCCCGCGGAGATCACGCAGCAGGTCGTGCCGAAGGGCGGCGACGGCGACACGGTCACCGCCGAGGTCCCGGTGACGGTGCGGTCGGACGACGCGGAAACGCCGTCATGGTTCGAGAAGCCCGATCTGGAGGACGTGGCCCCGGAGTGGCCGCAGCAGGCGGATGCCGGCGCGGAGCCCGAGCCGGAGAAACCCGAGAAGCCGGAGGCGGAGAAGCCGGACGCCGAGAAGCCGGAGTTCGGGGCCCCGGTGTCGGGCCAGCTGCGGTCGTTGTTCGAGCCGCTGGCCGACGAGAGCACGCCGTACGTCCCGCCGCTGGGCGCGGAGGTCACGCAGAACATCCCGCGCGTCGACGACGGCGAGCCCCAGCCGCTGCCCCGCCGGACTCCCGGCGCCGCGCCGCGGCCGGGGCTTCCGCGCAAGCAGGAGTCGACCGACGAAGCTTCGGAGTCGCGCTCCGACGGCGAGCACGCGCAGGCCGACGCGGTCAACAGCGAGGCCGCTCCCGCAGCCGAGGAACCCGCCCGCGAGGGCTACATGATCAAGGGCCACTTCGCGTCCCGCCAGTACCACACCCCGGAATCGCCGCAGTACGAGCGGATCGTGGCCGAGGTGTGGTTCCGCACGCCCGCCGACGCCGAGCAGGCCGGCTTCGAACCGTGGGACCGCCGCGAACCCGGCGAGTGAGTCACGCCTGCGGTGGTCGCTCCAGCAACCGCGAGAGCACCACGGTCGACACCGTGCGGCTGACGAACTCCACCGCCCGCAGCCGTTCGAGCGCGGTTTCGAGGTGGTGGATGTCGGCGGCGCGCAGGTGCACGATCGCGTCCGCCGGGCCGGAAACGGTGTAGGCCGCAACGACTTCGGGCAGCGGTTCGAGTCCGCTGCGGATTCGTTGCGTCGGCACGTTGCCGTGGCAGTGCACCTCGACGAACGCCTCGGTTCCCCAGCCCAGCGCCTCCGGGTCCACCACTGCGGTGAAGCCCTGCAACACGCCCAGATCGAGCAGCTTGTCCACCCGGCGCTTCACCGCGGGAGCCGACAGCCCGACCTCGGCGCCGATCTCCGCGTAGCTCGCCCGAGCATCCGCCACCAACTGCGAAACGATTCGCTGGTCCAAGGAATCCATACGCAACATTCTGCCGCATCCGACGCAACAGAGCGTTGTTGAAGGCTGTCTGGGTAGCGATTAAATTTCGATTCATGACGGTCTCCGCTGCGCCGGCAGTCGACTCCTCCGCCAAGATCCCGACGGCCCGGCACTACCTGATGTGCCCGCCGAAGCACTTCGCGGTCGAGTACTCGATCAACCCGTGGATGGACCCCTCCTCGCCGGTCGACACCGACTTGGCGATGTCGCAGTGGGAGGGCCTGAAGCAGACCTACGAGCGCCTGGGCCACGCGGTCGACGTCATCGACCCGCAGCCGGGCCTGCCGGACATGGTGTTCTCCGCGAACTCGGCCACCGTGATCGACGGCCGGGTGCTGGGCGCCCGCTTCCGCGCTCCGGAGCGCGCCGCCGAGGCCGAGCACTTCCGGCGCTGGTTCACCGCCCGCGGCTACCGCGATCTGGTCATGCCGACCCGGATCAACGAGGCCGAGGGCGACTTCGCCTGGACCGGTGGCCTGCTGCTGGCGGGCACCGGGTTCCGGACCGACCCCGAAGCGCATGCCGAGGCGCAGGAGGTGCTCGGCGTCCCGGTCGTGTCGCTGCGGCTGACCGACCCGCGCTACTACCACCTCGACACCGCGCTGTTCGTCCTCGAACGCGGGGAGAACCCGCAGATCGCGTACTACCCGGACGCGTTCTCCGCAGGATCGCGGCGAGTGCTGGAGCGGCTGTTCCCCAACGCAGTCGTCGCAGGCGCCGAGGACGCCGCGTGCCTCGGTCTCAACGGTGTGTCGGACGGGCGCAACGTGGTCCTCCCGCTGGAGGCGACTGCGCTGGCCGAGCAGCTGACCGCCCGCGGCTACGAGCCGATCATGCTCGACATCTCCGAGCTGCGGAAGTCCGGCGGCGGCCCGAAGTGCTGCACGATGGAGCTGCACTGAGCCTCGGGTGACAGGTGACGGGTGTCAACGGCGCCCGTCACTTGGTGAAGTGTCCTTTGGCACGTGGCCGAACTGGAACTTCGACTCGCGCGACAGCGTTCCCTGGGTGACCTTCGACTGCAACGACCGGTTCTCGGGCGGAGGCGGGAGCACTGTGCACAGTCACTTCAACGGGTTGAAGACCGCCCTGCTGCTGGGTGGCATGAGCGCCCTGGTGCTGCTGGTCGGCTCGCTGTTCGGCCGCGCCGGCCTGGTCATCGCGCTCGTCGTGGCCCTCGGCATGAACGGCTACGCCTACTTCAACTCGGCCAACCTGGCGCTGCGCTCGATGCACGCCCGCCCGGTCTCGGAAGCCGAACAGCCCGCGATGTACCGGATCGTGCGCGAGCTGGCGACCTCGGCCAAGCAGCCGATGCCCGCGCTCTACGTCAGCCCGACGATCGCGCCCAACGCGTTCGCAACCGGGCGGAACCCGCGAAACGCGGCGGTCTGCTGCACCCAGGGCATCCTCGAACTGCTCGACGAACGCGAACTCCGCGCGGTCCTGGCCCACGAGCTGTCCCACGTCTACAACCGCGACATCCTGATCTCCAGCGTCGCGGGTGCCCTGGCCAGCGTCGTCACGTTCCTGGCGAACTTCGGGCTGCTGTTCGGCATGTTCGGCGGCAGCGACGAGGACCGCCCGAACCCGTTCGCGATGCTGCTGATCGCCCTGCTCGGCCCGGTCGCGGCGGGTGTGGTGCAGATGGCGGTCAGCCGCTCCCGCGAGTACCAGGCCGACGCCTCCGGCGCGGAGCTGACCGGAGACCCGCTCGCGCTCGCTTCGGCGCTGCGCAAGCTGGAGCGCGGGACCCAGATGGCCCCGCTCCCGCCGGACCCGAAGCTGGTCTCCGAGTCGCACCTGATGATCGCGAACCCGTTCCGCCCGGGCGAGCGGATGGCCCGGCTGTTCTCGACCCACCCGCCGATCGCCGACCGCGTCCAGCGGCTCGAGGGCATGGCCGGGCGCCGCCTTCCTCCGGCCTGACGCCGCGGGCCACTTCGCCGGGTGACGGGCGCCGTTGACACCCGTCACCCGAGGCTCAGTGCAGCTCCATCGTGCAGCACTTCGGGCCGCCGCCGGACTTCCGCAGCTCGGAGATGTCGAGCATGAT
>NZ_BAAAUX010000020.1:138695-227110 GCF_039534165.1 Saccharopolyspora taberi | reverse complement strand
CGGATCTCAGCCACGGCAACCTCGGGGTCTCGGCCATGGCGGCCCGGCGACGATTTCGGCGCGGCAGCCAGGGGTCTCGGGCGCGGCGACCCCGGCTCTCTCGGCTACGGCAGCCCGGGTTATCTCGGGCACGGCAGCCCGGCGACGATCTCGGCGCGGGCCCCGGGATCTTGGCGCGGAAGCCCCGGGGTCTGGCCATGGCAGCCCCGGGGTCTCGGGCGCGGCAGCCCCGACGATTTCGGCGCGGGAGCCCCGGGAACCTCGGCGCGCCAGCCCGGCGATCCGGGCGGCCCGGCAGTAGTCCCTGGGACACCAGCGGTTCGGCCGCCCGAGATGCCGCCTCGACGCTTCGCCCGCGTCGATCCTGGTCTGGACGGCCCGAGTGCCGTGGCTTGGTTCGCGCCGGTCCCGGCCCGGACGATCCGGCTGCGGCGCCGATACCGTCCCGGCCCGGGCTGCCGATGCCGACCCGGGCTGCCGTGCAGGCGGATCGGTCAGCCCGGGGCCCCGGCGGCGCGGGCGACGTCCATGACGTACTGCCCGTAACCCGACTTCGACAGCTTCGCGCCGAGCGCGTGGCACTCCTCCGGCGAGATGAACCCCATCCGCAGCGCCACCTCCTCCAGGCACGCGATGCGCACGCCCTGCCGGTTCTCCAGCACCTGCACGAACTGGGACGCCTCCAGCAGCGAGGAGTGCGTCCCGGTGTCCAGCCACGCGAACCCGCGCCCCAGCTGGGTCAGGCGGGCCCGTCCGCGCCGCAGGTACTCCAGGTTGACGTCGGTGATCTCCAGCTCGCCCCGCGGGGAGGGGGCCAGTCCGCGGGCGATGTCGACCACGTCGTTGTCGTAGAAGTACAGGCCGGTGATCGCCTTGTTGGAAGCCGGGCGCTCCGGCTTCTCCACGATCGACACCAGCTTCCCGTCCCCGTCGACCTCGCCGACGCCGTAGCGCTCCGGGTCCTTGACCGGGTAGCCGAACAGCATGCAGCCGTCGAGGTTCCGCACGCACTGCTGCAGCAGCGAGGAGAACCCGTGCCCGTAGAAGATGTTGTCACCGAGGACCAGCGCCACCGGGTCCGAGCCGATGAAGTCCGCCCCGATCACGAACGCCTCCGCGAGCCCGTTGGGCTCCGGCTGCTCGGCGTACTCGATCCGGATGCCGAACTGCGAGCCGTCGCCGAGCAGCCTGCGGAACAGGGGCAGGTCGGCGGGCGTCGAGATGAGCAGGACGTCCCGGATCCCGGCCAGCATCAGCACGGACAGCGGGTAGTAGACCATCGGCTTGTCGTAGACCGGGAGCAGCTGCTTCGAGACGGCCTGCGTCAGCGGGTGCAGCCGCGTCCCGCTGCCACCGGCGAGCACGATCCCCTTCACCTGGACACCCCCTCCGGCAGCGGCGCGCGGCCGGTCGTCACCGGTAGTTCTCGAACTGCAGGGCGACGTCGAAGTCGGCCGACTTCAGCAGCGAGATGACCGCCTGCAGGTCGTCCTTCTTCTTGCCGGTCACCCGGAGCTGGTCGCCCTGGATCTGCGCCTGCACGCCCTTCGGACCCTCGTCGCGGATCTTCTTCGAGATCTTCTTGGCCACGTCCTGCGCGATGCCCTGCACCAGCTTGCCGGTCACCCGGTACACCTGGCCCGAAGACGCCGGCTCACCCACGTCGAACGCCTTGAGCGAGATGCCCCGCTTGATCAGCTTCTCCTTGAAGACCTCGATCGCCGCCTTGCAGCGCTCCTCGGTCTCCGACTCCAGGGTCACGGCCTCATCGCCTGCCCACTGGATCTTGGTGCCGGTGCCGCGGAAGTCGAACCGGTTCGCCAACTCCTTGGCCGCCTGGTTCAGCGCGTTGTCGACCTCCTGGCGGTCGATCTTGCTCACCACGTCGAATGACGGGTCTGCCACCTGTCTACCTCCTGCAGAGCGCAACGATTCGTCCACGCGACACGCTACCGCCACGCCCCCCTGCCAATCCGGTGGACGCCGGTATGTATCCTTTCCACGCAAGCCAGTTCAACTGGCGCGCGACGCCGGGTTGCCCGAGTGGCCAAAGGGAGCTGACTGTAAATCAGCCGCGCAAGCTTCGGAGGTTCGAATCCTTCACCCGGCACTCGAGAGTAGGGGAGCCCTGTCCACGGAATGCGTGGACGGGGCTCTCTTCGTATTGATGTTGGGGGGTTCGAACCCCCCAGGCCCCCCACGGTGCGGTGGGGGCTTTTGTTCGGTCGTCGCCTTGGGTGGCGTTCCCGGCCTGGGTTGATCTTTTCTTCGCTGGTGGCCCGGTACACCTTGTGACTGTCCTATGTGGATCCCGTGCGAGCCGCTGTCCGTTCCGGTGCCGGTAGTCGCCGGTGCGGTGCCAGTGGACGAGAGTCCGGACCATTCCGACGAGGTGCCGGACCGTTCCCGTGATGCAGGCGAGGAGTGGCTGCGGTGTGGGGGCCGGGTCGGGTCAGCCGGGCCGGGGCAGGTCAGCTGGGAGTGGGCGGGGTCGTCAGGCGGACGACCTCGGCTTCGAGGTCCAGTGGACCCGCGCCGGACTCGCGGTCGTCCTGCTTGGCGACCGCGACCCACTCCTGGTGCTCCAGCCGGTGCCTGGCGGCGGGCGTGAACAGGCCCTCGATCTCCATCGCGGTGGTCGCCGCGATGGTCGGCTGCTGGGCAGCCTCCTGCCCGGCAGCGGCGCGCAGTTCGCGCCTGCGGCGGGCCCGGGCCGCTCGGTCGATGGCCATTCCGCCAGATTAGCCGCAGGTGCGGCGAATGCGGCCGGTCGAGATCCGGATTGCCTTGCTGCGAGGGGAGAAACCGCCGTGCGGCTCCTTCGGGTGCTGTTCATGGTTGCTCCGTTCGACGGTTCGGCGTGCGGTGATCGCTTGAAACCATCGTGCCCAGGGCATTCGGCCTCGCGCCATGATCCGGCCATCAGTTCATTCGAACTGGTGAACGAATGCCTAGCGGGCTTCGTGCACCAGGGAATCGGCCTGGGTCAGGCCCGCGTCCAGGGCGCGGCGGGCCGGTTCGTCCAGCCCGTCGCGGAAGTCCGGGCCCGCGGCTTTGACCAGCACCATCAGGCGCTTCGCGATACCGCGGGCCTGGGTCAGGCGGATCTGCTCGGCCTCCAGGGCGCGACGGGAGTCCGTGATCAGCTTGCGGTAGCGGTCGTTGAGGTCCGCGCCGGCCACGACGTCCAGCGCGCCCAGCAGATCCGCGAGCTCGCCGGTGGCGACCTGGACGAAGTAGGGGTCCTGCACGGCGGAAAACCCTACGCGCCCGGGCGGATCGGCCCCGTGCGCGGAGGCGCTCCGGACGCGCGTCCGGATTTCGCCGTATGTTCAAGTCGTGGCTTCGAACGCCCGAACGACCTCCGAGCGCCCGGCCGAAGCAGGCGAGGGCTACTCCCACCACCCGCACTGGCTGAACTACCAGGAGTTCTTTCCCGGCGGCATGCGGCTGACCGCGGAGAACGCCCCGCAGGAGGAGTGGTGGAGCTGGCGCGGTGCGACCGTGCACCTCGACCTCGTGCCCAAACCGGACGCCCCCGCGATCCTCGTCGCCCTGCACGGTGCAGGCGGTTACGGCCGCATGCTCGCGCCCTACGGGCGGCTCCCCTCCACCGACGGCCTGGAGTACGTCGCGCCCGACCTGCCCGGGTTCGGCCTCAGCGATCCCGGCCGGAGGGCGGTGACCTACCGGAGGTGGGTCGACTGCGTCGTCGACCTGATCGCCGAGCGGCGCCGCGCGGACCCGCGGCCGGTCGTGCTCCTCGGCATCGGAACGGGTGGCCGCCTCGCCTACGACGTCGCGGCTCGCACTGAAGTGGCCGGGCTCGTGGTGACCTGCCTGGCCGACCCCCGGCGCGGCGAGGTGCGCAGGCGGCTCGCCGCACGTCCCGAGCTCAGCAGCTTCTCGGGGATGCTGGCGCTTACCCCGTGGCCGCTGCGGGAGGTGAAGGTGCCGGTGCACTGGCTGGCCAACGTCGCCGCCGCGTCGAACAACGTCAAGTTCGCCGACCTGGTCTGGGCCGACCCGCTGGGCGGCGGGAACTGGATCTCGTTCAACCTGGTCCGCAGCTACCTCAGCACCCCGCCGGTGGTCGAACCCGAGGACTTCCGCGGCGCTCCGCTGCTGCTGGCCCACCCGGAGGAGGACCGCTGGTTGCCGGTGCTGCTGTCCCGGCAGTTCTTCGACCGGGTGGCGGCGCCGACCCGGTTCGCGGCGCTGCGCGGGGCCGGGCACCTGCCGATCGAGGAGACCGGGCTGGCCGACCTCGACCGGGCCGTGCGGGACTTCCTGGACGAGATCGGGATAGGCTAGCCTCGAAGATCGTCACCACCCGTCGCGGGTGGACACGTACCGTGACGGCGCGGTTCGGTTGTTGCGGCCATGCTCACAGTCGTTTCGCGACTTTCTCCCCCGGTTTCGGGATTGCGTCCGCTGAGCTGGCCTGCCCGCGATATTGCCTGGTCGGCTGGTTTTCACGCGGTGAAAAGTCCGTCCCACATGGCGAACGTTCCCGCCGGCGGGGTGCGTCGTGGGCCATTGGCCCCTGGCCAAGGTCACCTGTCGTGAGTCACGATCCCGTACGGCAATCCGGTGCGGCCCCCGTGTCGCCAGGCGGGGAGGAGGGTGGATGATCGAGCGTCATCGCTCTCTGGAATCGCAGACGGCGCTGGACGCTTCCCGTCCACCCGTGCGCGCCGAGGTCGACCCGGTGCGCCGCCGGATCTTCACCTTCTTCTCGCTGGCGGTGCTGGTCGCCGGCGTCGCCGCGTCCGCGGTGACCTCGGCCTGGCTGCCGTTCCAGTACAACTCGAACCTGCTGCTGATCGGGCCGCTGCTGGCGATGGGCTTCCTGCTCGCCGAGCAGCTGACCATCGACGTGGACGTCAAGCGGGTCGGCTGGACCATCTCCTTCACCGAGATCCCGCTCATCCTCGGCCTGCTCACCGCCCCGTTCGAGGTGGTGCTGGCCGCGAACCTGCTGGCCGGGCTCGGCGCGCAGGTCGGGCGGCGGGCCGCCACCCACGTCGCCTACAACGCGGGCGTGATGTGCCTGGAGATCGCGGTGCCCTTCGCGGTCGCGCACGCGGTCAACCAGGCCATCGTCGGGATCGGGCCGGACTGGTTCGGGCCGGTCGTCGGCACCCTGACGTCTCCGCTGATCAGCTGCGGTTTCGCGCTCGCCGCCCTGCACGTGCTCGGCGGTGCGATGCGGGTCTCGGCCGGCGCGCGGCTGGCGGTCAACACGCTCGCGGTCGGGCTGCTCAACACCTCGGTCGGCCTGATCAGCTACGAGGTGGCCAGGAGCACGCTGTGGGGCTGGCTGCTGGTCGCGCTCGTCGCGGTCGCAGTGCTCGGCCTCTACCGCGCGTACTCGGGGCTGCTGCGGGAGCAGCGGGACCTCGAAGCGCTCAGCGACGTCAGCCTCAGCGTCGCCCGGTCCGGGCAGGCCACGGCGCGTGGACCGTCCGACGGCGGCGAGGCCGCGGAGGTGTCGGTCACCGAGTGGGAGCCGGTGGCCGAGCGGATCCGGGAGCAGCTCAACGCGAGCCGGGTCGTGCTGCGGCTCCGGCTGGACCCGAGCGGCGAGGTCAGCACGCTGGTCGCCGGGGATCCGCTGCCGGAGGCCGCGGAGCAGGCCGCTCCTTCCGCTCTCCGCGACGATCCGCTGCTGCAACTGCCGGGCAGCCACGTGCGTTCGTTCCGGACGCTGGAGGCGCCGGAGGAAGTGCGGCGGGCGCTGCGCCAGCGCGGGGCGTACGAGTCGCTGGTGGTGCCGCTGCGCGGTGCGAGCCAGCTGCTCGGCGCGGTGGAGGCGCATGACCGGGTCAGCCGCTGGCGCGGCTTCGGCCGGGCCGACGTGCGGCTGTTGCACACGCTCGCGAGCCACCTGGCCACCGCGATGGACAACCGCCGACTCCTCGCGCGGCTCCGGCATGACGCTTATCACGATCCGCTGACCGGGCTGCTCAACCGCACCGGCTTCCGCGAGATGGCCGCCGAGGAGCTGCGCAACGGCAGGACGGCCGTGGTGCTGCGGATGGACCTCGACGTGCTGACCACCGTCAGCGAGGCGCTGGGCTACACCTGGGGCGACCGGATGGTGGTCGCGGCGGGCCGCCGGATGCGCGAGGCGCTCGGCACCGACGCTCCGCTGGCCAGGCTGGAGGCCAACGCCTTCGCGGTGCTGCTGCTCGACCACAGCGAGGACGAGGCGCACGAGGTCGCCAAGCACCTGCGCGAGGTGATCGCCGAGCCGTACCCGCTGGACAAGCTGGTCGTCGAGGCCGCGGGCGTCGCGGGTTACGTGTCGTCGGCGCCGGGCGACGGCGAGCCGGAGAACGACGTCGACACGCTGCTGCAACGGGCCGATGTCGCGGTCCGGGCGGCGCGCAACGGCGAGGACGGGGTGCGCCAGTACGCGCCCGCGATGGGCCAGGTGTTCCTCCGCCGGTTCCAGCTGGTCACCCAGTTCCGGCAGGCGCTCGACTCCGGCCAGGTGGAGGTGCACTACCAGCCGAAGGTCTCGCTGCCGGAGCGGCAGGTCGTCGGGGCCGAGGCGCTGGTGCGCTGGTCGCACCCGGAGTACGGGCGGCTGGACCCGGACGAGTTCATCCCGGTGGTCGAGGCGACCGGGCTGGTCGACGCGCTGACCTCGTTCGTCATGGAGTGCGCCCTGGTCAAGGTGCGCAAGTGGCTGGACCGCGGGCTGCGGATGTCGGTCGCGGTGAACCTCTCTGTGCGCAACCTGGCCGACGAGTCCTTCCCGGACCGCGTCGCCGAGGCGCTGGGGCGCCACGACATCCCGCCCGAGCTGCTGACCTTCGAGCTGACCGAGTCGAGCGTCATGGAGGACCCGGAGCGGTCGATGCCGGTCCTGCGCAGGCTGCACGCGCTGGGCGTGGTGCTGGCGGTCGACGACTTCGGCACCGGGTACTCCTCGCTGGCGTACCTGCGGCAGCTGCCGGTGGACGAGGTCAAGATCGACAAGAGCTTCGTGCTCGGGATGGGGACCGACCTCGGGGACATGGCCGTGGTGCGCTCCATCGTCGAGCTGGGCCACTCGCTGGAGCTCGTCGTGGTGGCCGAGGGCGTCGAGGACGACGCCGCCCGCGACCAGCTCGTGGCGATGGGCTGCGACATCGCGCAGGGGTACCTGATCTCCCGGCCGCTGTCCGAGGACCGGCTGGAGGCGTGGCTCCAGGCGCGGACCGTGCGCCGCCGCGGGCCGAGATCCGAGACCGTGCTGACTCTCGTGCACTGACCTGCGGTTTCCCCCTTTGGGGACCCCCCGTTTCAGGGCCCCCGAGGGGGTGTGTAGAGTTCTAATCGCTCCGCAAGGGCACGCCCCAATAGCTCAGTCGGCAGAGCGTCTCCATGGTAAGGAGAAGGTCTACGGTTCGATTCCGTATTGGGGCTCGGAAGGCAGCCGCGGTGCTCGACAAATGGGTACTGCGGCTGTTTTTGCATGGGATAAGCTGTTCCCAGTGCGGCGGTGTAGCTCAGTCGGTAGAGCAAGCGGCTCATAATCGCTGTGTCGCCGGTTCAAGTCCGGCCACCGCTACCATTGAGGGGTTCGCGTTCTCGCGGACCGTCCCAGGAAGTTCGAAGAGAAAGGCACCCCCGTGGCCGCGACCGATGTCCGCCCCAAGATCACGCTGGCGTGCGAGGAGTGCAAGCACCGCAACTACATCACCAACAAGAACCGGCGCAACGACCCGGACCGCTTGGCGATGAAGAAGTTCTGCCCGAACTGCGGTACGCACCGCGTGCACAAGGAGACCCGCTGACCACAGCGGATCCACTCGCGAGATCCAGTTCCACCGAAGACCCGTCCCGGCCGAGCCGGGGCGGGTCTTCGCGTTCCGCGCTCTCCCCGGTGCCCGGGCGCGCGAGGGCCTTGTAGCCTGCTTGCGTGCCGCTTGACCAGTCATTCATCGGACGTGAGTACCCGCCGTCGCAGCCGTACGAGGTCGGCAGGGAGAAGATCCGCGAGTTCGCCGACGCGATCAAGGACGACTCCCCGCTGCACCGGGACCCGGAGGCGGCCAAGGCCGCCGGTTACCCGGACGTGATCGCACCGCCGACGTTCGCGGTGATCCTGTCGATGCGGGCGCACGACTCGATCGTGCAGGACCCGCAGCTCGGGCTGGACTACAGCCGGGTCGTGCACGGCCAGCAGGAGTTCGTCCACCACCGGCCGATCCAGGCCGGTGACCGGCTGGTGACGGCGGTGCACGTCGACGACATCAAGGAGCGCGCGGGCAACGACTTCCTCACCCTGCGCGCCGAGATCACCACGGTCGAGGGCGAGCGGGTGTGCACCGCGACCGCGCTGCTGGTGGCGCGGGGAACGGCGGAAGGGGAGAGCGAGTGACGCTGCGGATGTCCGAGGTCGCCAAGGGCGACCAGCTGCCCACCCTGGAAGTCCCGGTGACCAGGGACGACCTCGTGCGCTACGCCGGGGCGTCCGGGGACTTCAACCCGATCCACTGGAACCAGCGGTTCGCCACCGAGGTCGGTCTCCCGGACGTGATCGCCCACGGCATGCTCACGATGGCCCTCGCGGGCCGGCTGGTGAGCCAGTGGGCCGGTGACCCGGGCGCGGTCGCGAAGTACAGCGTGCGGTTCTCCCGGCCGGTGGTCGTGCCCGACGACGGCGAAGGCGCTCTCGTGGAGCTGTCGGGCAAGGTGGCGGCCAAGAACGACGACGGCACGGTGAAGGTCAACATCACGGCTCGCAGCGCCGAGCAGGGCGTGCTGAGCGGTGCCAGCGCGATCGTGAAGCTGGCTCAGGACTGAGTGTGCGGAGGGGCCTGCTCCCGGCCGGGAGCAGGCCCCTTCCGCGTTCCGGTTACTTCGCCTCGCGGAGCAGATCGCCCATGCGGCGCACGCCCTCGGCGAGGTCGTCGTCGCCGAGCGCGTAGGACAGCCGGAAGTAGCCGGGGGTGCCGAATGCCTCGCCCGGGACCACCGCGACCTCCGCGTGCTCCAGGACCAGACCGGCCAGCTGGACGCTGGTCTCCGCCCGCGAGTCGCGGATCTCCTTGCCGAGCAGGTCCTTCACCGACGGGTAGGCGTAGAAGGCGCCCTGCGGCTCGGGGCAGCTCACCCCGGGGATCGCCGACAGCAGCTCCACGATCGTGCGACGGCGGCGGTCGAACGCCTCCCGCATCGACGCGACGGCGTCCAGCGAGCCGCTGACGGCCTCCAGCGCGGCGCGCTGGGACACGTTGGCGACGTTCGACGACAGGTGCGACTGGAGGTTGGTCGCGGCCTTGATGACGTCGTCCGGGCCGATCATCCAGCCGACCCGCCAGCCGGTCATGGCGTAGGTCTTGGCGACCCCGTTGAGCACCACGCAGGTGTTGGCCAGCTCCGGCACCACGACCGGCATCGACACGTGCTCGGCACCGCCGTAGACGAGGTGCTCGTAGATCTCGTCGGTGACGACCCAGATGCCGTGCTCGACCGCCCAGCGGCCGATCGCCTCGACCTGCTCGGGCGGGTAGACCGCGCCGGTCGGGTTGGACGGGGAGTTGAACAGCAGGACCTTGGTGCGCGGGGTGCGCGCGGCCTCCAGCTGCTCGACGGTGGCGAGGTAGCCGGTCGACTCGTCGGTGCCCACGACCACCGAGACACCGCCCGCCAGGGCGATCGCCTCGGGGTAGGTCGTCCAGTACGGCGCGGGCAGCAGGACCTCGTCGCCGGGGTCGAGCAGCGCGGCGAAGGTCTGGTAGACCGCCTGCTTGCCGCCGTTGGTGACCAGCACCTGGCTCGGCTGGACCTCGTAGCCGGAGTCGCGCGCGGTCTTCGCGGCGACCGCCTCGCGCAGCTCCGGCAGGCCGGCGGCGGGGCTGTAGCGGTGGTTGCGCGGGTCGGCGCACGCGGCGGCGGCGGCTTCCACGATCGGCTGCGGGGTCGGGAAGTCGGGCTCGCCTGCACCGAAACCGATCACCGGACGGCCCGCGGCCTTGAGCGCCTTCGCCTTCGAGTCGACGGCGAGGGTCGCGGACTCGGAGATCCCTCCGACGCGGGCGGAGACCCGCGGTCTCCCGGTGCTGTTCTCATCAGGTGCGGCCATGGGGGCATCCTGGCAGATCTGCGGTGGTCCGCGACACGGCGACCGGCGCCGGAGGTATGGTGTGCGCGCGGCTCGCGGCGGGCCCGCTCCGATGATCTCGCGCCCCTCGGGGGGTGCGGTTGGAGCAAGGTCGACTTCGTGCCGTACACTTTCGAACTTGGGATGCCACGGCACCTGGGAACCCGGGTCTGGACTCCAGGCGACGGGCTCGGTACCGGGCGTCCCGAACTGCGGTCGAGAACGCGGGCCGCAAAGGGGTGTAGCTCAATTGGCAGAGCAGCGGTCTCCAAAACCGCAGGTTGCAGGTTCAAGTCCTGTCACCCCTGCGTCGATGCGACGGTGAGCGGAGGATGGGCGTGAGCGAGGACCGCGAGCAGGAGCGGAACGGGAAGCGCGACGACGCAGCCCGCCCGTCCAGCGCCGCGGCGCGGCGGGAACGCCGCGCCTCCGCCCGCTCGGCCGCCCGGAAGGGGCAGGCCGGTGAGTCGGCGAAGGCCGACTCGACGCGCACAACTGAGTCGAAGGGTCGGCCCACCCCCTCGCGGGATGGCCGGCAGGGTCGGGTTTCGCCGTTCCGCAAGATCGGGCGCTTCCTGCGTGAGGTCGTCGCCGAGCTGCGCAAGGTCATCTGGCCGACGCGCAAGGCGCTGGTGACCTACACGCTCGTGGTGCTGGTGTTCGTCAGCATCATGGTGGCGGGCATCGCGGGCGTGGACGTGCTCTTCGCCAAGGGCGTGCTCTGGTTGTTCGGCTGAGCACCTCCGGCCACGCACCGCGTGGGGCGGCGGATGCCATCGACCCGGCACGCAACGCACGAGAGGAAGCGAGACCGACTGTGACCTCCCACGAGGGTCAGGAACTGACCGGCCTCACCGATGAGCAGGTGCACGCCGAGGCCGCCGAGCCGTCGGCGGACTCGGTCGACGCTGTCGATTCCGTGGGTGCCGCCGACTCCGGCGAGGACGTCGAGCAGGACGCCGGCGCCGGGTCCGACGTCGCGGAGGCGGGCGAGTCCGAGGTCGCCGACGAGGCGGAGGACGAGGAAGCCGACCCGGTCGAGGAGCTCCGTGCCGCGCTGCGCCGCGCGCCGGGCGAGTGGTACGTGGTGCACTCCTACGCGGGCTACGAGAACAAGGTCAAGACCAACCTCGAGACCCGCGCCCAGACGCTCGACGTCGAGGACTACATCTTCCAGGTCGAGGTGCCGACCGAGGAAGTCACCGAGATCAAGAACGGCCAGCGCAAGCTCGTGCAGCGCAAGGTGCTGCCGGGCTACATCCTGGTCCGGATGGAGCTCAACGACGCTTCCTGGAGCGCCGTGCGCAACACGCCGGGGGTCACGGGCTTCATCGGGGCGACCTCGCACCCGTCGCCGCTGAGCATCGACGACGTGCTGAAGTTCCTCGCGCCGCGGGCGGAGAAGGAGGCCAAGCCGGAGGCCGGCAAGAAGGTCGCCGCGCCTGCCGCCGCCAAGCCCTCGGTCGAGGTCGACTTCGAGGTCGGCGAGTCGATCACGGTCATGGACGGGCCGTTCGCGACGCTGCCGGCGACGATCAGCGAGGTCAACGCCGACGCCCAGAAGCTCAAGGTGCTGGTGTCGATCTTCGGCCGGGAGACCCCGGTCGAGCTGTCGTTCAACCAGGTTTCCAAGATCTGACCGGCTCCCCGCACGGGGAGCGCGGCGGCCGCGGGAGGACCCTGGCAGGACCCTCCCGCGGGAGCAGGCGAAGCACTCGTTGCTCCGCCGCCAGTTTCGGCCGTCCGTCGATCTGGACCGGCCGATCAACCGGATAGAAGACACAGGAAGCGAACATGCCGCCCAAGAAGAAGAAGCTCGCAGCGATCATCAAGCTGCAGATCTCGGCCGGCCAGGCCAACCCGGCCCCGCCGGTCGGCCCGGCGCTGGGTCAGCACGGCGTCAACATCATGGAGTTCTGCAAGGCCTACAACGCCGCGACCGAAGGTCAGCGCGGCAACGTGGTGCCGGTCGAGATCTCCGTGTTCGAAGACCGCTCCTTCGACTTCAAGCTGAAGACCCCGCCGGCCGCGAAGCTGCTGCTCAAGGCCGCCGGTGTGCAGAAGGGCAGCGGCGAGCCGCACAAGACCAAGGTCGGCAAGGTCTCGATGGACCAGGTCCGCGAGATCGCCCAGACCAAGATGGTCGACCTCAACGCCAACGACATCGACCAGGCCGCGAAGATCATCGCCGGTACCGCTCGGTCGATGGGCCTGACCGTCGAAGGCTGACCTTCCCCCTTCCGGGAATCAGCGTGGGAGGGCTCCAGCGCAGCCCGACCAACCACAACTGATCCAGTGCGATAAGGACAGACATGGCTAAGCGCAGCAAGGCATATCAGCAGGCAGCCGAGCTGGTCGACAGGGCGCACCTCTACGCGCCGCTGGAGGCCGCCGAGCTCGCCAAGAAGACCGCCAAGGTCAAGATGGACCCCACCGTCGAGGTGGCCATGCGGCTGGGCGTCGACCCCCGCAAGGCCGACCAGATGGTCCGCGGCACCGTGAACCTGCCGCACGGTACTGGCAAGACCGCCCGCGTCATCGTGTTCGCCGTTGGTGACAAGGCCGCAGAGGCCGAGGCCGCCGGGGCGGACGCGGTCGGTTCCGAAGACCTGATCGAGCGCATCCAGGGCGGCTGGCTCGATTTCGACGCGGCGATCGCCACCCCGGACCAGATGGCCAAGGTCGGCAAGATCGCTCGGGTGCTCGGGCCGCGCGGCCTGATGCCGAACCCGAAGACCGGCACCGTCACCCCGAACGTCACCAAGGCGGTCGCGGACATCAAGGGCGGTAAGATCAACTTCCGGGTCGACAAGCAGGCCAACCTGCACATCGTCATCGGCAAGGCGTCCTTCGACACCGAGAAGCTGGTGGAGAACTACGCCGCCGCGCTGGACGAGATCCTGCGCGCCAAGCCGTCGACCTCGAAGGGCCGCTACCTGAAGAAGGTCACCTTCACCACGACGATGGGCCCCGGCATCCCGGTGGACCCGAACCGCACCCGGAACCTGCTCGAGGCCGCCACGGCCTGAGGGTTCTGAATCGCTGGAAGGGCGGATCGGCCGTTTGGGCCGGTCCGCCCTTTCGCGTCAGCGGCGGCACTTCTCCGCTTCGAGCTCGTAGCCGGAGATCAGCCAGCCTCCGTCCGGGGCCCGGGTCAGCTTGAAGCTGCCCAGCAGCGGACCTCCGTCGACGCGCATCCGGCACCCGTAGACCGCAGCTTCGGGTTCGACGACCTCGACCGCGTTCTCGCCGTACTTCGGGTTGGCATAGGGCCCGGGCGCGGTGATCTGAGTGCGGATGTTCCTGGCCGCGGTGGCGCAGTCGTTGGGCGAACCATGCGCAGCGGAGAACGCGGCCTGGCCGGTCTCGTCGAACAGGCGGCAGGCACGTTCCGGCTGGTCGGAGCGCAGGTAGTTGTAAGCCCCGGTGATCGCCTGCTGGGGATTCGTCGAGGTGATCGGGGTCGCGTCCGGCGGTGCACCGCCGGTTCCTGTCCCACCGTCGCCGCTGCCGCCGCCGAAGAGGTCGTTCACGGTGCTCATGAACATGTTGTAGAGGACGATCAGGATGATGGTCAGGTAGATCAGGCGGCGGACGAACTTGAAGCGCAGGGGCCACAGGAGGCGTTTGGCCCAGATCGTGCCCTTGTGCGCGGACGTCGGGGTTGGCCACTGCACCGGTTGGTTCTGCGGGGTGTCCGGCCACTGCGCTGGGGGCGGCGGGGTCGTCGTCGGCGCTGGGGGGGTTCTGGGCGGGGATCGCCAGGTCAGTGCCGGAATCGGGCTGGCCGCTGGGGCTGGCCCCGACCTGGCTGCCGGCCCCGTCGGCTCCGCCCTGGCTGCGCTGCCATTCCTGGAACTTCTGGAACTCCAGGAACTGCTGGTACTGGCGGAACTCGGCGTCGTCCTGGGGGCGGGCCGGGGCCCGGTCCTCGACCACCTCGGCCTCGACCACCTCGGGTGGGCGGGGCTGCTCCTGCTGCTGGTCGGGGTCCTGCGCGCGGGGGTCGCGGTGCGACTCGTTCGGGTCGGCCACGACACACATGATGCCGTGCGGGGCAACCGGGGTCACCACCGGCGATCACCGCCTCGACTCGTGCGACCGCGGCACGACTCCGGGCGGGGGTGTGCGGCCAGGTCACGGCGTGGTGCCGTATAGTGGTCGCGGTTCCACCGAAGACCGCTGGTCTTCCCCTCCCCGGAGGGGAACGAAGGTCCCGTGCGACACGGGCGGCCCGCGCAGGAGGACGAGGCAACATCAGCGCGCTTCTGCGCGCCCGTGGTTTTCACGCCCCGTGCTGCTGCGCCGGGGCGTTTTGTCGTCTCAGGGCTGATCGACAGGTGGAGCGGTCCGGGCTTCTGCCCGGGTCTTCTGGAGTCGTGAAGCACTAGAGAGGAGGCGACATGGCGAAGCCCGACAAGGTCGACGCGGTCAGCGAGATCGCGGAGCGGTTCAACACCTCCACCGCGGCGGTCGTGACCGAGTATCGCGGGCTGTCCATGGCGAAGCTCGGTGAGCTGCGCCGCGCCCTCGGCCAGGGCACGACCTACCGTGTCGCGAAGAACACGCTGGTCAAGCGTGCCGCTGAGCAGTCGGGGGTCGAGGGTCTCGACGACCTGTTCGTCGGCCCGACCGCGATCGCCTTCATCGAGGGCGAGCCGGTGGACGCCGCCAAGGCGCTCAAGGAATTCGCCAAGGACAACAACTCCCTGGTGATCAAGGGCGGCTACATGGACGGCCGCGCGATCTCGGTTTCGCAGGTCGAGGCGATTGCCGACCTCGACTCCCGCGAGGTCACCCTCAGCAAGCTGGCCGGGGCCTTTAAGGCCAAGATGAGCCAGGCCGCCGCCGCGTTCGCCGCTCCGGCGACCAAGGCCGCGCGTCTGGCCGCCGCCTTGCAGGAGAAGAAGGGCGAGGCCGACGCCGCCTGAGTCCGCTGTGGACTCCCGCGGTCGTCGTCATCGCACCCCACCCCAGATCTGCTCGCAGGCGCGCGGGCATCGAAGTGAAAGGACGCCGAAATGGCGAAGCTGAGCAACGAAGAGCTGCTGGACGTCTTCAAGGAGATGACCCTCCTGGAGCTGTCGGAGTTCCTGAAGCAGTTCGAGGAGACCTTCGACGTCACCGCCGCCGCCCCGGCCGCGGTCGCCGTCGCCCCGGCCGGCGGTGCCGGTGCCGCCGAGGCCGCCGAGGAGCAGGACGAGTTCGACGTCGTCCTGGAGTCGGCCGGTGACAAGAAGATCCAGGTCATCAAGGTCGTCCGCGAGATCGTCTCCGGCCTGGGCCTGAAGGAGGCCAAGGAGCTGGTCGAGGGCGCCCCGAAGCCGGTCCTGGAGAAGGTCGACAAGGAGAAGGCCGAGGAGGCCAAGGGCAAGCTGGAGGAGTCCGGCGCCAAGGTCTCCCTCAAGTGACCTCTCGCTGACCCAGCGTGAAAGGGCGGGCACCCTCGGGTGCCCGCCCTTTTTCCTTACCCGCAGGCGGTTTTTCCACGATGCGACAGGCGTTCCGGACAAACCGGCGAATGCCTCGCCGAGGTCTGGAAACCGAACCCAACTCGTGAGTAACCTGCGCGGGTCGCGCTCGTTGCACAGGTGTGATGCGAACGACGCTCGTTAAGCGCGTCACATGTGCGAGGCTCCCGATCCGGGGCGGCGCACGGAAGCGACGGACGTAGGAAGGCGGAGGTGCTCATGGGCGTCGAGGTGGTCGTCGAGGGGCTGTCCAAGTCGTTCGGCAGCCAGACCATCTGGCGGGATGTGACGCTGACGCTTCCTTCCGGTGAGATCAGCGTCCTGCTCGGCCCGTCCGGCACTGGCAAGTCGGTGTTCCTCAAGTCGTTGGTGGGCCTGCTCAAGCCCGAGCACGGGCGGGTCGTCATCGACGGCGTGGACATCTGCGACTGCTCGGAGCGCAAGCTCTACGAGATCCGGAAGCTGTTCGGCGTCCTGTTCCAGGACGGCGCGCTGTTCGGGTCGATGAACCTCTTCGACAACATCGCGTTCCCGCTCCGCGAGCACACCCGCAAGAGCGAGTCCGAGATCCGCAACGTGGTGCTCGAGAAGATGGAGATGGTCGGTCTCATCGGCGCGGAGGAGAAGCTCCCCGGCGAGATCTCCGGCGGTATGCGCAAGCGGGCCGGCCTGGCCAGGGCGCTGGTGCTCGACCCCGAGATCATCCTGTTCGACGAGCCGGACTCCGGTCTGGACCCGGTGCGCACCGCGTACCTGAACCAGCTGATCGTCGACCTCAACGCGCAGATCGACGCGACGTTCCTGATCGTCACCCACGACATCAACACCGCGCGCACCGTGCCGGACAACATCGGCATGCTGTTCCGCCGCAACCTGGTCATGTACGGCCCGCGCGAGGTGCTGCTGACCTCGACCGAGCCGGTCGTGGAGCAGTTCCTCAACGGCCGCAGGCAGGGCCCGATCGGGATGAGCGAGGAGAAGGACGCCGGGCAGATGGCGGCCGAGCTCGCCGAGCTGGACCGCGACGCGGCCGGTGTTCCGCACATCATCCCGCAGCTGGAGGTCTCGCCGGGGCTGCCGGAGCGGACCGCGGTGCGGCGCAGGCAGGCCCGGGTGCTGCGCGAGCTGTCGACGCTGAGCCCGGCCGCGCAGCAGGAGATCATGAAGACCATCCACCCGCACGACGCCGCGCGCACCGAGTCGATGCGCGGCTCGCTGGCCGGTGCGGAGGTCGCCCAGGTCCCCCAGCCGACCCAGGTTCAGCCGCACGCCCAGACCCAGCCTCCGCTGCCGCGCCGGACGCCGTCGCCGCACCCCCGGCCCGAGCAGCAGGTCCCCGCGGGCGGCGAGCCGCCGTGGGCCCGGCAGCGCGCGTCGCAGCAGCGCCGCTGGTTCGGCCGCAGGCGAGGCGGTGAGCAGTGAGCGCACCCTCCCACGCCAGGTTTCCGGGGGCGGGTGGGATCCGGGAGACCGGTCGGCTGTTCGCGCTCATGCTCGACGTCGGCAGGTCCTTCCCCCGGCGCCCGTTCCAGCTGCGCGAGTTCATCCAGCAGTGCTGGTTCATCGCCAGCGTCACGATCCTGCCGACCGCGCTGGTCGCGATCCCGTTCGGCGCGGTCATCGCGCTCCAGCTCGGCTCGCTGACCCGGCAGATCGGCGCGCAGTCGTTCACCGGTGGCGCCAGCGTGCTGGCGATCATCCAGCAGGCCAGCCCGATCGTGACCGCGCTGCTGATCGCGGGCGCGGGCGGTTCGGCGATCTGCGCCGACCTGGGCTCGCGCAAGATCCGCGACGAGATCGACGCGATGGAGGTCCTCGGCGTCTCCCCGGTGCAGCGGCTGGTGGTGCCGCGGGTGCTGGCCGCGATGCTGGTCGCGGTGCTGCTCAACGGCATGGTCAGCGTCGTCGGCGTGATGGGCGGCTACTTCTTCAACGTGATCATGCAGGGCGGCACGCCCGGCGCGTACATGGCCAGCTTCAACGCGCTGGCGCAGCTGTCCGACATCTGGATCAGCGAGCTCAAGGCGCTGATCTTCGGCTTCCTGGCCGGCGTGGTCGCCGCCTACCGCGGGCTGAACCCGGCGCCGGGCCCGAAGGGCGTCGGGGACGCGGTGAACCAGGCGGTGGTGATCACGTTCCTGCTGCTGTTCGCGGTGAACTTCGTCCTGACCACGATCTACCTGCAGGTCGTGCCGCCCAAGGGGATGTGACGACCATGGTGACGTTCTCGCAGCGCGCCCGGCGCGCGGCCCGCAGGCCGCTGGAGTTCCTGGACGACCTGGGCGACCAGATGTCGTTCTACCTGCGGGCGCTGGCCTGGATCCCGCGGGCGATCCGCCGCTACTTCAAGGAGACGATGCGGCTGCTGGCCGAGGTCAGCTTCGGCAGCGGTGCGCTGGCGGTCATCGGCGGCACGGTCGGCGTGATGATCGGCATGACGCTGTTCACCGGCACCGTCGTCGGCCTGCAGGGGTACGCGGCGCTGAACCAGCTGGGCACCTCGGCGTTCGCCGGGTTCGTCTCGGCGTACTTCAACACCCGCGAGATCGCGCCGCTGGTCGCCGGGCTGGCGCTGTCGGCCACGGTCGGCTCCGGGTTCACCGCGCAGCTCGGCGCGATGCGGATCTCCGACGAGATCGACGCGCTGGAGACGATGGGCGTGCCGAGCCTGCCGTACCTGGTGACGACCCGGGTGATGGCCGGTTTCGTGGCGGTGGTCCCGCTCTACGTGCTCGGCCTGCTGACCTCCTACCTGGCGTCCCGGGTGGTGACGGTGTCGCTGTACGGCCAGTCGGCGGGCACCTACGACCACTACTTCAACCTGTTCCTGCCGCCCGAGGACGTGTTGTGGTCCTTCGGGAAGGTGCTGGTCTTCAGCGTTGTGGTGATCATGACGCACTGCTACTACGGCTACCGCGCCACCGGCGGACCGGCCGGGGTCGGCGTGGCGGTGGGCCGCGCGGTGCGGACCGCGATCGTGACCACGGCGCTGCTCGACTTCTTCCTCAGCCTCGCGATCTGGGGCACCACGACGACGGTTCGGATCACCGGATGAGCACCAGAGGCGCACTGACGACGTTGCGACGCCGGCTGCTGGGCGTCGCCCTGCTGATGACGATCGTGCTGTTCCTTGGCCTGACCGTCGCCACGTACCAGAAGGCGTTCACCTCCAGCGTGGACGTCAAGCTGCACACCGAGTCCGCGGGCAACCAGCTGATGGCGGACTCCGACGTGAAGGTGCGGGGCATGATCGTCGGCCGGGTCAGGAGCATCGAGCCGAGTCCCGACGGCGCCGAGCTGAACCTGGCGCTGGACCCGGAGAAGGCCGCCCAGCTGCCGTCGAACGTCTCGGCTCGGCTGCTGCCGCGGACGCTGTTCGGCGAGCGCTACGTCTCGCTGGAGGTCCCCGAGCAGGCCACCGGCAGGCTCGCCTCCGGCGACGTCATCGCTCAGGACCGCAGCAGCGCGGCCGTGGAGCTGGAGGCGGTGCTGGCCGACACGATGCCGGTGCTGCAGGCGGTGCACCCGGACGAGCTGGCGGTGACGCTGAACTCGCTGAGCCAGGCGCTGGAGAACCGCGGCAAGCCGCTCGGCGAGACGCTCTCGCAGCTCAACACCTACCTGGACGGGCTGAACCCGTCGGTGCCGGACCTGCGGGAGAACCTCAGGGAGCTGGTCGGCGTCGCCGAGACCTACGAGCAGGCCGCGCCGGACGTGCTGGAGGCGCTGGAGAACCTGAGCACCACCTCGCGGACCCTGGTCGACCAGCGGCAGAACCTGACCAACCTGACCTCGCAGCTGACCGCGACCTCGGCGGACGGCATGAAGTTCTTCCAGGACAACGGAAAGAACCTGATCCGGCTCGGCGAGGCGCAGCGGCCGACGCTGGACGTGCTGGCCAAGTACGCGCCGGAGTACCCGTGCTTCCTCCAGCAGATGCGGGACTTCGTGCCCGACATCCGCAAGGTGTTCGGCGAGGGAACCCCGGAGCCCGGCCTGCACATCACGCTGGAGGTCACGGCCAACCGCGGGAAGTACATCCCGAACCGGGACGAGCCGGAGTTCGCCGACAAGCGCGGTCCGCGCTGCTACGCGCTGACTCCGCTGCCGGACCCGATCCCGGAGTACCCGCCGGACGGTCCGTTCAAGGACGGCTCGGTGCCGCCGCCCGCGTCCAAGCCCGCCGAGAACGGGGTCATGCCGCCGTCGATGGGTGAGGACTTCCTGCCCGCGGGCACCTCGTCGCAGTCGGCGGACCTGGGCGTGGTGAACTCCCCGGCCGAGCGCGACTTCGTCTCCGCGCTGCTGGCGCCGACGATGGGCGTCGAGCCGGGCGAGGTGCCGGGGTGGGGCTCGCTGCTGGTCGGCCCGACGCTGCGCGGAGCGGAGGTGACCTACCGATGAACGGGCGCGGCATCACCGGACCGCTCGTCAAGTTCCTGGTCTTCGTGCTGGTGACGTTGCTGGCCACCGGCGTCCTGATCGTCACCATCGCCAACAGCGACCTGCGGGCGGCCGAGTCGTACAAGGCGCGGTTCACCGACGTCACCGCGCTCAACGAGGGCGACGAGGTGCGCATCGCCGGGGTCAAGGTCGGCGAGGTGCAGAGCATCGACGTGGTCGACCGGCGGGTCGCCGAGGTCGAGTTCAGCGTCTCCGGCCGGAAGCTGCCCGCGTCGGTGGGCGCGACGATCAAGTACCGGAACCTGGTGGGCCAGCGCTACGTGTCGCTGGAGCAGGGGCCGGGCGAGCCGGGCAACTACCTGGCGCCGGGCGCGACGATCCCGTTGCAGCGCACCAAGCCCGCGCTGGACCTGACGGTGCTGCTGGGCGGTTTCAAGCCGCTGTTCCAGGCGCTGTCGCCGGAGGACGTGAACAAGCTGTCCTACGAGATCATCCAGGTGCTGCAGGGCGAGGGCGGCACGGTGGAGAGCCTGCTGTCCCACACCGCCTCGCTGACCACCACGATCGCCTCCAAGGACCAGGTGATCGGCCAGACCATCGACAACCTCAACGGCGTGCTGGACACGGTGAACGCGCGCGACGAGCAGCTCTCCGGGCTGATCGTGCAGTTGCAGCAGGTGGTGTCCGGGCTGGCCGCCGACCGGGAGTCGATCGGTGACGCGATCACCGCGATGGACGGGCTGACCAACACCACGGCCGGACTGCTCACCGAGGCCAGGCCCGGGTTGCAGCAGGACATCGCCGGGCTCGGTGACCTGTCGAAGAACCTCAACGACCACGAGGACCTCACCGAGCACTTCGTCCAGAACCTGCCGGGCAAGTTGGAGACCATCGGCCGGACCGCGAGTCACGGTTCCTGGTTCAACTTCTACATGTGCGAGGCGGAGGGCACCGTCGGTGTGGGTGAGCTGAACCTGCCGCTGCCGCTCGCGCCGGTTACCCAGCCGAGGTGTCAGCGATGAGTTCCTTCCAGCAGCGCGACCCGATCAAGATCGGCATCGCCGGCATCCTGGTGCTGGTCGTGGCGTTCCTGGTGGCGATGAACTTCGAGAGCCTGCCGTTCGTCGGCGGGAAGACCTACCAGGCGCACTTCTCCGAGGCGGCCGGGATCAAGCCGGACGCCGAGGTCCGGGTGGCCGGGGTGAAGGTCGGCTCGGTCAGCGACGTCGAGCTGGAGGGCGACCACGTGACGGTGACGTTCCGGGCCGACACCTGGCTCGGCGACCACACCACCGCCGCGATCAAGATCAAGACGCTGCTCGGGCAGAAGTACCTCGCGCTCGACCCGCAGGGCGGGGAAGAACTGTCCACTTCGGACCCGATCCCGCTCCAGCGGACGATGTCGCCCTACGACGTCATCGAGGCGTTCAGCGACCTGTCCAGGACGGTCGGCAAGGTCGACACCAAGCAGCTGGCGGACAGCTTCCGGGTCATGTCCGACACCTTCTCCGGCACCCCAGACGAGGTCGGCGGCGCCCTCAACGGGCTTTCCCAGCTGTCGCAGACGATTTCGTCCAGGGACGAGCAGCTGGAGCACCTGCTGGCCAACACCAGCCAGGTGTCCACGACCGTGGCCGACCGCAACGCCGAGTTCGAGAAGCTGCTCTCCGACGGCAACCTGCTGCTGGAGGAGATCCGCAGCCGGCGCGACTCGATCTCGTCCCTGCTGGACGGCACCCGCAACCTCTCGGCGCAGCTGAGCGGCCTGGTCGACGACAACTCCGCGCAGCTGGGGCCGGCCCTGGCGCAGCTGGACCGCGTCACCAAGATGCTCGAGCGCAACCAGGAAGACCTCAGCGCGAGCCTGGCCAGGTTCGCGCCCTTCACGAGGCTGTTCGCCAACGTGCTGGGCAACGGCCACTGGTTCGACACCTACATCTGCGGGCTGCTGCCGCCCGCCGTCGGCCCGATCAACCCGAAGGGCTGCCAGCCATGAGCAAACCCCCGCTGACCAGGATGCTGGCCGTCGCGTGCGTGCTGGCGCTGGCGACCACCGCCGTCGTGTGGTGGGCGCTCAGCGGCACCGACCGCCGCATCACCGCCTACTTCGACGCCGCGGTCGGCATCTACCCGGGCGGTGACGTGCGGATCCTCGGCGTCGCCGTCGGCACGGTCGACAAGGTCACGCCCAACGGCGAGACGGTCCGGGTCGACATGTCCCTGCAGCGGGACGTCGACGTGCCCGCCGACGCTGGCGCGGTCCTCGTCTCGCCGAGCGTGGTCAGCGACCGCTACGTGCAGCTCGCGCCGGTCTACCGGGGCGGGCCGACGATGGACGACGGCGCGGTCATCCCGCGCGACAAGACCGCGACCCCGGTCGAGCTCGACGAGGTCTATCGCAGCCTCAACGAGCTGACCACGGCGCTGGGGCCGCAGGGCGCCAACGCCGACGGCGCGCTGACCGACCTGCTCAACACCGGCGCGGCCAACCTGGACGGCAACGGCCAGGCGCTGGCCGACTCCATCAAGCACCTCGGCGAGCTGGGCACCACGTTGTCGGGCAACAGCGACGAGTTCTTCGGCACCGTCGACAACCTCCAGCGGTTCACCTCGATGCTGGCCGCCAACGACGACCAGGTCCGCCGCTTCAACACGCAGATGGAGCAGGTCAGCTCGTTCCTGGCGGAGGAGCGCGGGGACCTCGGGGCGTCGATGGCCGAGCTGGCCGTCGCGCTCGGCAAGGTGGAGGCGTTCGTGCGGGACAACCGCGAAGGGCTCAAGACCAACGTGGACCAGCTGAACTCCGTCGCGCAGGTGCTGGTGCAGCAGAAGGCGGCGCTCAGCGAGTCGCTGAACAACGCGCCGCTGGCGCTGGGCAACCTCAACAACGCCTACAACGGCGCGTCCGGCACGCTCGACACCCGGGCCAACATCAACGAGCTGAACCAGCCCCCGCTGGTCTCGGTGTGCAAGCTGCTCCAGGCGCAGGCGCCCGCCGAGCTCCCGCTGGGGCTGGCCGACACCTGCAAGCAGCTGCAACCGGTCATCGACGGGGCGCTGCCGCTGCCGACCCCGGCCGAGGCCATCAACTCCCTGCAGAAGGGCCAGTTGCCGCCGCTGCCGCTGCCGGTCGGCGACCAGGTGGGAGGTGGCCGGTGATGGGCCGCAACGCGTTGCGCGCGGTCGCGCTGGCCGCCGCCGGCCTGGTGCTGCTGGGCGGCTGCGGGTTCCGCGGGGTGTACGACATGCCGCTGCCCGGCGGTGCCGACGTCGGTGACTCGCCCTACGAGGTGAAGGTGCGGTTCCAGGACGTCCTGGACCTGGTGCCCAACGCCGGGGTGCGGGTCAACGACGTGCCGGTCGGCCGGGTCTCCGAGATCGGGCTCGCCCCGGACTCCTGGCAGGCGGAGGTGACCGTGGTGGTCAACTCCGACGTGGAGCTGCCCGCCAACGCCACCGCCCGGCTGCGCCAGTCGAGCCTGCTGGGCGAGAAGTACGTCGAGCTCGCCGGTCCGCCGGAGTCGCAGGTGCCGATCGGCAGGCTGGTCGGCGGCGACGTCATCGGCCTGGAGCGCACCAGCCGCAACCCCGAGGTCGAAGAGGTGCTGGGCGCGCTGTCCCTGCTGCTCAACGGTGGCGGGGTCGCGCAGCTGCAGAACATCACCAAGGAGCTCAACGCCGCGCTGGAGGGCCGCGAGGCCGACGTCCGCAGCCTTCTGTCCAACGTGGACGAACTGGTGGCCGGGCTGGACGCCCAGCGCGACGACATCACGCGCGCGCTGGACAGCATCAACCGGCTCAGCGCCAGCGTGAACGCCCAGCGCGGCAACATCGACACCGCGCTGCGCGACCTGGAACCGGGCCTGCGGGTGCTCAACGAGCAGCGCGGCCAGCTGGTCACCATGCTCCAGTCGCTGGACAAGCTGTCCGGGGTCGCCACCGACGTGGTCGACAAGAGCAAGGACGACCTGGTGCACAACCTCGACCAGCTGGCGCCCACGCTCAAGCAGCTGGCCGCGGCGGGCGAGAACCTGCCGAGGTCGCTGGAGGTCCTGCTGACCTTCCCGTTCCCGGACAACTCGGTCGAGGGCATCGGCGGCAGCGACTACACCAACCTGTACGCGAACGTCGACCTCAACCTGACCAACATCGTCGACAACTTCGGCCGCAGCAGGCAGCCGCTGCTGCCCCCGCCGCCGGGACTTCCGCCGCTGCCGCTGCCGGGGCTGACCCCAGAGCAGCCCGCGCCGCAGCCGACGCCCCAGCAACCCGCGCCGCCACCGGAACCGCCGAAGGACTCCGGCAGCTGGCTCGACGACCTCTTCGGTGGTGGTGACTAGATGCTCACGCGCAGGGTCCGCATCCAGATCGTCGCGTTCGTCGCCATCGCCCTGGTCGGCGTCGGCTACGCGGGCGCCAAGTACGCCGGGCTCGACCGGCTGCTCGGCCCGCGCGGCTACGTCGTGACGATGAAGCTCGCCGACACCGGCGGGGTCTTCGACAACGCCGAGGTCACCTACCGGGGCGTGCCGATCGGCCGGGTCGGCACGATGCGGCTGACCTCCGACGGCGTGGAGGTGCCGCTGGACATCGAGTCCAGCGCGCCGCGCATCCCGAAGGACGTCGAGGCCGTGGTCAGCCTGCGGTCGGCGGTCGGCGAGCAGTACGTCGACCTGCGGCCGAAGAGCGAGCGGGGCCCGTTCCTGGAGGACGGCTCGACGATCGCGCAGGCGTCCACGCGGACGCCGCTGCCGGTCGAGGACCTGATGACCAACCTGGACTCGTTCTCCAAGTCGGTGCCGACCGACTCGCTGCGCACGGTGGTCAACGAGCTGGGCACCGCGTTCCGCGACAACGGCGGGAACCTTCAGAAGATCATCGACACCACCGGCGAGTTCACCGCGGCTGCCCAGCAGCACCTGCCGCAGACCAAGCAGCTGCTCGCCGACGGCAAGACCGTGCTGGCCACCCAGAACGAGCAGGGCTCGGCGATCAAGTCCTACGGCGAGAATCTGCGGCTGCTGTCCGAGCAGCTGCAGAAGTCGGACGGCGACCTGCGCGGGGTGATCGAGAAGGCGCCGCCCGCGGCTTCGCAGATCAGCGGTTTCCTGCGGGAGAACGACAAGCTCGGCCCGCTGCTGGCGAACCTGACCAGCACCTCGGAGCTGATGGCCACCCGGGTCGACGGCATCGAGCAGATCATGACGCTGTACCCGGTGGTCGTGACCGCGAGCAACACGGTCGTCCCGGGCGACGGAACCGCCCACTTCGGCCTGGCGCTCAACGTTTTCGACCCACTACCCTGCACGGCCGGTTACGAATCCACCGTTCGGCGGCCTGGCAACGACATGACACCGGTGCCGCTGAACACCCGGGCGTACTGCGCCGAGCCCAGGGGGAGCGACACCTCCGTGCGGGGTGCCCAGAACGCACCGGGGCAGTAGCAGTCCCGCGTCAACACCTAGGAGGAGAGATGGCCGACGAGTCCCAGCCGCGCCCCCGCAGATGGGGAGTGGTCGCGGCCTCGGCCGCGCTCGCCGCGTCCGTCATCGCGGCCGGGGTGTTCGGCGTCTCGTGGGCGAGCGCGGCCAACAGCGACTCGACGTCGTTCGCGACCGAGCGGGACAACGCGCTCGAAGCGGGCAGGCAGGGTGTCGTCAACTTCCACACCCTCGACTACCGGGACGTCCAGCGCGGCCTGGACCTGTGGGTGGAGAGCTCGACCGGCCCGCTGCGCGACGAGGTCCAGCGCGGCAGGCAGGCCAACGCCGAGCGGATCCAGCAGGCCAAGACGGTCACCGAGGGCAAGGTGCTCGACGCCGCGCTGACCGAGCTCGACGAGCGCGCGGGCAAGGCGATGATGATCGCCGTCGTGGAGTTCACCGCCACCCCGGAGGGGCAGCAGCCCGCGGTGAAGCGCACCCGCTACCAGGTCGAGCTGACCCGCGACGGCGACCGGTGGAAGCTCAGCAACCTCGGTGCCGTGGCGGTCGGCTGACGCCGCCGAAGTACGTCGCCGCCCGCCGCCGCAGTTCTAGGAGTGTCGTAGTGTCCAAGCCCCGCCAGAATCCAGCATCGGCGTCCCGGCCCCGCGTCGCCGGGCTCCGCAAGCGGGCCACCCGGGAGGCCGCTCCGGGGAACGGCCGCGCTGATTCGTCCACTGTGGAGGGATCGGCGGAGGAGGTGACGGCCCCGGCCGAGGCCGTCGCTGAGGCCGAGACGGTTGCCGAGGCCGAGACGGTCGCTGAGGCCGAGACGGTCGCTGAGGCCGAGACGGTCGCTGAAGTCCCGCCCGAGGTCGCCACCGAGCCCGAGGGCGAGGCCGTTCCCGGATCCGAAACCGCTGCTTCGGAGGCCGCCGCGTCGGAGCCCGCCACGGAGCCCGAGTCCGCCCAGGACTCCGAAGCTGGTCGGGCCCCGGAAGCTGCCAAGGAAGCCGCTGCCGCCCCGGAGCCCGCTGCCACGCCCGATGCCGCCCCGGGCCCTGAAGCCGCGGATGCCGAGGCCGCTCCGGAGCCCACGCGCGAATCCGCCCCGGGGCCCGAAGCCGCCGAAGCCGCTGCCGCCCAGGAGCCCACGCCCGAACGCCCGCGCGGAAACCGCGCGCTGATCACCGGTCTCCTGGTCGCCACGGCGGTCTTCACCGCGCTGGCGGTGGTCTTCGGCATCGCGCAGCACAACGTGCGCACCAACGGCCCCGCCGCCAACGAGGCCCTGGTCGACGGACCCGCGACCGCCGAGGTCACCGGGCAGATCAGCGACGCCGTGTCGAAGGTGTTCTCCTACGACTTCACCGACACCGCCAAGACCGAGCGCGCCGCCAACGAACTCCTCGTCGGCCAGGCGGTCGACGAGTACAACCGGCTGTTCGCCACGGTCAAGGAGCTCGCGCCGCAGCAGAAGCTGGTCGTCACCACGACCGTCAAGTCCGTCGGCGTCACCCGCCTCCAGGGCGACCGCGCCGAGCTGCTGCTGTTCGTCGACCAGCAGGCGGTCCGCACCGACAACGGCCAGCCCAACATCGGTCCCGCGCAGATCACCGTCGGCGCCGAGAAGCAGGGCGACCGCTGGAAGATCGACCGGATCTCCCAGCGCTGACCGGAACTCCCGGCGCTACGGGCCCACGTGCACGTGCGCGCTCCAGCGCTCGGGATTGTCCGGGGCTTGGTGGCGCAGTCGGCGCGCGGCCTCGTGCAGGGCGTAGGCCGAGTGGTCGGTCCCGCCGTCCTCGGCGCCGAACACCGTCTCGTAGACCTCGGCGTGCACCTCGGTCGCGACGTCCTCGTCGACCTCCCACAGGGTGCCGACGACGTGGTTGTACCCGGCGAAGCCCAGCGACTCGGCGAGGTTCACCGCCGCCGCCGACGGGGTGTCGGCGGCCGTCGCGGTCTGGCCCAGGTAGCAGAACTCCGCTTCGTCCAGCGTCAGCTGGCCGAGCTCGACCACGCCGAGCGAGCGGTGCGGCGGCTCCCGGTCGAGCACGAGCGCGGCGGCGGGCTGCGCCGGGTACTGCGTGCTGTTCTCGCAGACGTGCAGCCACGGGTGCTCGGGGATCAGCCGCAGCATCTCGTTCGGGGTGGTGCTCTCCATCGAGCGGATCTCGGCGCGCGGCCAGTGCTGCGCCAGGATCTGGTTCTGCTGCGGCAGCTCGCGCGCCACCCGCTCCTGCGAGCCGGCCGCGACCAGCGGGATGCCGTTCTCCGGGTGCGGGCGCTGCTTGGCGCGCAGCAGGCAGCTCAGGGTCGGGGTGTACGACGACACGACCCGCTCCAGCGCGCAGTCGCCGGACAACGAGGCCGCCGCGTGCAGCGGCAGGAACGCCGCCGCGCCGACGGCGGCCCACCAGATGCGCGGCCAGCGCTGCCCGGCGCCGGGCGTTCCCAGGTACCCCATCCGGTCCAGCACCGGGCGGGTGAGGTTGTGCCACAGCCAGTCCAGCACCTCGGCCAGCGGTTGCGAGGTCTGGTCCTGGACGGCGGTCAGCGCGTTCTCCGCCTGCATCGCCGCGAACTCCGGCGCGGCCTTGGTCAGCGGCACCGTCAGCACCCGGCCGCCGAAGACGACCAGCGCGTCCGACCGGTAGCGGCTCAGGTTCACCAGCACCACGGCCCCGTCCGCACCGGCGGGCGCGAGCTCCTGGAACGGCGTCGGCCGCAGGTGGTTGCGGTGCCCCGGCACCGCGCGGATCTCGTCGACCAGCGCCGCCCACGCCGTGGTGAGCCGCTGCCGGTCGCCGTCGGAGGACTCGGCCAGCGCGGGCTCCTCCTCGCCGCGGTCCAGCAGTCGCCGCAGCCGGACCGCCTCGTCGGCCAGGTCCGGGTGGCTGCGGTGCAGCTCGCCCAGCTCGCCGCCGGTCGGCAGGAAGTCCGCCAGGATCGCCGACCGGCCGTGCTCCAGCAGCTCGACCGCGCGTTCCGGCTCGCCGTTCTCCAGCGCGCACGCGGCAGCGTCGGCGGCGACCAGCGCCCAGCGCTGCTGGACCGCCGGGGACGCGACCACCCGCTTGCCCCTGGTGACCAGCGGCAGCAGCTCGACCGCGGTCCCGAACGATTCCTGCGCCTCGGCCCACCGCTGCGCCTGCGCCGCGAGCCTGCCGCACAGGATCGCCGCGCGCAGCCGCTGGTCGGCCGGTGCCGTCGCCTGCGCCGCGGCCTCGGTGAGGATGCGGCGGGCCCAGCGGTAGAGCTTGCGGCGGCCGGAGCGCTGGTGCAGCGTCTGCACCGCCCGGCCGAGGTGGGCCGCGACCGCGGCGCGTGCGGGCGCGTCCTCCGGCATCGCGTTCAGGGCCTGGTCGAACAGGTCGATCGCGGCTTCCAGGTCCACCGTCTTGGACGTCTGCCGGAACCGGTGCATGGTGACCAGCCCGAGCAGCGACAGCGCCGGGTGCTGCGGGCGGTTCTCCCGCGACGCGAGGTCGATCGCCTCCCGCGCGACCTCCTCGGCGCGGGTCAGGTCCGCCGGGGCGGAGTTGTGCTCGTAGCGGGTGACCAGCGTGGTCCCCAGCGAGTTCAGCACCGGGCACCGCGCCCCGCTGCCTGCGGCCTCCGCCGCGGCTTCCGCGGCCCGGACCGCGGCGTCGATCACCGCGGCCTCGGCGCCGTGCAGGAAATGCCTGCGCAGCAGGGCCCCGTACCCGGCGAGCGCGACCGCGCGGTCCGCGTCGTCCCGCGACATCCCGCGCACCGCCGGGGTGATCGGGCGCAGCACCCGGCGCAGCTGGCTGGGCTCGCCGGTGGAGTCGACGTGCTCGACGACGGTCACCGCCAGGTTCCAGACCGCCTTGCCCAGCAGCGGGTGCCCGGGCTCCAGCACGCCGAGCACGCCGATCAGCTCGGAGATCGCGGAGTGCAGGTCGGCCAGGTCGCCGTTGTGCCGGAAGCGCAGCCGCAGCGCGCTCGCGAGGTGGCACAGCGCGGCGCGGCGCGGCTCGCTGTCGGGCATCGAGCCGGCACCCGAGCTCAGGTGCGAGATGCCCTCGTCCAGGTCCTCGACGGCACCGGCGCGCTCGTAGCGCCGCAGCAAAGCGCCACCGAGGCTGACCATCAGCTCCGACGCGGCCTCCCCGCCGGAGCTGCCGCGCACGGCCGCGCGGAACACGTTGATCGACTCGTTGTCCGACGCCGGGTCGTCGGCCAGCCGCGCGTGCAGCTTGAGCGCGTTGCCGAGCCGGATCAGCGCCATCACCCGCCGCTGGTCCTTCTGCGGGGTCTCGTCGACGGCCTGCCGGGCGATCGCCGCGCTCTCGGTGGCGTCCTCGGCGTTGCCGGTCTTGGTGGCCCGGTCGGTCAGCGCGAGCGCGAGGTTGCAGCGGTAGAGGACCAGATCGGTGTCGTCGCTGCGCGCGGTCGAGGCCGCGGCGCGGTAGTAGGAGACGGCGTCGTCCAGGTCGGCCGGGTCGCCGCTGCGCAGGTGGGTCAGCTGCGAGGCGCTGCCGAGGTTGTTGAGCACGCCCGCGCGGGCGGGGTCCTTCTCGTGCAGGGCGCCCGCGGTGGCGCGGAAGACCTCGGTGACCCAGGGCAGCGGCTCGAAGTCGAGGGTGGTGACGATCCGGTTCATCGCCGCGATCGCGTCGGCGTAGCGCTGTTCGGGGGTGCGCTGTTCGGGGTTGCGTTGTTCTGAGGTGCGCTGTTCGGGGTTGCGCTGTTCGGGGGCGCGCTGCTGCTCGGGCTGCTGGGAGTGCGCCCGGGGAGCTTCGGGCTGGTCGCCCCCGGCCTCGGCGTCGGAGAACCAGCCGGACCCGGTGTCGGCCCGGCCTTGCCCTCCCGCCCAACGCTGCAGCCCGCGAAACCTGTCGCTCTGCCGGCCTGCATCGTCTGTCATCGGCGTGTTCTCTCCCGTGGCTGCTCGCGCGCGTGACCAGCGGCCGTCGTGGCGAGTCCGTTTCACGTTACCGGCGTCCGATGGTGGCGAGTAGCCCGTACGGACCAGACCGGGTTGCGCGGCCGGGGACCGCGGCCGCGACCGGCACCGGCGGGCAGATCGTGCCCGCCGCCCGCTCTTCTTACCAGCTCGCCGCGCGTCTCAGTGGCGGGTCGCGGGAATGCGGCCGGGCTCGCCTCCCGTCGTAGTCCGCGTACCGGACACCGCAGCAACCGGTTCCGCCGGACGGATGATCGTTTTGATCCTGCTGAGCGGCCGGGGAACGGTCCGCCATTGGCGAGATCGCGATTCCGCGTTTCCCCGTTTCGCACCCGGTGTGTCGATTCGGATACGAATGGTGGTCCGGGAGTCCGGGAACAGATCGCGACCGCCGCGCGTTGTGGGGTTCGGATGGGCGATCTGCGCCACATCCCGCCGGGCGTCGCGCGGGCCCGCGCACGGCGCGCCGGTACCAACTGGACAGTGCCGGCCGCTACTTCCGAGTAGGGTCCTGACCAGCCAAGATGACGCCGCGTGCGGTCACGACGAGTGATCGTGTTTTGCGCCACGAGGGTGATCGAAGCGTGATCTCTTGACTGCGGCGCCGCGCGGGTTCACTCTGGTCGTCGACACGGGGCTGGACCACCTTCGGTGGGTTCCCCTCGACAGCTGGCGTCCTTCCGGCTAGACTGCTACTTTGCGCTGCCCTCTTTCCGTCTACCCCGCATGGGGGTCGTAGGATCGTGGGCGCCATTGCACCCTTGACAGCTGTGTTAGCGGGCCGAGATCGGCGTCGAAGTCGCCGGACTCCCGAGCTTTCTGATGCGGCTGTAGCCAGTTCAGAGTCCCGGAAGGACGCATCTTGGCAGTCTCCCGCGCGACCAAGGTCTCTGCAGCTTCCAACTACACGTCGGGGATCCCTGGGGCACCCAAGCGGGTCTCGTTCGCGAACATCCGCGAGCCGTTGGAAGTACCTGATCTGCTCGATCTGCAGGTCCAGTCCTTCGAATGGCTCGTCGGTGACGAGACCTGGTTCCAGCGCCGGGTCGACGCCGGCGACGAGAGCCCCGTTGGCGGCCTTGAGGAAGTCCTGAGCGAGATCTCGCCCATCGAGGACTTCTCCGGATCGATGTCGCTGTCCTTCTCCGACCCACGCTTCGACGAGGTCAAGGCCTCCGTCGAGGAGTGCAAGGACAAGGACATGACCTACGCGGCCCCGCTGTTCGTCACGGCCGAGTTCACCAACCACACCACCGGCGAGATCAAGAGCCAGACGGTGTTCATGGGTGACTTCCCGGTCATGACCGACAAGGGCACCTTCATCATCAACGGCACCGAGCGGGTCGTGGTGTCCCAGCTCGTGCGTTCGCCCGGTGTGTACTTCGACCAGTCGGTCGACAAGACCACCGACAAGGACGTCTACAGCGTCAAGATCATTCCCAGCCGCGGTGCGTGGCTGGAGTTCGACGTCGACAAGCGCGACACCGTCGGCGTCCGCATCGACCGCAAGCGCCGCCAGCCGGTCACCGTGCTGCTCAAGGCGCTGGGGTGGACCGCCGAGGCGATCCGCGAGCGGTTCGGCTTCTCCGAGACCCTGATGGCGACTCTGGAGAAGGACCACACCGCCGGCCAGGACGAAGCCCTGCTGGACATCTACCGCAAGCTGCGTCCGGGCGAGCCGCCGACCAAGGAGAGCGCGCAGACGCTCCTGGAGAACCTGTTCTTCAAGGAGAAGCGCTACGACCTCGCCCGGGTCGGCCGCTACAAGGTCAACAAGAAGCTCGGCCTGAACATGCCCTTCGAGTCGGGCGTGCTCACCGAAGAGGACATCGTCACCACCATCGAGTACCTGGTCCGCCTGCACGCGGGCGAGCTGGACATGCCTGCTCGCGGTGAGGGCGAGGGCGAGACGGTCCCCGTCGAGGTCGACGACATCGACCACTTCGGCAACCGGCGCCTGCGCACCGTCGGCGAGCTGATCCAGAACCAGGTCCGGGTCGGCCTGTCCCGGATGGAGCGGGTCGTCCGCGAGCGGATGACCACCCAGGACGTCGAGGCCATCACGCCGCAGACCCTGATCAACATCCGCCCCGTGGTGGCGGCGATCAAGGAGTTCTTCGGCACCTCGCAGCTGTCGCAGTTCATGGACCAGACCAACCCGATCGCGGGCCTCACGCACAAGCGCAGGCTCTCCGCGCTCGGCCCGGGCGGTCTGTCCCGTGAGCGCGCGGGCATGGAGGTCCGCGACGTGCACCCGTCGCACTACGGCCGGATGTGCCCGATCGAGACGCCGGAAGGCCCGAACATCGGTCTGATCGGCTCGCTGGCGACCTTCGCCAGGGTCAACCCGTTCGGCTTCATCGAGACGCCGTACCGCAAGGTCGTCGACGGCCGGGTCACCGACCAGATCGACTACCTGACGGCCGACGAGGAGGACCGGTACGTCAAGGCCCAGGCCAACACCCCGATCGACGACGAGGGCAACTTCCTCGAGGACCGGGTGCTGGGTCGGCGGAAGGGCGGCGAGGTCGAGCTGCTGGCTCCGACCGAGATCGACTACATGGACGTCTCGCCGCGGCAGATGGTCTCCGCCGCGACCGCGATGATCCCGTTCCTCGAGCACGACGACGCCAACCGCGCCCTGATGGGTGCGAACATGCAGCGCCAGGCGGTGCCGCTGCTGCGCAGCGAGGCCCCGCTGGTCGGCACCGGCATGGAGCTTCGCGCCGCCGTCGACGCCGGTGACGTCGTCACCGCGGAGAAGGCCGGTGTCATCGAGGAGCTGTGCGCCGACTACGTCACGGTCATGGCCGACGACGGCACCCGGCGGACCTACCGGCTGCAGAAGTTCAGCCGGTCCAACCACGGCACCTGCACCAACCAGAGGCCGATCGTCAACGAGGGCGACCGGGTCGAGGCCGGGCAGGTCATCGCGGACGGTCCGTGCACCCAGAACGGCGAGATGGCGCTGGGCAAGAACCTGCGCGTGGCCATCATGCCGTGGGAGGGCCACAACTACGAGGACGCGATCATCCTGTCCCAGCGCCTGGTGCAGGACGACGTGCTCACCTCGATCCACATCGAGGAGCACGAGGTCGACGCCCGCGACACCAAGCTGGGCGCCGAGGAGATCACCCGGGACATCCCGAACGTCTCCGAGGACGTGCTGGCCGACCTCGACGAGCGCGGCATCATCCGCATCGGTGCCGAGGTCCAGGGCGGCGACATCCTGGTCGGCAAGGTCACCCCGAAGGGCGAGACCGAGCTGACCCCGGAGGAGCGGCTGCTGCGGGCGATCTTCGGCGAGAAGGCCCGCGAGGTCCGCGACACCTCGCTGAAGGTGCCGCACGGCGAGACCGGCAAGGTCATCGGCGTCCGCGTCTTCAACCGCGAGGACGACGACGAGCTGCCCCCGGGCGTCAACGAGCTGGTCCGGGTCTACGTCGCGCAGAAGCGCAAGATCCAGGACGGCGACAAGCTCGCGGGCCGCCACGGCAACAAGGGCGTCATCGGCAAGATCCTGCCGGTCGAGGACATGCCGTTCACCGAGGACGGCACCCCGGTCGACATCATCCTGAACACCCACGGTGTGCCGCGACGGATGAACATCGGCCAGATCCTGGAGACCCACCTCGGGTGGATCGCCTCGCAGGGCTGGTCGATCGACGGGGACCCGGAGTGGGCCAAGCGGCTGCCCGCCGAGCTCTACGACGTCGAGCCCGGCACCAACACCGCGAGCCCCGTGTTCGACGGTGCCCGGGAGGAGGAGATCACCGGCCTGCTCGGCTCGACCAAGCCGAACCGCGACGGTGAGCGGATGGTCAAGGCCAACGGCAAGGCCCAGTTGTTCGACGGGCGCAGCGGTGAGCCGTACCCGTACCCGGTGGCTGTCGGGTACATGTACATCCTCAAGCTGTCGCACCTGGTGGACGACAAGATCCACGCCCGGTCGACCGGTCCGTACTCGATGATCACCCAGCAGCCGCTGGGCGGTAAGGCGCAGTTCGGTGGTCAGCGCTTCGGTGAGATGGAGTGCTGGGCGATGCAGGCCTACGGCGCGGCGTACACGCTGCAGGAGCTGCTGACGATCAAGTCCGACGACGTGGTCGGCCGCGTCAAGGTCTACGAGGCGATCGTCAAGGGCGAGAACATCCCCGAGCCGGGCATCCCGGAGTCGTTCAAGGTGCTGCTCAAGGAGCTCCAGTCGCTGTGCCTGAACGTCGAGGTGCTCTCCAGCGACGGTGCCGCGATCGAGATGCGCGACGGCGACGACGAGGACCTGGAGCGCGCCGCGGCCAACCTCGGCATCAACCTGTCCCGCAACGAGTCGCCCTCGGTGGACGACGTCGTCCAATGACCTCGCCGCCGGTCCGCGCAGCCGAGCTGTGCGGACCGGCGTTCCGACCCAACCTGGCTCAGCGAAATCTCTGGGCGCAGCCCAGGACAGCGACCTTCCGACAAAGGGAGAAGACCCGACGTGCTTGACGTCAACTTCTTCGATGAACTCCGCATCGGCCTCGCCACGGCCGACGACATCCGCCAGTGGTCGTACGGCGAGGTCAAGAAGCCCGAAACCATCAACTACCGCACCCTGAAGCCGGAGAAGGACGGGCTCTTCTGCGAGAAGATCTTCGGTCCGACCCGGGACTGGGAGTGCTACTGCGGCAAGTACAAGCGGGTCCGGTTCAAGGGCATCATCTGTGAGCGCTGCGGTGTCGAGGTCACCCGCGCCAAGGTCCGCCGCGAGCGGATGGGCCACATCGAGCTCGCCGCCTCGGTGACCCACATCTGGTACTTCAAGGGCGTCCCGAGCCGGCTGGGCTACCTGCTCGACCTGGCCCCCAAGGACCTCGAGAAGATCATCTACTTCGCCGCGTACGTGATCACCTCGGTGAACACCGAGATGCGGCACAACGAGATGTCGACCCTCGAGGCCGAGATCGGCGTCGAGCGCAAGCAGATCGCCGACCAGCGCGACGCGGACCTGGAGGCCCGCGCGCAGAAGCTGGAGGCCGACCTCGCCGAGCTGGAGGCGGAGGGCGCCAAGAGCGACGTCCGCCGGAAGGTCAAGGAGGGCGGCGAGCGCGAGATGCGCCAGCTGCGCGACCGCGCGCAGCGGGAGCTCGACAAGCTCGACGAGATCTGGGAGACCTTCACCAAGCTGGAGCCCCGCCAGCTCATCGCCGACGAGCTGCTCTACCGCGAGCTCTACGACCGCTTCGGTGAGTACTTCACCGGCGGCATGGGCGCCGAGGCCATCCAGGCGCTGCTGCAGGACTTCGACATCAACGCCGAGGCCGAGCAGCTGCGCGAGACCATCCGCTCGGGCAAGGGGCAGAAGAAGCTCCGCGCCCTCAAGCGGCTGAAGGTCGTCGCGGCGTTCCAGGCCACCGGGAACAACCCGGGCGGCATGGTCCTCAACTGCGTCCCGGTCATCCCGCCGGACCTGCGCCCGATGGTGCAGCTCGACGGTGGCCGCTTCGCGACCTCGGACCTCAACGACCTGTACCGGCGGGTCATCAACCGCAACAACCGCCTCAAGCGGCTGATCGACCTCGGTGCGCCCGAGATCATCGTCAACAACGAGAAGCGGATGCTGCAGGAGTCCGTCGACGCGCTGTTCGACAACGGCCGTCGCGGGCGTCCGGTGACCGGCCCGGGCAACCGGCCGCTGAAGTCGCTGTCCGACCTGCTCAAGGGCAAGCAGGGCCGCTTCCGGCAGAACCTGCTGGGCAAGCGCGTCGACTACTCCGGCCGTTCGGTCATCGTCGTCGGTCCGCAGCTGAAGCTGCACCAGTGCGGTCTGCCGAAGGAGATGGCGGTCGAGCTGTTCAAGCCGTTCGTCATGAAGCGGCTGGTCGACCTCAACCACGCGCAGAACATCAAGTCCGCCAAGCGGATGGTCGAGCGCCAGCGCCCGCAGGTGTGGGACGTGCTGGAAGAGGTCATCGCCGAGCACCCGGTGCTGCTCAACCGTGCTCCGACGCTGCACCGGCTGGGCATCCAGGCCTTCGAGCCGCAGCTGGTCGAGGGCAAGGCGATCCAGCTGCACCCGCTGGTCTGCGAGGCGTTCAACGCCGACTTCGACGGCGACCAGATGGCGGTGCACCTGCCGCTGTCGGCCGAGGCCCAGGCCGAGGCCCGCATCCTGATGCTGTCCAGCAACAACATCCTGTCGCCGGCTTCCGGCCGGCCGCTGGCGATGCCGCGTCTGGACATGGTCACCGGCCTGTACCACCTGACCCGCCAGGTGGACGGCGCCACCGGTGAGGGGCTGTCGTTCTCCTCGGTCGGCGAGGCGATCATGGCCTTCGACCGCGGCGGGCTGGACCTGCAGGCCAAGGTCAGGATCCGGGTCCGCGACCTGGTCCCGAACGCGCAGCAGATGCCGGAGGACTGGGAGCCGGGCCAGGCGTGGCTGGCGGAGACGACGCTGGGCCGGGTGTGGTTCAACGAGCTGCTGCCCGAGGACTACCCGTTCGTCAACGACCTGCTGCCGAAGAAGAAGCAGGCGGCGATCGTCAACGACCTCGCCGAGCGGTACCCGATGGTCACCGTCGCCCAGACGCTGGACAAGCTCAAGGACGCCGGTTTCCACTGGGCGACCCGTTCCGGCGTGACCGTGTCGATCTCCGACGTGGTCGTGCCGCCGAACAAGACCGAGATCCTCGACGGCTACGAGACCAAGGCCGACCAGGTCGAGAAGCGGTACCGCCGCGGTGCGCTGTCGTACCAGGAGCGCAACGCCGAGCTGGTCAAGGTCTGGACGGCCGCCAAGGACGAGGTCGCCGAGGCCATGGAGGCGAACTTCCCCGAGGACAACTCGATCAGCATGATCGTCAAGTCCGGGGCCGCCGGTAACATGACCCAGGTCGTCCAGCTGGCCGGTATGCGCGGTCTGGTGTCGAACCCGAAGGGTGAGTACATCCCGCGCCCGATCAAGGCGAACTTCCGCGAGGGCCTGTCCGTGCTGGAGTACTTCATCTCCAACCACGGTGCCCGCAAGGGTCTGGCCGACACCGCGCTGCGGACCGCCGACTCGGGTTACCTGACCCGTCGTCTGGTGGACGTCTCGCAGGACGTCATCGTCCGCGAGACCGACTGCGGCACCGAGCGCGGCATCCGGATGCCGATCGCGGAGAAGCTGCCCGACGGCAAGCTGATCCGGGACGCGCACGTGGAGACCAGCGTCTACGCCCGGACCACCGCCGACGACGTCACCGACGCCGACGGCAACGTGGTGCTGGCCCGCGGTTCGGACCTGGGCGACCCGGCGATCGAGAAGCTGCTCGCCGCCGGTGTCACCAGGGTCAAGGTCCGCAGCGTGCTGACCTGCGAGTCCGGTGTCGGGGTCTGCGCGGTCTGCTACGGCCGGTCGATGGCCACCGGCAAGCTGGTCGACGTCGGCGAGGCCGTCGGCATCGTCGCCGCCCAGTCGATCGGTGAGCCCGGTACGCAGCTGACGATGCGCACCTTCCACCAGGGCGGTGTCGCCGGTGACGACATCACCACCGGTCTGCCGCGTGTCACGGAGCTGTTCGAGGCCCGGGTCCCGAAGGGCAAGGCGCCGATCGCCGACGCTCCCGGCCGGATCCGGCTGGAGGACAACGACCGGTACTGGAAGATCACGATCACGCCGGACGACGGCAGCGAGGAGATCGTCTACGACAAGCTGTCCAAGCGGCAGCGGCTCGCGGTGATCTCGGTCGACGGCACCGAGCGGCAGATCTCCGACGGCGACCACGTCGACGTCGGCCAGCAGCTGCTGGAAGGTGCGGTCGACCCGCACGAGGTGCTGCGCGTCATGGGTCCGCGGGAGGCGCAGCTGCACCTCGTCCGCGAGGTCCAGGAGGTGTACCGCTCGCAGGGTGTGGGCATCCACGACAAGCACGTCGAGGTGATCGTCCGGCAGATGCTGCGCCGGGTCATCATCATCGACTCCGGTGCCACCGAGTTCCTGCCCGGTTCGCCGGTCGAGCGCTCGCAGTTCGAGGGCGAGAACCGGCGCGTGGTGGCCGAGGGCGGCGACCCGGCTTCGGGCCGTCCGGTGCTGATGGGCATCACCAAGGCGTCGCTGGCCACCGAGTCGTGGCTGTCGGCGGCCTCCTTCCAGGAGACGACCCGCATCCTCACCAACGCCGCGATCGAGGGCGCGAGCGACAAGCTGGTCGGCCTGAAGGAGAACGTGATCATCGGTAAGTTGATCCCGGCCGGTACGGGCATCAACCGCTACCGGAACATCCAGGTGCAGCCGACGGAGGAGGCGCGGGCCGCGGCCTACGCGATCCCGTCCTACGACGACGGCTACTACACCCCGGATGTCTTCGGTACCGGCACCGGTGCCGCGGTTCCGCTGGACGACTACGACTTCGGTCGCGACTACCGATGAGGTAGCCGCGTAGCGGAAGCCCGAGGGCCCCTGTCCGACTCCTCCGGACAGGGGCCCTCTTTCCGTTCCTGGTGGCAGGATCGTGCGGTGTGCCAGAATCCGGCCATGCATCGGGTGGGAGTGCTGGTCCTGGACGGGGTGATCCCGTTCGAGCTGGGGATTCCGGCGCGGATCCTCGGCAAGGCCGAGGACGACGCGGGCAGGCCGCTCTACGAGCTGATCACCTGCACTGTCGACGGTGCCCCGGTCCGCACCGACGCGGGCTTCGGAGTCACGGTCGACCACGACGCCCGGGTGCTGGCCACGGTCGACACCGTGATCATCCCGGCCACGCACGAGCTCGGCGAGATGAAGGAGGGGCGGCTGCCCGAGCGCATCGGGCGGGCGCTGGCCGAGATCCGGCCGGGCACCCGGATGGTGTCGATCTGCACCGCGTCCTACGTGCTGGCGGCGGCGGGCCTGCTCGACGGGAGGCCCGCGACCACGCACTGGCGCTCGGCGGAGCACTTCCAGCGCACCTACCCGAAGATCCGCGTGGACCGGGACGTCCTGTTCGTCGACGACGGCGACGTGCTGACCTCGGCGGGAGTGGCGGCGGGAGTGGACCTCTGCCTGCACCTGGTGCGCCGCGACCACGGCAGCGCGGTTGCCAACCGCGTCGCCCGCCGCAGCGTCGTACCCCCGGTCCGCGACGGAGGCCAGGCCCAGTACATCGAGCACCCGGTCCCGGACGAGGCGTCGGCGACGACCGGCCCGACCCGCGCCTGGGCACTGGAGCGCCTGCACCACCGCCTGTCGCTGCCCGAGCTGGCGGCGCACGCGCGGATGAGCGTGCGGACCTTCACCCGCCGGTTCCAGCTGGAGGTCGGGATGGCGCCGGGGCAGTGGCTGACCGTGCAGAGGGTGGAGCTGGCCCGGAGCCTGCTTGAGACCAGCGACCTGCCGATCGACCAGATCGCGCAGCGATCGGGCTTCGGCACCGGCAACTCGCTCCGCCAGCACCTGCGGACGACGCTCGGGGTATCGCCGTCGGCGTACCGGCGGACCTTCGCGGCGAAGTGAGCTTCCGGGGAACCACCCCGACCGAACCGCGTTCCGAAGCGGAGACCTGCCTGGGATCTGCGGCGAGCGCCCCGGAAACCCAACAGACACGAAAGCGCCGGGCCCCAAAAGGAACCCGGCGCCCGGAAAAGAGCCTCAGCCCTCCAGCTCGGCGAGCGCCTTCCGAACGCGCTCGACCTCGGCCTCCAGCTCGGCGAGCTTCGCCTCGTGCTGCTCGCGCGCGGCGCTGATCACGCCGTCGATCGCCTCCGAGATGTCCGAGTGCAGCTCGGCGGCGGCCTTCGACACCGCGGCGGCCGGGATCTGCAGGCCCTGCACGACCCGCTTGCCCTGGTGCAGCAGGTCGGCCTGCCACTCGCCCTCGGCGGTACCCGTCACGGTCAGGGTCAGCTCGACCGTGCGCGTCTTCTTCGCGGTGCTCTGCTTGCGGGCGCGCGGCTTCTTCGCCGCGGGCTCGGGTGCGGTTTCGGTCGGCTCCGGCGTGCTCTCCGGCACGGCGGCTTCGGCGGTCTGGTCCGGGGTTTCCTGGTCGCTCAACGTTTCTCCCTCGATGTGGCCGGCGCGGGTCAAGCTTAGAACAGGTGTTCCCTGCGGTTTCCCGGGGAATCCGCCCACCTCCGATCGAGTGATGGCGCCCCGGGTCGCGCGCGGAGGGGAAGCCCCACGGGGCCGCGACCGTACTATCAGTCGGCGACGACCGGTGATCGAGGTGAGCGATGGCCTTCCCGACCTCGGAGAACGCGGAAGCGTACGCAGCGGCTTACGACGCGGTGCTGGCCCGGTGGCCGATCGAGGTGGAACGACTGGACGTCCCGTCGCAGTTCGGCACCACGCGCGTGCACGCCTGCGGCCCGCAGGACGCGACCCCGCTGGTGCTCATGCACGGCGCGGGAACCACGTCCGCGGTCTGGTTCGCCAACGCCGAAGCGCTCAGCCGTTCCCACCGCGTCTACGCGATCGACCGGATGGGAGACGCCGGCCGCAGCGTCCCGGACGGGCGCGCGATCACCGGCCTGCCCGACCTGATGGCCTGGCTGGACGCGGTGCTCGACCACCTGGACCTCGAAGCCGTGCACCTGTGCGGACATTCCCACGGCGCGTGGATCGCGCTGCACTACGCCCTGCGCTCGATCCGTGTCCGCAGGCTCGCGCTGCTGGAGCCCACCGCGTGCTTCGCCCGCTGGAAGCCGGGCTACCTGCTGCGCGCGGCTCCGCTGCTGCGCCCCACCCCCGCGCGCATCCGCGACTTCGTCAGGTGGGAGACCGGCGGCGGGATCGACCCGGAGGTGCTGGAACTCCAGGCCCTCGGCGCTTTCTCCCAGCGCTCCAAGGTGATCGTGCGCCCGAGCCCGCAGCCGGAGCGGCTGACGGTCCCGACGCTGGTGCTGGTCGCCGAGAACAGCAAGGCGCACAACATCCGCATCCTGATCCGCAACGCCCGCCGCCGCGTGCCGAACGTCGAGACCGCCGTCGTGTCCGGCGTCGGACATCACGCGGTCCCGATGGGAAACGCCGAGGAGACCAACCGGAAGTTGCTGCGGTTCCTCGTGCGCTAGCGGCCCGCACGCCCCGGGGTGAGGTTGCCTACACGTTTAAATGATCGAAGGCGCACGGGCGGGCAATTCCGAGTTGGTACGTTCTCGCCCGCGGGGCAGTGGGAGCGGGGCGCTCACGAGCCCGGCAGGTCCGATCACGACGGAAGCGGGTGTCGAAAGCCGATGAGCGAGCAGGTTCCGGGAAACGAGGCCCCGAACGCCCACGAGAGGTTCCTCGGCAGCATGCTCGGCGGCGCGATGGGCGACGCCCTCGGCTACGCCATCGAGTTCCACGACCTCGGCATGATCCGCCGCCACCACGGCGAAGCGGGGCTGACCGAACCGGTGCTCCGCGACGGTCTGGCCAACATCTCCGACGACACCCAGATGATGCTGTTCACGCTGGAAGGGCTGATCCGGGCCCACATCGCGCGGCGCATCAAGCCGGTCGACAACGACCCCGTTCCCGAGGTGCAGCACGCGTACCAGCGCTGGTACCACACGCAGAACCAGCCCTGGGAGCAGGCGGCCGGGCCCTACGCCAGGCACCTGCCGCAGCCCGACGGCTGGCTGATCACCAACAGCGACCTGTTCAGCCCCCGCGCCCCCGGCAACACGTGCCTGACCGCGCTCGGGAACTTCGCGCGGACCCACCAGCACGCGACCCCGCAGCACCGGATCAACGACTCCAAGGGCTGCGGCGGCGTCATGCGCGCCGCGCCGGTCGCGGTGTGGTCCAACGACCCGGCCGAGGTGTTCAAGGCCGCCGTCGACACCGCGGCGCTGACCCACAGCCACCCCAGCGGGTTCCTGTCCGCCGGCGTGCTGGCGGTGATCGTGCACCAGCTGATCCGGTCGGTCCCGCCGGCCGACTCCGTGCGGATCGCCCGCGAACTGCTCGTCCGCTGGCCCGAGCACGAGGAGCAGCTCGCGGCGCTGGACGCGGCCGTCGAGCTGGCGGGCCGGGGCGCGGTCACCCCGGAGGAGCTGAAGGAGGAGCTCGGCCAGGGCTGGGTGGGCGAGGAGGCCCTCGCGATCGGCCTCTACGCGGCCATGGCCACCGACAACCCGCGGGACGCGCTGCTGCTGTCGGTGAACCACTCGGGGGACTCCGACTCCACCGGGATCGTGTGCGGCAACATTGCGGGGGCGATCCACGGAATCCGCGCCATTCCCCCGGAGTGGCTTGAAAAGCTCGAACTGCACGACCTGATCCGCACCATCGCCCAGGACGCACTGGCCGAGTTCAGCCCGAACCCGCCCACCGACGCGGCGTGGACGCAGCGGTACCCCGCCTGGTGACCCCCGCCTGGCGACCCGCAGCCTGGTGACCCCGACAGGAGACACAGGGATGACCGACACGAACTCCTGGTCCGCCCGCCCGAACCGACCGGTGATGCCGCCCGGCGACGCGTGGGCGGAGCGCTTCCGCGGCGCGATGCTCGGCGGTGCGGTCGGCGACGCCCTCGGCGCGGCCGTCCGGTGGCGGTCCGGGGCGGAGATCCAGCACTGGTTCCCGCCGCGCGGGGTCGTGGACCTCATCCCGGTCTTCGGCCGCCGGGGCGCGGCCACCGACCTCACCCAGATGACGGTGTTCACGCTGGAAGCGCTGCTGCGCGCCAAGGCCGCCAACATCGATCCGAACGGCTGGCTGCCGACGGACCTGGTGAGCGTCAACCACCTGCGGTGGCTGCACACGCAGGGCGTGCCGTGGGAGTACGCGATGGCCGCGGTGCTCGGCAGGTACCCCGAGCCCGCGGGCTGGCTGCTGGAACGGCCCGAGGTGCACTCCACCCGCAACCCGACCGGGTTCGCGCTGGCCGCGATGGGCCGGGCCGCGGCGCCGAACCCGCCGAGCCCGCTGCTGGGCGACACGTGCGTTTCGGACGCCATCGTGTGGGCCGCGCCGACGCTGTTGTGGGGCAACGCGGGCGAGCTGGTCTTCGCCGCCGGAGCGATGGTCGCGCACCTGTTCACCGCGGACGTCAACACGCAGGCCGCGGCCGGTCTGCACAGCGACGTGCTCGCACAGCTGGTCCGCGGAAACGGGCTCTGGGACGCGGTTTCGGCGTCGGAGAAGCAGCGGCTCGGCCGGACCTACACCGCTGGCCCGCCGCCCGCCGACGTCCACCGGACCGTGCACGCCGCGATGTTCGCGGGCCAGCGCGGCCAGCGGCTCGGACCGGCGGAGCTGGACATCGAGTTCGACACCTACGGCAAGCCGGGTGAGCTCGGCATCGCGCTGGCCTCGGTGGCGTGCACGGACAACTTCGCCGACGCGGTGCGGATGGCGGTGAACCACTCGGCGGACAGCTCGGTGTCCGGCGCGTTGGCCGGGCAGCTCGCGGGAGCGCTGTACGGGCCCGGCGCGATCCCGGAGCGGTGGCTGGAACAGCTGGAGATGCGCGAGATCGTCGAGCTGCTGTGCGCTGACGCGGCCGAGGCGTTCGCGGCACCGACCATGCCGAAGTGGGCGCAGCGCTACGTGGCCGACAGCAGGCCGCCCGCCGCTCCGCTCGCCCTGGCCGCACCGCAGGGGTCCACAGTGGATGCTTCGGCGGCGGAGGCTACTTCGGCGGCGGAGGCCACGATGGTGCTGCCCGCGATCCGGCCGGACGACCCGGACCCGCGCGAGCAGACCGCGCCCCAGCCGGTCGTGCGGGACGAGCCGGAGCCCGCGCCGGTCTTCGTCCCGGAACCGGTCAGCGGTGAGTTCCTCCCCGCAGAGGAGGGAAACTCCGCGGGGCAGCCGACCTTCCCGGCGCCGCCCGAGCCCGAGCCCGTCGATTCCCCGGCGGAAGTCCTCGCCGACGTCGAAGCCGAGGACGTCGAAGCCGCCGAGACCGGACTCGACCTCGAGGTGGCCGATCCGGAGCCGGATTCCGAGGTCGACATCCAGTCGTTCATCGACCCGGGGCTGCTCATCGACGCGGAACTGCCCGCAGAGCCGGAACTGCCCGCAGAGCCGGAACTGTCCGGCGAAACCGAGCCGGAAACCGAACTCGCCACCGACCCGGACCCGGCGGACGAGGCCGAGCCGGAAGAGGACGCCCTCGAATCCGACGGCGTCGGCCTCGAAGAAGCCGAGCCGGAAGACGCCGAGCCGGAAGAATCCCAGCCGGAACAAGCCGAGCTGGAAGAAGCCGAACTCGAAGAAAACGGCTACGAAGAAGCTGACACCGAAGAAGCCGAGCCCGAAGAAAACGACTCCGCAGAGCCCGAACTCGAAGAAGTCGAGCCCGCAGAAGTCGCGGCGGAACCGGTAGCGGCCCTCGCCGCCTTAGCGCAAATCGGCGCCGAGTCCGAGAACGGCGCCGAACCCGGCTTCCCGACCACCGAACCCGCCCCGGTGGCCATCTCCTCCGGCGGCCACGCCAAGGCCGAGGACCCCGACTACGTCGCCCCGTCGCTGACCGAACGCGTGCTCGGCTGCTTCCTCGGCGGCGCGCTCGGCGACTCGCTGGGCTCCGACCTGGAGTTCCGGACCGCGGAGGAGATCACCCAGCGGTTCGGCCCGGACGGCCCGCGCGGCCTGCGGGAGGCGTACGGCGTGCGCGGTGCGATCACCGACGACACCCAGATGACGCTGTTCACCGCCGAAGGGCTGATCCGCGGCAGCATCGCGCAGCGCACCCTCGGCTCGGACGACCCGCTGCCCGAGGTGCAGCTGGCCTACCAGCGCTGGCTGCACACCCAGGGCGTGGCGTGGGAGGCCGCCGCAGGCTGGTACATCTCCGACCACCCCGTGCCCGACGGCTGGCTGATCGAGGTCCCCGGGCTGTTCAGCACCAGGGGACCGGGCAAGACGATCTTCCGCGCGCTGTCGGACTTCGGCGACGGCCGCCCGGCTGGCTCGTTCTCCCACAAGATCAACGACTCCAAGGGCTGCGGCGGTGTCATGCGGGCCGCGCCCGCGGCGCTGTACTCCGCCGACCCGGCCGAGGTCTTCGAGCTCGCCGCCCGGACTGCCGCGCTGACCCATACCCACCCCGCCGGCTACCACTCGGCGGGCGCGCTCGCGGTGATCGTGCAGCAGGCGCTGCTCGGCCGCAGTCTCGACGACGGCGTCTGGCTGGCCCTCCAGGTCCTGGAGACCTGGGAGGACCACGACGAGACCACCGCGATGCTCAAGCTCGCCGTCGAGCTGGCGGGCAGCGGGGTGCCCAGCCCGCGCCACATCGAGGAGGTCCTCGGCGGCGGCTGGGTCGGCGAGGAGGCGCTGGCCATCGCCGTGTGCGCGGCGCTGGTCGGCGGCGACGACGTCGAGCTGGCGCTGCGGGTGGCCGCCCACCACTCCGGCGACAGCGACTCCACCGCCGCGATCTGCGGCAACATCGTCGGCGCCCTGCTGGGCGTGAGCGCGCTGCCGGTGGACTGGCTGGCCGACCTGGAGCTGCGCGACGTCATCGAGCAGATGGCGCTGGACTGCGTGGTCGAGTTCGGGGTGGGCGCCTTCCACCCGGACGCCCCGGACGTGGCCCGCCCGGTCGACGAGGACTGGAACGACCGGTACCCGGTCCGCGCGCGCCGGGAGGAGCAGCTGCCGGAGAACTCCTCGCGCAGGCTGCGCGCGGTCTCCGACGAGCCGGAGCCGCTCGCCGAGTTCCCGTCGCCGAAGCCTTCGCCGCGCCGGATCAACGGCGTGATGCCCGGTTCGGTCTACGACGCCGACCGCTGACCGCACGCGAGCCGGCCGGCAGCACCGCCGGCCGGCTCGCGCAACCGTTCGAGCCTGCGCCTTTGGTGTGCTCTCCGGTCCCAGCTCTCCGGCAACCCTTGCGGCAATGGGTAGAGTGGCTGATCAGACACGGCGAGCCCGGTGGCCGGCGGCGCTCGAAGGAGCCCTGGTCGGACCGGGCAGGTCATGGGTACCCCCGTTTTGACCCCCTCAGAACGGGGCGGGTATCTTTGTTTATCGGACCCGAGCCATCGGGTCGATCCGCATGCCCGTGCGTGACGGCGATCGTTATCCGCGATCGCGGACACCGCCGCGGGCGGCGGAACTCCTCCTGACAGCCCACTGGGGTCATTCCCGTTGGGACGCCATCAGCGCCGCAAGGCCGAGGAGCGGGCGACACGCCCGACCTCGTGGTGCGGGGGAGTCCCAAGTACACAGTGCCTGCGGTGCTCGACGCCAGGGCACGGTGCGTCAAGCGGAGCTCGGACGAGCGGCGCTTGGACGAGTAGCCAGAAGACGCGAACGCTGACAGAAAGCCGGTCCATGCCCACCATCCAGCAGCTGGTCCGTAAGGGCCGCCAGGACAAGGTCGCGAAGACCAAGACCGCGGCGCTCAAGGAGAGCCCGCAGCGGCGTGGCGTGTGCACCCGCGTGTACACCACCACCCCGAAGAAGCCCAACTCGGCACTGCGCAAGGTCGCCCGTGTCAAGCTCACCAGCGGCATCGAGGTCACGGCTTACATCCCGGGTGAGGGGCACAACCTGCAGGAGCACTCGATCGTGCTCGTTCGCGGCGGCCGTGTGAAGGACCTCCCCGGCGTGCGGTACAAGATCATCCGCGGTTCCGCTGACACCCAGGGCGTCAAGAACCGCAAGCAGTCCCGCAGCAAGTACGGCGCCAAGAAGGAGAAGAGCTGATGCCCCGCAAGGGTCCGGCCCCGAAGCGGCCGTTGCACGCCGACCCCGTCTACAGCTCGCCGCTGGTCACCCAGCTGGTGAACAAGGTCCTGGTGGACGGCAAGCGTTCGCTGGCCGAGCGCATCGTGTACGCCGCGCTGGAAGGCTGCCGGGAGAAGACCGGCACCGACCCGGTCGTCACGCTCAAGCGCGCGCTGGACAACGTCAAGCCCACCCTCGAGGTCCGCAGCCGCCGCGTCGGTGGCGCGACCTACCAGGTGCCGATCGAGGTCCGGGCCGGCCGCTCCACCACCCTGGCGCTGCGCTGGCTGGTGACCTACTCGCGGGCCCGCCGCGAGAAGACCATGGTCGAGCGCCTGATGAACGAGCTCCTGGACGCGAGCAACGGTCTTGGCGCGAGCGTCAAGAAGCGCGAAGACACGCACAAGATGGCGGAGTCCAACAAGGCCTTCGCGCACTACCGCTGGTGACGTCGGGTCGGCTCCTGCCCGCTTCGACTCACCGATTCGACAGCTGAACCTGCTGTAGGAACGGGGAACAAACTCGTGGCACGCGACGTGCTGACAGACCTGACCAAGGTCCGCAACATCGGCATCATGGCCCACATCGACGCGGGCAAGACCACCACGACCGAGCGGATCCTCTACTACACGGGGATCACGTACAAGATCGGCGAGGTGCACGACGGCGCCGCGACGATGGACTGGATGGAAGAGGAGCAGAAGCGGGGTATCACCATCACCTCGGCTGCTACCACGACCTTCTGGGACGACAACCAGATCAACATCATCGACACCCCGGGGCACGTCGACTTCACCGTCGAGGTGGAGCGGTCCCTGCGCGTGCTCGACGGTGCGGTCGCGGTGTTCGACGGCAAGGAAGGTGTCGAGCCCCAGTCCGAGCAGGTCTGGCGTCAGGCGGACAAGTACGAGGTCCCCCGCATCTGCTTCGTCAACAAGATGGACAAGCTGGGCGCGGACTTCTACTACACCGTCAAGACCATCGAGGAGCGCCTCAACGCCAAGCCGCTGGTCCTCCAGCTGCCGATCGGTGCGGAGTCCGACTTCGAGGGCGTCGTCGACCTGGTCCGGATGAAGGCCCTGACCTGGCGAGGCGAGGTCAAGAAGGGCACGGACTACGCGGTCGAGGACATCCCGGCCGACCTCGCCGACCGCGCCGCGGAGTACCGCGAGAAGCTGGTCGAGGCCGTCGCGGAGTCCGACGAGGAGCTCATGGAGCTCTACTTCGGCGGCGAGGAGCTGACCGAGGAGCAGATCAAGGGCGCCATCCGCAAGATCACCATCAACCGGGAGGCGTTCCCGGTGCTGTGCGGTACCGCGTTCAAGAACAAGGGTGTCCAGCCGATGCTGGACGCGGTCGTCGACTACCTGCCCTCGCCGCTGGACGTCCCGGCCGTGCAGGGCACGCTGACCGACGGCGAGACCCCGGCCGAGCGCAAGCCCAGCACCGAGGAGCCCTTCTCCGCGCTGGTCTCGAAGATCTCGGTGCACCCGTTCTTCGGCAAGCTGACCTACGTCCGGGTCTACTCCGGCAAGGTCTCCTCCGGCACCCAGGTCATCAACTCGACCAAGGAGCGCAAGGAGCGCATCGGGAAGATGTTCCAGATGCACTCCAACAAGGAGAACCCGGTCGAGGAGATCCAGGCGGGTCACATCTACGCGGTGATCGGTCTCAAGGACACGACCACCGGTGACACCCTGTGCGACCCGGCGAACCCGATCGTCCTCGAGTCGATGACCTTCCCGAAGCCGGTCATCGAGGTGGCCATCGAGCCCAAGACGAAGGCCGACCAGGAGAAGCTGTCCACGGCGATCCAGAAGCTCGCCGAGGAGGACCCCACGTTCCAGGTCAAGCTGGACGAGGAAACCGGTCAGACCATCATCAAGGGCATGGGTGAGCTGCACCTCGAGGTCCTGGTCAACCGGATGAAGACGGACTTCAAGGTCGAGGCGAACATCGGTAAGCCCCAGGTGGCCTACCGCGAGACGATCCGCAAGACCGTCGACAAGTACGAGTACACGCACAAGAAGCAGACCGGTGGTTCGGGTCAGTTCGCCCGGGTCATCATCGCGCTCGAGCCGATCGAGCAGACCGCCGACAGTGCGACGTACGAGTTCGAGAACAAGGTCACCGGTGGCCGCGTGCCGCGGGAGTACATCCCGTCGGTCGACCAGGGTGCCCAGGACGCCATGCAGTACGGCGTGCTGGCCGGCTACCCGCTGGTCGGCATCAAGGTGACCCTGCTGGACGGCCAGTACCACGAGGTCGACTCCTCGGAAATGGCCTTCAAGGTGGCCGGCTCGATCGCGCTGAAGGAGGCCGCCGCCAAGGCGTCCCCCGCGATCCTCGAGCCGATCATGGCGGTCGAGGTGACCACGCCCGAGGACTACATGGGTGACGTCATCGGCGACCTGAACTCCCGCCGTGGCCAGATCCAGGCCATGGAGGAGCGCAGCGGCACCCGCGTCGTGAAGGCTCAGGTCCCGCTGTCCGAGATGTTCGGGTATGTCGGCGACCTGCGCTCCAAGACGCAGGGTCGTGCGAACTACTCGATGGTGTTCGACTCCTATGCCGAGGTTCCCGCGAACGTGGCGAAGGAGATCATCGCGAAGGCGACCGGGGAGTAATCCCCAGTTCCGGCGGCGGGTGGCCGCGGCTCCGCTCGCGGAGGTGCGGCCACCGGTCACCAACCCGACAGGACTCCGCCTGGCACAACAAGTCGTACGGCGGAAAGTTAACAAGTCCAGGAGGACAATCCAGTGGCGAAGGCGAAGTTCGAGAGGGACAAGCCGCACGTCAACATCGGGACCATCGGTCACGTTGACCACGGCAAGACCACGCTCACCGCGGCGATCACCAAGGTGCTGCACGACAAGCACCCGGAGCTGAACCCCTTCACGCCGTTCGACGAGATCGACAAGGCGCCGGAGGAGAAGCAGCGCGGCATCACGATCCAGATCGCGCACGTCGAGTACCAGACCGAGAAGCGTCACTACGCGCACGTCGACGCCCCCGGTCACGCCGACTACGTCAAGAACATGATCACCGGTGCCGCCCAGATGGACGGTGCGATCCTGGTGGTCGCGGCGACCGACGGCCCGATGCCGCAGACCCGGGAGCACGTGCTGCTCGCCCGCCAGGTCGGCGTTCCCTACATCCTGGTCGCGCTGAACAAGGCCGACATGGTCGACGACGAGGAGATCATCGAGCTCGTCGAGATGGAGGTCCGCGAGCTGCTGTCGGCTCAGGAGTTCCCCGGCGACGACGTCCCGGTCGTCCGCGTCTCCGCGCTGAAGGCGCTGGAGGGCGACGCCGAGTGGGGCGAGAAGATCATGGAGCTGCTGAACGCGGTCGACGAGAACGTTCCGGACCCGGAGCGCGAGACCGACAAGCCGTTCCTGATGCCGATCGAGGATGTCTTCTCCATCACCGGTCGTGGCACCGTGGTGACCGGGCGCATCGAGCGCGGCGTCATCAACGTGAACGAAGAGGTCGAGATGGTCGGCATCAAGGAAAAGCCGATCAAGACCACCGTCACCGGTGTCGAGATGTTCCGCAAGCTGCTCGACCAGGGCCAGGCCGGTGACAACGTCGGTCTGCTCATCCGCGGTGTGAAGCGCGAAGAGGTCGAGCGCGGCATGGTCGTCGTGAAGCCCGGCACCACCACCCCGCACACCGAGTTCGAGGCGCAGGTCTACATCCTGTCCAAGGACGAGGGTGGTCGGCACACGCCGTTCTTCAACAACTACCGCCCGCAGTTCTACTTCCGCACCACCGACGTGACCGGCGTCGTGACCCTCCCCGAGGGCACCGAGATGGTCATGCCGGGCGACAACACCGAGATGTCGGTGCAGCTCATCCAGCCGATCGCGATGGACGAAGGTCTGCGCTTCGCGATCCGCGAGGGTGGCCGCACGGTCGGCGCGGGCCGCGTCACCAAGATCCACAAGTGATCCGGTAGAGGGCCTGCCTTCCTTCGGGAGGGCAGGCCCTCTGCGGGTTCGGGCGGGAAACCGAGATCGAATTCCCGCTGAACCCACCCCCGATTTGGGTTGACATACGGCGTGTGTCATCCTGTATGGGTTGCTCGTTCGACAGCGGTCGGATTCCGGCGTCACCAGGAGATCTGGGTTTCACCGGATGATTCCGACCGCTTCGTTACGAACAGCCTCGCGCCCTTGGTTCGGGCCAGGACCGGTTCTCCGGGCCTGTGCTGCCGATCAGGGTGGCAAGAGTAGGTGTACGGGCTCAAGCCCATCCCACCGGCGAAGTTCGGCGGGACCGGTATGCGGTCAACAGGCGACACGCCCGACCGCGTGTACCGGGCACCAAACACCTGAACAGGGGCGGACCGAGGGCTGTGACCCATCCCCGCCGGACATCCGGCACCGGGGGAGCTCACACGGCTGAGGCCGCGCAGGGCACCAACGCCCACAGGGGTGCGGTGCACCCGCTCCCTACATGCAACCGCGGCACGAGACTAGAGGAACGGCAAGCCACTATGGCGGGACAGAAGATCCGCATCCGGCTCAAGGCCTACGACCACGAGGCGATCGACGCGTCTGCGCGCAAGATCGTCGAGACCGTGACGCGCACCGGCGCTCGGGTCGTCGGGCCGGTGCCGCTGCCCACTGAGAAGAACGTCTACTGCGTCATCCGCTCCCCGCACAAGTACAAGGACTCGCGGGAGCACTTCGAGATGCGGACGCACAAGCGGCTCATCGACATCCTCGAACCGACGCCGAAGACGGTGGACGCGCTCATGCGCATCGACCTGCCAGCCAGCGTCGACGTGAACATCCAGTAGGCGGAGAGACGAGACCCATGTCTGACAGGCAGATCAAGGGGATTCTGGGCACCAAGCTCGGCATGACCCAGGTCTTCGACGACCAGAACCGGGTGGTCCCGGTGACCGTCGTGCAGGCCGGGCCGAACGTGGTCACCCAGATTCGCACCCCGGAGAAGGACGGCTACTCGGCCGTGCAGCTGGCGTTCGGCGCCATCGACCCGCGCAAGGTGAACAAGCCGCGCACCGGCCACTTCACCAAGGCCGGCGTCACCCCGCGCCGCCACGTCGTCGAGCTGCGCACCGCCGACGCCGGTGAGTACGAGGTCGGCAACGAGGTCACCGCCGAGGTCTTCGAGGCCGGCACGGTGGTCGACGTCGTCGGCACCAGCAAGGGCAAGGGCTTCGCGGGCACCATCAAGCGCCACGGCTTCCGCAGCCAGGGCGCGAGCCACGGTACCCAGGCCGTGCACCGCAAGCCGGGTTCCATCGGTGGCTGCGCCACCCCGGGCCGCGTGTTCAAGGGCATGCGGATGGCCGGGCGGATGGGCTCCAACCGCGTCACCACCCAGAACCTCAAGGTTCACCGGGTCGACGCCGAGTCCGGCCTGCTGCTGATCAAGGGCGCCATCCCCGGCCCGAAGGGCGGACTGGTGCTGGTGAAGAGTCCTGCGAAGGGTGGTGCGTGATGAGCGTGACGCTGGACGTCCGTACCCCGGACGGCAAGACCGACGGCACCGTCGAGCTGCCCGCCGAGATCTTCGACGTGCAGGCGAACATCCCGCTGATGCACCAGGTCGTCGTGGCCCAGCTCGCCGCGGGCAGGCAGGGCACGCACGCGACGAAGACCCGCGGCCAGGTGTCCGGTGGCGGCAAGAAGCCGTACCGGCAGAAGGGCACCGGTAACGCCCGCCAGGGCTCGATCCGCGCCCCGCAGTTCACCGGTGGTGGCACCGTCCACGGGCCGCAGCCGCGCGACTACTCGCAGCGGACCCCGAAGAAGATGAAGATCGCCGCGCTGCGCGGTGCTCTGTCCGACCGCGTCCGCGCGGGCCAGCTGCACGTGGTGACCCACGTGGTCGGCGGCGAGCAGCCCTCGACCAAGCAGGCCAAGGCGGCGGTGCGGACCTGGACCGAGGCCAAGCGCGTTCTGGTGGTGCTCAACAAGTCGGAGGAGACCTCCTGGCTGAGCCTGCGCAACCTGCAGAACGTCCACCTGATCGACCCGTCCCAGCTGAACACCTATGACGTCCTGGTCAACGACGACGTCGTGTTCACCAAGTCGGCGTTCGAGCGTTTCGTTGCCGGCCCGGCCCAGGGCAAGGCGGCGAAGGCGGCGGCTACCTCTGGTGAGGCTGAGGAGGCGAACCAGTGATCCCCGACCCGCGAGACATCATCCTTGCGCCGGTGATCTCCGAGAAGAGCTACGGGCTGCTCGAGGAGAACCAGTACACGTTCCTGGTCCGCCCGGGTTCGAACAAGACCGAGATCAAGATCGCGGTCGAGAAGATCTTCGGCGTGAAGGTCACCAACGTGAACACGATCAACCGCCAGGGCAAGCGCAAGCGCACCCGCACCGGGTACGGCCAGCGCAAGGCCACCAAGCGGGCGATCGTGACGCTGTCCCCGGAGAGCAAGCCGATCGAGATCTTCGGCGGACCGGCCGCCTGACCGGCGCTGACTAGGACGAGGTTGCGTTAGAGATGGGCATTCGCAAGTACAAGCCGACGACGCCAGGGCGTCGTGGCTCCAGCGTGTCCGACTTCGCCGAAATCACACGGTCGGAGCCGGAGAAGTCGTTGCTGCGCCCGCTGCACGGTCGCGGTGGTCGCAACGCACACGGCAAGATCACCACGCGGCACAAGGGCGGCGGCCACAAGAAGGCGTACCGCCTGATCGACTTCCGCCGCAACGACAAGGACGGTGTGCCTGCCAAGGTCGCGCACATCGAGTACGACCCGAACCGCAGTGCTCGGATCGCTCTGCTGCACTACGCCGACGGCGAGAAGCGCTACATCATCGCGCCGAACGGCGTGAAGCAGGGCGACCGCATCGAGAGCGGTGCGCGGGCCGACATCAAGCCGGGCAACAACCTGCCGCTGCGCAACATCCCCACCGGTACCGTGATCCACGCGATCGAGCTGCGTCCCGGTGGCGGGGCCAAGATCGCGCGCTCGGCCGGTGCCCGGGTCCAGCTGGTGGCCAAGGACGGCCCGTACGCCCAGCTGCGGATGCCCTCGGGCGAGATCCGCAACGTGGACGCCCGGTGCCGCGCCACGGTCGGCGAGGTCGGCAACTCCGAGCACGCCAACATCAACTGGGGCAAGGCGGGCCGGATGCGGTGGAAGGGCAAGCGCCCGACCGTCCGCGGTGTCGTCATGAACCCGGTGGACCACCCGCACGGTGGTGGTGAGGGCAAGACCTCGGGTGGTCGCCACCCGGTCAACCCGAAGGGCAAGCCGGAAGGCCGCACCCGCCGCCGCAAGCCCAGTGACAAGCTCATCGTCCGCCGTCGCCGCACCGGCAAGAAGCGCTGAGCAGGGAGGTAGGAGAACATGCCACGCAGCCTGAAGAAGGGCCCGTTCGTGGACGACCACCTGCTCAAGAAGGTGGACGCGCTGAACGAGTCGGGCAAGAAGACCGTGATCAAGACCTGGTCCCGCCGGTCGACGATCATCCCCGACATGCTCGGGCACACCTTCGCGGTGCACGACGGCCGCAAGCACGTGCCGGTGTTTGTCAACGAGTCCATGGTCGGGCACAAGCTGGGCGAGTTCGCCCCCACCCGCACCTTCAAGGGCCACGTCAAGGAAGACCGGAAGTCGCGCCGCCGCTGAGCGGGTCTGTGACGAACGAACAGCAGCAAGGGGTAGCAGGATGACAGCCCGTTCCGACGACACTGCCGCGGAGGAGAACCCGCGCGCAGTGGCGCGGGCCCGCTTCGTCCGCGTGACGCCGATGAAGGCCCGTCGCGTGGTCGAGCTCATCAAGGGCCGTAGCGCCAGCGAAGCCCTGGCCGTGCTCCAGTTCGCGCCGCAGGCCGCCAGCGGTCCGGTGTCGAAGGTGCTCGCCAGTGCCGTCGCCAACGCGGAGAACAACCTCTCGCTCGACCCCGACACCCTCTGGGTGCACCGGGCGTACGTGGACGAGGGGCCGACGCTGAAGCGATTCCGCCCGCGTGCGCAGGGTCGCGCGTACCGGATCCGCAAGCGGACCAGCCACATCACGGTCGAGGTCGAGTCGCGTCCGAAGGTGGCCGGCAAGTCCAAGAGCCAGAAGGGGAGTGCCCGGTAGTGGGTCAGAAGATCAACCCGCACGGCTTCCGGCTCGGCATCACCACGGACTGGAAGTCCCGCTGGTACGCCGACAAGCAGTACTCGGAATACGTCGCGGAGGACGTCAAGATCCGCCGTCGGCTCTCTCGCGGTATGGAGCGCGCCGGTATCTCCAAGGTGGAGATCGAGCGCACCCGCGAGCGGGTCCGGGTGGACATTCACACCGCCCGGCCGGGCATCGTCATCGGCCGCCGCGGTGCCGAGGCGGACCGCATCCGCGGTTCCCTGGAGAAGCTGACCGGCAAGCAGGTCCAGCTCAACATCCTCGAGGTCAAGAACGCCGAGGCGGATGCGCAGCTGGTCGCCCAGGGCGTTGCCGAGCAGCTCTCGAACCGGGTGTCGTTCCGGCGCGCGATGCGCAAGGCCATCCAGTCGGCCATGCGCTCCCCGCAGGTCAAGGGCATCCGCGTGCAGTGTGGTGGCCGTCTCGGCGGTGCCGAGATGTCCCGGTCGGAGTTCTACCGCGAGGGCCGGGTTCCGCTGCACACGCTGCGCGCCGACATCGACTACGGCTTCTTCGAGGCCCGCACCACCTTCGGGCGCATCGGCGTCAAGGTGTGGATCTACAAGGGTGAGCTGGTCGGTGGCCTGAAGCAGAAGCAGCAGGAGTCCGAGGTCCGCCCGCCGCGCGGCGAGCGGGGCGAGCGGGGTGGCCGTCCCGAGCGCGGCGGCCGTCGCCGTTCGGGTGCGTCCGGCACCACGGGCTCCGGTGGCACCGAGGCCGGCCGCGCCGCGGCGGACAAGTCCGACAAGGCCAAGGCCGCGGACTCCGCCGAGCAGGCCGCCCCGGCGACCGAAGAGAAGACGGAGGGCTGAGACGTGCTCGTCCCACGCAGGGTGAAGTGGCGCAAGAGCCACGCGCCGAAGCGCAAGGGCTTCGCCAAGGGCGGCACCCGGATCAACTTCGGTGAGTACGGCATTCAGGCGATCGAGCACGGCTACGTGACCAACCGTCAGATCGAGTCGGCCCGTATCGCCATCACCCGGCACGTCAAGCGTGGCGGCAAGGTGTGGATCAACATCTTCCCGGACCGCCCGCTGACCAAGAAGCCGGCCGAAACCCGTCAGGGTTCCGGTAAGGGTTCCCCGGAGTCCTGGGTCGCCAACGTCAAGCCCGGTCGCATCATGTTCGAGCTGAACTTCCCGAACGAGAAGACCGCGATCGAGGCGCTGACCCGTGCGGCGCACAAGCTCCCGATGAAGTGCAAGATCGTGTCCCGCGAGGGTGGTGACTTCTGATGGCAGCGGGTGTCACCGCCACCGAGCTGCGCGAGCTCAACGACGAGGAGCTCGTGCTCAAGCTGAAGGAAGCGAAGGAAGAGCTTTTCAACCTCCGTTTCCAGATGGCGACCGGACAGCTGGAGAACAACCGCCGGCTGCGCGTCGTCCGCCGGGACATCGCCCGGATCTACACGATCATGCGTGAGCGCGAACTGGGCCTGACGGTTTCCCCTGAAGGCGCTGAGGAGGGCGCGGCATGAGTGAGCAAGGACAGGGCGTGACCCGCAACTACCGCAAGGTCCGCGAGGGCTACGTCGTCTCGGACAAGATGGACAAGACGATCGTGGTCTCGCTCGAGGACCGCAAGAAGCACGCCCTCTACGGCAAAGTCATGCGCCGCAACACCAAGGTGAAGGCGCACGACGAGGCCAACACCGCGGGTGTGGGCGACCGGGTTCTCCTGATGGAGACCCGCCCGCTGTCGGCGACCAAGCGCTGGCGGCTGGTCGAGGTCGTCGAGAAGGCCAAGTAAGTCGGCATCGCGGTCGGCCGGCCGTTGGAGGTTTTCAGCGGCCGGCCGAATCGTGTGCCGGTTGACCGCGCGCGTCGGGTCGGAAATCCGTCGCGCCAGAGTGCTCCCGGGCGAAGGCCCGGGTGCTTAGGGTCAGGAGTCAGACGTGATCCAGCAGGAGTCGCGACTTCGCGTCGCCGACAACACTGGGGCCAAGGAGATCCTCACCATCCGGGTTCTCGGCGGCTCCGGTCGGCGGTACGCCGGTATCGGGGACATCATCGTGGCGACCGTCAAGGAAGCCATCCCCGGTGCCAACGTCAAGAAGGGCGATGTGGTCAAGGCCGTCATCGTCCGGCAGAAGAAGGAAAAGCGTCGTCCGGACGGTTCCTACATCCGGTTCGACGAGAACGCCGCGGTGCTGATCAAGCCGGGCGGCGAGCCGCGTGGAACCCGTATCTTCGGGCCCGTCGGCCGCGAGCTGCGTGACAAGAAGTACATGAAGATCATCTCGCTCGCGCCGGAGGTGCTGTGATGAAGGTCAAGAAGGGTGACACCGTCGTTGTCATCTCGGGCAAGGACAAGGGCGCCAAGGGCAAGGTGATCGCCGCCTACCCGCAGCGCGAGAAGGTCCTCGTCGAGGGCGTCAACCGGATCAAGAAGCACACCAAGGTCTCCCGGACCGAGCGTGGTGCGCAGTCCGGTGGCATCGTCACGCAGGAAGCACCGATCCACGTCAGCAACGTGATGGTCGTCGACTCCGACGGCCAGCCCACGCGCGTCGGCTACCGCATCGGTGAAGACGGCAAGAAGGTTCGCATCTCTCGCCGCAACGGTAAGGACATCTGATCATGACCACGACTGAGAAGATCGTCCCCCGGCTCAAGGCTCGCTACCGCGACGAGATCCGCCAGGCACTCAACGAGGAGTTCAAGTACTCCAACGTGATGCAGGTGCCCGGTGTGGTCAAGGTCGTGGTCAACATGGGTGTCGGCGACGCCGCGCGGGACAGCAAGCTGATCGAGGGCGCGGTGCGCGACCTGGCGACCATCACCGGCCAGAAGCCGGAGATCCGCAAGGCCCGCAAGTCCATCGCGCAGTTCAAGCTGCGCGAGGGCATGCCGATCGGTGCCCGCGTCACGCTGCGCGGCGACCGGATGTGGGAGTTCATCGACCGGCTGGTCACGATCGCGCTGCCGCGCATCCGCGACTTCCGGGGGCTGTCGGGCAAGCAGTTCGACGGCAACGGCAACTACACCTTCGGCCTCAACGAGCAGTCGATGTTCCACGAGATCGACCCGGACTCGATCGACCGCCCGCGCGGTATGGACATCACCGTCGTCACGACGGCCAACACCGATGAGGAAGGCCGGGTGCTGCTGCGCCGGCTGGGCTTCCCGTTCAAGGAGCAGTGACCGTGGCCGTTGCTGTGGATCGAAACAAGGAGAGCTGAGCCGATGGCCAAGAAGGCACTGGTCAACAAGGCCGCCGCCAAGCCGAAGTTCAAGGTCCGGGGCTACACCCGGTGCCAGCGCTGCGGCCGTCCGCGGTCGGTGTTCCGCAAGTTCGGGCTCTGCCGCGTGTGCTTCCGCGAGATGGCGCACGCAGGCGAGCTGCCGGGCGTGAGCAAGAGCAGCTGGTGAGGTCCCGCCCGACGGAGGTCCGGCGGCTGCCGGTACCCTCGTCGGGCGCTACCAGGGCGTTTGCCCTCCGCTGAGGAACGCTCGCGTTCGCGCGGGAAGAACAACGGGCCTGCCGTCGCGGCAGGCGATGATCCCGACTTCGTCCAGGCCAGGCTCCAGACGGTGCCGCGCGCACCAGTCAGGAACCGTCGGAACCAGACGAGAAAGGTTGAAGAGGTCACCATGACGATGACCGACCCGATCGCAGACATGCTCACTCGTCTGCGCAACGGCAGTACCGCGTATCACGACGAGGTCGTGATGCCGCACTCCAAGCTCAAGGCGAACATCGCCGAGATCCTCAAGCGCGAGGGCTACGTGGCCGGCTCCCGCACGGAGCAGGGCGAGAAGGGCCAGAACCTGGTCGTCGAGCTCAAGTACGGCCCGAACCGCGAGCGCAGCATCGCGGGCCTGCGCCGGGTTTCCAAGCCGGGCCTGCGGGTGTACGCCAAGTCCACCAACCTGCCGAAGGTGCTGGGCGGACTGGGCATCGCGATCATTTCGACCTCCGGCGGTCTGCTGACCGACCGGCAGGCCATCAAGCAGGGCGTGGGCGGGGAAGTCCTCGCCTACGTCTGGTAAGGGAGGAGGAACGGCCATGTCGCGCATTGGAAAGCTGCCGATCACCGTCCCCTCCGGCGTCGAGGTGACGATCGACGGCCAGACCGTGACGGTCAAGGGCCCCAAGGGGTCCCTGGTGCAGGAGATCGCCGAGCCGATCGTCGTCGAGAAGGACGAGGACGGTTCGATCCTGGTCAAGCGGCCCGACGACGAGCGCTACAGCCGCTCGCTGCACGGACTGTCCCGCAGCCTGGTGAACAACATGGTGGTCGGCGTCAGCCAGGGCTACCAGAAGGACCTCGAGATCCACGGCGTGGGTTACCGCGTGCTGCAGAAGGGCTCGAACCTCGAGTTCGCCCTGGGCTACAGCCACCCCGTCGTCGTCGAGCCGCCGGAGGGCATCCAGTTCGCCACCGACGGTCCCACCAAGCTGTCGGTCAAGGGGATTGACAAGCAGCTGGTCGGCGAGATCGCCGCCAGGATCCGCAAGCTGCGCAAGCCCGACCCGTACAAGGGCAAGGGCGTTCGCTACGCGGGCGAGACCATCCGCCGCAAGGTCGGAAAGACGGGTAAGTGACCATGAGCGAGACCACCACAGCTACCAAGCGCAAGCCAGTGGGCAAGGGCATCTCGGGCGTGCGTCGGACCGCCCGTTCCAACCGCCACTTCCGCCTCCGCAAGAAGGTCAGCGGCACCCCGGCGCGTCCGCGGCTGGTCGTCACGCGGTCCACGCGGCACATCGTCGCGCAGGTCATCGACGACACCGTCGGGCACACGCTGGCCTCGGCCTCCACGATGGAGACCGACCTGCGTTCGTTCGAGGGCGACAAGAAGGCCAAGGCCGCCAAGATCGGCGAGCTGGTCGCGGCCCGCGCCAAGGAGGCCGGGGTCGACAAGGTCGTCTTCGACCGCGGCGGCAACGCCTACCACGGCCGGGTGGCCGCGCTGGCCGACGCCGCCCGCGAGGGCGGTCTGGAGTTCTGATCATGCGTAAGACAGCGAACGGAAGGGACGCCTGATGCCTGGACGCACTCGGCGTGACGGCGGTTCGGAGTCCGGCGGCAAGGACCGCCGGGACCGCCGCGACGGTGGCCGTGGCGGGGCGGCCCAAGAGAAGACCCCGCAGTTCGAGCGAGTCGTGACCATCAACCGGGTCGCGAAGGTCGTCAAGGGCGGTCGGCGGTTCAGCTTCACCGCGCTGGTCGTCGTCGGCGACGGTGACGGCATGGTCGGTGTCGGCTACGGCAAGGCCAAGGAAGTTCCGGCGGCGATCGCCAAGGGCGTCGAGGAGGCGAAGAAGAACTTCTTCCGCGTGCCTCGGCTCGCGGGCACCATCACCCACCCGGTCCAGGGCGAGGACGCCGCGGGCGTCGTGCTGCTGCGTCCGGCCAGCGCCGGTACCGGTGTCATCGCCGGTGGCCCGGTGCGCGCGGTGCTGGAGTGCGCCGGCGTGCACGACGTGCTGAGCAAGTCGCTGGGCAGCGACAACCCGATCAACATCGTGCACGCGACCGTGGCGGCGCTGAAGCAGCTCCAGCGTCCGGAAGAGGTCGCGGCGCGCCGCGGCCTGCCGCTGGAGGACGTCGCCCCGGCGTTCATGCTGCGGGCCCGTGCGGGTCAGGGGGCGTGACAATGGCACAGCTGAAGATCACCCAGCACAAGGGTCTGGTCGGCGCCAAGCAGAACCAGAAGGACTCGATGCGGACCCTCGGTCTGCGCAAGATCCGCCAGTCGGTGATCCGCCCGGACACCCCTGACGTGCGCGGCCTGGTCAACGTCGTGCGCCACCTGGTGCACGTCGAGGAGGTCAACTGAGCATGGTCATCAAGATTCACGACCTGCGGCCGGCTCCCGGCGCCAAGCGCGACAAGATCCGGGTCGGTCGCGGTGAGGGCTCCAAGGGCAAGACCGCCGGTCGGGGTACCAAGGGCACCAAGGCCCGCAAGAACGTCTCCCCGCGCTTCGAGGGCGGGCAGATGCCGATCCACATGCGGCTCCCGAAGCTCCGCGGCTTCAAGAACCGCTTCCGCACCGAGTACCACGGTGTGAACGTCGGCAAGCTGGCCGCCGCGTTCCCGCAGGGCGGGACCGTCGGGATCGACGAGCTGATCTCGGCCGGTCTGGCCAACAAGGGCGAGCTCGTCAAGATCCTCGGCGACGGGGACCTGGAGGGCGTCAAGCTGGACGTGACCGCGCACGCGTTCACCGGCAGCGCCCAGGAGAAGCTCACCGCCGCGGGTGGTTCGGCCACCAAGCTGGACCGCTGACGGCGCTTCGCGAACAGGGCCGGTCGACCTCCGGGTCGGCCGGCCCTGGCGCATTTGTGCCACGTGCGGCGGACCGGTGCCGCGGGTGCCGGTAACCGGTTCGGGGACCGGGTTCGGCCCAAGATCACCCGTTGTTGCGATGCGCCGCAGGTCCAAGCGGTGCAAGGGGTTCTGCTCGGTTCGCCGAGAGCGAAGCGTTGATCACCGGTGAGCTGTCGGTCGCCGACCGTGTCGGCCCGACAGCCTGCTAGAGTCGCCGTCGCGGCGTCGTGCGGGCACGGCGGCGCATGAGAGTTTCCCGCTGTGCCGGCGCTGGAAGCCGGCCACCGTCCCTGCCGGTGCGGGGGCATCCCCGCACTCCGGGGCACGGTCCCGACCGGCTCGCGTACAGGAGGTTCGCGTGCTCGGCGCCTTCCGCTCGGCTCTGGCGACGCCGGACCTGCGCCGCAAGATCCTGTTCACCCTGGGCCTGGTCGTGCTGTACCGGCTCGGCGCCACGATCCCCGCTCCCGGGGTGTCGTACCCGAACATCCAGCAGTGCATCCAGCAGATCCAGGGCAGCGGCAGCCAAAGCGTCTACTCCCTGCTGAACCTGTTCAGCGGCGGGGCCCTGCTCCAGCTCTCCGTGCTGTCGCTGGGGATCATGCCCTACATCACCTCCAGCATCATCATCCAGCTGTTGCAGGTGGTCATCCCGCGCTTCGAGCAGCTGAAGAAGGAAGGCCAGGCGGGCCAGGCGAAGCTGACGCAGTACACCCGGTACCTGACGATCGCCCTGGGCGTCCTGCAGGCGACCGGTGTGGTGGCGCTCGCCGTGCGCGGCAACCTCTTCCAGGGCTGCTCGGTCCCGGTCATCCCGGACGAGTCGGTGCTCAACCTGGTCACCATCGTCGTCGTGATGACCGCGGGTGCGGCGCTGCTGATGTGGATGGGCGAGCTGATCACCGAGCGCGGCATCGGCAACGGCATGTCGCTGCTGATCTTCGCCTCGATCGCGGCCCGGATCCCGGCCGAGGGCGGCAACATCCTGACCTCCCACGGCCCGCTGGTCTTCGCGGTCGTCTGCGCCTTCGCGGTCGCGATCATCGCGACGGTGGTCTTCATCGAGCAGGCGCAGCGCCGGATCCCGGTGCAGTACGCCAAGCGGATGATCGGCCGCCGGATGTACGGCGGGACCTCGACCTACCTCCCGCTGAAGGTCAACCAGGCCGGTGTCATCCCGGTCATCTTCGGATCCTCGCTGCTGTACCTGCCGCAGCTGCTCGGCCAGCTCGCGGGCAACCAGAACTCCTGGTGGGCGCAGTTCATCCAGACCTACATCGTCGACCCGTCCAGCTGGGTGCACATCCTGCTGTACATGGCGATGATCATCTTCTTCGCGTACTTCTACGTGTCGATCACGTTCAACCCGGAGGAGCGGGCGGACGACATGAAGAAGTTCGGCGGTTTCATCCCGGGCATCCGCCCGGGGCGGCCGACCGCCGAGTACCTGAACTTCGTGCTGTCCCGGATCACCCTGCCCGGCTCGCTGTACCTGGGCATCATCGCGATCCTGCCGAACTTCTTCCTCGGCCTGACCGGTGGTCAGGGGCAGAACCAGAACTTCCCGTTCGGCGGTACCGCGGTGCTGATCATGGTCAACGTCGGTCTGGACACCGTGAAGCAGATCGAGAGCCAGCTCACGCAACGCAGGTACGAGGGTTTCCTCCGCTAGACTGGACGGTCGGTACCCTGCGGTGCTCGCCAGGACCCCAGGCCCGAGAAAGCCAGGCCCGAGAAACCCCGGGCCCGAGAACCTGGGCCCGAGAACCCGGGCCTGGGAAACCGCAGGTCTGAGAACCCAGGCCTGAGGGCCCGTCCTGGGGGCGGGGGCGCTTACGTAGAGTGTGGGGCTGGACTGTGGTGCCGTCGCTCGGTGACAGACCGGTCTCTCGGGGACAGCTGTGCCGGGTACCCGTCAGCGCTCGGCGAGGGTGGCGTCGGAGCCACCAGATTGATTCGGAGGCAGACCCTTGGTGCGATTGATTCTCGTCGGCCCGCCGGGTGCGGGCAAGGGAACCCAAGCGGCCGTGCTCAGCGAGCAGCTCTCGGTGCCGCACATCTCCAGCGGTGACCTGTTCCGGTTCCACATCGGCAACAACACCGAACTCGGCCAGGAGGCCAAGCGCTACCTGGACGCGGGCGAGCTGGTCCCCGACTCGATCACCAACGAGATGGTGCTGGAGCGGCTGGAGGACTCCGACGCGCGCAACGGGTTCGTCCTCGACGGGTTCCCGCGCCACACCGGGCAGGCCGACGTGCTGGCCAGGTCCCTCGCCGAGAAGGGCACCGGGGTGACCGCGGTGCTGCAGTTCGACGTGCCGGAGGAGGAGCTGGTCAAGCGCCTGCTCGGGCGCGGCCGGGCCGACGACACCGAGGACATCATCCGGCGCCGCCTGCAGGTCTACGAGTCCGAGACCGCGCCGCTGCTGGACTACTACAAGGACAAGCTGATCCGGATCGACGCCGTCGGTTCGATCGAGGACATCAGCGAGCGCGCGCTCAAGGCGCTGCGCGCCGCGGCCTGAGCACGAGGGTGGATGCGTTGTTGCGGCGGGGGAAGGGCATCGAGCTCAAGTCCACGGGTGAGATCCAGGCGATGCGCGCGGCCGGGCTGGTCGTGGCGCGCGCACTGGCCGCGGTGACCGCGAAGGCGGTCCCCGGTGCCAGCACCGGGGAGCTGGACGAGGTCGCCGAGCAGGTCATCCGGGACGCGGGCGCGGTGCCTTCCTTCAAGGGCTACCACGGGTTCCCGGCGTCGATCTGCGCGTCGGTGAACGAGAAGGTGGTGCACGGGATCCCCTCCCGCGACGAGGTCCTCTCCGACGGCGACCTGCTGTCGGTCGACTGCGGCGCGATCCTCGACGGCTGGCACGGCGACTCCGCGGTGACCGTGGCGGTCGGGTCTATCGGGGAGCGCGACGCGGCGCTGTCGGAGGCGACCAAGAAGTCGATGTGGGCCGGCATCGAGCAGGTGCGGGCGGGCAACCGGCTCTCCGACATCTCGCACGCGATCGAGCAGTCGGCGCGGGCGTCCGCCGCGGCCGACGGCATCGACTACGGGATCATCGAGGAGTACGGCGGGCACGGCATCGGCACCGAGATGCACATGGCGCCGTTCCTGCCAAACCTCGGCAAGCCGGGCAAGGGCCCGAAGCTCAAGGTCGGGATGGCCATCGCGGTGGAGCCGATGCTCACGCTCGGCACCACCGACACCGAGGAGCTCGAGGACGAGTGGACCGTGGTGACGCTCGACGGCTCCCGCGCCTCGCACTGGGAGCACACCGTCGCGATCACCGAGGACGGTCCCTGGGTGCTCACGCAGGCCGAGGACTGAGGTCCCGCGGCCTGCGGCAGACGTAGACGCGGGTCGGCGGCACGTTCCGCCACACCGTGCTGCGCGGCAGCACCTCGTCGAACGTCTCGTCGAGGTTCCGGATGAACTCACGGGTGGCGGCGCGCCAGAGCGTCGTCAGGTAGGTGACGGACGTGAACACCCCGTCCGGTTTCAGCGCGGCCCCCGCCTCTGCGAGCAGTTGCCGCTGGGTCCGCGGGGGCAGGAGCGTCCACGGGATGCTGCTGATGACGGCGTCGACCCGGGTGACCCCGGCTTCCGCGAGCAGCTTGCGCAGGTCCGCGGCGTCGCCCTCGATGACCTCCAGCCACGGCTTGGTGCGCCGCAGGTAGCCGACCATCACCGGGTCGATCTCCACCGCGAGGTGCCTGCCGCCTTCCGGCAGCCGGTCCCGGATCGCGCCGCTGAGCGCGCCGGTGCCGGGACCGAGTTCGAGCACGACCGGGTTGCCCGCGGACGGGACGACGACCGAGACGGCCTTCGCGACGTGCCGGGAGGTCGGCAGGACCGCACCCACCGTCGAGGGCTTCCGCACGGCGCGCGCCACGAAGGTCGCGTACTCGTGCAGCTTGGTGCGCGTGCTCACTGGATGCTCCTGCCTGTCGGAACCGCAGTGCGACGGTAGCGGTTCGGCTACCGCACGCGCGGCGTGATCACGCAGGTCACCCGAGTGTTCACCTGAAGCGGTTCCGGGCGGTCAGAAGGGCCGTCGGCACAGGTAGTGCAGGATCGGCGGCAGGTTGCGCCAGGTGGTGTGGGTGAGGACCTCGTCGAACGTCTCGGCGAGCCGGACCCGGAAGCGGCGTCCGCCCGCGGTCCGGTCGGCGGGCAGGTAGGTGAGTGCGGTGAACGCCGCGTTCGGCGCCAGGGCTTCGGTCGTCTGCTTGAGGATGTGGTCCTGCTCCTCGTCGGGCAGCAGCGACCACGGGATGCTGCTGATCACCGCGTCCACCTTGCCGATGCCGCGCTCGTCGAGCAGCGAGAGCAGGTCGCCCGCGTTGCCGTGGATGACCTCCATCCAGGGCTTGTGCTCGCGCAGGTGTTCGGCGAGGTCCGCGCCCAGTTCGATGCCGATGTGCCGGGCGCCCGCGGGCAGCCGCTCGCGGATGCCGTTGCTCAGCGAGCCGGTGCCGGGGCCGAGCTCGACCACGACCGGGGTGCCCGTGGTGGGCACGACCTGCGCGACGGTCGCCGCGACCGCGGCCGAGGTGGGAGTGGCGGCACCGACCATCCGCGGGTTGCGGACGGCGGTCGCGAAGAAGGTGCGGTACTCGGTGAACATCGTCGCCGCGCCGGTGGCAGCCCTGCTGCGCAGGGGTTTCGCGGCTTCCTGACGGCGATGGTCCTGGTGGGTGGTCACGGTTCTCCTCGTTGGATCGGGCCGAACGGCCCCGCAGGCGACGTGATTTCGAACGTAGTGAGCAGCGTTGTGCGGTCGCAACCGCCGTCGGGGGCGCGCCGTGGCAGGGCCGGCGCTCCGCGCGTGACCTGCCCCGATGTGGAGGCCGATTCCCGGCCCGCGTACAGTGGAGCAACGGCGCACTGGCTGCGTCGGTTCGTCGTGCCTTGTGCTCACAGGGACTGCGCCGATCGGATCGGGTCCTCGTCGACCCCGCCCGGACGGCTGATCGTTTCCGGTGGCACGTTACCCCGGCTCCTCGAACCGAGGTAGTGGTGTGCCCGCCGCCGCTCCGGGTACCCGGCGCTGCGGTACCGGCAGCCCTGTCCGCAGCGCTGCCGACAAACCGTCACCGTCACGAAACGCGGAGGACATGGGCAAGAAGGACGGGGCCATTGAGGTCGAGGGTCGCGTGATCGAGCCGCTCCCCAACGCGATGTTCCGAGTCGAGTTGGAGAACGGGCACAAGGTCCTCGCACACATCAGTGGCAAGATGCGTCAGCACTACATCCGCATCCTGCCCGAGGACCGGGTCGTTGTGGAGCTCTCGCCCTACGACCTTTCCCGTGGGCGCATCGTCTACCGCTACAAGTGACCTCCACGGTGTCCGGGAGACCGGACACGCGTCCGAGCAGGAGAGCACGACCGTGAAGGTCCAGCCGAGTGTGAAGCGAATCTGCGACAAGTGCCAGGTCATCCGCCGTCACGGGCGAGTCCTGGTCATCTGCGACAACCAGCGCCACAAGCAGCGCCAGGGCTGATCGCGGAACGCGGTGCCGGGCACCGCGAACGCAGGCACAAGTGAAGGAACTCCCTTTCGACCTGCCCGTCCACGCGCGGACGGGCCGACCCCCGGATCCAGGCCGGGGCTCCGCAGCGGGTGCGAGCAGCACCCGGTGCGGGGATGGTGAGGGAGCAGACCTGGAGCGACAACGAAGGAGACCTGCCGTATGGCACGGCTCGCCGGCGTCGACCTCCCCCGCGAGAAGCGGCTGGAGATCGCGCTGACCTACATCTACGGCATCGGCCGTACCCGGTCGAAGGAGATCCTGAAGGCCACGGACATCTCGTCCGACGTCCGCCCGAAGGACCTCGACGACGAGCAGCTCGCGAAGCTGCGCGACGCCATCGAGAACTACCGGGTCGAGGGTGACCTCCGACGCGAGGTCCAGGCCGACATCCGCCGGAAGATCGAGATCGGCTGCTACCAGGGGCTGCGGCACCGCCGTCACCTCCCGGTGCACGGGCAGCGGACCAAGACCAACGCCCGCACCCGCAAGGGGCCGAAGAAGACGGTCGCCGGCAAGAAGAAGGCCGGGAAGAAGTAAGCCTCGCTAGGAGACCACGACAGATATGCCACCGAAGTCTCGCGCCGGTGCCGTCAAGAAGGTGCGGCGCAAGGAAAAGAAGAACGTCGCTCATGGCCAGGCGCACATCAAGAGCACGTTCAACAACACCATCGTTTCGATCACCGACCCCACCGGTGCGGTGATCAGCTGGGCCTCCGCGGGCCACGTCGGGTTCAAGGGCTCCCGCAAGTCCACCCCGTTCGCCGCGCAGATGGCCGCTGAGAACGCTGCCCGCAAGGCGGCCGAGCACGGCATGAAGAAGGTCGACGTCTTCGTCAAGGGCCCGGGTTCGGGCCGCGAGACGGCGATCCGCTCGCTGCAGGCCGCCGGCCTCGAGGTCGGCACGATCCAGGACGTGACCCCGCAGCCGCACAACGGCTGCCGCCCGCCCAAGCGGCGCCGGGTCTGATCGCGGGAAGGGAGAGATAGAAGATGGCTCGTTACACCGGTCCCGCGACCCGCAAGTCCCGCCGTCTCAAGGTCGACCTCGTCGGTGGCGACCAGGCGTTCGAGCGCCGGCCCTACCCGCCGGGGCAGCACGGCCGGGCGCGCATCAAGGAAACCGAGTACCTGCTGCAGCTCCAGGAGAAGCAGAAGGCGAAGTTCACCTACGGCGTGCTGGAGCGGCAGTTCCGGAACCTGTACGAGGAGGCCAACCGGCGTCCCGGCAAGACGGGTGACAACCTGCTGCAGCTGCTGGAGTCCCGGCTGGACAACGTCGTGTACCGCGCCGGCCTGGCCCGCACCCGCCGGATGGCGCGGCAGCTGGTCAGCCACGGCCACTTCACGGTCAACGGCAAGAAGGTGAACATCCCCAGCTTCCAGGTGTCGAAGTGGGACATCATCGACGTCAAGGCGAAGTCGCTGGGCTCCACTCCGTTCATCATCGCCAAGGAGACCTTGGGCGAGCGCCCGGTTCCGGCGTGGCTGCAGGTCGTTCCGTCCAACCTGCGGATCCTGGTGCACCAGCGCCCGGAGCGCGCGCAGATCGACACTCCGGTCACCGAGCAGCTCATCGTCGAGCTCTACTCGAAGTGACGCCTCCCGCCGACGGCCCGCGCGGCCGTCGGCGGTGGCAGTCGAGGGTGGCGGTGGGCAGACTCCGCCGTCACCGGCCCGCACCGCGGGCACGCATCCCATCGGCGTCAAATAGCGGGCGCCGTGAGGAAAGGAAACTCAAGTGCTCATCTCCCAGCGACCTTCACTGGCCGAAGAGGCCGTGGCGGAAACCCGCTCCCGGTTCGTCATCGAGCCGCTGGAGCCGGGCTTCGGCTACACCCTCGGCAACTCCCTCCGGCGCACCCTGCTCTCGTCCATCCCGGGGGCGGCGGTCACCAGCCTGCGCATCGACGGTGTGCTGCACGAGTTCACCACGATCCCGGGCGTGAAGGAGGACGTCACCGACGTCATCCTGAACCTCAAGGAGCTGGTCGTCAGCTCCGAGGAGGACGAGCCGGTCACGATGTACCTGCGCAAGCAGGGCCCCGGTGAGGTCACCGCGGCCGACATCGTCCCGCCGGCCGGGGTCACCGTGCACAACCCCGATCTGCACATCGCCACCCTGAACGGGAAGGGCAAGCTGGAGATCGAGCTGGTCGTCGAGCGCGGCCGGGGCTACGTGCCCGCCGTGCAGAACAAGGCGACCGGCGCCGAGATCGGCCGGATCCCGGTCGACTCGATCTACTCGCCGGTGCTGAAGGTGACCTACAAGGTCGAGGCGACCCGTGTCGAGCAGCGCACGGACTTCGACAAGCTCATCCTCGATGTGGAGACCAAGCCGTCGATCACGCCGCGCGACGCGGTGGCCTCGGCGGGGCGGACCCTGGTGGAGCTGTTCGGGCTCGCGCGCGAGCTCAACGTCGACGCCGAGGGCATCGAGATCGGTCCGTCGCCTGCGGAGGCCGACACCATCGCCGCCTACGCGATGCCGATCGAGGACCTCGACCTGACGGTGCGCTCCTACAACTGCCTCAAGCGGGAGGGCATCCACACCGTCGGTGAGCTGGTCTCGCGCAGCGAGGCGGACCTGCTGGACATCCGCAACTTCGGTGCGAAGTCCATCGACGAGGTCAAGCTGAAGCTGGTCGGTCTCGGGCTGGCCCTCAAGGACAGCCCGCCCGGGTTCGACCCGTCCGCGGCCGCGGCGGAGTACCCGGCCGAGGGCTGGTCCTCGGAGACCGAGACCGTGGGCGGTCTGGGCCGGGTCGAGGACAACGGCTACGACGACGGCCAGGACTACGCGGAGACAGAGCAGCTGTAGCTGTTTTGCGCGGTGAGGGGAACCGATCCGCGCCTTGAGAGGAGCAACCGATGCCCACCCCCACCAAGGGAGCGCGTCTCGGCGGGTCGCCGTCGCACGAGCGGCTGATGCTGGCCAACCTGGCCACCTCGCTGTTCGAGCACGGGAAAATCACCACGACCGAGGCGAAGGCGAAACGGCTCCGGCCGCTCGCCGAGCGTCTGATCACCAAGGCCAAGAAGGGCGACCTGCACAACCGTCGCGAGGTCATGAAGACCATCCGCGACAAGGACGTCGTGCACAAGCTCTTCGCCGAGATCGGCCCGCACTTCGCCGACCGCAACGGCGGCTACACGCGCATCGTCAAGGCGATGCCGCGCCGCGGTGACAACGCGAAGATGGCCGTGATCGCGCTGGTGACGGAGAAGACCGTCACCGCCGAGGCGGAGGCCGCTCGCGGCACCAAGTTCGCGGCCAAGAAGGACGAGGCTGCCGAGCCGTCGGCGGACGCCGTCAAGGCGGAGGAGACCGCGACCGAGGCGACCGAGGCTCCGGCCGAGGAGGCCAAGGCCGAGGACACCGTTGCCGAGAAGAAGGACGAGTCCTGATCTCTGCGCGCAGCGACGCCGTGGACGAGCCCGCCGCTCCCTCCGGGGAGGGCGGGCTCGTTCGTCTGCGGCTGGACGTCTCCTACGACGGCACGGACTTCTTCGGCTGGGCCAAGCAGCCCGACCGGCGCACGGTCCAGGGCCTGCTGGAGGACGCGCTGTGGAAGCAGCCGCCGGGGCGTTCGGTGCCGCGATCGGTGGTGGTGGCGGGCCGGACCGACACCGGGGTGCACGCTTCCGGCCAGGTCGTGCACGTCGACGCGGTCCCGCTCGGTCCCGGCGAGGGCGGGCGGCTTTCCGTCGACGCGCAGGGGATTCCGGACCTGGAGCGGATGTGCCACCGGTGGAACCGGATCCTGCCGGGCGACGTGCGCGTGCTGGGCGCGCGGGTGGCACCGGAGGGGTTCGACGCGCGGTTCTCGGCCATGCGCAGGCACTACCGGTACCAGGTCTCGGACGCGCCGTGGGGCGTTGATCCGTTGCGGCGCAGGGACACCCTGGCCTGGAACCGTCCGCTCGATGTGGACGCCCTCAACGCCGGGTCTCGGGATCTGCTGGGGCTCAACGACTTCGCCGCGTTCTGCAAGCAGCGCGAGGGCGCGACCACGGTCCGCGAGCTCCAGCGCTTCGAGTGGGAGCGCGTCGGCCCGCACCTGGTGGTCGCGCACGTGAGCGCCGACGCCTTCTGCCACTCCATGGTCCGCAGCCTCGTCGGCGCGCTGCTGATGGTCGGCGACGGCAGGCGCCCGAGGCCGTGGCCGGGCGACGTGCTCCGCGCCGAGCAGCGCACGAGCACCGTCGCGCCCGCGCACGGGCTGACCCTCGTCGGCGTCGACTACCCCTCCGACGACGAGCTGCCCTCCCGCGCCGCCGCGACCAGGGCCGTGCGGTCCCTCGGCTGAGTAGGTTCACCTACCGACAAGCGCGCCTTCCCGGTGTTGTACTGGCGGTGATGAGGTACCGACTTACGCCCGAACAGCACAAGCGCCTGGAAGACCTGGCCGAGCGGGGTGTGATTTCCCGCGAGCAGGCCGCCGAGGTCCGGGACGCGCTCGACTCCGACCGGGGTGCACCCGCCGGTGGCGGTCTGTGGGAGGTGCTCGGTTACGTGGGTGGCGCGCTGGTGCTCGGCGGGGCGTCGCTGCTTGTCGGGATGTCGTGGGACGACCTGCCCCGCCCGGCGAAGGTCGGCCTGCTCGCCGCCGCCACGCTGGTGCTCGTCGTGGTCGGGCTGGTCATCGGTGGTGAGCGACAGGGGCCGCGCGGGCGGATCGTGTCGGTGCTGTTCGCCCTCGCCTCCGGGACCGCGGCGCTGACGGTCGGCAGCGCGCTCGACGAGTACGAGTCGCTGGCCGCGACCGCGACGGGCCTGCTCGTCGCCGTGCTCGGATACGTCGTCGTGCGAGGGATTCCGGTGCTGCTGGCGGCTGTCGCGTTCAGCGCGGGGCTGGTGCTGGCCGGTGCGGGCGAGTGGTTCGACAGCTCGACGCCGTCGGTCTCGGCGGGACTGATCGTCCTGGGTGCACTGTGGACGGCGTTGGCGCTGGTCCTGGAACACCGCCGGGTCGCCTACGGTTCCGGGGTCGTGGTCGCGATGATCGGCGCGCAGTACGCGGTGAGCGCCGAGCAGCCGTGGTGGGGTTACGGGCTCACGCTGCTGATCGCGGCGCTGTGCTTCGGCGCGTACCTCGTCGAGCGGTCCGCGGTCCTGCTGGCGCTCGGCGTCGTGGGAGTGACGCTGGCGGTGCCGGAGGCGGTGTGGGACTGGACCGACGGGGCGTTGAGCGGGCCGCTGCTGGTGCTGCTGACCGGTGTGGTCTTCCTGGTCGCCGGAGGCGTGGGGCTGCGGTTGCGGCGCGCGAAGGGCTGAAACGCGGAGGAGCCCCGGACCGAAGTCGGTCCGGGGCTCCGCTGTGCCAGTGGCCGCGAGCGCAGGGGGTCAGTCGCCGCGGCGGATGGGGCCGAGGATCTCCTGCTCCTTCTTGTTGGTGACCAGGTTGATCAGCGACCACGTCATGTTGCCCAGCGCGACGACGGTGTCGTCCTTGAGCTGGGTCAGCTGCTGCACCTGCGGTGGCTGGAGGAACCAGATCCGCTGCGCCAGCTGCGCCTGGTTGAGCGGGAGCCGCTGCAGCAGCACCAGGTCCGAGGCGTTGGCGGCGGTGCCGCTGCCTACCTGCGGGTGCAGGTAGGGCAGCACGTACATGGTCGTCTGCCAGGCCGCCCGCGGCGGGAACAGCTCCTGCGGGACCGCGCCGCCGTCGTGGATCACCAGCAGCGGCGCGTCCTCGGTGGCGCGGGGCAGGTCGAACGGCGTGAGCCTGCGGATCTGCGCCAGCGGCACCGGCTTGCCGTCGGGCGTGTTCCCGGCCGCGCGCTCCAGCACCTTCCACGCGGCGGGACGGCCGGTGGCGACGACGACCCACGCACCGGTGGCCATCGCCCGCAGCGCGATCTGCCGCGCCAGGTACAGGCCGCCGACGGTGACCATCCGGGTCGGCTGCGGGCGCAGGATCGACGCCGCGATCGGCTGGCCCGCCGGGTCCGAGCCGATGATCATGCCGCCGCGGTCGCCCGCCGGGCTGATCGCGTCCAGGGTCTCCGGGGTGACGAGGAACTCGGGGGCCGCGCCGGTGTTGCCCGGGGTGTCGATGGTCCTGGTCCGGCTCATGCCGCACCTCCCAGCGGAACCGTCGCGGCGTAGCCCGCGAGCTGCATGCCGCGCAGCGGGGTCAGGGTCAGGCCGAGCCGGCCGCTGATCGCCTTCAGCCGGTCGTCGGCGGCGTCGAGCTCGGTGGGCGTGCGGGCGCTGACCCGCACCAGCCCGCGCAGGCCGACCTCGCCGTCCTCACCGGCCGGGGAGATCGACAGCGCGATGCTCGACGACAGGGCGCGGATCCCGGTGAGCGCGTTGAGGCTGGCGCTCATCTGGCTGGGCCAGCCGGTGATCGCGTAGCTGGAGTGGCCGACGCCACCGGCGGTCACGCCGTCCCAGCGCTCCTTGAGGCCGACCGGGCGCTGCGAGCCGAGCACGGACTGGAGCTCGGCGGAGGCGACGCCCGCCTGCAGCAGCTCGTCCGGGTCCAGCGGACGGGTCGGGATTCCCTGGCGCTCCAAGGCGTTGCGGACTCGGGACAGGGCGCCGATGAGCGCGCGGTGCGCGCCGACGACACCGCCGCCGCGCTCGCCGACGGCCTTGGCGCAGCGCTGCGGGTCCAGCCGGACCGCGACCCAGGTGGTGCGGCGGGCGGCGGCGGCCAGCGGTCCCAGGACCTCCAGGTAGGAGTTCAGCGCGGGGGACGTCGACGGCAGCGAGGCGCTGCCCGGGTAGCAGTGCCAGATGACCTGGATGGCGTCGAGCACGACGCCGCGGTCCTCGAGGCAGGGCGCGAGCACGCCCAGCGGCAGGTTCGGCGCGGAGTCCAGCGGGTTGAGCAGCGACGGCGTCGGCTCGATCGCGAGCACTGCGGTCCACTTGCCGTTGTGCCAGGCCATTCCGACCGGGTTGCGGTCGTGGTCCTGGCTGCGCGCGATGACCAGGTCCTCGACCACGAGCCGCAGCAGCGCGACGCGGTGGTTCTCGTCCGGGCCTATGATCCCGTCACCGTCCTTGTCCTCGGCGGGCTCCAGGACGTCGACGTTGAGCGGGTTGGAGACGCGGGTGTGGCTGCGGGAGCGGTATTCGAGCACCAGCCCGAACCACTGGGTGAACCAGCGACCGCGGCGCCGCAGCAGCGCGATGATCAGCGCGAACCCGGCGACGCCCGCCGAGACGGGCCACAGCGTCGGGTTGATCAGCACGAGGACCAGGCCGATGGCGAGGCCGACCTCGATGAGCACGATGTTGGCCACCGGGATGGCCCCGAGCGTCGCGCCGTTGGTGCGCCGTCGCGCACGGATGCGCGTGCGTTGCGCGTTGGCGGGCCCGGAGGCTTTCGGCTGGGCCGGATGTTGTGTGGTCACGGACATCCGTTCGGTCTCTCCCCCTCGCAGGTAAGTGCGGCACACGGCGAACGTGGGTCACTGGCTGGCGGCAGCCGCGTGAAGAGAATACTGGTGGTTCGGCTGAACCGTACCCATTCGATACCTTCGTGCGGCTAGCATGCCGAACCGTACCTCGGACGGGAGAGCTGTAGGCGAAGAATGGCATCAACACCCACAACCAAGTCACAGGTCCAGGCATATCGGTTCGTGCTGCGCCGGATGGAATCGGCGCTGGTGCGCAAAGACGCGGTGATGCTGCACGATCCGATGGGCTCGCACAAGAGGGCTACCGTCGTCGGGATCGTCCTCGCCGCCATCGGGCTCATCGGATTCCTCGTGTGGGGGCTGTTCGGTGGGAAGGGAAACGTCCCGGAGCCCGGTTCGATCGTGATCGCCAAGGAGAGCGGCAGCGTTTTCGTCGTGACCGCTGACGACAAGGCGCAGAAGCGGCTGATCCCGATGCTGAACATGGCGTCGGCGAAGCTGCTGGTGATGGCCCAGGGCGGTGGTCAGGGCGGCCCGCCGCAGCCGACGACGGTGAAGGAGGCGGCGCTGGCGGAGTTCCCGCGCGGTCCCCGCACCGGCATGGTCAACGCCCCCACCTACCTGCCCGACGCCAAGAACGGCGCGCTGCCGGCATGGGCGATCTGCGACGTCGGTGACGTCAAGAACACCCTCAACGCCGCCAGCATCGAGAGCTCCACCAAGATCGAGACCACCGTGATCGGCGGTGACGCCAACCACGGCACCCCGCTCGCCCCGGAGCAGTCGCTCTACGTCAAGGACCAGACCTCCGGCGACGAGTACCTGGTCTACCGGGTGGAGGGCATTCCGAACCAGGTCCACACCCAGGCCGTGAAGGCCAAGGTGGACAGCAGCGACAAGGTGATCGCCGACATCTTCGGGCTGCAGGGCAAGACCCCGCGCACGATCAGCACGAACATGCTCAACGCGATTCCCTCGGTGCCGCAGCTGAACATCCCGGACGTGCCCAACGAGGGCGACCCGGTCAGCTACAACATGCCGCAGGGCAAGGTCGGCGACGTGGTCAAGCGGGACATCCCGGACCAGCCGGACCAGTACTTCGTGCTGCTGTCCGAGGGCAAGCAGCAGATCTCGGCCGGTGCGGCCGCGCTGCTGCACGCCTCGAACAGCAGCAGCCGGGAGATCCCGGACCGCACCGGTGCGATCACCGACGCGCAGGACGCGCCCACCAGCGCGTACCTGAAGCTGGACACCTTCCCGATGGCGGTGTCCAAGCCGGTGTCCTTCCAGGAGTCCGACACCTCCTGCCTGAGCTGGCAGAACATCAACAACGAGCACCACGTCACCGTCACCCTGAACCAGGGTTCGCCCGCTGCGAAGGCACCGGTGAAGCTGGCCCAGCACGACGGCAACGGGCCGAAGGTCGACTACTTCTACATGCCGGCGGGCAAGGCGGCCGTGATCCGCGGTGCGGCCAACGAGGCGGGCGACAGCGGTCCGATCGTCCTGGTGTCCGACCAGGGCGTGACCTACGGCATCAAGGACGTCGCCACGGCGCAGGGACTGGGCGTGATCGGCAGCGTCTTCGACCTCAGGGACGGTCCTTCGTGGCTGCTGCGCGGGAACCCGCCCACGCTGCCCACGGGTGACTTCCTGGATCCGGCGCAGGCGAGCTTCGTCTACGACTCGATCCCGGTGCCGCCGGGTGCGGTGAACCGGCCGCCGCCGCCGAAGCAGCAGGCCGCCACCGGAGGCAGCTGAGCCGAACGGGGAACCGGCACTTCCCCGACGACGTCCGAGGAAACAGCGAGTCCGCCCGCAGCACCGACGAGGAGCTGCGGGCGGACGCGCTTTAAGAGCAACGAGGCGGGGAGGTGTGGCGATGTCGGGGATCCGGGTCGACACGGAGTGGCTCACCCAGTACGCGGACGAGGTGACGGCCGCGGGTGAGGAGATCGGGAACGCGCGGCGGGAGCTCGACGGGGCCCGGCTGGAGCCGGAGTCCTTCGGGGAGCTGGGCAGGAAGGAAGGTGCGGCCGACGCCTACCAGCGGCTGGCCGGGCTGCTCGGGGACCAGGCGAGCCGTGCGAGCGAGGTGCTGACCGGGGCGGGGCGAGAGCTCCGCGAGGTCGTGGACTTCCACACCGGAGGGGACGACGACAACGCCGAGGACATCGCGCGGAAGCAGGAGTGGTAGACGATGCGGGGCTCCCGAATCGCGGCCGAGGTCGCCGAACACCTGGACTACCTGACCGAGGTCGCCGCCGAGCTGGCGGTGTCGGACCCGGTGCGGGAACGCTTCGAGCAGGCCGTGGGCCGAGCCGAGGACATGAAGGAAGCGGCGGAGGTCTGGCGCCGCACGGCGGACCGGGTGGAGAAGGCCGCGCGTGACGTCGCGGGCAAGCTCGGCGGCATCGACAGCTCCTGGCAGGGGGCGGACGCGGACGCCTTCCTCGCGCACATGCAGGACGCCGGACTGGCGGGCAACGACCTGGTGGACGCGATGCGCGCGCTGGCGGCGGCCCTGGACCACACGGCGGAAACGGTCGACGAGCTGCTGACCGACATCGGGGACACGATCGCCGAGACGGCGGATTCGGTGTCGCAGGCACTGGTCGTGCCGCACGAGGGGGACCAGCGAGCGCGCAAGTACCTGTCCGATTTGGACGGTCCGGCGGAGGAGCTGTTCTCGTCGGTGGAGGACGCCTTCCGGGCTTTCGCGCGGTTCTGCGACGAGCTGGGGTCCGGCAAGGCGATCGGGGACGTGCGGTTCGACAAGCGGATGCCCGAGGGGAACTGGGACTTCCAGGCTCCCGCCGCGCCGCCTGCTCCGGCTGCGTCGCCTGCCGCTCCTCCCGCGCCCGCTCCCCCCGCGCCCGCGCCGCCCGAGCCTGCGCCGGGCGGAGGCGGAGGCGGCGGAGCCGCTGATTCCGGCGGAGGAGCAGGAGCCGCGGCGCCGCCAGCGGCGGCGGAAGCGCCGGACCTGGCGCCGGGAGGCGCCACGGGAGCGGCGGAGCCGTCGGCGACGCCGCCTGCGGCGGCAGCGCCGGTCGCGGGAGCGGCGGGCGGAGCGGCGGCAGCCGCGACGGGCGGAATGATGGGCGGGATGATGCCCATGGGCCCGATGGCCGGAATGATGGGCGGAGGAGCCCAGGACCGCCAGAACCAGTCCAGACTCAAGACCAAGCCCGAGGACCTGTTCGGCACCCCGGAAGCGGTCCCACCCGCGGTGATCGGCGAGGACCCGAAGCAGAAGGCCCCCGAACCCAAGGACAACACGGCACAGCCCCGGCGAACCGGCTCCGCAGGCGTAGGAGACGCCGCACCCCCGGTGATCTGAAGGCCGCCGCAAGACAGGAACCCGGCACCGTCCAAGGTGGACGGAGCCGGGTTCTTTTGCTTTGGGCTGTCACCTGGGTCCGCAAGCTCTGAACCGCCCCCACAACACCTAACGCGCCCAGCAGATGCCCCCACCTACAAGGGCGGGGTTTGGTTCTCATCCCGTCGACCTGGCAAAGCCCGATCAGACCGTGTCAAGGGGGCACCACCGAGCAAAACCGCAAGACAACAACGAAACGGCCCCCTTGACGCGGTCTGATAGCCCTCCGTGGAGGTCGACGGGATGAGAACCACCCCAACCGAACCGCAGCGGACCGCGGAGACTCATCCCGGAGACCTGCCTGGGGTCCGGGGGCGGCGAGCGCCCCGGAAACCCCCCACGAAACCGCAGCCGAACCGGCAAAGCCGCTTCGGCCTACAAAACGCAAGAAGCCCGGCACCCGCATCAAAGGCAGACACCGGGCCCCCTACGAAAAACCGCCTACTCCCGCCCCCGAGCCTCGGCCTGCCGAGCCCGAACGTTCCGAACGGCGTTAACCAAAAAAGCCGTGAACAAAACGGCGGCAACGCCGCCGAGCGCCCCGCCGACGGCGACCATCAAAGCAGGCCAGTCCTTCTGCGGGATCACGTCGGCGTCGAGCCGGACCGCGCCCGCGGGCTTCGGCTCCTTGCCGTACTCGGCAGGCACGACGTCGCTGAGCGCGGCCATGAAGTCGACCATGCCGTACCCGACGATGTCGTTGCGGTTGTTGTTGCCGCCGGGGTGCAGAGCGGTTGTCTCGATCCGCTCCATCACCTCCTTGGCGGCTTCGGAGTTGTTCGTCGGCTTGCCCTCCTGGGCGAACTTCTCCTTGATCAGCACCGCGAGCCCGGAGACGTACGGGGCGGCGAAGCTGGTGCCCTGGATCGGCTGCATCTGGCCGTTCGCACCCGCGGCGATCTGGCTCGCCAGTCCGTCACCGCCCTTGCCGGGGTCGAGCGAGATCAGGTTCTCGCCCGGCGCCGCGACGTCGACCCACGGGCCGGGGACGGTGAACTCCGAGGGCTGACCCTGCTGGCCGACCGATCCGACGGTCAGCACGTAGTCGTCGAACCACGCGGGCAGCACCGCGGTCGTCGGGCTGCCGGACGGGTTCTTCTGGCAGGCGTCCTGGGCGTTGCCCGCCGCCGCGACGACCACGATCCCCTTGTCGTAGGCGTTCTTCACCGCCTGGTGGAGCATGTTGTTGTAGGGGTCGTTCGGGTTGCTCGCGGCGGAAATCGCCTGGCAGGACGACTGCGAGATGTTGATGACGCTGACGTTGGAGTCCGCCGCGTGCTGGATGGCCTGCGCCATCGTCTGGGTGTCGCCGATCGTCTTCTTCTCGGCCTTGTTCTGCCACAGCTTCGAGGACTGCCGGATCGACATGATGGTCGCGTCCGGCGCGACACCGACGAACCCGGTGTTCGGGTCCTCCCTCGCCGCGATGATCCCGGCCACGATCGTGCCGTGACCGTCGCAGTCGGTGTTCGCGCCGCCCTGCGGGACCGAGCTGCCACCGCCGCCGTTGAGCCGCAGCCGCGGGTGCGGGTTCACCCCGGTGTCGATCACGCCGACCGTCTGGTTCGCGCCGCGCAGCCCCTGCTCGTGGGCCTCCTCGAAGCCCAGCGTGAGCTGGCTCCACGGCTTTTCCTGGATGGTGCCGCCGCCGGGGTTTCCCTGCATGCAGCCCTGGGTCTGCTCGTACCCGCCGAGCGGACCCAGCGCTCCGCCCGGGACGCTGGTCGGCCGCAGCGGGGGCGGGACGAAGTCCTGCGCCGTGGCGGCGGGCATCGCGGGTCCGAGGACCGCGATGCCCACCACCGCGGAGAACGCGAGCGCGCGCCGCAGGCGTGTGGAACTTGAGCGCATCACGCCGCCCCTCAGAACAGGTTGAGGTTGAGGTCGCGAACCGTCATGTAGAGGTCCATCACGCCCAGCGCCAGCGGCAGCACCAGCGCGATCAGCACCGCTTCGAGGATGTCGACCATGCGCCGCTGCACCGGCGAGAACCGGCGGTTCGGGAAGACCACGCCGAAGATCAGCGCGAGGATGCCCAGCAGCAGCAGCGGCGGGAACACCCACGCCACCCACAGCGGGGAGAGCGCGACCTGGACGATCAGGCCCGCGGTGACGCCCAGCGCGGCGAGCAGACCGCACATCAGCAGGGCGACCGCCTGGCTGCCGTTGGCGTAGTTGCGGCCGCGCAGCAGCAGGACCGCGGAGACCACGGCCGACATCGCCGCGCCCCAGATCGACATGCTGGTGGTCGACAGCACCGCGCCGATGGCCGCGGTCAGGCCGCAGCCGATGATCAGGCCGGTCATGTACCGGTGCGCGAGACCGGTCTGCTTCTCGATCTGCCGGTAGTCCGGGAAGCCCTGGTCCTCCTTGAGGTCCTCGGCGTTGCCGGGGACGTGCGGGAGCGGGAGCTTGGCGAGCTGGATCGTGATCCGCGGCAGCAGCGAGATGCCCGCGAGGCCGACCGCGGCCGCACCGGCGGCGATGCCGGCCGGGGCGACGGTGTCGGCCGGGACCAGCGTGGCGATGATGAACGAGATCACCCCGAACGCCGAGACCGTGGCCGCGGCGATGAAGGTCACGATGCCCGCGCCGATCACCATGATCGACACCGACGAGAAGATCAGCACCAGCGCGCTGGCCAGCAGCAGCTTCGGCGACAGGTCGGAGCCCGGGACGATGTTGAAACCACCGACGAAGGCCATCGGCAGACCACCGGCCGCCGCGATCACCGTGCCCGTCGTGGCCGCGCCGTGGGCTCGGGCGACGATCGAGCCGACACCGGTCGCCAGGATCGCGACCGCGACACCGACGACCGCCGCGATGATCTGGTAGACCATCGACAGCGTGCTGCCGATCTCCGGGTGCAGCAGGCCCGCCGGGCCCGCGACGCCGAGCCCGATCGCCGCGGCGATCAGCCCGAGGGCGCCGGAGATGTGCCCGATCTTCTGCGCGGTCTCCTTGGTCCAGGGCCGGTAGCTGCCCGGCTCCGCCTCGGCCAGCGCGTCGACGACGTCGTCGTACAGCGGCGGCGGCGGATTGTCCGACCGGCGGCGCAGCTGCAGCATGTCGCCGTCGACGATGCCGAGCGACGCCAGCGTCTGGCTCGGGTCGAGCTCGTCCTCGCCGAGCTTGGCCAGGCACCAGCCGCCGTGCCGCGATCCGCCGTCCGGAGTGGCCTCGCGGGCGAAGTCCAGCAGCATCGGCAGCAGGTCAGCCACCGAGACGTCTGCGGGCAGCGCCAGGTCGATACGAGTTGTCGGCGCCACCACTGTCACGCGGCTGAACACCGTGGTCCCGGTCGCCACTTGGGCCCCCTACTCCTCTGGTCCTTGCATTGACTGTGTCCGTCCTGTCGGCTCGATCCGGCCGTGGTCGGTGAATCAAATCAAGCCGAGGGTTTCTCGCGAAACCCGCCCGCCCGGCCGGAGAGCGCCCCTAGTATGGCCGCACCGACCGCGAACGGGTGATGGGTTTGGTCCAAGAAGTGCCAACCGGTTGATATCTGATTGGTCACGTCTGGACCCCGTTCTCCGCCCACCCCGCTGCCGTCGGCGGTGCGGACAGTACAGAATGCTGCTCGCGTCCGAAGCATTCCGAGCACGTCGACAGGGAAAGGGTGCTGCGTCCGGTGAGCACGCTGCAGTTCAAGCGAACGCCACGCCTGGCCGCTCCGAGGCCACCGGGCGGGGAGGTGCACCTCGAACCACCGCCGGAGATCCCGCGGACGATCCCCGGCAACGTCATCCAGAAGGTCCTTCCGGGCGTCATGATCGTCGCGTCGCTCGGAATGATGGTCTTCATGCTTCAGCGGGCCAAAGACAACCCGATGATGATGATGATGCCGATGATGATGCTCATCTCGACCTTCGGGATGATGGCGGGCGGCGGCAAGGACAACGGCCAGAAGAAGGCCGAGATGAACGAGGACCGCAAGGACTACCTGCGCTACCTCGGCCAGATGCGCGACCGCGCCCGCGAGGCCGCCGACGAGCAGCGGCTGGCCCGCGAGTGGGTGCACCCGGACCCGCAGACGCTGTGGTCCATCGCGGCGGGCAGCCGCCGGATGTGGGAGCGGCGCACCAACGACAACGACTTCTGCCAGGTCCGGGTCGGCCGCGGTTCGCAGCGGCTGGAGACCCGCCTGGTTCCGCCGCAGACCGGTCCGGTCGACGAGCTGGAGCCGATCACGACGCTGGCGCTGCGCCGCTTCGTGCGGGCGCACTCGCTGGTCGCCGGGCTGCCGATCGCGACCTCGCTGCGCGGCTTCGCCGCCGTCGGCCTGCAGGGCGACCGCGAGCTGACCCGCGGGCTGGCGCGCGCGATGCTGTGCCAGCTGGCCACCTTCCACACCCCCGACGACGTGATCATCGCCGTCGCCAGCAGCGGCCGGGCCCGCCGAGAGTGGGACTGGGTGAAGTGGCTGCCGCACGCCCAGCACCCGAGCGAGACCGACGGCATCGGCCAGATGCGGCTGATGGCCGGTTCGCTGCGCGCGGTCGAGGAGATGCTGTCCGAGCAGCTCGCCGACCGCCCGCGCTTCCAGCGCAACGCGGCCCCGCCGGACGGCCAGCCGCACGTGGTGATCCTGATCGACGACGCCGAGATCAGCCGCGAGGAGGCGCTGATCGTCGAGGGCGGCATGGCGGGCGTGACCATGATCGACCTGTCCGACTCGCTCGGCCAGATCACCGCCCGCCGCGGCATGCGGATGGTCGTCGAGGAGGACCGCATCGGTGCCCGCGGTGGCAGCGGTGTCGAGTGGTTCGGCGAGCCGGACTCGCTGAGCATGGAGGAGGCCACCTCGCTGGCCCGCTCGCTGTCGCCGTACCGGGTCGCCGGCGGTGCCGCGGCCGAGGCCGACAGCGGTGGCTACGAGCCGCTGACCACGCCGCTGAACTACATCGAGCAGCTGGGCCTGGCCGGTGACGCGGTCACCTTCGACATCAACGAGGCCTGGCGCCCCCGCCAGAAGGACGACCTGTACCGGGTCGCGATCGGACCCGGCGAGTACGGCGACATCGTGCACCTGGACATCAAGGAGACCGCGTCCGGCGGTATGGGCCCGCACGGCCTGTGCATCGGTGCGACCGGTTCCGGTAAGTCCGAGTTCCTGCGCACGATCGTGCTCGGCCTGATGGCCACGCACTCCTCGTCGATGCTCAACTTCGTGCTGGTCGACTTCAAGGGTGGTGCGACGTTCAACGGCTTCGAGCCCGCGCCGCACGTTTCGGCGAGCATCTCCAACCTCGGCGACGACGCGACCCTGATCGACCGCATGCAGGACGCGCTGGCCGGTGAGATGAACCGGCGCCAGGAGGTCCTGCAGGCCGCGGGCGCGAAGAACGTCTGGGACTACCGCAAGATGCGCGACGCCGGTGACGAGAAGGCGCAGGACCCGCTGCCCGCGCTGTTCGTGGTCATCGACGAGTTCTCCGAGCTGCTGTCGCAGAAGCCGGACTTCGCCGAGCTGTTCGTGATGATCGGTCGACTGGGCCGGTCGCTGCAGGTCCACCTGCTGCTGGCGTCCCAGCGGCTGGAGGAGGGCAAGCTCCGCGGCCTGGACTCGCACCTGTCGTACCGGATCGGTCTGAAGACCTTCAACGCCGCGGAGTCCCGCGCCGCGATCGGCATCCCGGACGCCGCGGACCTGCCCGCCACCGGTGGTCACGGCTACCTGAAGCACCCCAACGGCATGGACCGGTTCCGCGCCGCGTTCGTGTCCGGCTACCTGCACCAGACCAGCGGGCGCAGGCCCGCGGGTTCGGCCGCGTCGCCGGTCACCGGTGAGAAGCAGCCGCGGCTGTTCATCCCGGACTTCGTCGAGAAGCCCCCGGAACCGGAGAAGCCCGCGGTCGAGGAGAAGAAGGAGGAGCCGCAGGACGAGCTGGCTCCCACCGACTTCCAGATCATCGTCCAGAAGACGATCAACCAGGGTCCGCCCGCGCACCAGGTGTGGCTGCCCCCGCTGGACACCCCGCCGACGCTGGACACGCTGCTCCCGCCGCTGCAGTCCTCCGACGACCGCGGCTACACGGCCGTCGGCTACGCGGGCAGCGGCAGGCTGCAGGTGCCGGTCGGCCTGGTCGACGTGCCGTACCACCAGCGGCAGGACCACTTCATGCTCGACCTCGGCGGCGCGGCCGGTCACGGCGCGGTCGTCGGTGGTCCGCAGTCGGGCAAGTCGAACGTGATGCGAACGCTGATCACCTCGATGGCGCTCACCCACACCCCGCAGGAAGTGCAGTTCTACTGCATCGACCTCGGTGGTGGTTCGATGTCGGCGCTGCGGAACCTGCCGCACGTCGGTGGTTTCGGCGGTCGCCGCGACCCGGACACGGTGCGCCGGACCGTGCAGGAGCTCAAGGCGCTGCTGGCCGAGCGCGAAGGCCGCTTCCAGGCCCAGGGCATCGACGGCATCACCGACTTCCGCAACCGCAAGCGGCGCGGTGAGATCAACGACGACCCGTACGGCGACGTGTTCCTGCTGATCGACGGCTGGGCGGCGTTCCGCCAGGACTTCGAGACGCTGGAACAGGACGTGCTGAACCTGGCCGCGCAGGGTCTGACCTTCGGCGTCCACGTGTTCGTCTCGGCGAACCGGTGGGCCGAGATCCGCCCGGCGCTCAAGGACCTGCTCGGCACCCGGATGGAGCTGCGGCTCGGTGACCCCTCCGAGTCGGAGATCAACCGCAAGGTCGCGGTCAACGTCCCGGGTGGACGGCCCGGCCGCGGTCTGCACCCGTCGGAGCTGCACTTCCTGACCGCGCTCCCGCGCGTCGACAGCGAGAACATCGGCGACCGCGTCGGTGCCGAGCTGGAGGCCGCCGAGCAGGAGCGCAGGCCGGCCCGGATGGGCTGGGAGCTCTACAACGAGGACCTGGCCGAGGGCGTCAACGACCTGGTCAACCGGGTCAAGAGCTCCTGGCAGGGCCGCCCGGCGCCGCAGGTCCGCCTGCTGCCGGACCTGCTGCCCTACGAGCAGCTGCCGACGCCGGACCAGCACCAGCAGCGTCCGAAGCTGGTGCCGATCGGCATCAACGAGGAGGGCCTCAACCCGGTCTTCCTGGACTTCCAGGCCGAGCCGCACTTCTACGCCTTCGGCGAGCGGGAGTCGGGCAAGACGGCGCTGCTGCGCACGATCCTGCGCGGCATCACCACCAGGTACACGCCGCAGGAGGCGCTGATCCTGCTGGTCGACTACCGCCGCACGATGCTCGGATTCCTCAACACCCACCTGCTGGAGTACTCGGTGGGTGCCGACCAGCTCAAGGGCAACGTCGGCGACATCGTCAAGTCGCTGAAGAAGCGGCTGCCGGGGCCGGACGTCACGCAGGAGCAGCTGCGCAACCGCTCCTGGTGGAGCGGCCCGGAGCTGTTCGTCGTGGTCGACGACTACGACCTGGTCGCGCCGCAGGGCAACAACCCGCTGGCACCGCTGGCGGACTTCGTCCCGCAGGCGTCGGACGTCGGTCTGCACTTCGTCATCGCCCGGAACTCCGGTGGTGCGAACCGCTCGCTGTACGAGCCGATCATCGGCAAGATGCGCGAGTCGTCGTCGCCGGGTCTCGCGATGAGCGCGAACAAGGACGACGGCCAGCTGGTCGGCAACATCAAGTCGCGGCAGCTGCCGCCGGGCCGGGGCACGCTGGTCAGCCGTTCGCTCAAGGGCGGACCGCAGATGATCCAGACGGCGTTCCTGCCGCCGCCGCAGTGACGCGCTGAACCGCAGAGCCCCTTCCGCCACCGCGGAGGGGGCTCTTCGGTTTTCGGGGTGATGGCCGGGCGCGGATCGGGGGAAGGCCGCGCCCGGCCATCGTGCGGTCCGGTGGTGGGGAGGGAGCGCCGGACAGGGCTCGTCACCTGCCGGTCAGGACGTTCCAGCACGGCAGGCAGGTGGGTTCGGTGATCCAGTCGATCTCGCTGCGCTCGCGCAGGTGCCGTGCGGAGTTGTCGGTCGGCGGAAGTCCAGCCACGGCGGTCCGAAGGTGACTGCGTCGAGGTCGGCCCCGCTTCCGCTCTCCTCGGTTCCGCCACCGCGGAGGGGGCTCTTCGGTTTCCTCCCCGGTTTTCCCGGAACGCGCAGCTCCGGCCGTGCGGGTGGCAGTATGTGCGGGTTGCTCGCGAAGGTCACCCGATCCGGGGCAGACTGTTGGAGCGCTCGTACCCATAACCTCTAGGGTGCGCGGGGGAACCGGCCGCCTCGCCCGATCGCGGCGGCCGGACGACGACGTCGGGGGACCTGCGATCCGCCGACGGTGAAGGAGTTCTGGGTGTCCCTGCACGTCTCGATCGACTTCGGCACATCGAGCACCTGCACCGTGGTCTCCGTCGGTGGCGGCGAACCACAGGTCGTCGTGATCGACGGGCAGCCGCTGGTGCCCTCCGCGGTCTTCGCCGCTCCGGACGGCACGTTGTTCGTGGGCCACGAGGCGGAGCGGCAGGCCGCGGTCGACCCGTCGAGGTTCGAGCCGCACCCCAAGCGCCGCATCGACGAGGGAGAACTGCTGCTGGGCAGCAGCGTGCTCAAGGTCGGCGACGTGGTCCGCTCGGTGCTGCAGCGCGCGGTGGGCGAGGCCCGCCGCTACGCGGGCGGCGCGGCGGTCGACCTGCTCGTGCTGACCCACCCCGCCGACTGGGGTTCGGTGCGCGCCAACGAACTCCGCGGCGCGGCCACCGGCCTGGCCAAGGAACTCGTCATGGTCCCGGAACCGGTCGCGGCGGCGGTGTTCCACTCCGCGGGCTACGGCCTGCCCGACGGCGGCGCCCTCGCGGTGCTCGACCTCGGCGGCGGCACCGTGGACGCCAGCGTCGTGGCCAAGCGCGGCCGCGCCTTCCAGGTCCTGGCCACCAGGGGCGAGCCGAACTTCGGCGGCGCCGACATCGACCAGGCGCTGCTCGACCACATCGGCGGCATCGTCTCCGGCACCGACCCCGCCGCGTGGCAGCAGCTCGTCGAGGGCCGCGAGATGGCCGACCGGCGGCGCCGCCGGGTGCTGCGCCAGGACGTGCGGGGCGCGAAGGAAACGCTGTCCCGGCACACCTACACCGACGTCCCGATGCCGCCGCCGTTCTCCGACGCCCACGTCACCCGCGCCGACCTGGAAGCGCTGATCGCGCAGCCGCTGGGCAAGGCGGCGGACCTGGTGCTGGCGACGCTGCGCGAGGGCAAGGTCGCCCCGCAGCAGCTGGCCGGGGTGTTCCTGGTCGGCGGGTCGAGCCGGATCCCGATGGTCGCCCGGCTCATCCACGAGCGCACCGGGATCGTTCCGACCACATTGGACCAGCCGGAGACCGTCGTCGCGCGCGGCGCGCTGCGCGCCGTCCGGCTGGATCCCGAGCGCACCGGCGGGCTGGCGCCCTCCGGCGGCTGGAGCGGCGGCGAGCGCACGGTCCGCAAGTACCCGTTGCCCGGCCCGCACTCCGGTGGCCATCCGGTGCAGGCGCCGCAGGGACCAGGCACCACGTCCGGCGACTCGCTCAGCCGGGCCTCGACCATCGTCATCGGCGGCAGCGACCAGACCCGGCCGGTGGCGACCGGGCGGAAGAAGTCCACCGCGAGCAGGCGCAAGCTGCCCTGGGTCGTCGGGGCCGCCGCCGCGGTGCTGGTCGTGGTCGGCGTCGCCACCACGATCGCGCTCGCCAACGGCGGCGGGTCCGCGCCGTCCGAGGAGCCGCGCCGGATCGCGCAGTACCAGTACGAGTTCTCCTACCCGGCGACCTGGCGGCAGACCGGCGGCGATCCGCAGCTGTGGCAGACCGTGATCGCGCCGGAGAGCGGCGGGCCGAGCAGCATCGTGGTGCAGGAGGGCCAGCTCGGCTACGACACCCAGGCCGGGCGTGCGCGTGCGGTGCAGGCGCTGCGGGACGATTACCAGACCCTGATCAACCAGGGCAAGCAGTTGTCGGGTTTCGACGAGGACGCGAGTTTCGCCGGGCGCAACGTGGTCTACTACCGGGAGGAGCTGTCGGGTTCGACGGTCGAGTGGTACGTCGTCCACGAGAAGCAGTTCCAGGTCAGCATCGGCTGCCAGTGGACCGCGGCGAGCAAGCAGGAGGTCGCAGGCGCGTGCGCCGACGTGATCGGTTCCCTCGCGGTCCGGTAGCGCCGTCGTGGGAAGAATGAGGCATCGCCATGAACGAGTCCGACCAGTCGATGGCGCGGTTGCGCGACGCGCTCGGCGCCGCGGTCAGCCGGGGGCGGCGGGCGCAGGCCGAGGCGCACGAGAACTCCGAGGGTTTCCGCAGGCGCAGCAGGGAGATCGGCGACCGGATCCGCAGCGGTGAGCTGAAGCCGGAGGGCACCGGATCGAAGCGGCTCCAGTCGGCCGCCGACTACCGGGACCGGGTCGGGCTCGACGTCGAGCGGTTCCCGGCCGAGGAGTCCGATGTGGACGATGGGAAGAATGTGTCGGAATCGTTGGAATCGCAGGAGCAAACGCCGTCGGACGGCAGCGATCTCGACTTTTCCCAAGCGCAAATCCTGCGTTGACCAGCGGGTTCCGCGATCAACGTTTACCTCCGCAACGGGTTGCGGCGAAATCCGGGACAACCGGGAACCGGTCGTGGCAATGTCTGCGTCGTAGGTTCATCCGAACTTCAGTGACCACACACCGATGAAGGGGGTCATCCCGCAATGAGCGGTTTCGCAGGTGACGTCGAGATCATTGACAAGGCGTCGGGTCAGATCGACGAGGTCCGCGGCAACATCGAGCAGGCCGTCAACACGCTGAACGGCCAGATGGAGCCGGTGCTCGCCCAGTGGAAGGGTGGCGC